>NZ_JBLWSJ010000006.1:0-263704 GCF_048452665.1 Pantoea graminicola | reverse complement strand
TTTTTTTTGTGGGGGGGGGTTGGGGTGGGGGGGTGGGGTTTTTTCCCCCCCCCCCCCCCCCGCGCTAAATACCTGTACATATCATCAGGAAAGAGATGGGAAGTCCAGCTTGCAACAGCGTGAAATACACTATTTATAAAATCATTTGAATATAAACATTAAGGTTTACCTGGCAGGAAATAATAAGAAATCCAGCATGAAGGCACACAGTAAAATAAGATCCAAGTTTTATATGCGAGACTTTTTACCTGTACTGGCTACACGTCCGGTTTTGATTCTTTTTCAGTAATTCGGCAGCGCTGTTTTCCCCGCTGATCAATTCCGGGTTTTCTGCCCGCCACTGGGCGGTGAGTTCACTCCGGAAGACTTTTGCCAGGATCGACTGCGTCAGGTTATTAACGAGGGCCGGTGCGCTTAGTAATTTGTATGGATTTTGGGTGATTGGTACGAAGGCTGGACTCGAAATAGAAAAAAAAGTGATTGTATTTACTATCTAAATTCACTAACTCAATCACATTAGCCCCCCAAATTGACCCCTTTATCACATACGCGTTTGGGGGTTAAAGGCATAATCAAAAATCAAAAAAACTGCCAATATTTACTGACAGTTTATTTTATAGATTATTCACGCTCGAACTTTTTCTTCAATCTTAGACAGAAGGAGTTTTCCGGATCATCATCCAAGCCTAATTCAATCAGAATTTTAGCCTCGATTTCTTTATTGAGATGTAATCCTAACCACGCAAATCTTGAGCAGGCGTTAGCATCAGCTTCAGCTCTTCTTCTATAAACCACATTGAATAGTTTAATCAGAAGCTCTTCTTTATTATTCTCACCCAATGAAAACTCATGTGTTTTAAAAAGATGATTTATTTTGTTGGTAATATTAGATAGCTCGTCAATATTTATCGGCTCATAAGATGATGCTTGCGTCAGACCGAGGATTTGCTCATAGGGCTTAGATAAACGCTCAGCAACCGAAGCATATATATACCATGCATTGTGCTTATTCTTTTCCGACTTCTCATTTTCCAAATAAAGCTTAATGTATTCCTCTGCAACTAAATTAAATTTTTTCAAATCAGGCTCCAATGCCCAATTAGCAAGCAAACGCCATCCATCATTGAATGTATAACATATTCTTTCAAGGATTATTTTATGCGTTTTATTAAACTCTTCGTTATGATGCACCGATGAAAGATACCTAGTAAAATTATCCTTCAAAGAAATTTTATTATCATCAATACTTGATACACCAAATCTTCTCATAAGCAAGACATCTGAATTTATAACATGCTGCAATGAGCTGATTTTAAGTTTCTTATTACCGAAAGAATAAGCTACATATGGAAGTTGTAAAAAGTAATGCCCGTCATTAGCTTTAATTTCTTCAATCATTGAATATTGAATTAAAGTTTCTACAGATTTTTCAACTTCAAGTGCATCTTCCAAAGAAAACATTAAGATAGACTCCAGACCTAATCTAGGCACTGCAGAATTCCACGAAGATAATGTTAGGAAAGTCCTTTGTGCACACGGAGTGAGTGCAGAATAAGTTCTTTCAAATAAAGCAGTTAATATCTCGTCACTACCAGCTATTATACGTTCCATGTTCCCTTTTAGCTTTTTACGGGCAAAATCTCCAATTAATACTTTCATTACATATGGATGCCCAGCTGATATTTGATATATTTTTTCTTTGTTTTCTTGAGATATGGTCCCTACCTTCAAATAATCAGAGACTCTTTTTATTAATTCCATCGACTCCTTATAATTCATCCCTTGAACCTGCAATGGATAATCACCTTTGAAATCACGCAGCCTGGTAGTGACCAATATTTTATTTGGATTCCGAATAAATGTATCAGCCCACTTGTAGGTTTCAATAGGATTATCTACGGTTTCGAAATTATCGAAAATGAATAAAGTCGCCCCTGCATCAGCTTTAGTGAGCTGGCTTTGAAAATAGTCAATACAATCAAAACCTTTTTCCTTTATTTTTTCTTCAGAAAGGAATAGCTGAGAATAGTATTTAGCAATATCTTTATTTGACATTACATCCGCACGAACTAACTTAGCCCCGTTGGATGATAAGTCTATATCTCTTGAACTGAACCAAACAATTGCATCAAACCTTTTTGTCTCATACAGCCTTGGTATTACTTTTAGTGCGAGTGAAGTCTTACCTATACCTCCCCGTCCTAATAAGGTAATAGCAATATGTCTATCATCGTAAAGAAGATCATAAAGTTCATTTTCAAGATCCTCCCTTTTGATATAATCATAACTTAGACTTGGCACATTTGAAAAACAATTACCGTAATCCATTAATTCGCTCAACCCTTCAGACTCACTAGGCGGCAATTGTCCCTTAGGAGCAGTAAAGTTTTTCGAATCTTCGTGGATCTTATCGTCAGTTATGTACGAAAGCATTTCATAATGCGTATGATTGAACCCACCATTTGCTATATAAAAATCTTTTAAATCCGGATCGCTTTTTAACAATGGTATTAGCACAAGCTTATCAAAAAATACATAAACCCCTTCGTCATAAGTATAGCTATCTGTTTTCTTAATTTCCTCAAGATGTTCATTAAGAACACTTAGTGGTGAAACCCTGAACTTGCCGCTCATATTTCTCTTTAAATATGCCGAAGGCAGAGATAATAAAGAAAGGTTGTCTATTATGATATTTATGCTTGTTTCAAGATGCTGTGCTGCAGCAGACGCAGCATTACTCATTGTAGCACCATGCCCTCTTGTAGCATTTCTTAATTCAGTAAACCCTTTTGAACCAAGCTTTCAGATCAAGCTTTGCAGGTTTGGAATCTGTGGGTAATTTAAAATAACTCATTGCTGAGTATAGCTCTTTTACAGCTTTATATTGCCATTCACCATCCAAGCACTTTTTAGTAAATTCTGCTTGATGTTTTCGCATTGCATCAGGAAGATATTGTGATGCAGTGCCTGTTAGTAGATCTTCGAGTGACCTACTCCATTCACCTATTCCGCTTGCTCTCACAAGACCATGTAATATCCTATACTGATGTCTATCCTTGTCTTTCTTTAAACTTGCCGTAACTATTAATACTATTAATTTAGTTAGCGCCTCTCCAGCTACAAGAAGATTGAAGAAAAAAGTGAAATCTGACTCACTTTTAGAATTATTAACCTTTGTTAAAATTTGCTTAATAAATACCTGCACATTTGCCTCAGATAAGAATAATCCTAAAACATAAATATCTCTTAAGTTCTTTAACTATGCAAGAGGTCTCACGTAAAAAGACACGCAAGCGCGCAATGCTACCCCCGCCACGCCTGCCCGCTTTATGCATCGCTTTTCATGTAGGTGCATGATGCGGGCAGGGCCGCGCCCGGTATGGCCTGAACATGGGAAAATGGTGCTTTGTTTTGCATGCAAATTCATGCACGTTATGCATGCAGGGCTTTTTAAAAAGCTACTGGCCATAAAAAGGGATTTAGAAAGACGTAATACAGACATAAAAAAGCCGCTGGTCGGGCAGCGGCTGTGCGGGATTAATGAACCTGGCGGAATGAAGAACCATAACGGCCCAGCGTCTGACGTTCTCTTGCCGGTTCCGGTGGTGCTTCCGGTACGTTTTCCGGCTGTGGCGGTGCGGTGATGACCTTTGTGATGCTCTCATTCGTCTTGAAAGTACAGGAGCAGTCGAGGTTAGTGCACTGGTGATAACGCTCTTTTACCTGTTCGGACATATAGCGGCTCGATTTGGTATGTGCCGCGCTTTTACAATAGGGACAGTGCATCATTTCTGGCTGCCCTCCTGAAGTTTTGCACATTGCGCCCGGATTGATTCAGCCAGCTTCTGGCGGCGCATAGGATGGCGGTAAAGCACCATATCAATACCGGTAAGCGGCGGACGATACAGACCAATACTCTCCAGCAGCGGAGCCTCATTTAGTATGCTGTCAGGCAAAGCAGCAGCCGCCCGCGTCAGCGCTTCACCGACCAGATAAGCCACGTCCTTAATACTATCCCGGTCGTCTCCGGCAAACGTCGGGGAAAGCTCTTCACGGCGAATACGCAGCTTAATGGCCCACAGCAGCGACGGACTTACGTTACGCAGGGCTGACTGCCAGTGCGCATCCGCGAACCCGGTGAAAGCCTCCCGGTGCGATTCAACATATTCTTTACCACTGCCGCAGCATTTCAGCATCACCTCCTGCTTATCCAGCGCCAGCTCTTTAAGCAGCCCGCCGAACTCATCGGCCAGTTCACGGCTGGCGATGCGCTGAGAATGTTCGGAGCGCAGCTCGTCGGTGAGATTGCCTCGCAGGTTGCGAAAGCTCGTGCGCCAGTTGCTCTCGGCTTCTTTTCCGGCCTCAGTTGCCGCCTGCTGTTCTTTTTCACAGCGGGCGATATCGGCGCAGATGCCGTTATAGGCTTTCATCCTTTCGGTATGTTCAGCGTGGGCTTTCTCGAAGCGTTCCAGTGATGCAGACGCTGAAGAAGTACTAGATTGAGCTGCTGAAGCATAAGACAAAAAAACGGTATCCTGACCAACCTTAAGCTGAGCAAATACTGCGAGGCCAGCTGGCTACGATGCATAAATAATGCACTAAGCACCAAACCGGCTCTGGCCGGTTTAAGCCCAGGCTGTGTGAAAACTGTTTTGGTCGCTCAAACTGCTAAAAAAGGCTGAAAACTGCGCTCACACGTAAAAATTGGTTAATCTAACCATTCAAGCAATTCCAGATTTTACGTACACATTAGCGCTTTAGTTTTAATCCAGAGTTCGTAAAGAGCCTGAACTAAAAGCAGGATAGAGTAGAACGAAACTAACATCTACAGCAACTTCACTCTACCTTAAAAAAGTCAAAAACGCCTTTAATCATCTAAAACTATATTATTATTGGAAGGTTTTTTAATGCTTTTATCAATCAAATAAAAAATAATAAAAATAGTTGCCATTGCCAACACCTCGAAGAGCAAAACAAATTTTGAATCAAAGCTAGGCAGCACAACAGCAAGGATGGCAGATACAACCCATATTATCAATGAAAATGCAAAAAATACCATTATCGATCTGCTAATAGATGGCTTAGGCAAGACCTGTGTAAATGGCATGCTATATAAATTTCCAGAAACAAAGGGCTCAAGCGTATGAACATGATATTCCCAAACCTGCTGCCAGTATTTACCTGCTTTAACAATAGAAGTAGCTAAGTAAGTGAATGCACTACCGAAAGAAGAAAGTAAAAATAGTGTAGCATACTGTAAATAAGTAACTTCCTTAGCGTTGAGCATAGAATATACTATTACACCCCAAGCACTAAAAAACACAGCATTTATTAGCCAAAGATAGTTAAGCCTGGACCAGAACAAATTTATCTCATACTCACGAATGTGGTGCGCTTTATTATAAGCCTCTTTAATTTTTTCCTTATCCCAATTCGTTAAGATCGTAAACTCACCCGTAAAGTCCTTATTTAAAAGATAATTAAAATATTTAACATTAGAGTTAAAGTGTGTCGTGAGATCTACCGGAATTCCACGATTTAACACTTGGCCTTTTTTTCTCAATCTAACTGTATTCATTCACGCATCCCCTTACGATAATTTTTACTGTACTCTCAGAAAATATATTGATTTGGTTAGATATTACTTACGCCATTTTTCTTCCATCTACTTCTCGTTTGATATGTGAGGAGCCATAACTAAGATTGGTGCGGCCCTGAGGATACATAACATGTCCGCTTTTCGCTCATAGTAGCTTTTGTATTTAGGCGATGTGCAAAACAGTGACGCTTTATCATAATCTTCAGCATGGCTTTGATTTACCATTTTGTGAAGCTAACTAAGGGCTTTAGTGTGATACATACCTATATAAAAGAGCCAAACTGCCAGAGTCTTTTCACGGTTGAACGTGAACGGTGTTCCCTGAGTGAAGATTGATGAAGAGTAGCAGCTTCAGTCTTTACACCTTAACTAGTTGATTAAAAATGACAAAAAAATAAACAGGATAAACACTTTCCGTAAAATCTTTTTTTTGAAACTTAACGCCTGCCGAACTCATACGGAGTCAGGTGATTTTCATTATTGCTGTCTAAATATTCAGCCCACCATTGCACCATAAGCTGATGCTCTTTAAAGTGCCCCACCTTATAAAGGCAAGCTCCTCGAACCCCATGCGTTACTGATGGCTCATTTGCATCAAGAAACATCACGTTACTACAGGTCAGATTCAGCCAATGCACTACACGCCACTGCTCTAAACCCCTGTCCGGATATCTCTATTTTTGTATCGTATCCCATCCATAGAAGAGCATGAATGATGTTGTTTTAGCTCATTGGCTTTATAGTATGGTGATCGTCTGGAAACACTAAATCTCTGTTTCCGCTTAACTCTCTTATTTCTTCCATTACGGCCAAAGCCTTTTTATGAAAGTGACACAAAATGGACGGTGCGCATTTTGAACCCCGATGAGAATGTTTGCCCCTCCAATCGCTTCACGCTCGGCAGGAATGGTCTACAGCTGTTTTTTAAAGTCGATTACGCTCAATCGTGCAAATCGTAATTCACTGGAAAGGATTGATATGTTTAGGCTGAGCCTGAGAGCTAAAGGCGTCATTTATGCATTTCGATACGCTGAAGTAAATCAGTTAAGCGTTCCAAAGGCAGAGTAGGTCTGAGAGTAGCTATTCTCGTTATGATTGTCTAGGCAAGTTTCTGGACGGGATTATGGTCAGTAATGCCACTCTGAACCGTATAACGCATGATAAACGTTATTTTTTATTGCAAGCAGGTAGCCACATCCAGGCGGTAGCTTAGCTCTACCTCTTTTAAATTCAATAGCATGTCGTGGATTGTTAGATCAGCAAACTTTCTCTTTCTATGAGCTTAAAAGATATTACCCTTAAGGTTACGCCATACCCGCTCAGCATGATCGACGGACCAACATTTATTGTTCACATGCTACTTATTAGCCACCTTTTCAAAAGTGTTAAGCGCTGCCTCTTTCTGTTTTTTAATTCTTCTTTTTTCGCATTGGAACTGACACCTTCCGCAATAAGAAGGTGTATCTCATCACGTTTTCACGTGCTTTTACTAGTGAGAGAAGAGAATAATCATCTAACGCCGTTGTGCTCTCTTTCCCTTCAAAACGGTTCTTGAGATACCACCGCTTAAAACGGGTTGATTTGCTAAAAAGATACATTCCGTGGCCGTCATTGAGTTTGTACTTTTTTTCACGAGGCTTTGCGGTACTGGCCACGACATCAGTTAAAGGCATAATTTGGGGACAAAAGTTTAACGAAGCGAAGTGACCCTCATTCCGCCCCCTAAACTTCTCGGATAGCAATGAATGACATCGGATGTATAGGGACAGAAAAGAAAATATTCTCTTTGATTTAAGAGTTTTTTTCACTTCCCCGGACGGGGATGGACAGCATACTTGGTGCCGAAGGCCGGACTCGAACCGGCACACCTTTCGATGGTTGATTTTGAATCAACTGCGTCTACCGATTTCGCCACTTCGGCACTGAAGGGATGCGGAAAACGTTGTGGATTATACCGTTGCCCCCTGTTTCCGCAACCCTTATCCGCCGACGCCGATGCAACTGCTGAAAAAAACGTCTTCCGAGTTCTCTGCTATACCGCGTGGACTCTCTGACTGAACTCCTGCCCTTCCCAACCCGCGCTGAACAGTTGCTTCAGCACGCTGGTTTCACTGGCACAGAGTAACGAAACAGCCTGTGCGCAGTGAAACGGATGGCCTTACAGCCGAATGAGTAAACGCCGAGATCCCATCAACCAGCCGCTCTACTCCGCAACAGGCTTCACGTCCGTGACCAGCGTCGGCAGATCCCAGGTGCCGCCCGCATGGATATAGCGGCACATGCCGGTTCCGCCGTCATAACTTTTACGGAACGCCTGACCATCCCAGACCCAGCTCTCCTGACTCATGCAGTCCCCGATACCCCGGCCTTTCTGCACGCTGGTGATCTCGCCCTTGTCATAATCCGATCCGGATGTGGTCACCAGTGTGGGCGTACCTTTCAGCTGCTTATCGATGACCCAGTAGCCATACCCCTCGTTATAAGCGGCTCGCCAGCAGAGCGCCGACAGCAAAGCGTGGTTGTCATCCAGCGGTGTCAGAGAGAGTCCATCCGTCTCCGGATCGCTGTTCTCTGCCGGTGAAAACAGGCTGTCGCAGGTGTCATCGTCATTGTGATTGACTGAGGCCAGTAACCGGTTTTTCAGCGCATCGGCTTCTTGTGCGGTCAGCAAGCGAGGTTCGCCGCTGAGGGTTTTAGCTGCCTGAATAACCGGTGCGGGCACGGCCTTAGCCACGCTGCTTTCCGGTTTATTGCCCTTTTTGGTGAGCGCGCCTGGCGTGCCGACCCGGCCCTGCACGTCGTCAGCTTTCAGCAGCGCGGCATACGCACCTTCGCCGGAAAGCTGGAACGGCTTTGAGCCGCCTTCAAATTCGACCTTACCGTTGCCTTTCACGGCGCTGATTATCGCAGCGGTCTGGCTGGCCGACAGCCGCCAGTTATCATCCGCCGCCGTCAGATCGCCTGCGGACTTCCCGTTGATCCACAGCGTCAGCTTCTCCGCTGGCTCGCTGTCATCTTCGGTGTCGCCCAGCGTCACTTCTCCCACGGTCTCCGTTGCGGGGCCAGCGGCACGGGTGAGCAGGATAGAGCCGGAGGGATCCTCTTCTTTACCATAACCGGCCATGCGGCAGGTCAGCGTATTATCACAGACGACTTCCCAGTCTTTATGCTGAAGCGTTGTTCCGCTCTGGGCGGCCTGAGCCGACAGGGAGAACGCCGCCAGCACGAAAAGCATCGGTTTACAGTTCACTTTATTCCCTCAGTCTGCCCGACCTGCGCGTATAGCCCCTGATTATATCGAAGAAGAGAGTGCGCCGTTATCCGTTTTACTTCCTTCCCCAGACGCAAAAAAGCCAACCTCGCGGTTGGCTCTTTTCGGCATATCGCATCTTCAGCATCGGGCATCAGCAATACCCGTCAGCGCCGGTTGTCAGGATCGGCGCCTCAGTGCGAGTGGTCATAATCGCGGTGATGCAGCTTGTTCTCCACCTTATCTTTCACTTCGCTGGCTTTCTCGCTCACCTTCTCCGCGAGGCCCTCTTTGTGGTCGCGGTGATGCGCCGCAGGTGACGGCGAACCGGCGGCAGGGTTCACTGCTGTCGTTATTCCGGGCAGTTCACGCTCCAGCCCGCTGCGCGCGCGGTCGATATCCACTTCCTGACGACGCACCGTGTCATTAATGGTCTCGGTCCGGTCGCTGCCGTCGGTGCGCACGACCACCTCTTCTTTCACATGCGTCGTCTTGTTAATCACCGGCTGCTCATGAGTTTCGGCGACCTCGACGGTTTTCTCCGACCAGTCCACTTCACCGGCCAGCGCGGGTTCATTCACCGAGCGGCGGAAGATATCGGCGTGCTGCTCATGCAGCGAAATATCTTCAGAGACGGTATCGGTCACGGTATAGCGGCGCACGCGGGTCGAGCCTTCGCTGACCAGACGTTTACCCACTTCCACCTGCTCTTCGGCCAGACGCAGAATATCGGCTTCACTCTCATCGCCGGTCAGCGAGGCGCGTCGCGGTTCCGCCTGGCGGTCGCTGGTCTCTCCGGCAAACTGCTTACCGGCTGTGGGATCGATGCCCGGCGCGCGGGCGCCATTCTCAACTGAACTCTGCATCCGCGACGGTACATCGACCGAGTCATGCGAATGGAGAATCGTCATGGCGCGTGCCAGCTTCTCCTCTTCGGTTCGGATCGTAAGCACCACGCCGCCTTTGTCCATCGCCCGGGTATAGACATCCGCCTGATCCTGATCGACGGTGTGACCGAACAGACGCTGCCACAGGCTCGGATGGCGGACAGAGTGCCCTTCCTGCTCTAAACGTTCTCCACTGATAAGACTGATGTCCCGATCAGAAAAGCCTGCTTTCACGAGATTTCTTTTCGCGGCCTCTGCCTGCTGTGCAGAATCGAACAGTGTTACGATTTTTTCCTGTGCCATGATAGGTTCCTCTCTGTTAGCGGTTTTGATCGTCATCTCTTTCAACCTTTACCTGCTGCTCACGTCGGGTCACCACTTCCTGAAAAGGAACACTTTCCTGCACTTTTCGGATGTGGATCTCCTCTTTAAGCACCAGCTTTCTGACGATCTGGATTTCTTCTTCAACTACCGGGACAATCAGTACGCCGTTTTCTTCCCTGATGTCGGGTATATCCTCAATGGGCTCTGCTTTCGCTACATACTCAACCTCAACCTTATCCCGGTTAAGCAGTGTACTGATGACCTCGTCATGCTCGGTTGTGGAACGGGTGACACGAACATGTCCATCCACAATCTTCTGCTTCGTCAGGGCTATTTGCTCTTCAGCGAGTTTAAGCGTGACCTCTGCATCGTTATTGTGATCGGGCTGCCCGGCCATATTTTCTCTCCCGTTGAATAAGTCGGCCACAACTGCCTGACACAGTGATTAAGCATGAATACCCTCGTGGATTTCGCAAGGCGGAATATTAAAAAACCTCGGCAGTTAATTTTGAAAACAGCGCAGAAAAATATGCCTGACTCAGTTAAAACCGGCTTAAACCGGCAACGAATGAGATAAAAAAGACACGTTAAAACATGCCGTTAAAATAATTTAATTTCACAGGTAAACATTAACAATAAAAACACAAACCGGAATAAAATTTTTTTTAACCAAAGCGGTAAAAAGCAATAAACCAGGACGAATCCTGATAAATTGAATGCAGCAATGAACAAATATTAAATAATGTTTCAGCTCAGGGAAATTATTCGAACCGGCAGTGAACAGCCTCATGAAATAACAATTTTTCCCTTTCCCCGATTTACTCATTCACCGTATTACAGAAGATTCTCAAAGCGCCCGTTTAGCAGAAAACTCAGGAACTTTCTGCTGTTCAGCCTCTCTTAGCAAAACTGAATACGTATATGCAGAGGTTAAAATGAAACAGGTACAGCGCAGTGCATGGGCATGGGGCGTGGCGGCGCTTCTGGTGGCAGGCAGTGCCTCGGCGGCAAGCTGGCAGGATCAGCTGAGCAGCGCGGCGTCACAGCTCAGCCAGCAGAACAACGCGAACACCACCAGCACTACCCAGCAGAACGGCGGACTGTCGCTCTCCTCCATAACCAGCCTGCTGGGCGGCGGCGACAAAGCGGTCAGCGCCAATAGCATGACCAACGCTGCCGGTGTGATGCAGTACTGCGTCGAACACAACGTGGTGAAAAATAATGTGCAGTCGGTGAAAGATCAGGTGCTGAGTAAGCTCGGCCTGAACACCACCACCGCGCAGGCGCAGAAAACGGATTACACCCAGGGTGTGGCTGGTCTGCTGAATACCGGCAACGGTCAGCAGCTTAACCTGCAGAGCCTGAGCAACTCGCCGATGGGTGAGAAGCTGAAGACCAAAGCCTGTGACGTCGTCCTGAAGCAGGGTAAAAACTTTATCTCCTGATCCCCTTCTCTCTGCTCCCCTCTCTGCCGTGAGGGGAGTATCAAACGCCCCGATGCTGTGACGCCTGACATTCCCTAAACCTGGGGTTGGGCGCTATAGTGTTGTTTTGATTTCTACAGGACAGCACGCATGAAAGGCATCAACATCGCACTTTACTTCGACCCCGATCAGATTCAGGCCTGCGTTCACCAACAGGATGGCAGCTATCTCAGTAAAAAATTCGAGTATGACGATGGCGTGATTGAAGAGATCTACCAGTGGCTGGAGCAGTACGAACCCAACCGTACCCACATCTGCCTGATTGAGAACGAAACCGCCGAGCTGCTGGCCGACGAACTGGTCGACAGCGGTTATCGCGTCCATCAGGTCACCATGCACCAGCTGCTGAGCTGGTTCGCCGCAGAGCCGCCGTCGACGCCTGATGGTACGCCAATGCGCGCGATGCTGCGCTTCCTGGAAGATGAACATCCGCGTGAATATGAGTCGCGAACCCCGCAGACCGAAGCGTTGATGGAGATGTTCGATGAGCTGGATGCGCTGGAGATGGTTGAAGACGACGCCGACGAAGATGCGCTGCCTGCCGATCTGCTGCGCGCCATGAAGAAGCACCGGATCACCGCCAGCGCCGCAGCCCAGCGTCTGCTGCCGGAGGTGAACGAACGTATCCGCGAACATCTGATGCAGTATCCCGAACTGATGACGCCAGAAATCCTGCAGGACTTCTTCCCGGAACTGCTTGAGGCGCTGGAGCGGCCGAAACACTAACCGGGGAGATCACCGATGCTGGAACTGATTAAAGCGGTCAGCCTGGGGCTGGTCGTCATCCTGCCGCTGGCTAACCCGCTTACCACCGTAGCCCTGTTTTTAGGGCTGGCGGGCGAGATGAACTTCCAGGAGCGCAACCGTCAGGCGCGCCAGGCGTCCGTCTATGTCTTCGCCATCATGATGGTGGCCTGGTACGCGGGCAACGCGGTGCTGCATACCTTTGGCATCTCCATTCCGGGCCTGCGCATCGCAGGCGGCCTGATCGTCGCCTTTATCGGTTTCCGGATGCTGTTCCCGGCGAAGCCAGCGGGTCATTCGGTGGAGGCGAAGCAGAAGCTGGATGAGCTGGATGAGGCCAAAGAGCCGGTGAATATCGCGTTTGTGCCGCTGGCGATGCCGAGCACCGCCGGGCCGGGTACGATCGCGATGATCATCTCGTCCGCGTCAACAGTCAAAAGCGGTGTCGATTTTCCCGCCTGGGTGATCAGCGTTGCGCCGGTGCTGACCTTCCTGCTGGTCAGCCTGATCCTCTGGATCTCGCTGCGCAGCTCAGGGGCCATCATGAAGCTGGTCGGCAAGAGTGGCATTGAGGCGATCTCGCGCCTGATGGGATTTTTGCTGGTCTGTATGGGCGTGCAGTTTGTCATCAACGGCGTGCTGGAAGTGGCGCACACCTTTCACTGAGAGATGGACCCCCTCTCATCTCAACCGGGGGGCCATCTGACTCATTACTTCAGCGTTTTACGCACCTCAGCAACCTGATCGTCGCTCACCGCAGGCGCGGTGTTGCTCCAGCCCTGACGAATAAAGGTCGCCAGCTGCGCCACTTCATCATCATTCAGCCGTCCGGCAAAGCCCGGCATCGCCAGTTTCGACGGGGCTTTCTCCGTCGAGGGCTGCTGCGCGCCAGCCAGAATGGTGTGGATCAGACCTGTGGGATCTTTAGCATTCACGATGGTCGCCTGATCCAGCTCCGGGAAGACGCCCGGGGCGCCTTTGCCGGTAACGAAGTGACAGGCACCACAGTTATCCAGATAGAGACGCTCGCCTTCGCTGAGGTTCTTCGCGGCGGTGAGTTCCGCTTCCGTCGCCTGCTGCGCCTGCACGTTAACCGCCTGCAGCGGCGGGTTACCGCCCAGGAACTTCAGGTACGCCGCGATGGCGTTGAGATCGGCGTCGGTCATGTGTGAGCTGCTGTGCTCCACCACTGAGGTCATCTCCCCGCCGACCGCCGCTTTATCGTTGCGCCCGGTCTGCAGGTAATCCACCACCTCCTGCTGGCTCCAGTGCGGTAGTCCGCGCAGTGATGGCACCTCCCAGTGGTTCAGGCTGCCGCCTGCCAGGAACTGATCGTCACCGCTGTCCAGCGCCTTCTCGTTCATGCCCAGCCCGCGCGGCGTATGGCAACTGCCGCAGTGGCCCAGACTCTCGACGATATAGGCCCCGCGATTGATCTCTGCGGACGCACCACCAATCGGCTGGAAAGGCTTGTCGGAGGTGAACGCCCAGTTCCAGAACCGCATCCCCCAGCGCTGACTGAACGGGAAGCGCAGATCGGTCTCCGGCGGCTGCGCCGCGCTCGGCTGCACGCCCTTCATAAAGTAGACGTAGAGCGCGTGGATATCAGCATCGCTGATTTTCGCGTAGTCCGGGTAGGGCATCGCCGGATAGAGGCGGGAGCCGTCCGGCAGGACGCCTTTGCGCACCGCATCCGAGAACTGCTGCTCGCTGTAGTTGCCGATGCCGTGCTGCGTATCCGGTGTGATGTTGGTGGAGAAAATGGTGCCGAGGTTCGACTCAATCGCCAGGCCACCGGAATAGGCCGGCTTGCCGGGCAGCGAGTGACACGCCATGCAGTCGCCCAGCCGGGAGAGATATTCGCCCTGCTTAATCAGTTGCGCCTCATCTTCGGCGTGAGCCGGCAGCGCCATGCCGCTCAGCAGCAGCGCATTCGCCAGAATAAAAGATTTCAGTTTCAGCTTGTTCATGCGCTTATGCCTGTACCAGTGGGCCGGGATTTTTCAGGTAGTGATCTTTGATCGCCTGTGCCGCCATCAGGGTAATCGCACCGATGGTATCGGTCGGGTTCGCCTGGAAGTTCTGCGGGAAGGCGTTGCCGCCCGGCACAAAGACGTTATGCACATCCCAGCTCTGCAGATATTTATTGAGCGCCGAGGTTTTCGGGTTATCGCCCATTACCGCGCCGCCCACGTTGTGGGTAGAGACATATTTGGTGATATCGAAATCCGCACCCATCGGCAGGAAGCTCATGCTCATGCTGTCCGGGTTCAGCTCTTTGGCGATGTTGCCGACGATGCCCTTCAGATGCTGCTGCAGCTTCAGCTCGTTCTCTTTCCAGTTAAAGGTCATGCGCAGCAGCGGCAGGCCACGGTGATCGTTGTAGTTCGGATCGAGATCCAGATAGATGTCGCGATAAGACTGGCAGGTGGTGGTGATGCTGATCTTCATCGAATGGCCGTACCACTCCTCCAGACCCTCTTTGTAGCCCATGCCCCATGTCGGCGTGCCTTTTGGCAGCGCGGTGCTGATCGGCGTACCGGTCGCCTGGGAGCTGTGGATCTTCGCGCCGCCGAGGAAGCCCAGCGACGGACCGTCGAAGTTGCCTGGCGAAATATCGTTGAACATCTGGCCGGTCGCGCCCGCCGTGGCATACGGATTGAAGTTCTTGTCTTTGAAGAACAGGGTCGCGCCGCCGTTCGACAGGAACGCGTAGTTACGGCCGACCACACCCTCTTCAGTGATCGGGTTGTAAGGCTTGCCGATCCCGGAGAGCAGCATCAGCCGCACGTTGTAGAGCTGGAAGCTGCTCAGCACCACGATTTTTGCAGGCTGGAAACACTCGTTGCCCTGCGCATCAATATAGATCACCCCTTTCGCGGTTTTCTTATCGTCGTTCAGCACGACCCTGATCACTTCCGCATTCACTTCATAGGAGAAGTTCGGCATACGCTTCAGCGAATCCATCACCGCGGTCTGCGGCGAGGCTTTGGAGTAGTTCAGGCAGGGATATTTACTGCAGTAGCCGCAGTAGTTGCACGGCGCGATCTGGTTGCCGTAGGGGTTCTTCCACGCGCGCGAAACGCAGGCGGACGGGTTCGGGAACGGGTGATAACCCAGTTTCGTGGCCGCCTCTTTGAACATCACGTTGTTCAGCGTATCTTCCAGCGCAGGCAGCGGGTAAGGCTCGGAGCGCGGGCCTTCAAACGGATCGCCGCCTTCCAGAATTTTGCCGCGCAGATTGCCGGTGTTGCCCGACTGGCCGCAGATCAGTTCGAATTTATAGTAGTAGGGCTCAATCTCTTCCCAGCTGAACGGGAAGTCCATCACCCGCATATCTTCCTGCAGGATGCCCGGCCTGTAAGCCTGATCCACGTAGGTCTTGAGTTTAAGATCGGTCGGGGTCGGACGGATCAGTACCGCCGTCCAGTGCATCCCGGCACCACCCACGCCCGTTCCCGGCGCAAAGGCGCCCCACTTACGGGTCGGCAGCGCCGTCTGGCTGCTGTTGTAACGCACGGTGACCGCCACTTCGGCGGGGGTCGCAAACACCTTGTTGCGCACCGCATAGGCATATTCATCCGCCGGTTTCGGGTAGGCGAATTCGTCATAATCGCGATCGCCGCCGCGCTCCAGCGCGCGCACTTCCAGACCTGCCAGCGCCAGCTCGATGCTCATCAGCGAGCCTGCCCAGCCGAGGCCGCAGACCACGACGTCGACTTCTTTCTTAGTAACCTGTGCCATGATAATCCTGTTTACCTGATGTCGAAGCGCCTTATGCGCGTTCACCCTTGATGCTGACCGGACCCAGTGGATAAGGCACGTTGTGCTGTTTCACCCATTCGGTGAAGCTGGCACGCGCACCCGGGAAGCCGATGGCGATCCAGGCTTTCATGCCTTTATTACCGCCATACATCGGGTCGGCCAGGTAACCATGTTTGGTATCGGAGAGCAGCTGGCTGAAGAAGTGCGCCGGTTTGAGATCGGCTTCGCCCAGCGCGGCAAAATCGATCTGGTTTTTGTTTACCTGGGTCAGCACCGCATCTTTCTCCTCCAGCGTCAGCGCATGAAACGCTTTCTGGTGGGTGTTCTGCGACCACTGTTCGATCAGCCGGATCCCGGTCTGATAGATCTGCTGGGGACGGAACGGGATCTGATAGCCCAGCGTCGCTGGTGCCTGGGTATTGAAGGGCCCCTGCAGATAGATCTCGCTGCCAAAGGCTTCACTGTGCAGCTGCTGATCGATAAAGATCGGGACGTTGGTTTCCAGCGCGCCAGGCGCTTTGCCGTTGCCGCCTGCCGGGATCAGACGGTCGGTTGCAGCCAGGATGAACTGCCACTCATCCGCACTGAAAAAGATCGGTTTGTAATCGGCTAACTCGGGAGCGGCCATCTCCGCAGCCTGCGCCGCAGTCAGGCCTTTGAAAACCAGTTCACTGAGCGGCAGCGCCAGCAGTGAACCGAGCAAAAATTTACGCCTGGTGGTGGGTTTTTCTAACAGCATATCCGCACGACTCTCATCTGCTGAATACCCGGCTTATCCGTTCTGGCGCGAAAAGTGCGTGCAGACGAAAAAGGCTCCGCAGAGAGGAATGCACACAAGACAGACGACGGCAGAACAGATAAAGGCGGGTAAAATTATGGTTCGGTGACTAACGGAACATATCGGTTAATAACCTGGCAATCTTAGGGATATAACTATTTCTGAATGTAAAAATTGAATTTAAACTATTTCAGAGTGAAAGTTTATCATGCTGTTGCGGAGGGGTAACAAAGGGCTATCAGACTTACAGCAGGAAAATTGCTAATAAAACCCTATGAACATCGGTAATTTAGCCATTCTGACGCAGGAGTGAGCGTTATTATTTTCGACCGGTCATCATCACGCTGAATAACCAATAAAAAAATATCATACTTCCATACAGGATAATTTCAGCAGTTGCTTATCCTGGCGTAACAACGGCGGCGACACCATCAGACAATGCGCAATCTGTGATCGTCTGCGGTCAGCCTTTTTATTTTATCCTGTTCCATCCGTCGCGAGATAATAACGCACTGCCACTATTCCGTTTTATCTTTTTGCCCGATCGTCGACGCGAAAAATTGTGCAAAGCTCAGAACAAACCGGCATTTTGAGATGATGCGCCGCCCGGTAGTGTAGAGCACATCGACGACTCAGGACCTTTTCCGATGCGCAAAACGCTCTTATCCCTCTTTACCGCTCTGGCGCTGTCTCACGCCGCTCACGCCGCGACGCCTGCCGATACGCTGGTGGTCGCTGTTCCGCTGGATGGCATTATCAGTTTTGACCCGGCCGAAAGTTTTGAAACGGTCAGCAACAGCAGCCTGCGCAATATCTATCAGATGCTGCTGGAGCCGGATCATCAGGATCCGCAGCGGCTCTCACCGCTGGCGGCCACGCGCTGGCAGCCGGGGAAAACGCCTCACAGCCTGGTGTTTGACCTTAATCCGCAGGCCCGCTTCGCCAGCGGCAATCCGCTGACCGCCCGGGATGTGGTCTTCTCCCTGACCCGGGCGGTAAAACTTAACAAAGCGCCCTCTTTTATCCTGGGCGAGTTTGGCTGGACGCCGGAAAACATCGACCAGCAGTTCACGGTGATTAACGACCACCAGCTTGAGCTACGCTGGCCTGCGGAGATCGGCAGCGATCTGGCGCTGCGCCTGCTGACCGCGCCGGTCGCCTCGATTGTCGACAGCAAAGTGGCGCAGGAACACGCCAGCAATAATGACTACGGCAACGGCTGGCTGAAGTCCCATTCCGCCGGCAGCGCGGCGTATACCATCAGACAATTTGTGCCGCTGCAGGCGCTGGTGCTGGAGGCGAACCCCTACAGCACGCAGAAGCCCCATCTGAAACGGGTGCTGCTGAAAGGGGTCGCCGATCCCGGCAGCCGCCGCCTGCTTCTCCAGCAGGGCGACGTGGATGTGGCTTATCAGCTCGGCCCGGACCAGATTGCGGCGCTGAAAAGCGTGCCGGATGTGCGCGTCGACGCCTTCCCGTCCAGCCTGATCTACTACCTCGGCTTTAACACTCAAAGCCCGCAGCAGCCGGCGCTGAGCAATCCGGCCCTGTGGCAGGCGGCTCGCTGGCTGGTTGACTATCAGAGCCTGGCAAACCAGCTGCTGAAAGGGCAGTACCGCATTCATCAGAGCTTCCTGCCGGACGGGTTCGACGGCGCGCTGAACAGTACGCCGTTCCATTACGATCTGAAAAAGGCGCAGGCGATCCTGCAGAAAGGCGGCATTAAACCGGGCACCCGCATCGCGCTGACGGTGGTAAACCAGCCTCCTTACATCGACGTGGCACAGGCGCTGCAGGCGAGCTTTGCCAAAGCAGATGTGCAGATCGATCTCCAGCCGGTGGCGGAATCAGAGCTCTGGAGCAAAATGCGCAGCCGTGACTTCCAGGCGATCTTCACCTACTGGGGCGCGGATTACATCGATCCCAATACCAACGCCAGCACCTTTGCCAGTAACGTGCCGGGTGGCGGCAAAACCCTGGCGTGGCGCGTCGGCTGGTCCATCCCGGAATTAAGCGCGCAGACCCGCGCCGCCGCCGGAGAGAGCGACGCGGTGAAACGCCGCAGCCTCTACACCGGGCTGCAGACCCGCATCCAGCAGGATTCGCCGTTTGTCGTGCTGTTACAGGGCGCGGTTCAGGTAGCGGTGCGCAGCAATCTCAGCCATCTGCAGCAGGGCATCGGTGTCAGCCTGCTTAACTTCGAAGAGGTAGAGAAGTAAATCCGTCTCCGGCCGCTGTGCTACGGGCAGCGGCATCTTTTCTGGCAGATTGTTCTCCTCCTGTAGACGTCCGGCTTGCTATCCTTCAGGCATACCCTTTAGCCAGGAGTGAAAAGCATGACTGCCCCGCTACTGATTGCGCGTACCCCCGACACCGAACTTCACCTGTTACCGCAGATGGCCAACCGCCACGGCCTGATCACCGGCGCGACCGGCACCGGTAAAACCGTCACGCTGCAGAAGCTGGCCGAATCCTTCTCCGCCAGCGGCGTGCCGGTCTTTATGGCCGACGTTAAAGGCGATCTGACCGGCGTGGCGATGGCGGGCCAGTCCAGTGAAAAGCTGCAGGCGCGGCTGGCAAAAATCGGCGTGACCGACTGGCAGCCGCAGAGCAATCCGGTGGTGCTGTGGGATATCTTCGGCGAGAAAGGCCATCCGGTGCGCGCCACCGTCTCCGATCTCGGGCCACTGCTGCTGGCGCGACTGCTGAACCTGAATGAGGTGCAGAGCGGTGTGCTGCAGATTATTTTCCGCATCGCCGATGACCAGGGTCTGCTGCTGCTGGACTTTAAGGATCTGCGCGCCATGACGCAGTATATCGGTGACAACGCCAGAAGCTTCCAGAGCCACTATGGCAACATCAACAGCGCCTCGGTCGGCGCTATTCAGCGCGGACTGCTGACGCTGGAGCAGCAGGGTGCGGAACACTTCTTTGGTGAACCGATGCTGGATATCGCTGACTGGATGCGCGTCGACAGCAACGGCAAAGGAGTCATCAACATCCTCTCCGCCGAAAAGCTTTACCAGATGCCAAAACTCTACGCCACCAGCCTGCTGTGGCTGCTGTCGGAGCTGTATGAACACCTGCCGGAAGCGGGCGACCCCGACAAGCCGAAACTGGTCTTCTTCTTTGATGAGGCGCATCTGCTGTTCACCGACGCGCCGCCGGTGCTGCTGGAGAAGATCGAACAGGTAATGCGGCTGATCCGCTCGAAAGGCGTCGGCGTCTGGTTTGTGACGCAGAACCCGGCCGACATCCCCGATCGGGTGCTGGGCCAGCTTGGTAACCGCGTCCAGCACGCCCTGCGCGCCTTTACGCCGCGGGATCAGAAAGCGGTCAGAACGGCGGCCGAAACCCTGCGCACCAATCCGACCTTTGACAGCGTAGAGGCGATTCAGGCGCTGGGCACCGGCGAAGCGCTGATCTCCTTCCTGGATGAGAAAGGCAGCCCGTCGGTGGTGGAGCGCGCGATGGTGATTGCGCCCGGCTCGCGCATGGGGCCGGTCACCGGCGATGAACGTAACGGTCTGATCAATCACTCCCCGCTCTACGGCAAATATGAGACCGAAGTCGATCGTGAATCGGCCTTTGAAAAGCTGCAACAGGGTTTCCAGGCCGCCAGCGATCAGGCCAGCGCACCGCCGGCCAAGGGGGGTGATGTCGCGGTCGACAACGGGATCCTCGGCGGACTGAAAGAGATCCTCTTTGGTCATACCGGCCCGCGCGGCGGCAGACACGACGGCGTGGTGCAGACGATGGCGAAAAGCGCCACCCGCCAGATCACCACTCAGATCATCCGTGGCGTACTCGGCAGCCTGCTGGGTGGTCGCCGCCGATAGACCCGGCTCTCTGCTAAGATCAGGTTATGGATAAACAACACGAACTGAAACGGATGAAGCGCCTGGCGCTGCTATTGCTGCTGCTGGCCGCCGCCACCTTTATCATCACCCTTTTTCTGCCGCCTGGCTTCTGGGTCAGCGGCGTTAAAGCAATTGCCGAGGCTGCAATGGTCGGCGCTCTGGCGGACTGGTTCGCCGTCGTGGCGCTGTTCCGGCGGGTGCCGGTGCCCTTTATCTCCCGCCACACCGCGATTATTCCACGCAACAAAGATCGCATTGGTGAAAACCTGGGCCGCTTTGTCCAGGAGAAGTTTCTGGATACCGATTCACTGCTGAATCTGATCCGCCGTCACGATCCCTCACAGCTGCTGGCGCAGTGGCTGAATACGCCCGGGAATGCCGATCGTATCGGCCGCCACCTGCTGCAGGTGATGCGCGGCTTCCTGGATCTGACCGACGACGCGCGCATCCAGACCTTTATGCGCCGCGCCGTGCATCGCGCTATCGACAAGGTGGACCTCAGCCAGACCAGCGCCATGGTGCTGGAGAGCCTGACCAGGAATAACCGTCATCAGGCGCTGCTGGACGCGGCCATCGACCAGCTGCTGAAACTGCTGCACAAGCCTGCGACCCGGGAATTTATTGCTCTGCAGCTGGTGCGCTGGCTGAAACGCGAACATCCCATCAAAGCCAAAATGTTGCCGACCGAATGGCTGGGCGAACACAGTGCCGAGCTGGTGGCGAATGCGGTCGATTCTCTGCTGGATGATGTGGCGATGGATCAGGGGCATGAGCTGCGCCTGGGCTTTAACCGGGCGGTAGAGAAGCTGATTGTCAGACTGCAGAACGACCCGGAAATGGCCGCGCGCGCAGAGGAGATCAAAGGCTGGCTGAAAGAGGATGCCACCTTCAATCGCTACATCGGCGAACTGTGGAATGATATGCGCAACTGGCTCAAAGCCGATCTCAGCAGCGAAGATTCGCGGGTGCAGGAAAAAGTGCGTGATGCAGCCCTGTGGCTGGGGGAAACGCTGGCGGCGGATCCGGCGCTGCGCGACTCCATGAACCAGCATCTGGAGCAGGCGGCACGCAGCGTGGCGCCGGAGTTCGCCAGCTTCCTGACGCGACATATCAGCGACACCGTAAAGAGCTGGGACGCGCGCGACATGTCGCAGCAGATCGAACTCAATATCGGCAAAGACCTGCAGTTTATCCGCATCAACGGCACGCTGGTCGGCGGCACTATCGGGCTGATCCTCTATCTGCTGTCGCAGCTGCCCGCGGCGCTGCCGATGGTGAAAAGCTGGCTGTTCTGAATCGGGACAGCACGGTGTACATTGCCCTTCACCGTGCTGCCCCGTAACCTCACCCGCGGAATTTGCCAGCCTGCGTCGGGTGGTAAAGGCGGCTAAGCCTGCTCCAGCGCGGCCTGCGCCACCGCCATGAAATGTTTTACTCTGTCCCGGTCCACATCGTTCCACCAGACACCATCGACTTTGAGCGCGCTGGCCACAATGACGGCCTGCGTGCGTGACAGAATCTGACAGACGTTAGCGGGCGTCACGCCCGACCCCACCAGCAGCGGTAAAGCGGTGGCGGCACGGATTTCGTCGATTTCATCCAGCGTGGCGCTGTCACCGGTTCGTTGTCCGGTGGCGATAACCGCATCCGCTTCAAAGAAGTCAACATCGCGGGTCAGTTCCTTAATGGAGCGATCGGCCACTATCGCATGGCTGCCATGTTTAACGTGGCTGTCGGCGAACACCCGGATATGCTCAGCGCGGAGCTGGCTTCGGTAGCGCAGCGCCTTCGCGGCAGCCCCTTCAATAAAGCCTTCGTTGGCGATATAGGCATTGGCCCACTGATTGACGCGAATAAAATCCGCCCCGCCCGCCAGCGCCGTGGCAAAAGCAGGTAATGCCGCGTTCGCCAGTACGTTAATCCCCAGCGGCACGCCGAAACGTTCCCGCACTTTTTCCGTGATCACCGCCATCAGTGCCGGCGTTTCAGGGCCAATATCCTCAGGTTTTGAAAAAGGAATATCGCCATGATTTTCCACAATCAGACCGTGAACACCGCCAAGAATATAATTTTCCGCATCACGTAATGCCCGATCAATTATCGCGCTGACGGGTTTACCGCGATATTTAGGCGAACCCGGAAAAGGATCGCAGTGAATAACGCCAATAACAGCTTTAGGTCGTGAAAATATCGCTTGTATTGCATCAATTTTTTCTGCTGATATAGCAACCATTGCTTCTTTATCCTGTTCAGGAAAACACTATGCGTGTTTATGTGGCTGGTAATATTACTGTCGATGAAACCTGGTCTGTTACAGATATTCCGGTTAAAGGTGCCTCTGTTCACGGTTATCAGCGTTCGCAGGATATCGGCGGTAAAGGCGCGAATCAGGCGATACTTTTATCCCGTTGCGGCATTGAAACCTGTTTAATTGCCGCAACCGGTTATGACAGTAATGGAGAATGGATCCGCCAGCAGCTCATGAACGAGCCTGTCACGTTACTGCCCGCGCAGCCCATGACCGCATTGAGCGATACCTCGCTGATTCTGCACAGTGCCGATGGCGATAACGCCATCATTACCACTACAGCGGCGGCAGATTCGCTGGATATTGATACGCTTAACCACCATCTTGCCAGCGCGCGTCCGGGCGATCTGCTGGTGCAGCAGGGCAATTTCTCGCCTGAGAAAACCCATGCGCTGTTTCACCAGGCGAAATCCCGTGGCCTGATCACCGTTTTTAACCCCTCCCCGGTGCACGCGGGGTTCAGCACATGCTGGCCGCTGGTGGATATTGCGGTGGTCAATCAGCACGAAGCCCAACAGCTGCAGCCCGGCGCGGTGAGAACGTTGGTGATCACGCACGGCAGCGCCGGTGCCTGGCTGATTCAGGGCGATCACCGGACATTTTCCCCGGCGCAAGCCGCCCATGCCGTAGATACCACCGGCGCAGGCGATACTTTTCTGGCCGTGATGCTGGCGTCCGCGCTCCTGCGTGGGGGCGAAATTGATACACTAGCACTGTCGCATGCCAGTCAGGCTGCTGCGCTGACCGTCAGCCGTCCCGGGACACGTCAGGCCTTTCCCACCGCGCAGGAACTCGCCGCGCTGCTCCAGACAGGCGGCGAGTCAGCACTTACTTAAATATCGCCCGGTAGCTGTCCACGTTGGCTTTGGTTACCACCGTGGCCGGCACCAGAATGGTTTTTGACACGGTTTTGCCCGACGTCAGCGCATTCAGGGCGTTTACCGCTTCTTCCCCCATCTTTTTGGGATCCTGCTGCAGCACGGCTGTGACATACCCGCCATCAATGCCGCTAATCGCTTTTGACGTCAGATCCCAGCCAAAGACTTTGATATCCTTCTGACGTCCCTGGTTTTCAACGGCAGCAATCGCCCCCAGCAGTGCCGGTTCACCGGTCGCGTAAATCGCGGTTAAATCCGGGTTACCGGTAATCAGGTTTTCTGCCGCCGTCATCGCAGTGTCCTGCACGTTCTGGCCATCAACCACGTCCGCCACGGTGATGCCCGGATTGCTCTTAATCGTCTCTTCAAACCCTTTCTGACGCTGATTCTGCACCGCTGAATTCAGCGCGCCCACAATGCCCAGTCGCGATTTGCCGCCGCTGTTTTTAGCCACGTAGTCGACAAAATATTTACCAATAATTTTGCCGCCCTCCAGGTTATCCACGCCTACCTGTGCGGCCTGCGGGCCTGCCGGTAATACGGCATCAATCGCAATCACCGGTATTTTAGCGGCGGCCGCTTCTTTTATGGCGGGCATAATACCGTTGACGTCAATCGCATCCACCATAATGCCCTTCACGCCCTGTTGAATATAATTTTCAATCGCGTCGTTTTGCGACACAGGATTATCGTTAGCGTTAAAGATCACTAAATCTTTACCGCTGGCTTTCGCTGCTTCCTGAGCGCCTTTGTTCATCTGATTAAAAAACAGGGCCTGCTGATTAATCTGGACCAGCGCATAAGCCGGAGCGGCTTGCGCCAGAGAGAATAAAGAACCCGCAGACAGTAAGCCGGTTGCCAGCGCAACAGCACGCAGTTTTCTGGTGTTAAATGCCATCATCTTATAATTCCTCGTCGGGAATGAGCGATAACCAGTCGATCTCCACATCAACATGCAGAGGGAATATGAGTGGCGGGCAAATATCGTCTGAATGGCTGCTTCAGCCAGGACCTGACTCATCGACTTTCTGCACACCGTCCATTATGGTGCACGTGTGAAAGGGATAAATCGGGTTTGGGAATGACTCCCGGGTAATGCGGTAAACTGCCTTTAACATTCGCTTCTGGCTAAATTTTGTCAAGCGATTATTTTATCGTCAGCGGTTACTGAAAAACGGTTTTCGCTGCGCGCGACTGTGTTAACTGAGAGCCGATTCCGGGCAAAATGGCAGGTGATATGAGTAAAAAACGGGTACTGTTATCCGATGTCGCAGCGCTGGCCGGACTGTCAAAAACGACCGTATCCCGCTATATGAATCAAAGCATTATGCTGCCTCAGGAGACGATTGACCGTATCGAAGCGGCAATTCGTCAACTGGATTATCGCGGTAACAGCCTGGCGCGCCGCCTCAGCAAGGGCGGCAGCGAAACCCTGGGGCTGGTGCTGCCTGATATTACCAACCCCTTCTTTGCCGAACTGGCAGATGCCGCCGAAGAAGCCGCCTCTGCCCACGGCTACAGCCTGGTGCTCTGTATTACCCGCAACCATCCGGACAAAGAGAGTCAGTTTATCCGCTGGCTGGACACCTGCCAGGTAGACGGCCTGCTGTTTATCACCAACCATCCTGATAACGGTCTGTTGCGCAAAGAGATTAACCGCCACCAGCGCATCGTGCTGCTGGATGAGGACATTCCCGGTAGCGCGGTGCCTAAGGTGTTTGTCGACAACGTTCAGGGTGGCCGGATTGCAACCGAAAAGCTGATCGCTGCGGGTCATCGGCAGATCGCCTTTGTCGGCGGCCCGGACGAACTGATGAGTGTACGCGAACGTTACCAGGGGTTCTGCACCGCCATGGAGCAGGCTGGCCTGCATGTCCCGCCCGAATGGGTAATGTATGGGGAATACCAGCGCAAGTCTGGTGAACAGGCGCTGGAACAGCTCTTCAGCCACGCTGAGCGCCCTACCGCCGTCTTTGCCGCCAGCGATTTTCTCGTGCTGGGATTGATGGATGGCCTGCGCGCGCGCAGGCTTAACGCGCCCGAGGCGCTGTCGCTGGTTGGCTTTGATGACGCGACCTACGCTGACTTTACCCAGCCCCGTATTTCCACCATACGCCAGCCCGCTCGGGAACTGGGTCGCACCGCGGTAGCGATCATGCTGCGTATTCTGAATGATGACCGCCCTGTCCCCGCCGAAACCCGCCTGCCGGTAGAGTGGGTGGCGCGTGATTCGATACTGAAATGTTAACAACGTCCCAGAATGGCGCAAAAGTGCACAATGATGGCGCAAATAACGAGCATTTTAATTTCTTAGTGTTACTTTAAGTAAACCGGTTTACCTGAAGTAAAACGTTAAACGCGTTTTATTACAGTGGGTTAGACCGGAAGTCTCTCCCCTGTTAGTAGTCTGGCACGGAAGCTGCAATGTTTTACCCGGCAAACAAATATCGTTGAAGCGTGTTGTTCTGCATCTGATTACAAAGGGTTTATCCTGCTGGTAAACCGGTTTACTAGACTGTAAACCGGGCCGGATAACGCTTTTTTCACATGCAGAGTAACGGTCCCGTTAGTGGTGATGGGAGTGATCACATGCAGCAAGCACAAACTGCCCTGACACGGGTAGAGATGGTAAATATTACTAAAACCTACGGCGCGATACGGTCTCTGCGCGGCGTCAATCTGCAACTGGCACCGGGTGAAGTTCTGGGTCTGGTGGGTGACAACGGCGCGGGGAAATCTACTCTGACCAAAGTGCTGTCAGGTGCTGTTGTGCCTACCAGTGGCACGATTCGCATTGATGGCGAGGATCAGCATTTCACGACCCCGGCGGATTCGCGCCGCTGCCATATCGAGATGGTTTATCAGGACCTGTCGCTGTGCGACACCGTCGATGTCGCAGGCAATCTGTTTATGGGCCGTGAGCCGATGAAATCCATTCTCGGCATTCCGTTTCTGGATGAAGTGAAAATGCACGCGGATGCACGGGAGATGCTGAAAGGACTGGGGATTTCTATCCCGGACACCCGGTTGCTGGTGCGCAATTTATCCGGCGGGCAACGCCAGGCGATTGCCATTGCGCGCGCGGCCGCTTTCGATCCTAAAGTGCTGATCATGGATGAACCCACCGCCGCACTGGCTGTCGCCGAAGTGGAGGCGGTGCTGGAGCTGATTCGTCGTGTCTCGGCACGCGGTGTGAGTGTCATCCTGATTACGCATCGCCTTCAGGATCTCTTCCTGGTCTGTGACCGCATCATGGTGATGTACGAAGGCACCAATGTGGCGGAGCGCAGGGTGGCCGAAACGGATCTGACCGAGATCGTCAATCTGATCGTGGGTGAGAAATTTGTCGCCCGCTCGGCCGCAGCGCACTGAGCGAGGAAACAGGATGACTATTATGAATCTGAGCAGTTCCCGTATGGCGCAGCACTCGCTGCCGCGTCGCCTTCTGCACAACCACTCTGGTGTCGTCAGCATCGCACTGTTTTTCGTGTTCTGCTGCGTGGTGTTCTCCCTGATCACCGGCAACTTTCTCAGCAGCACCAACTGGCTGAATATTATTCGCCAGAGTGCGCCGCTGCTGATCGTCGCCACGGCGATGACGCTGGTGATCACCACCGGTGGAATTGATCTTTCCGTGGGATCGACGCTGGCGCTGGTCGGTGCCCTGTCTGCTATCGCCCTGAATAACTGGGGCCTGCCCTGGCCGGTGGTGTTGCTGGGCGGCTTGCTGCTGGGCGCACTGGTCGGTGCCATCAACGGCTTCTTTATTGCTTATGAAGGCATCCCGGCCTTTATCGTCACGCTGGCTACGCTGGCGGTGGTGCGCGGCGTGGCACTGCTGATCACTCAGGGTTACTCCATTCCCATCCCTGCCGACAGCCTGTTCGCCTTTATGGGACGCGCCTGGGTGCTGGGCATTCCGATGCCCGCACTGATTGGCATCGTGGTACTGGTAGCCGGCCACATCGTGCTGAACTACATGCGTTTTGGTCGTTATGTCACGGCGATTGGCGCAAATGCGGAAGGCGCACGCCGTAGCGGGATTAACACCAAAGCCGTGACCATGAAGGTCTACATTCTCAGCGGCATGGCGGCAGCACTGGCGGGTATGATCATCACCGCCCGTCTCGGCAGCGGTTCCTCCAATCAGGGTGAAGGCTTTGAGTTGCAGGTGATCGCGGCGGTGGTGCTGGGCAGTACCAGCCTGTTCGGCGGCTTTGGCACCGTTATCGGCACGCTGTTAGGTGCGCTGTCGATTGCCATCATCCAGAACGGCCTGATTCTGTCGCATATCTCTCCGTTTTACACGCAGATCGCCACCGGTACGATTATTCTGCTGGCCATCTGGCTGAACACCCGCATTCTCAACCCGACGCGATCGGCGGCGAAAGGGTAGCCCATGAAACATTCAATCTTCCGCCATCCCGATCCCCTGCCGCTGGGCATCAGCAGTGGCTATGTCATGACCGTACTCGGCCCGCTGCCGGTGAGTGAGATGGGCGTGACGCTGATGCACGAACATATTTTGCTGGATGCGTCCGGCAAATGGGTGCCGCCCTGCTGCTGTGGCGATCGTCATCTGGCGGAAATGCCGGTAAGCATCGAAAACCTGGGCGAGCTGTCGCTTAATCCGCTCATCAGCCGCGATAACTGTCAGCTGTTTGATGTGGATTTAGCGATTGAGGAGCTCATGAAGTTCCGGGCGCTGGGCGGCGATACCGTGGTGGATCCCACGAATATCGGCATTGGCCGCGATCCCAAAGCACTGCAACGCATCGCGCGCCTGACCGGGCTTAATATCATCATGAGCACCGGGTTATATCTGGAACCCTCGCATCCTGATTGGGTGAAAACCATCAGCCTCGAAGCCCTGACGGAGAAGCTGATTTATGACCTCGGCGGCAGGGACGAAAAACCCGAGGTGCTGGCTGGCCTGATCGGCGAGATTGGCGTATCCAGCCGCTTTACGCCCGGCGAGGAGAAATCCCTGCGGGCGGCAGGCCGTGCCAGTGCCGCAACACGAGTGCCGATCGAGGTGCACCTGCCCGGCTGGGAACGATTAGGGCATCAGGTGCTGGATATCCTGGAAAATGAAGGGGCAGACCTGCGCCATGTGGTGCTATGCCACATGAACCCCAGCTTTGCCGACAAACGCTACCAGCGTGAACTCGCGCAGCGCGGGGCCTTTCTGGAGTACGACATGATCGGCATGAGCTATTACTACGCCGATGAGTCCGCACAGTCGCCCTCCGACGAAGAGAATGCCCGTGCCATTTGCGAGCTGATCGATGACGGCTTTATTGACCAAATTTTATTGTCCCAGGACGTGTTTCTGAAAACCATGCTGACCCGTTACGGCGGTCACGGCTATGGCTACATCCTTAAACATTTTGTTCCGCGCCTGAAACGCCACGGCGTAAGCGGCGAACAACTTGAAAACTTACTGATTGCTAACCCACAGCGCGTTTTTGGTGGGTAAGGGAGAACCGTAATGCAGAAGAAAATTTTACTGGTTGGCGAGTCCTGGACCAGCACGTCTGTTCACGTCAAAGGCTTCGATCAGTTTGCCACCGCGACCTGGCATAATGGCGCAACCGACTTTATGGCGGCGCTGGCCGACAGTGATTATGCCATCACCTACATGCCCGCCCACGCTGCCGCCACCGAATTCCCCCTGACGCCTGCCGGGCTCCGTGAATGGGATGCCATCATTCTGTCGGACATCGGTGCGAATACATTGCTGCTGCACCCGGATACCTGGCTGAAGAGCGAGCGCACGGCGAACCGCCTGACGCTTATTCACGACTACGTGGCCGCAGGCGGCGCGCTGATGATGGTAGGCGGCTACTTTAGTTTTCAGGGTATTAATGGCGGCGCACGCTATCGCAACACGGCCGTTGAGAAAGTCCTGCCGGTGCGCTGCCTGGCATGGGATGATCGTATCGAAACGCCCGAAGGCGTTTACCCCAGCGTAACGGAATCCCACGCGCTGTTCACCGACATGCCAGACGAGTGGCCGTGGCTGCTGGGCTATAACGAAGTGGAAATGCACCCTGAAGGTAAACTGCTGGCGACCATTGAGGGTACGTCACATCCGCTGCTGGCGGTGCGTGAGTATCAGCAGGGTCGCTCACTGGTCTGGACCAGCGATATGTCTGCGCACTGGCTGCCGCAGGAATTTGCCCGGTGGCAGGGTTATCGCCAGCTCTGGATCAACTGTCTGCACTGGTTAACGGAGCGCGGTGCATGAGCCAGAGCCAGATGCTGGCGCAACAGCTGCTGAGTTTTGACACGATTAATCCACCGGGCAATGAAGCCGCCTGCATGCACTTTCTGGCGAACTGGCTGATGGAACAGGGCTTTGATGTCACCTTGTCCTCCTTCGGTGAAAATCGCCTTAACCTGATTGCCAGCCTGGCTGGCAGCCAGTCCGGGCCGCAGCTGGCGTTTACCGGCCATCTGGATACCGTTCCGCTCGGCAATGCTGACTGGCAGTACCATCCTTTCGGTGAAATCGTGGGTGATCGCCTCTACGGGCGCGGTTCGAGTGACATGAAGGCCGCTGTGGCGGCGTTTGCGGTTGCCTGCGTGACGAATCAGCAGGCGATTCGGCAGGGTTCCGGCGTCGTGATGTTAATCACCGGCGGAGAGGAGACGGGCTGTGACGGCGCGCGGGCGCTGATTGATACCGCTGACCTGCCCGCTGTGGGCGCATTGATTGTCGGCGAGCCCACTGCCAACTATCCGGTTATCGGCCACAAAGGGGCGTTATGGTTACGCTGTGAAACGCGCGGGAAAACAGCCCATGGCGCCATGCCGGAGCTGGGCATTAATGCCATTTATCTGGCGGCGGAGGCGCTGGGCAAGATTCAGCACTTCTCACCTGGCGCACCGCATCCGCTGATGAAACAGCCGACCATTAACGTCGGACGCATTACAGGCGGTCTGAACATTAACTCTGTGCCCGATCGCACGCAGTTTGATGTGGATATCCGTAGCGCACCCAACCTGCAGCACGCCACCATTCGTCAGCAACTGATCACCCTGCTGGGAGGCAGCGTAACGGTGACGACGCTGGTGGATCTGCCGGCGGTGCTGAGCGAAGAGAGTCACGCCTGGATTCATTCTGTTTATCAGCATTGTCAGGCGTTACACGATGCCCCGCTGACGCCGCGAATTGTGCCCTACTTTACAGATGCGTCACTGTTGCTGCCCGCACTGGGTTCGCCGCCCTGCATTATCCTCGGACCCGGTGAGCCATCAATGGCGCATCAGACGGATGAATACTGCCTGCTGAGCCGGTTAGCAGAAGCGGAAGCGTTGTATGGGGTGTTGATTAACGACTGGATGAGGTAATGGCGGGCGGCATCAGACGGCCGGACGAAGAAACGGGCGCTCGCTGCCTGCCATGAAAAAGGCCGCCCTGAGAGGCGGCCTTTTCACACTGACGCTTAGCGCCGCTTAATCAGCATAAACATGCTGATCGCAAAGAACGCGAAGCTTGGCAGTATCGCCCCCAGAACCGGCGGCAGCCCATAAACCAGGCTCAGCGGACCGAAAATCTGATCCAGCACGTAGAACAGGAAACCGAAGCTGATCCCGGTCACCACCCGCACACCCATCGACACGCTACGCAGCGGACCAAAGATAAACGACAGCGCCATCAGCATCATTACCGCCACCGACAGTGGCTGGAAAATCTTGCTCCACATATTCAGCTGATAACGACCCGCTTCCTGACCACTCTGCTTGAGATATTTGCTGTAGCTGTGCAGACCGCGAATCGACAACGCATCCGGATCCAGTGCCACCACACCCAGCTTGTCTGGCGTCAGGTTGGTTTTCCATTCGCCGCTCAGGCTCTGGGAACCGGTGATCTGCTTAGGATCGGTCAGGTTTGACTCATCCACCTGCGACAGCAGCCAGCGCTTCTTATCCGCATCCCAGGTCGCCGTCGCCGCATAGCGCACGCTCTGCAGACGACGCTGATCGTTGAAGTTATAGATGCTGACGCCATCAATCTGATTGTCGCCTTTGATGCGCTCAATGTAGATGAAGTTGTTGCCATCTTTGGCCCACAGACCGTTCTGCGTCGAAACCAGTGCGCCGCCGTAAAGTTGCTGAGCCCGGTAGTTACGCGCCATCTGTTCGCCCGACGGTGCCACAAACTCACCAATCGCCATCGTCAGCAACACCAGCGGGATCGCCGTCTTCATAACGGAGAGCGCCACCTGCATGCGGGTAAAGCCCGCCGCCTGCATCACCACCAGTTCGCTGCGCTGTGCCAGCGCGCCCAGTCCCAGCAGCGCACCCAGCAGGGCTGCCATCGGGAAGAAAATCTCAATATCTTTGGGCACGCTGAGCAGGGTGTAGTAGCCCGCGCTCAGGGCGCTGTAACTGCCCTGGCCGGTCTTCCGCAGCTGATCGACGAACTTGATGATGCCGGAGAGCGACACCAGCATGAACAGCGTCAGCATGATGGTATTAAAGATGGTTTTACCGATATAGCGGTCAAGAACGCGAAACATCAGACCGACCCTCCGCGGGTGAAGCGGGCGCGAATCCGACGCATCGGCACCGTATCCCACAGGTTAAGAAGTATCGCCAGCACCAGATAGCTGATATTCACCACCCACATCCAGAGCGCCGGATCCAGCCGCCCTTTCGCGCCGCTCGACTTCAGCGAGCTTTGCAGCAGGAAGAAGATCAGATAGAGCAGCATGGCGGGCAGCATCGACAGTACACGGCCCTGACGCGGATTCACCACGCTGAGCGGCACCACCATCAGCGCCATCACCAGTACCGCGAAGACCAGCGTCAGACGCCAGTGCAGCTCGGCCTTAAAATCAGGTGTTTTATTCGCGAGCAGGTCAGCCATACTCGCCTGTTCGGAATCGTTGGGATCGAGCGTGGCCGCTTTATACCCAATCACTGCCTGATAATCGGTAAAGTCAGTGATGCGGAAATCGCGCAGCAGCGCGGTGCCCTCAAAGCGAGTGCCTTTATCCAGCGTCACGACCTGAGAGCCATCTTTATGCTGCTCCATGTGACCGCTGTCGGCCAGCACCACAGAAGGTCGCGCGTTGCCTTTTGGCCGCAGCTGCGCCAGGAAGACGTTACCAAACTGGTTACCCTTCACATCCTCAACAAACAGCACGGCGCTGCCGTCGCTGGAGGCCTGAAACTGCCCGGCTACCATCGCCGCCGCGCCCGGGTTCGCCTTGGCGTTCTGTGTCACTTCGCTCTGATAGCGGGATGACCAGGGGCCCAGCCAGATAACGTTGACGGCCGCCACCAGCGAGGTAAACAGCATCAGCACCATCGCGGCTTTCACCAGCACGGCCTTACTCAGGCCGCAGGCGTGCATCACGGTAATTTCACTTTCCGTGTAAAGTCGCCCCAGCGTCATCAGGATCGCCAGAAACAGACTTAAGGGCAGAATAAGTTGTGCCATTTGAGGCACACCCAGTCCCAACAAGGTCAGAACGAGGTTTGTCGGCACTTCGCCATCCACCGCGGCACCCAGGATCCTGACTAACTTCTGACAAAAGAAGATGAGCAGCAGGATAAACAGGATAGCCAGCTGGCTTTTGAGCGTTTCCCGAACCAGATATCTAATGATGATCACGCTTAGTACGCCTGTGAAAACTTGTCTTTTTGCAGGAAAATCGCTAGTTTCAACGCTTATCAGCCATTTTTCTTCATCAATGGCCGTCGTCGTAGCTAAAATTGTATGAAAAACGCGTTCGGGTGGTGAAAAAACAACATCTTGTCACCCTGATTCATTATGACCTCCAGCGGCAGAATGTCATGCTGCGACAATGAATAAATGGGTCATGAGCGCGCTACATTCTAGCGGCAGCAGCGGCCGTTGTCTTTAAGATTCAGGAGAGTGCATGGAGTTCAGTGTAAAAAGCGGAAGCCCGGAAAAACAGCGCAGTGCCTGCATTGTCGTTGGCGTTTTCGAACCGCGTCGTCTGTCACCGATTGCCGAGCAGCTGGATAAAATCAGCGACGGCTACATCAGCGCCCTGCTGCGCCGCGGCGAGCTGGAAGGAAAAGTGGGCCAGACACTGCTGCTGCATCATGTGCCAAATATCCTGTCTGAGCGTATTCTGCTGATTGGCTGCGGTAAAGAGCGCGAGCTGGATGAGCGTCAGTACAAGCAGGTGATCCAGAAAACCATTAATACGCTCAACGACACCGGTTCGATGGAGGCGGTCTGCTTCCTGACCGAGCTGCACGTTAAAGGCCGTAATACGTACTGGAAAGTGCGTCAGGCGGTGGAGACCTCAAAAGAGGCGCTCTACAACTTTGATCAGCTTAAGAGCAACAAAGCAGAGCCGCGTCGTCCGCTGCGCAAACTGGTCTTCAACGTGCCGACCCGCCGTGAACTGACCAGCGGTGAACGGGCAATTCAGCATGGTCTGGCCGTCGCAGCCGGTATGAAAGCCGCGAAAGATCTCGGCAATATGCCACCCAATATCTGCAACGCCGCCTATCTGGCGTCGCAGGCGCGTCAGCTGGCCGATGCCTTCAGCAAAAATGTCACGACCCGGGTGATTGGCGAACAGCAGATGAAAGAGCTGGGCATGAACGCCTATCTCGCCGTCGGTGCCGGTTCGCAGAATGAGTCCCTGATGTCGGTGATCGAATACAAAGGCCATCCGGACGCTGATGCGCGCCCGATTGTGCTGGTGGGTAAAGGGCTGACCTTTGACTCGGGCGGCATCTCCATCAAGCCTGCCGACAGCATGGACGAAATGAAGTATGACATGTGCGGCGCGGCGGCCGTCTATGGTGTGATGCGGATGGTGGCAGAGCTGAACCTGCCGCTGAACGTGGTGGGTGTGCTGGCCGGATGTGAAAACATGCCGGATGGCCGCTCAATGCGTCCGGGCGATGTGCTGACCACCATGTCGGGCCAGACGGTCGAAGTGCTCAACACCGATGCCGAAGGCCGTCTGGTGCTGTGTGACGCGCTGACCTATGTCGAACGTTTCGATCCGGAAGTGGTGATCGACGTGGCAACGCTGACCGGTGCCTGCGTAATCGCGCTGGGTCATCACATCAGCGGCCTGCTGTCGAACCACAATCCGCTGGCGCATGAGCTGATCAGCGCCTCGGAGCAGTCGGGCGACCGCGCCTGGCGTCTGCCGATGGCGGATGAGTTCCAGGAGCAGCTGGAGTCCAACTTCGCCGATATGGGTAACATTGGCGGCCGTCCTGGCGGCGCGATTACCGCAGCCTGCTTCCTGGCCCGCTTTGCCCGTAAATATAACTGGGCGCACCTGGATATCGCCGGCACCGCCTGGCGCTCCGGCAAGGCCAAAGGCGCGACCGGACGCCCGGTTCCGATGCTGTCGCAGTTCCTGTTGAATCGGGCAGGATTGAACGGCGACGACTAAGCGCCCTCTTTCCTGACCGCAGGGGCGGATCTGATTCCGCCCCTGATCTTCTGATGAGCTAACCGATGAAAAACGCAACCTTCTACGTGCTGGAAACCGATGCCCCCAGTGATGGCCTGAGCGCCGTTGAAGCCCTGGTGTGCGATCTGGCGGAAACACGCTGGCGGGCCGGAAAGCGGGTGTTGATCGCCTGCGAAGATGAGCAGCAGGCCATTCGTCTGGATGAAGCGCTGTGGCAACGACCGGCGAACGCCTTCGTGCCACACAACCTGGCGGGTGAAGGCCCGCGCTATGGCGCGCCCGTCGAACTGGCCTGGCCTCAGCGTCGTGGCAGTTCCCCGCGCGACCTGCTGATTAGCCTGCTGCCCCACTTCGCAGATTTTGCTACTGCTTTCCATGAAGTGATAGACTTCGTTCCTCACGAGGACGCTCTCAAACAACTGGCGCGCGACCGCTACAAAGCGTATCGCAGCGTTGGATTCCAATTGAATACGGCAGCGCCACCACAGCCGCAAACGACATAGCAGAAATGGAAAAGACATATAACCCGCAAGATATCGAGCAGCCGCTTTACGAGCATTGGGAAAAGCAGGGCTACTTCAAACCGAATGGCGATACCAGCCAGGAAAGCTTTTGCATCATGATCCCGCCGCCGAACGTCACCGGTAGCTTGCACATGGGTCACGCCTTCCAGCAAACCATCATGGACACCATGATCCGTTACCAGCGCATGCAGGGGAAAAATACCCTGTGGCAGGCGGGTACCGACCACGCGGGCATCGCCACGCAGATGGTGGTTGAGCGCAAAATTGCGGCTGAAGAGGGTAAAATGCGCCAGGATTATGGCCGCGACGCCTTCATCGACAAAATCTGGCAGTGGAAAGCCGAGTCTGGCGGCACCATCACCCGTCAGATGCGCCGTCTGGGTAACTCCGTCGACTGGGAGCGCGAACGCTTCACAATGGACGAAGGGCTCTCCAATGCGGTTAAAGAGGTGTTTGTCCGCCTCTATAAAGAGAACCTGATCTACCGTGGCAAACGCCTGGTGAACTGGGATCCGAAACTGCGCACGGCGATCTCCGATCTGGAAGTGGAAAACCGCGAGAGCAAAGGCTCAATGTGGCACATCCGCTACCCGCTGGCTGACGGCGCAAAAACGGCCGATGGCAAAGATTATCTGGTCGTCGCCACAACTCGCCCGGAAACCCTGCTGGGCGATACCGGCGTGGCCGTTAACCCGGAAGATCCGCGCTACAAAGATCTGATTGGTAAATTTGTGATGCTGCCGCTGGTGGGCCGTCTGATCCCGATCGTCGGTGACGAACACGCCGACATGGAAAAAGGCACCGGCTGCGTCAAGATCACCCCGGCCCATGACTTCAACGACTACGAAGTAGGCCGTCGTCATCGCTTACCGATGATCAACATCCTGACCTTCGACGGTGATATCCGCGAACGCGCGCAGGTCTATGACACCAACGGTGAAGCAAGCGACGCCTGCTCTGACGAGATCCCGGCCGCCTTCCAGAAAATGGAACGCTTCGCCGCGCGGAAAGCGATTGTCGCCGCCGTCGATGCGCTGGGCCTGCTGGATGAGATCAAGCCTCACGACCTGACCGTGCCTTACGGCGATCGTGGCGGCGTGGTCATCGAACCGATGCTGACCGACCAGTGGTATGTGCGCACTGCCCCGCTGGCGAAAGTCGCGGTTGAAGCGGTTGAGAACGGCGACATCCAGTTCGTGCCGAAGCAGTATGAAAACATGTACTTCTCCTGGATGCGCGATATTCAGGACTGGTGTATCTCCCGTCAGCTCTGGTGGGGTCATCGCATCCCGGCGTGGTATGACGAGAACGGCAACGTCTATGTTGGCCGCACCGAAGAGGAAGTCCGTGCAGAGAACAACCTGGCCGCCGATGTGGCGCTGCGTCAGGATGATGACGTGCTGGATACCTGGTTCTCCTCAGGCCTGTGGACCTTCTCCACCCTGGGCTGGCCGGAAAACACCGAAGCACTGCGCACCTTCCACCCGACCAGCGTGCTGGTCAGCGGCTTCGACATCATCTTCTTCTGGATTGCCCGCATGATCATGCTGACCATGCACTTCATCAAAGATGAAAACGGCAAACCGCAGGTGCCTTTCAAAACCGTCTACATGACCGGTCTGATCCGTGATGAAGAGGGTCAGAAGATGTCGAAATCCAAGGGCAATGTGATTGACCCGCTGGATATGGTTGACGGCATCTCGCTGGAGGCGCTGCTGGAAAAACGCACCGGCAACATGATGCAGCCGCAGCTGGCAGAGAAGATCCGCAAACGTACCGAGAAGCAGTTCCCGGACGGCATCGAGCCATCAGGCACCGATGCGCTGCGTTTCACCCTGGCGGCGCTGGCCTCTACCGGCCGCGACATCAACTGGGACATGAAGCGCCTGGAAGGGTATCGCAACTTCTGTAACAAGCTGTGGAACGCCAGCCGCTTTGTGCTGATGAACACCGAAGATCAGGATTGCGGACAGAATGGCGGTGAGATGACGCTGTCGCTGGCCGATCGCTGGATCCTGACCGAGTTCAACAACACGGTTAAAGCGTACCGCGAAGCGCTGGACAGCTATCGCTTCGATATCGCCGCCAACATCCTGTATGACTTCACCTGGAACCAGTTCTGTGACTGGTATCTGGAGCTGACCAAGCCGGTGATGAACAGCGGCAGCGAAGCGGAACTGCGCGGCACTCGTCATACGCTGGTGCATGTGCTGGAAGCGCTGCTGCGCCTGGCGCACCCGATCATTCCGTTTATCACCGAAACCATCTGGCAGCGTGTGAAAGTGCTGAAAAACATCAGCGACGACACCATCATGCTGCAGCCGTTCCCGCAGTACGATGCGGCGAAAGAGGATGCCGAAGCGAAAGCGGATATCGAGTGGATGAAGCAGGCGATCGTGGCGGTGCGTAATATCCGTGCTGAAATGAACATCGCGCTGAGCAAACCGCTGGATGTGCTGCTGCGTGACTGCTCCCCTGCCGCGCTGCGTCGCGTCGAAGCGAACCGCAACTTCCTGTCGCGCCTGGCGCGTCTGGAAAGCCTGACCATTCTGCCTGCGGGCGAGAAAGGCCCGGTGTCGGTGACCAAGCTGGTCGAAGGCGCAGAACTGCTGATCCCGATGGCGGATCTGGTGGATAAAACCGCCGAGCTGGAGCGTCTGGCGAAAGAGCTGGTCAAGCTGGAGGTGGAGATTGAGAAGATCGAGACCAAGCTGGCGAACGAAGGCTTTGTTTCGCGCGCCCCGGAAGCGGTGGTCGCGAAAGAGCGCGAGCGCGTAGCCGAACTGCAGCAGTCAAAAGCAAAACTGATTGAACAGCAGGCGGTCATTGCGGCATTGTAAGCGTCTTAGCTGACAGCTTATTCATAAAGCCGGGCTTGCCCGGCTTTTTTATTGACCTCGTACAAATCCGGAAGAGATGATGACGACCAGCGCCAACCCGCTTTCTGACCTCCAGGTGCGGCCGATTACTGCCGCCGATAATCCGCATATTGCTCAGGTGATCCGCGATGTGTCCGCCGAGTTCGGCCTGACGGCGGACAAAGGCTATACCGTCTCCGATCCCCAGCTCGACCAGCTGTTCGAGCTTTACAGTGCCGAACAGAGCGCCTACTGGATTATTGAGTATCAGGGTAACGTCGTTGGCGGCGGTGGCGTGGCGCCTCTCGCCTGCAGCGCGCCCGACATCTGCGAACTGCAGAAGATGTATTTTCTGCCTGCCGTGCGCGGTCAGGGTCTGGCGCGCGAGCTGGCGCTGCGGGCGATGGAACATGCACGCCGTCACGGCTTCCGCCGCTGCTATCTGGAAACCACCGCCAGCCTGACGCGGGCGATTAAACTTTATGAGTCGCTGGGCTTTGAGCATATCGACGGCGCGATGGGCTGCACCGGCCATGTCGACTGCGAAGTACGGATGCTGAAAGTGTTGTGAAACAGGAGCTGAACGCCCCGCTGATGTCGCAGAGTCAGAATGCCGGTACGCCGCTGTGAAAGCGCAGCTCGTTGTCCGGCTCGCTGATTAACCGCCCTTCTGTGATGCCAATCGCCTGCACCCGTGGCGTGATATCTTTCGCCGCGATCTGCGCCGCCAGGGTCAGATAGTCCTGATAGTGCCGCGCCTCAGAGCGCAGCAGCGACAGATAGAATTTCGCCAGCTCATCATCAAGATAAGGAGCCAGACTGGCGAAACGCTCGCAGGAGCGCGCCTCAATATAGGCGCCACAAATCAGTTTATCCACCAGCGTTTCCGGCTCATGGGTGGTGACTTCACGCAGCAGCGATTTGGCGTAGCGGCTGGAGGTGATCTTCTGATAGACCAGCCCGCGCGACTGCATAATTTCCCACACCTGATAGAAGTGATGCAGCTCCTCTTTAATCAGCAGCACCATCTTCTCAACCAGATCATCCGCCCACGGCAGCGCGTTACGCACGATGATGCGTTTGGTCAGGTTTCTGTGGGCGTTGATAAAGTCGCTGTCGCCATCTTCGCGAAAGATAAAATCTTCATAGGGCTTCAGCCACGCCAGAATCGCGTCGCCGCTGGGTTTGTCAGCCACATATTTGCGGATCAGCCAGACCGCGGTCTGGGCGGCTTTCAGCTCGCAGACCAGATGATCAGTTAACAGCAGGGTCAGATTTTCCGGCTTGCGCGCCTCATCAATCCAGGCCTGGGGCGTGCGGCAGTGCAGAAACTGATAGATAGGTTCTAATAAAGGTGCGTAGTTCATGATGTTAAATGGCGTGGCAGAGGTGACAGGCGGAGAAATCTCCGCCCCGGCTACTTAGTGGCGAACACCATTATCATCTTCATCTTCAATGGCGTCGTCTTCGTCATCTTCATCTTCGGCATCGGGATCTTCGAAATAGGTGCCCCAGCCGTCATAATCGACGTTGTACTTGCCGATCAGGTTGACCAGCTGCTCAACCTGCGCATCGATCAGTTCCGGATTCAGCGCGGATTCGCTGATGATGTCCACGCACATTACCGTGGTGCCATCTTCCAGCTCCAGCTCTTCCGGCTCGGTCACTTCATAACCCAGCTTGAACGCGTCGACGGCGGCTTTTTCCAGTGAGTCAAAGTTATTGCAGGAGAGATGATGCTCGATGGTATAGAGCGCATCAGGATCGCTGCCATCCTCCAGCAGCTCTTCGATGATCTGCCGTGTCTCTTCCTGCTGCTCTTCCAGTAATGCTTCATATGCCATGACGATGTCCTCTCTGAGTTCGGCAATAAACAATTATTTTCCCACACTGCCTGTCGCGCCACTACACAAAACGAAAAGTTTATTCGCCCCCGCACTTGAAAATGAATATTCATACGGTTAGATTGAATTTTAATTCACTTTAATGCTTACCGGAGCGTTGTATGAGTCAGCTGTATCAGCGTCATTTTCTCAGACTTCTGGATTTTACCCCCGCCGAAATCGATCACCTGCTCTCTCTTTCCGCTGAATTAAAACAGGCGAAAAAAAGCGCCAGCGAAGTGCAGTATCTGAAAGGCAAAAACATCGCGCTCATCTTCGAAAAAGACTCGACCCGTACCCGTTGCTCTTTCGAAGTTGCCGCTTACGATCAGGGTGCTAACGTCACCTATCTTGGCCCGAGCGGCAGTCAGATCGGCCATAAAGAGTCGATGCGCGACACCGCCCGCGTCCTGGGCCGGATGTACGATGGCATCCAGTATCGCGGCTACGGTCAGGCACTGGTGGAAACGCTGGCTGAACATGCCGGCGTGCCGGTGTGGAACGGTCTGACTACCGAGTTTCATCCGACCCAGCTGCTGGCCGACCTGCTGACGATGCAGGAACATCTGCCGGGTAAAAAACTCAGCGAGATGACGCTGGTTTATGTCGGTGATGCGCGCAACAACATGGGAAATACCATGCTGGAAGCCGCCGCTCTGGTTGGTCTTGATCTGCGTCTGGTGGCCCCGAAGAGCTGCTGGCCGGAGGATGAACTGGTGGCGCAGTGCCGCGAAGTGGCACAGCAGACCGGCGGAAAGATTACCCTCACCGACGACATTGCCAGTGGCGTGAAAGGCGCGGATTTCATCTACACCGATGTCTGGGTGTCGATGGGCGAAGCTAAAGAGGTCTGGGCCGGGCGGATTGCCCTCCTGCGTGACTATCAGGTCAACCGGGCGATGCTCGACCTGACCGGCAACCCGCAGGTGAAATTCCTGCACTGCCTGCCCGCTTTCCATGACGATCAGACCACGCTGGGCCAGCAGATGGCGGAACAGTACGATCTGCCCAACGGTATGGAAGTCAGCGACGAGGTCTTTGAGTCGCCGCACAGCATCGTCTTCGATCAGGCCGAAAACCGCATGCACACCATCAAAGCGGTGATGGTGGCAACGCTGGGCCAGCGCTGACAGGACGCCGCAGGGCGCTGTCTCCACCGGACAGCGTCCGCCGCACTCGCCATGCCCCGCTGCCGGACACGCGCCGGCAACCGCCCCGCAAACGTTTTCCTCTTGCTGCCCTGCGACGAACGGGTATAATGCGGCCCAATTTGCCGGAGGAAATATGCGACAGCACAGCGGACAATTTGATGCTCAATCACGCCTGACCGCAGGCGGTGCTGCTGTTTCTTTCGGTCATCGACCCGATCTTAAAAAAGCCCCTTAAGCAGGGGCTTTTTTTTGTCCGCAATCCGGCCGCGCAGAGGAGAGAGCTATGGCTAACCCGCTATATCGCAAGCACATTATTTCAATTAACGACCTCAGTCGCGAAGAGCTGGAACTGGCGCTGCAGATGGCGGCGCAGCTCAAGGCCCATCCGCAGCCGGAACTGCTGAAGCACAAGGTGATCGCCAGCTGCTTCTTTGAGGCGTCCACCCGCACCCGCCTGTCGTTTGAAACCGCGATCCATAGGCTCGGCGCGTCGGCGGTCGGCTTTGCTGACGGCAGCAATACCTCGCTGGGCAAGAAAGGGGAAACCCTGGCCGACACCATTTCGGTCATCAGCACCTATGTGGATGCGATTGTAATGCGTCATCCGCAGGAAGGCGCGGCCCGGCTGGCGACCGAGTTTTCTGGCGGCATCCCAATCCTCAACGCTGGTGACGGTGCGAACCAGCATCCGACCCAGACGCTGCTGGATCTCTTCACTATCCAGGAGACCCAGGGCCGTCTGAATCAGCTGAATGTGGCGATGGTCGGCGACCTGAAATATGGCCGTACTGTCCACTCCCTGACCCAGGCGCTGGCGAAGTTTGAAGGCAACCGCTTCTTCTTTATTGCGCCCGATGCGCTGGCGATGCCCGCCTACATTACCGATATGCTGGATGAGAAGCAGATCCCCTGGTCACGCCACGACAGCTTCGAAGAGGTGATGCCGCAGCTCGACATCCTCTACATGACGCGGGTACAGAAAGAGCGGCTCGACCCCTCAGAGTATGCCAACGTCAAAGCGCAGTTCATCCTGCGGGCGACCGATCTCGGGACGGCGCGCGACAACATGAAAGTGCTGCACCCGCTGCCGCGTATCGATGAGATCACCACCGATGTCGATAAGACCCCCTACGCCTGGTATTTCCAGCAGGCGGGTAACGGCATCTATGCGCGCCAGGCTCTGCTGGCACTGGTTTTAAACAGCGAACCCGCCCTGTAAGGAGAGACCCCATGACTCAGGACAACAAATTGCAGGTCGAAGCGATCAAGCGCGGCACGGTTATCGACCATATCCCGGCGCAGATCGGCTTTAAACTGCTCTCTCTGTTCCGGCTGACCGAAACGGATCAGCGCATTACCATCGGCCTGAACCTGCCATCCGGTGAGATGGGCCGCAAGGATCTGATCAAGATCGAGAACACCTTTCTCACTGACGATCAGGTCAATCAGCTGGCGGTCTATGCCCCTCATGCCACGGTCAACCGCATCGATGACTATGAAGTGGTGGCGAAGATCGCCCCGACGCTGCCGGATCACGTTGAGCGCGTGCTGACCTGCCCCAACAGCAACTGTATCAGCCGCAGCGAGCCGGTCTTCTCCAGCTTTGCCGTCAAGCAGCGCGCCGATGATGTGCACCTGAAGTGCAAATATTGCGAGAAAGAGTTCGCCCGCCATGTGGTGCTGGGTCACTGGTAATCGTCCTGCCCGACCTTATAATGGGCCTGAGCGGCGGCATCGCCGCCTGACGACATAATCAAAGGAGCCATGATGTCTCGTGAAATCAGTACTGAAAAAGCCCCTGCCGCTATCGGTCCCTATGTTCAGGGTGTCGATCTGGGCAGCATGATCATCACGTCCGGGCAGATCCCGGTGGATCCGGCGACCGGCCAGGTTGCCGATGACGTTGCCGCACAGGCGCGTCAGTCGCTGGAAAACGTGAAGGCGATTGTAGAAGCAGCGGGTCTGAAGGTGGGCGATATCGTGAAGACCACGGTTTTCGTCAAGGATTTAAATGATTTCGCTACGGTCAATGCGACCTATGAAGCGTTTTTCACCGAACATCAGGCTCACTTCCCGGCGCGTTCCTGCGTTGAAGTGGCGCGTCTGCCAAAAGATGTGAAGATCGAAATCGAAGCGATTGCCGTCCGCCGCTAAGCGCGTATGCCGCCGCCTGCCGCGAACGCTGGCAGGCGGCGAAGCCGTTTTACCGCTTAGCCGGACGCCACAGCCACAGCAGCGCTATCGCCAGCGCAAACAGCACACCGAAGCCGATGCCCGTCGCCACCGCAGGCGCACCCGCCCTGATCGCCAGCGTATAGAGTCCCAGCATGATCAGCATGGCGCTGTTCTCACCCAGATTCTGCACCGCAATGGCATTACCGGAGCCGACGCTCTCTTTGCCCCGCGCCTGCAGCAGCGCATTCAGCGGCACCACAAAGAACCCGCCCAGCGCACCAACCAGCATCAGTATCAGATAAGCATTCAGCAGAGCGTGCTGCAGCGAGAAGAGCACGACCATGACGCCAATCAGCACCCCGGCCGGCATACAGCGACGCACGGTCTCCAGCGTCACCAGCTTCGCCGCCGCCGCCGCGCCAATCACAATCCCGATCGCGACCATGGCATTCAGGGTGGTTGGCGTGGTGTTGTCATTGATGCCCAGCGCCACCGGCACCCAGAGCACCAGCAGGAAACGCAGCGTCACGCCTGCGCCCCAGAACAGACTGGTGCCGAGCAGCGAGAAGCGCGTCTCCGCGTCACGCCACAACAGCATGACGGCAGCGAAGAAGCGGCGCACCATCATGCCAGGCTGCCAGTTCTGACCGGGACGGGCAGCCTGCAGCTTCGGGATAAACAGGTTCGCGATGACAGCGATGCCGTAGGTCAGCGCACAGATCCCCAGTGCCGCCAGGATATGCCAGTCGGCCAGCATCCCGCCCGCTACCGAGCCGAGCAGGATGGCGGCGATGGTAGACGCCTCCATCAGCCCGTTGGCTTTTACCAGCTTATCGCCGTGCGTGATCTCCCCCAGGATGCCATATTTGGCCGGTGAGTAGGCTGCGGCACCCGCGCCCACCAGGGTATAGCCGACGAAGGGATTGAAGCCGAAACAGATCACCAGCGCACCCAGCAGTTTCAGGCTGTTGGCGAGCATCATCACACGCCCTTTTGCCATGCTGTCCGCCACCTGACCAACAAACGGCGCCAGCAGAATATAGGCGGCAACAAACAGCATCTGTAATACCGGCTGGCTCCAGTCGGGATAGAACTGACTTTTCAGTACCGCCAGCGTGGCAAACAGCAGCGCGTTGTCGCCAAAGGCCGAAAAGAACTGGGCGATAATCACGGCGATCATGCCGCGCGACATCAGCGGCGCATTGGGATCCAGGCGCATTACTTCTCCTCTTCCGCCATTTTCTTCAGCGTCACGTAATCGGGTTTGCCGCTGCCGAGCAGCGGTAACTGTTTCACGACCCGGATATCGCGCGGTAGCGCCAGCTCCGGCGCGCCCAGCTCACGCGCCGCTTTCTGCAGGCTGTCGCGCGCCAGCTCAGCATCGGTGGTGAACAGCACCAGCGCCTCACCACGCTGACCATCCGGGCGCAGCGAGGCGGCATGCTGTCGGTCCGGCGACGCTTTAAGGGCGATCTGTTCCACGATCTCCAGCGATACCATCTCCCCGGCGATCTTGGCAAAGCGTTTGGCCCGCCCCTGAATCTGGCAGAAACCGCCCTCGTCGAAGCTGACGATATCGCCGGTGTCATACCAGCCCGCTTCCATATTGCCTTCGCCATCGTCGGCAACCGGCGTCTCCAGCACGCCAGGGTTTTCTACCCGCAGGTAGCCCTTCATCACGTTTGGTCCGCGCAGTTGCAGTCGTCCGCCCTGCTCAATGCCCGGCACCGACATCAGGCGTGAATCCATGCCCGGCAGAATCCGTCCCACGGTGTGCGCTTTTGTCGCCATCGGCACGTTGATCGCCACCACCGGCGCACACTCGGTGACGCCGTAGCCTTCGAGGATGCGAATGCCATACTTCTCCATATAAGTCTGGCGGGTCTGCTCCTGCAGTTTCTCCGCACCCGCAACCACGTAGCGCAGACGGGCAAAATCGTAGGGCGCGGCAAAGCGTGCGTAGTTACCCAGGAAGGTGGAGGTGCCAAACAGCACGGTGCAGTTACGGTCATACACCAGCTCCGGCACGATGCGGTAGTGCAGCGGGCTGGGATAGAGAAAGACCTGCGCGCCGGTCATCAGCGGCGTGAATAGCCCCACGGTCAGGCCAAACGCATGAAACAGCGGCAGCGCCGACATAAAACGGTCACGCGGCGTGAAGTCTGCCACGGTTCGGATCTGTTCGACGTTGGCCAGCAGGCTTTTATGCGAATGCACCACCCCTTTAGGGTGCCCTTCCGAACCGGAAGTGAAGAGCACCATCGCCGCGTCTTCCGGCTGCTGGGGCAGCTGCGCACGGCGCGGCATCAGCAGATGGGCGAGGATCCACAGCTTGTCCTTGCCGGTAACGGTCTCTTTCAGATCTTCCAGATAGATCCACTGCACCTCATCCAGCCCCTGCGGCAGATGCCACAGATTGCCCTTCTCCAGGAACTGACGCGAGGTAAAGATCGTTTTGATCTGCGCGGCGGTCAGCGCCGCCCGCATGCCGTTAACGCCCGCGGTGTAGTTGAGCATCGCTGGCACGCGCCCGCGCAGCGTGGCACCGAAAATCGCCGCCGCCGTGACGGTGGTATTGGGCAGCAGCAGCCCCACCACCTCACGCGGCTGACTGTAGCGCTCCAGAATGCGCCCCACGCCCAGCGACTTCTTCAGCAGGCCGTTGTAGCTGTCGGGTTTGAAATTGACATCTTCGATGCAGCGCTTAAACGCGCCGTAACGCGTTCGTGCCGCCAGAAACGCCTCGAACAGCGTTTCACGCGGACGCACCGCCATGCGCGCTTCCATCATCACATGGTGCAGGTGCTCACCGGCCAGCACGCGCCGATCGCGCGCCCGTTTCGCCTCCGGCATCGGAATGCGGGTGGCGGGCAGAATGCTCAGGGTGATGCGCGGGAAGAGACGACGCTTAAACACCCCCGCCAGACGACCAAAGGGCGTAAACTCCGCGCCTTCGATGCGCACAGGCACCACGCTGGCGCCGGAACGCGCCGCGACAAAGCCTGCGCCGCTGTAGATCTTCATCAGCGAGCCGGTCACCGTAATCCGGCCTTCGGGGAAGATCACCACCGGACGGCCGGTGTCGATCAGTCGGACCAGCTGCTTCAGCGCCATCGGACGCGTCGGGTCCAGCGGCACAAAATCGATAAAGGGTTTCACCAGGCGCATAAACCAGCTTTCGCTGATGGTGCTATAGATAGCGAAGACCGGCTTGATCGGCAAAAATAGCGCCAGCAATATGCCGTCGAGAAACGACATATGGTTCGGCGTGATCAATACCTTCTGTTTGTTCAGTTCGGTGACATCGCCCCGCAGTTCGACCCGCCACAACAGGCGAAATATCAGGCGCAAAAGTGTGAAAACCATGCCGGCTCCTTAGCATCATGAAAATAGCCCCTCACGATGCAGGATTTAACGCGGTTCGACAACAGAATTATCGGCGTTACGGCGCGACCTCAGGGCGCCTGCCAGCTGCCGCCCAGCGCGGCAATCAGCGCCACGCTGCTGACCCACTGCGTGCTCTGCAGCGTCAGCAAACTCTGCTGCGCACTCAGGCTACTGTTCTCCGTGGTTGCCACATCCAGGTAGTTAATCATGCCCGCGTCATACTGCAGACGCGTCACCCGCGCCGAGGTCTGCGCCGCGTCGGTGGCGCGCTGCTGTGCTGCGATCTCGCCCTGCAGCGTATTCAGCTCTACCAGCTTGTCCTCCACCTCCTGCATGGCCGTCAGCACCGTCTGACGATAGGTTGCGACGCTGGCCTCCCAGCCCGCCCGCGCCTGATCGACCTTCGCTGAGGTCGCGCCCGCGTCGAACAGCGTGCCGCTGAGTTCCGGCCCCAGCGACCAGACGCGGCTCGGCAGCGAGAACAGCGAGTGCAGCACCGACGAACTGACACCCGCGCTGGCGCTCAGGGTAAGATCGGGATAGTACCCGGCCACCGCCACACCCACGGCCGCATTGGCGGCGGCCATATTGCGTTCAGCGTACGCAATGTCAGGACGGCGCTGCAACAGCTCGCCCGGCAGGGCGGCCGGAATCGCGGGCGGCGTAGCGGTCAGCGGCGCGGCGGCCAGACTGAAGTCGGCGGGGGCTTTGCCGACCAGCAGCGCAATGGCATGCTCCATCTGCGCACGCTGCCACTGCTCATCCTGCGCCGAGGCGCGGGCACTCTCCAGTTGCAGCTGCGCCTGTGCCAGAGTGGCACGCGATGCGGTGCCCGCCTGATACTGGCGGCCGATCACGTTCAGGTAGCGCTGATAGGCGTCAACGCTCTGCTGATAGCGTGCGATTTTCTGATCCATGATCCGCAGCTGGAAATAGTCCTGCGCCAGCTCTGACTGGGCGCTCAGGGTGATATTAGCCAGTTCCGCCGCGCTGGCCGAGGCGCTGGCGCGATCCTCCTCCAGCGTACGCCGCAGTTTGCCCCACAGATCCAGTTCCCAGCTGGCGCTCAGCGCCGCCTGATGGCTGCTGCTGGTAGTGATTTGACTGCCGCTGCGCGTTACGCTGCCGTCATAGCCCAGCGAGGGAAACAGCGCCGCGCGTGACTCTGCCGCCAGCGCCTGCGCCTGCCGGTACTGCGCACTGTAGGTCGCTACGTTCTGATTCGACACACTGACCTGACTCAGCAGCCCGCTCAGCGTGGCGTCATGGTACACCAACCACCATTCGCCTTTGCTTTGCGCATCACGCGGCGTCGCCGGCTGCCAGCCCCGTGCCTCTTTATAGTGAACCGGCATCGCCATCGATGGGCGCTGATAGTCGGGGCCAACGCTGCAGCCAGCCAGCAGCAGCACAATAAACGGGAGATAAGGTTTCATGGTTCAGGATTCCGCATGGCGCAGACGACGCCATTGACGTTGAGTGGCGCGACCCAGACGATCGAGCCACAGATAAACAACCGGCGTGGTAAACAGCGTCAGCAGCTGGCTGAGCGCCAGTCCGCCCGCGATAGCGATTCCCAGCGGACTGCGCAGATCGGCGTCACCGCCGCTGCCCAGCGCCAGCGGCAAGGCACCGAAAAAGGCGGCCAGCGTGGTCATCATGATGGGCCGGAAGCGCATCAGACACGCCTGCGTGATCGCCTGCTGCGGCGACAGCCCCTGCCGCCGTTCTGCGTCGATGGCAAAATCGATCATCATGATGGCGTTCTTTTTCACGATGCCGATCAGCAGGATGATGCCAATCAGCGCAATCAGCGTGAGTTGTGTGTTGGTCAGCAGCAGGAGTAACAGCGCCCCGACGCCCGCTGACGGCAGGGTTGAGAGAATGGTCAGCGGGTGGATATAGCTCTCATAGAGGACGCCGAGCACGATATAGACCGCCGCCAGCGCCGCCAGAATCAGCCACGGCATGGTGGCAGTCAGCTGTGAAAACGCGGCGGCGGTACCGGCGAAACCGGCATGAATGGTCGATGGCAGGCCCAGCTTCGCCATTGCCTGTTTAATCCGTTCCTGCGCCTGTTCCAGCGAGACGCCCTCGTTGAGATTGAACGCTACCGTGCTGGTGGCAGACTGGCCCTGATGCGCCACCGACAGCGGCGCATTGCCGCCGCTAAAGCGGGCAAACGCGGCGAGCGGCACCCGGTCACCGCTGTCGTTAATCACATAGAGCTGCTGCAGCGTCTCCGGATTTGCGGTGTCGCTGTCCTGCAGTGACATCACGACATGATACTGATTCAGCGTGTGGTAAAGCGTCGCGATCTGTCGCTGGCTGAAGGCATTGTTCAGCAGCGTATCGAGCATTTTCACGTTGACGCCCAGCCGGGTGGCGCGGTCACGGTCAATTATCAGCACCACCTCCTGCCCGCCGGTCTGGGAATCAGAGTCCACGCTGTTGAGCTGAGGGATGGCCGCCAGCGCCGTCTGCACCTTCGGCGTCCAGACCCGCAGCAGATCAAGATCGTCAGCCTGCAGGCTGTACTGATAGGTTGCATTAGCGCTGCGCCCGCCAATGTGCAGATCCTGTGCCGCCATCAGGAACATCTGTGCCCCGGCGATATGGCTGGTTTTGCGCGTCAGCCGGTTTGCCACGTCGCTGGCCGTGGCGTCGTGCTGATCAAAGTCCTTCAGCCGCACAAAGAAGTTGGCGCTGTTGCGGGAGCCGAACATCCCGCTGCCCATTGACGACATCACGCTCTGGACCGCCGGATCCGCCTGAATGATTCGGGTAAACATCAGCATTTTTGGCTTCATCGCCTGAAACGAAATGTTCTGATCGGCACGCAACGCGCCCATCAGCAGCCCGGTGTCCTGGTTCGGGAAAAAGCCCTTCTGCACCACGGTAAACAGAAAAACATTCAGCAGCACTGTCAGCAGCAGACTGAGCAGCGTCAGTTTCTGATGGCGCATCACCCAGGCCAGCCCGCGCCCGTAGGCGGCCAGCAGGCGACTCAGCGGGTTTTCAATAAACTGCCAGAGTGGATGCGGCCGCTGGCTGACAGGCGGCCTGGGTTTAAGCAGGCGCGCGCAAAGCATCGGCGTCAGGCTGAGCGAGACAAACAGCGAGATCAGCAGCGACACCGTGAGCGTGACGGCAAACTCACGGAACAGCCGCCCGACAAGGCTGCCCATCAGCAGGATCGGGATGTACACTGCGATCAGCGACACGGTCATCGACAGCACGGTGAAACTCACCTCCTGCGCCCCACGCAGCGCCGCCCGCAGCGGGCTTAGCCCGCGTTCAATGTGACGGGTGATGTTCTCCAGCACCACGATCGCATCATCCACCACGAAGCCGGTAGAGATAATCAGCGCCATCAGCGACAGATTATCCAGGCTGTACCCCAGCAGATACATCACCGCACAGGTGCCGATCAGCGACACCGGCAACGCCAGTGCCGGAACGATCACCGCCTGCATGTTGCGCAGGAAGATAAACACCACCGCGATGACCAGCAGCACCGCAATCAGCAGCGTCTCTTCGGTGTCATAGAGCGAGGCGCGCACGCCAGGCGAGCGGTCAATCACCACCTTCAGCTGGCTGTCCGCAGGCAGGCTATTCTCCAGCAGCGGCAACTGCGCTTTGATCGCGTCGATGGTTTCGAGCATGTTAGCGCCCGCCTGACGTTTGATGCCGATCATCACGGCAGGCGTGGCATTCAGAAATCCCGCCTGATAGCGATCTTCTACCGAATCGTAGACGGTCGCGACATCGCGAAGCCGCACCGCCTTGCCCTGCTGCCAGGTAACGATCAGATCGCGATAGCTGGCCGCCTTCTCCAGCTGACCATTGCTGTCCACCAGCCACGACTGACCACTGCCCTGTAAGATCCCTTTGGGCAGATTAGTGGTGCTGCTGGCGACGGCAGTACGCACCGTCTCCAGCGAGATGCCGTAATGGATCAGCTTCCGCGGCTGCAGATCAATCCGCACCGCCGGTAAGGCGCTGCCCATCAGCGACACTTCGCCAACGCCCTGCACCTGCCCCATCGCCTGTTCGATCTTGCTCTCTGCCAGATCGTAAAGCTCGCCAGGCGTGCGGGTGGCGGAGGTCAGCGCCAGCATGACGATCGGCGCGTCCGAGGGGTTTGCCTTGCGATAGGTCGGCAGCGAGGCCATCGCGCTCGGCAGCAGGCTGCGTGCCGCGTTGATCGCGGCCTGCACGTCGCGCGCCGCGCCATTGATGTCGCGGTCCAGCTCAAACTGCAGGATGATGCTGCTGGAACCCTGCGAGCTGCTGGAGGTCATCTCGCTGATACCGGCAATCTGCCCCAGCGCACGTTCCAGTGGCGTAGCGACCGTTGCCGCCATGGTTTCCGGACTGGCCCCCGCCAGGCTGGCGCTGACCATGATAGTCGGGAAATCAACCTGTGGCAGCGGTGCCACCGGCAGCAGCCGGTAGCCCAGCGCGCCGGCCAGCAGGATCGCCAGCGTCAGCAGCAGCGTCGCTACCGGGCGAAAGATAAACAACCGGGTCAGATTCATTGCCCGCTCCGTGCCTGCTGCTGACGGCGTTTCACCCAGGCATTTCCGCGCTGCGCCAGTCCGTCAAACCAGAGGTAGATCACCGGCGTGGAGAAGAGTGTCAGCACCTGACTGACAATCAGCCCGCCGACGATCACCAGCCCCAGCGGCTGCCGCAGTTCGGCACCCGAGCCGGAGGCGAGCATCAGCGGTAGCGCGCCGAGCATCGCCGCCATCGTCGTCATCAGGATGGGACGGAAACGCAGCAGACAGGCCTGGTGAATGGCCTCACGCGCGCTGAGGTGCTGCTTTTGCTCCGCCTCCAGCGCGAAGTCAATCATCATGATGGCGTTCTTTTTCACGATACCTATCAGCAGGATGACGCCAATCAGCGCAATCAGGCTGAACTCGCTGCCCGCCAGCAACAGCGTCAGCAGCGCCCCTACTGCGGCTGAGGGCAGCGTTGAGAGAATCGTGACCGGGTGAATAAAACTTTCGTAGAGGATGCCGAGCACCACATACATGGTGATCAGCGCGGCCAGAATCAGCCACAGCGTGTTGCCGGTCGCGTTCTGAAATGCCGAGGTTTCACCCTGATAGCGCAGCGTGGTGCTCTCCGGGAGCTGAAGCTGCTGCCGCACGTCGGCGATTGCCCGCTGCGCATCCTCCAGCGAATAGCCCGGGTTGAGGTTGAAGGAGATCATCACCGCTGGAAACTGATTCAGGCGCATGTGCATCAGCGAGCCCGTGCGCTGATGAATCGTGGCGATGGCGGTGAGCTTCACCATGCCGCTGCGGGCGGATGTCGTGTCAGAAGCCGAAGCGGACGTCGACGTCGACGTCGACGTTGATGAAGATGAAGATGTTGATGACGAAGCGGTGCTGCTGGATGACGTCATGCTGCTACTGCTGGTGGAGGGCTGCAGCCAGACATTATCAAATGACGCCGGCCCCTGCTGCCAGGCCGGTGCCACTTCCAGCACAACCCGATACTGATTCGACTGGGTAAAAATGGTCGAAACCAGGCGCTGACCAAATGCGTTATAGAGCGCGGTGTCCACGTCCGACGCCGTGATGCCGAAACGCGCCGCTTTGTCCCGGTTCAGCGCCACGTAAGCGATGCGCCCCTGATCCTGCAGGTTACTCACCACGCCATTAAACTCGGGCCGCTGCTGCAGTGCCGCCATCAGTTTAGGCGACTCGCGGACCAGATTTTCACTGTCAGCGTCGTCGAGGGTGAACTGATACCGACTCGGCGAGACCTGATCGTTGACCGTGAGATCCTGCGCGGGCTGCAGATAGAGCCGGATACCCGGCACATCAGCGCTCGCCTGGTTCAGCTGGCTGATGACGTCACTGGCGCTGAGGTCGCGGTCACCAAACGGCTTCAGGTTGATCTGTAACCGTCCGCTGTTAAGGCTGGTGTTGGTGCCGTCGATCCCGATGGTCGATGAAACACTCTCCACCGCCGGATTCTTCAGGATCAGTGCCGAGAGCGCCTGCTGTCGCGTCGCCATCGCGTTAAACGAGACATCCTGTGAGGCAACGGTGACACCCTGAATCAGCCCGGTATCCTGAGTCGGAAAGAAGCCTTTCGGCACCATCAGATAGAGCAGTGCCGTCAGCCCGAAGGTCGCCAGCGCCACTAGCAGCGTCAGTTTCTGATGATTCAGCACCACGGTCAGCAGACGGTCATAACCGCGCACCAGGCGGTCAAACAACGCGCCGCCCTTACGGGAAAATCCGGACTGCTGCTCAGGCGGAATGTGGCGCAGCAGATACGCGCACAGCATCGGGGTCAGCGTCAGCGAGACCCCCATCGATACCAGAATCGCCACCGCCAGCGTAATCGCGAACTCTCTGAACAGTCGCCCCACCACATCGCCCATAAACAGCAGCGGGATCAGCACGGCAATCAGTGAAAAGGTCAGCGAGATAATGGTGAAGCCAATCTGCTGTGAGCCTTTCAGCGCCGCCTCCATCGGTGACTCGCCCAGCTCCAGACGCCGGGAGATGTTCTCCACCACCACAATGGCGTCATCAATGACAAAACCGATGGCGATAGTCAGCGCCATCAGCGACAGATTATTCAGGCTGAAGCCCGCCAGATACATCACGCCAAAGGTGCCGACCAGCGACAGCGGCACCGCAACGCTGGGGATCAGCGTGGCGGCAACGTTCCGCAGGAACAGGAAGGTCACCATCACTACCAGCGCAATCGACAGCATCAGCTCAAACTGCACGTCGCTGATTGAGGCGCGAATGGTCTGGGTGCGGTCGGAGAGAATGGTCATCTTAACCCCATCCGGCAGCGCTGCCTGCAGTGCAGGAAGCTGCGCCCTGATGTTGTCTACCACCTGAATCACGTTCGCGCCGGGTTGACGCTGTACACCGATCACAATCGCAGGCTGGTTATCAGCCCATGCCGACTGGAAGCTGTTCTCCGGCCCCTGTTCGATATGGGCGATATCTTTCAGGCGCAGCGCCGCACCATTTTCGTAAGTCAGGATCAGGTTGCCGTACGCGTCGGCGGTACGCAGCTGATCGTTGGCGTCGATAGTGACCGAATGATATTTGCCGTCAAAGCCGCCTTTGGAGCCATTGACGTTGCTGTTGCCGATCAGCGTATTCACCGCCTCCAGCGTCAGATGATGCGCCGCCAGCGCCTGCGGGTTCATCTGCACCCGAATCGCAGGCTGATGGCCGCCCGCCAGTGTCACCATCCCGACACCGGAAATCTGCGACAGCTTCAGCGCCACCCGGGTATTCACCAGGTCCTGCACCTCGGTCAGCGGCAGCGTGCCGGAGCTGGCTGCCAGCGTCACGACCGCGCTGTCCGCCGGATTGACCTTTTTGTAGGTCGGCGGATTGGGCAGATCGTCAGGCAGCAGGTTATTTGCCGCATTGATCGCCGCCTGCACCTCCTGCTCGGCGACATCCAGCGACAGCTCCAGGCTGAATTTCAGGGTAATGATCGACGCGCCGCTGGCGCTGGTCGAGCTCATCTGGCTCAGCCCCGCCATCTGCCCTAACTGGCGCTCCAGCGGTGATGTGACCGACGACGCCATCACATCCGGGCTGGCACCCGGATAGAGTGTGGTGACCTGAATCGTGGGATAGTCCACCTGCGGCAGCGCCGAGGTCGAGAGGAATTTACAGGCAAAGATGCCCGCGATCAGCACGCCGACCATCAGCAGAATGGTCGCGACCGGACGCAGAATAAACAGGCGTGACGGATTCATTTCGGCTCAGTACCGGCAGCGGGAGCCTCATCGGCCAGTGACACCTTACTGCCGCTGGTCAGACGATCGATCCCTTCGGTCACCAGCCGATCCCCCGGTGAAACGCCGCTGAGGATCGCCTGCTGATCGTCTCCGAACGCCGGGCCGGTGGTGACCGCTTTGCGCGTCACGCGGTTGTCCTGATTGATCACAAAGACAAAGCTACCGTCGCTGCTGAGCTGCAGCGCCTGCGCCGGGATCACCGTTGCGCCTTTCAGTATCCGGGTCTGCAGCCTGATATTCACAAACTGGTTAGCAAACAGTGACTCATCCCGGTTGGCGAACACCGCTTTTAGCGCCACGGTGCCGGTAGCGGTATCGATCTGGTTACTGATGAACTTCACTTCCCCCTGGGCGAGCTGATGCTGGTTGTCCTGATCGAACAGCGTGGCGGGCAGGCTCTGCCCCTGATGCAGTGCATTGACCAGCGCCGGAATGTCACTCTGCGGCACGCTGAACGTCACGGCGGCGGGCTGCATCTGGGTGATGGTCACCAGGCCGGTGCTGCTGGCGCTCTGCACCATGTTGCCGGGATCGACCTGACGCAGACCGACGCGCCCGCTGACCGGAGCGGTGATGCGGGCATACTCTATGCTCAGCTTCGCACTGGCGATCTGCGCCTGATCGGCGGCAACAGCGCCACGATATTGCCCGACGGTGGCAATCTGGCTATCCAGATCCTGCCGCGCGAGCGCATCCTGTGCCGCCAGTTTGCGGTAGCGCGCCAGCGTCAGCTCGGCACTTTTCAGCAGCGCCTGGTTTTCGCTGAGTTCAGCCTGATACTGGTTCAGCGTCGCCTGATAGCTGCGCGGATCGATCTGTGCCAGCAGCTGCCCGGCGCTGACCTTCTGCCCTTCGGTAAAGAACACCTGTTCCAGCTGACCGTCAACGCGGCTGGTCACCGTCACGCTGGCGTTGGGGATCACCGTGCCGAGCGCATTCAGCCACACCGGCACATCCGCCGTGCTGGCGACACCGCTGTGAACCAGCGTGGCACCGCCGCCCATCATGCCAGCCGCACCCGGTCTGCCCGACGGCATTCTCTCATCCGGCCCGTGCCCTGCCGACAGCAGACGCCAGATAACGCCAGCGACAATCGCGATCACCAGCAACAGAAGCAGCCATTTAAGCCCGGTGGAACGCGCGGGGCGAGAAAGGTGAGTCATCGTCGAACTCTTCAGATAAGCAGAAAAAGAAATCCCGGAACGTGCGGAATGCGGCAGTGAAAACCGGCGGTGGTGCGCAAAAGCGCCAGGTTTCACGGCGGCCATTATCAGTGAAAGGCGACGCGCCTTTCTATCGGCAAATAGTCAGGGTTTTGTTAAGAACGATGATGATTTAACGGCAGCTGAAGCAGCGTAGAAGGCGGGGCAGGCAGAGAGATAAAAAAGAACCCACGCTTCTGCGTGGGTTGGTGTAATAACAGGGATCTCACTGCCGAAGCAGTGTTGTTTTCACACCCATCAATACCTCTGGGACCGCTATCTTCGCACTGATCGACCGCGCAGAGACAGCGGGAAAACGCAACCGAATTCGGGGAAGTGCAACGAGGTGTGTATATCTTTCACACCCCGCTTACACTCTGATTTAACTAAGATTTATCCGAAGGACTGGCCGCCGGTTTGGTGTAGATGGCATCCGGCGCAATGTTCATATGCTTCAGCACTGGCCCCATGATATTCCCGAACACCGGCGCCGCAACCGAGCCACCGAAGTGGTCGCCCGCGGTCGGATGGTTAATCATGACCACCAGCGCCACTTCCGGGTGGCTGGCTGGCGCAAGGCCCGCCGTGTAGTTGACGTAGCCGCCATCATATTTGCCGCTGGCGCCCATCTTTTCGGCCGTACCGGTTTTGGTCGCCAGACGGTAGCCTGGCACGGCGGCTTTCAGCCCGGTTCCGCCCGGCAGCACGTCGCTCTCCAGCATGTGCACCACCTCTTTCACCGTTTCCGGATTAGCAACCTGCTTGCCCAGCACCGGCGGCGTCACGCGGGTGATCGACAGCGGACGGTAGATACCATACGAACCGAGCGTGGCGTATTCACGGGCGATCTGCAGCGGCGTTACGCGCAGCCCATAGCCAAACGAGAAGGTGGCCCGTTCGATATCCGCCCAGCGGGCGCGGTGCAGTGGAAAATAACCGACGCTTTCACCGGTCAGTCCCAGGCCGGTCGGCTTGCCCAGCCCAAAGGCGTGATAGGTATTCACCAGCGCTTCAGCAGGCATCGCCAGCGCCATGTGCGAAACGCCGATGTCACTCGACTTCTGCAGGATCCCGGTCATGGTCAGACGCGGCCAGTGGCCGACGTCACGGATCAGATGGCCGTTGACGCTGTAGGGCGTGGTGTCGATCACTGAATCCGGCCGCACCAGGTGACGCTCCAGCGCCTCCATCACCACCAGCGGCTTAACGGTCGAACCCGGTTCATAGCTGTCGTTGATGGCGGAGTTACGCATCTGCGCCGGGGTGGCCCCTTCATAGTTGTTGGGGTTGAACGACGGATAGGAGGCCATCGCCAGAATCTCACCGGTGTCGATTTTCACCAGCACCGCGGCACCGGAGTCCGCCTTGTTGAGCAGCACGCCGTCGCGCAGTTTGCTGTAGAGCGTGTACTGATCATATTTGTCGATGCTGAGCTGAACAGTGGGCGGCTGCGTTGGCGGCTGATAGTTAATCATCGCGATGATGTTGCCTGCCGCATCCTGACGATAGACCTCTTTGCCCGGCTCCCCCTGCAGTACCTTATCGAACCCTTTTTCCAGTCCGTTCAGGCCCACATTGTCCGCGCCAACGATGCCAATCAGCGGCGCAGAGGCTTCGCTCATCGGATAGAAGCGGCTGTCGTCATAGACTTCGCTGATGCCTTTCAGCTTCAGCTCTTTAATATCTTTGGCGATGCCCAGTTCGACTTTGCGCCCCAGATAGAGGAAGCGACGTTTCGGGTTGGCGGTGATCTGCGCCGCCAGCTCTTCAGGACGGGTGTTCAGCGCGGCAGCCAGATAGGCCCATTTGGCACTGGTAAAATCGGGGTTGCTCTCCAGCACGCGCTGCGGATCGGCGATGATATCGCGCGATGGCACGCTGAGTGCCAGCGCTTCACCGTTGCGATCCAGCAGCGTACCGCGGCTGGTGGGCAGCGTCACGGTTCGCAGTGAACGCTGATCCGCTTCGTGCTCCAGCATCGGCTGATTCAGGAACTGCAGGTCCGCGACGCGCGCCAGCAGTACCACCAGGCAGGTCATTACACCCAGGCAGATCAGCCGAAAACGAAAAGGGTTAAACGGAGCTTTTATCTGGTCTTTTCCCAGTAGTTTTTTAATCCGGGGCATGGCATTCCGCTGCGCAAAAAAAGAGAAAGGGGCTGGTGCCAGCAGTTATAAAGAAAGCGCTGGCCGTATAACAGGAAAACTGTGTATCAGTTCGTTATCGGCAGCCAGATGACGGGCAAAAAAAACCTGCGCATCTGCGCAGGTTGGTGTAATCAAGAAAATCTATTGATGTTCACCCATCAATACCTCTGGGACCCTGAATGTAGCAAGGGCGATTGATCGGCTGCCATCACTCAAACGCAACAGTTACCCGCAAAATGTAACCAGCCATGAGATCCTTACGCTATTGTGCAATCCTGATGTTTTTTGATTTCCACCAGGCAACTCATGGCGTTGGGTCCCTGCGTCAGCGACGAGGTGCCAATGTCGAGCGTCAGCACATTCGGGTTACCCGCCCGGTCCCAGGGTTGCCAGGCTTTGCCGAATCCCGGATCGAACCAGGCCCCGGTCGCGATAATCACTACGCCCTGTGTGACGCCGTCGGTGATCCGCACGCCTGCCAGCATCACGCCACGGGCATTACTCACCTCAATCTCATCGCCCTCTGCCAGCCCGCGCGCTGCCGCATCCTCTGGATGCATATAGAGCGTCTCGTGGCCGGCGGTTTTATTGCCCTGCACGGTGTCGGTGGCATCCAGCTGGCTGTGCAGCCGGTCGGCGGGCTGAATCGAGATCATGTGCAGCGGATAGTCGCGGCTGACCGGCGATCCCAGCCACTCCTGCGGCTCACGCCATTCCGGATGGCCGGCGAAGTCGTCCAGCTGATAGTCCGCGATGGTCTGGCTGAAAAGCTCGATTTTGCCGCTGGCGGTCTTGATCGGATGCGCCTGCGGATCGGCCCGGAATGCATCCATAAACTGATAGGGCTTGCCGCCTTCCGGGATTTCCACGAAGCCGCGCTGCCAGAACGCGTCAAATTCCGGAAAATCGATGCCTTTACGCTGATGCGCCGTGGCGCACTGCTGATAGAGATGTTCAATCCACTGCATCTCGTTGCGCCCTTCGGTGAAGGTGTCGCGATAGCCCAGGCGCTCGGCCAGATCGGCAAAAATATCGAAGTCGTTGCGCGCCTGATGCTGCGGTTTAATCGCCTGATGCATAGCCAGCACAAAGCGGTCACGGGAGGAGCCGCCGATGTCGTTACGCTCCAGCGTGGTCGTGGCCGGCAGCACAATGTCAGCCATCTGCGCCGCAGGCGTCCAGACGATATCCTGCACCACCACCGTGTCGGGCCGCTGCCAGCCCTCCACCAGCCGGTTCAGCTGCTGGTGATGGTGGAACGGATTACCGCCTGCCCAGTGGACCAGGTGAATGTCGGGATAGTGCAGCGTTTCCCCCTGGAACCGGTAAGGCTGACCGGGATTAAGCAGCATATCGCTGATGCGTGCGACCGGAATCGACAGCCCGCTGGGGTTCGGGCCGGTGCTCATCATCGGCGCAGGTCCCTCCTGACGCGGGTTGCCGACGCTGTTCATCGAGCCGTGTCCGAACGAAAATCCCGCGCCCGGCAGCCCCGGCTGACCAAGCATCGACGACAGCGCGATCATCATCCAGTAAGGCTGTTCGCCGCGATGGGCGCGCTGAACCGAATAGGAGCAGGTGATAAAGCTGCGCCTGCCGGTAAGCTGCTGCGCCAGCCGGACAATGCGGTCGGCCGGAATGCCGGTGATGCGGCTGGCCCAGCCTGCGGTTTTGGCCACCCCATCGCTCTCGCCCAGCAGATAGGCGCGCAGCTGCGGCCAGCCGGTGCAGTGGCTGGCGAGAAACGCCTCGTCCACTGCGCCGCACCGGGTGATCTCATGCCCCAGCGCCAGCATCAGCGCCACATCGGTATTCGGGCGAATCGGGATCCATTCAGCGTTAACAAATTCCGGGCAGTCATCCCGCATCGGGCTGATGTTGATCACCGGAGTGCCTTTGGCGGCCAGCTGCATCAGCGCCGGTTTCAGGCTGTGCTGTCCGGCCCCACCCGACGCGACCTGGGCGTTTTTCAGCGCCAGTCCGCCGAAGGCGACAAAAATTTCGGCATGCTCCACCACCTGCGGCCATTCCGTGACGCGCCCGGTCAGCGGCATATAGGTGCCGATCACATAGGGCAGGAAGAACTGCGCGGCGCCCCAGCTGTAGTTACCCTGCTGATCGACGCCGCCGCCGCCCTGGAAGTAGAAGCGGCGCACGAGTGTGCGGGCGTGGTTGACGCGACCGGCTGATGACCAGCCGTAGGAGCCGTTAAAGATGCCCGACGCGCCGTAGCGATCGCGCACGCGGCGATTCTCCTCCGCCACCAGATCCAGCGCAGTTTCCCAGTCGACGGCGACAAAATCTTCCCGGCCACGCAGCGAGCGGTCACTCTTCTCGCGTGACTTCAGCCACGAGCGCCGCACCATCGGCTGGCGGATACGACGGTCGGAATAGACCAGCTCAGGAAGGGTATGGATCATCGGTGATGGATCGGCATCGGCAAAGAAGGGTTCACAGCCCGTCAGGCGATCGTTTTCAGTGACGGCGGTAAACGCGCCCCAGTGCGCCAGATGTGGCACTTTGGTTTTCATTATGATTTTTCACGGTTGCCAGGTGAGAGATTGAGCATAACATGGCGCAGCGCCTCAACAGAAGATGCGCGGGCGCGGCCGTTTTTGCCCCTTTTTGCGACGACGCTGGCATTCTGTCGGGTTGATGTGTCCGCCCTTTTCCGTAACACTGATGCGATGTGTAAACGTTTTCCCCAAAGCAGGTCAACGCATGGCTACCATAAAGGATGTTGCGCGACTGGCTGGCGTTTCTGTCGCCACAGTCTCCCGTGTAATCAATAATTCTCCCAAAGCCAGCGACAGCTCCCGACAGGCCGTAGGTGAGGCGATGGAGCAGCTTCAGTACCACCCGAACGCCAACGCACGCGCGCTGGCGCAGCAATCGACCGAAACGCTCGGCCTGATTGTCGGTGACGTTTCCGATCCCTTTTTTGGTGCCATGGTAAAAGCCGTGGATGAGGTCGCCGGCGACACCGGTAACTTCCTGCTGATTGGTAACGGTTACCATAATGAGCAAAAAGAGCGGCAGGCGATTGAACAGCTGATGCGGCATCGCTGCGCGGCGCTGGTGGTTCACGCCAAGAAAATCCCCGACGCCGAACTGGAAGTGCTGATGAAGCAGGTGCCGGGTATGGTGCTGCTGAACCGGCTGATCAAAGGCTTTGAAAAGCGCTGCATCGCCCTCGACGACCGCTACGGTGCCTGGCTCGCAACCCGCCACCTGATCCAGCTCGGCCATCAGAATATCGCCTTTATCTGCTCGACCCACACCATCTCCGACGCCGAAGATCGCCTGCAGGGCTATTACGACGCGCTGAAAGAGCATGGTCTGCCGTGCAGCGACCGGCTGGTCACCTGGGGCGAACCGGATGAGGTGGGCGGTGAGCAGGCGATGACCGAACTGCTGGGACGCGGCAGGAATTTTACCGCCGTCGCCTGCTACAACGACTCAATGGCGGCGGGTGCGCTGGCGGTGCTGAGCGATAACGGCGTCCGCGTGCCGGAGGAGATGTCGCTGATTGGCTTCGATGATGTGCTGGTCTCCCGCTATGTGCGACCGCGCCTGACCACCGTCCGCTATCCGATTGTCACGATGGCGCAGCAGGCGGCCCAGCTGGCACTGGCGCTGGCCAACGATCTGCCGCTGCCGGAAGTGACCCATATGTTCAGCCCGACGCTGGTTCGTCGCCACTCCGTCAGCGGTCCGGCCTGATGCGGCCGGGACCGGTTCTGTCGGCCTTCGTGTAAGCACGTCATCCCCTTTTTCCCTGCGGCAGCCTCCCCTGCCGCAGCGCCCTGACGCCCGCCCGTCACCACAACCAGGCACCGGTTCTGGCCTCAGTCGCCCTTTTCTGCCCGGTTGCGGCTTCCTTGTTTCAGGTCAAATCAGCGCGTATTAATTCGCAGCAATCACTACATGTAGATAATAGAATCTCTGCAAACCCCATATGTAGTTTACGGAGAGAAAAATGGCAACGGTGGTAATCAAGCGTGATGGATGCCGGACGGCCTTTGATGCACAGCGTATCGAACAGGCCGTGGCGGCCGCGGCGCGGGCAGCAGAGGTCAGTGACAAGGCCTGGTGCGCTCAGGTCGCAGAGCATGTGGCCCGGCAGCTGGCCGATCGCCCGGAAGTGGCTATCCATGAGATTCAGTGCGCGGTCGAAGAGACACTGATGGCCGGCCCTTATCCGCAGCTGGCCCGCATCTGGATTGAATATCGCCACGATCGCGATGTCGCCCGCGATCGTCAGAGCCGGTTACATCACGCCATTCGCGGCCTGGTCGATCAGACCAATCCGGCGCTGCTGAATGAGAATGCCAACAAAGACAGCAAAGTGATCCCGACTCAGCGCGATCTGCTGGCCGGGATCGTCGCGAAGCACTATGCGCAGCAGCAGATGCTGCCCCGCGATCTGGTGCTGGCGCATGAACGCGGCGAGATCCACTATCACGATCTGGATTACGCTCCTTTCTTCCCGATGTTCAACTGTATGCTGATCGATCTGAAAGGTATGCTGACCAACGGCTTCAAAATGGGCAACGCCGGGATCGAGCCGCCGAAATCGATCGCCACCGCCACTGCGGTGACGGCGCAGATCATCGCCCAGGTCGCCAGCCACATCTATGGCGGCACCACCATCAACCGCATCGATGAAGTGCTCGCCCCTTTTGTTGAGCTGAGCTATGCCCGCCATCTGGCGATCGCCGAAGAGTGGCAGATCCCGCAGGCTGAACAGTATGCGCGCCAGCGGACAGAGAAAGAGTGCTACGACGCTTTCCAGTCCCTGGAGTATGAGGTCAATACCCTGCACACCGCCAACGGGCAGACGCCGTTTGTCACCTTTGGTTTCGGCCTGGGCACCAGCTGGCCAGCCCGGCTGATTCAGCAGTCCATTCTGCGCAACCGGCTGGCCGGACTGGGTAAAAATCATAAAACCGCCGTGTTCCCCAAACTGGTGTTCACGATTCGTGAAGGCGTGAACCGCCGGGCGGGCGACGTGAATTACGACATTAAGCAGCTGGCGCTGGAGTGCGCCAGCAAGCGGATGTATCCCGACATCCTCAATTACGATCAGGTGGTTAAAGTGACCGGCTCTTTTAAAACGCCGATGGGCTGCCGCAGCTTCCTGGGCGTATATGAAGAGAACGGCGAGCAGATTCATGAGGGCCGCAACAATATTGGCGTCATCAGCGTGAATCTGCCGCGTATCGCGCTGGAAGCGGAGGGTGACGAGGCGCGTTTCTGGGCGCTGCTCGATGCGCGGCTGCTGCTGGCTAAGCGGGCGCTGATGACCCGGGTGGCGCGGCTGGAGAAAACCAAAGCGCGCGTCGCCCCGATCCTCTACATGGAGGGCGCCTGCGGCGTCCGGCTGAACGCCGATGATGAGGTCGGTCCGATCTTCCGCAATGGCCGCGCGTCACTGTCGCTGGGCTTTATCGGCCTGCATGAAACCCTGAATGCGCTCAGCGGCGGTCAGCGACACCCCTATGATGATGTGGCATTGCGCGCCAAAGGGGTGGAGATCATCGCCCGGATGCGCGAGGCGGCCGACCGCTGGAAAGCGGAGACCGGCTACGGCTTCAGCCTCTACAGTACCCCGAGCGAGAACCTGTGCGACCGCTTCTGCCGTCTTGATGCTGCGCAGTTCGGCGTAGTGCCGGGCGTGACCGACAAAGGCTACTACACCAACAGCTTCCATCTCGACGTCGGGAAAAAGGTCAATCCCTACGACAAAATCGACTTTGAAGCGCCCTATCCACCGCTGGCGAACGGCGGGTTCATCTGTTACGGCGAATATCCGAACGTGCAGCACAACCTCCGGGCGCTGGAGGATGTCTGGGATTACAGCTATGACCGCGTGCCCTACTACGGCACCAATACGCCCATCGATGAGTGCTACGACTGCGGCTTCCACGGCGAGTTCGCCTGCACCAGTCGCGGCTTTACCTGCCCCAACTGCGGCAACCACGATCCGGCGCGCGTCTCGGTGACCCGGCGGGTCTGCGGCTATCTGGGCAGCCCGGATGCGCGGCCTTTCAACGCCGGCAAACAGCAGGAGGTTCAGCGTCGGGTGAAACATATGGCAGAGGGGCCGCTGGGATGATGCATATCCACCGCTACTATGATGTGGATATCGTGAACGGCCCCGGCACCCGCTGCACGCTGTTTGTCGCCGGCTGCGAACATCAATGCCGTGGCTGCTACAACCAGAGCACCTGGCGCATCGACTCCGGTATTCCCTTTACGCTGGCGATGGAGGAGCAGCTGCTGGCCGATCTGCAGGACACGCGCATTCCGCGCCAGGGATTGTCGCTGAGCGGTGGCGATCCGCTGCATCCGCACAACGTCCCGTACATTCGTCGTCTGGTTAAACGGGTGCGGCAGACCTGTCCGGATAAAGATATCTGGCTCTGGACCGGTTACCGGATGCAGGAGCTGGACGCGGCGCAGCGCGCAGTGCTGGACTTTCTGGACGTGCTGGTTGATGGCCGTTTTATTGAGGAGGAGAAGGATGCCACGCTGCAATGGCGCGGCAGCCGTAATCAGATTATCTGGCAGCTACGCTGAGTGACGCGGGATCGCGCCCGATTCAATGATTGTGACGCGCTCTTCACCTGGCGCAAAAGCCTGCTGGTGCAGACAGCGCGCCACGTCGCGCGCCTGCACCGCCTGCCAGTTCCCTGGCAGCAGCGAAAAGATCGGTGCCATCAGGCTCTCGCCGCCGCGCTTCTGCGCGCGATCGCCCAGCAGCAGAGAGGGCCGTACCAGCGTCAGGCGCGGCCAGCCCTGATGACGCAGCGCATTCTCCATCTCGCCTTTGACGCGATTGTATAAAAACGGCGAGTGCCGGTTAGCGCCATGTGCGCTGACCACCAGCATCTGCTTCGCCCCCAGGCGTAATCCACTTAAGCCGGTATCCACCACCAGGGTGTAATCAACGTGAATGAAGGCCTGTTTGCTGCCCGCCGCTTTACGGGTGGTGCCGAGACAGCAGAATACCGTATCCAGTGCTCCCTGCAGCGGCCCCAGGACATCGGTCAGATCGGCCTCAACCAGATTCACCACTTTGCGCATCGCGGGCAGTGGCCGGCGGGTAGGTGCGATGATCTCATCGACACGCGGATCCTCAATCAGTAAGCGCAGCAGATGCGACCCGACTAAACCGGTGGCACCGGTCAGTAATACGCGATTCATCTCAGATTCGTCCTTATTTCGCTGCTCACAGGTTAAAAGATAGCTGATCTTAACGGGCTGGCTTGCGTTCTCACGCTCAGCGACCAGGCTTACAAGCGTTAACGGAAAGCGCGCCCTGCGCTCTGCATGTCTTAGGAGGAAAAAAATGAGCAAGAAAGTTGCGGTTTTGATTACCGATGAATTTGAAGACTCAGAGTTTACCTCACCCGCTGAGGTGTACAAACGCGCCGGTTTCGACGTGGTTACCATTGAGAAACAAGCGGGTAATGTGGTGAAGGGCAAAAAAGGCGAAGCGGAAGTGACCATCGATCGCAGCATTGATGATGTCAGCCCGGCGGAGTTCGATGCCTTGTTACTGCCAGGCGGCCATTCGCCCGATGCCCTGCGCGGTGACGATCGTTTCGTCGCCTTTACCAAAGAGTTTGTTGCCAGCGGTAAGCCTATCTTTGCTATCTGCCACGGCCCACAGCTGCTGATCAGCGCCAATGGCGTGCGCGGTCGCAAGATGACGACGGTCAAGGCCGTTGCCATTGACCTGATCAACGCAGGCGCTGACTTCCACGACAAAGAAGTGGTCGTCGATGGCGATAAGCTGGTCACCAGCCGCACCCCGGCCGATCTGCCAGCCTTTAATCGCGAATCCCTGCGGATCCTCGAAGCGCTGTAAGCCTGCGACGCCCTTTTCCGCTGAAAAGGGCGTTTTATCCCTCTCTCTGCCAGCCGATTTTCCTGCCAAATCCCAGTGCGTTATCGGTCATCTTCACCTCATCCAGTGTGATCTCCCACAACGGTGCCGACACTTTTCGCGCGACCGGAAAACGTTTCTGATACGCGGTTCTGGCGACCCTCTCCGCCTCCTCTTCCAGCCGGACGACCCGGCCGCGATACTGTACGCCTTTGATCAGCAGCACACTTCTGGGCTGGCCGTTAACGGTGCCCGCCACCTGCGGATTCTGCGCCATTAACACACCGTGGCGGGTATCGGGTTCCGTCATGATCCAGAAGGCCATGCGTGTTTCATCAAAAACGTAGTAGCAGTTCGCGCACCATAGCTGATTGTCAGCGGTGCAGCAGAGTGACAGCACATGCTGCTTTCTGAGGTAGCGAACCAGATGGGCATGATCGGACAAGATAAACTCCTGGCTGGGCACAGCCGCGTCAAGCGCGTTACACTGGCCGGCATCTTTTCTGGGAACGTAATTACGATGAGTCAGCAGTGGCAACTCTACATCGTCCGGACGGCGAAAGGGAGTCTCTATACCGGCATCACCACCGATGTGGCACGCCGGGTCGCTCAGCATCAGAGCGGGCGCGGTGCCCGTGCGCTGCGCGGCAAAGGTCCGCTGGAGCTGATGTTTCACTGCGAGGCAGGCGATCGTGCCAGCGCCTCCCGACTGGAGTATCAGGTTAAGCAGCTGACCCGTCAGCAGAAATTACAGCTGGTTGCGGGTCAGCCTGCTCATCTGGCGCACTGGCTGGGGCTTACGGCAGACGATTAAAGGGTTCGGCGTAGTCGATCTGCCCTTCTGCCCCATCGAAGGCGTTATCCGCCAGACGGTAAACCTGGAACGCCGCCTCCGTGCCAGGCCAGCGGCTGAGCAGACCGTGACGGGCCGCCGGTTCAAAGCCAAAACGGCCGAACAGCGCCGGATCGCCCAGCACGACAACGGCGCTGTAGCCAAACTCGTTGAGCGTGTCCAGCCCCTCATAAATGAGTTTGCTGGCGATACCCTGACCGCGCAGCGTCTCGTCGACGGCCAGCGGAGCCAGTCCGACCCAGCCGCGATCGTCACCCTGAACGCTGACCGGGCTGAAGGCGGCGTAGCCCAGCACCTGCCCTTCATCATCCGTGGCGACCACGCCTAAGGTCAGCAGGCCATCTTCACGCAGCGCCTGCGTCAGTTCCGCCTCGGCGGACGTGGCGAAGCAGCGCTTCAGCAGCGCATCGATACCAGCCGCATCCATACCAATTTCGCTACGGATCAACATGCGGCACCTGCGCGCGCCTGAATGGCCTTCGCGTCCTGTTTCATCCCGGCTTCAACAAACGCCGCCATCTGCTGAATCGCCGTGCGTAACGCGGTGGGCATAGCCTCGGGTTCAATAGCATCCATTACGTTTTTCACCTCAAGTCCCAGTTCAGTGTCCCCTTCAATCACCAGCCGGCGTTGAAAGAACAGCATATCGGGATCTGCTTTACGTGCTGCCACAAGCAACAGATCATTGGCATTGCCCCGAAACCAGACATCCGCTTCGGACTGTTGCAATACCGCCAGTCGGCCATCCTCCAGCGTGGTTATCCATTGCAGATTAAGATCGGCAATCCCGATACCCAGCAGGCGACCGTTCAGAAAGTCTAACTCACCTTCAGCCAAAGCATGACGAAATTGCCAGTTTAAGAGTTGTTGCAGAAGCCGCTTCCTGAGCGGAAAGGGGGTAAGCGCTGCGGGTAAGCCTAAGATTTTAGGACCGTTTTTCACAAAATGGGCATGTAACCGCTCTAACACTTTCATCACTCCCTTCAGAAAATTTTACGTATATTGCCATATCCTTTTCTGCGCGCCTCGGCCGGGATCAATAAAAACCGCCGTCATCAGCGGAAAAAAAAGCGCCATCCGGGGGGATGAACTGGCATTTCACTGCCTTAAATCAACATGCGCATCAGGCCGGATGCCTAGACTCGACGCCCGTCTGCATGTTGAGAGGAACACCTATGGAACTGCTCTGCCCGGCAGGAAACTTACCCGCAGTACGCACCGCCGTAGAGAATGGCGCGGATGCGGTGTATGTGGGGCTGAAAGATGACACCAACGCCCGCCACTTTGCGGGCCTGAATTTTACCGACAAAAAGCTGGCGGAAGCGGCGCGCTATCTGCATCAGCATCGCCGCAAACTGCACGTTGCAATCAATACCTTTGCCCACCCGGATGGCATGGGACGCTGGCAACGGGCGATTGATGTCGCCGTGCAGAACGGAGCCGATGCACTGATCCTGGCGGATATCGCCACGCTGGAGTACGCCGCAACGCGTTATCCGGAGGTTGAACGCCATCTGTCAGTGCAGGCGTCCGCCACCAATCTGGAGGCGATTCGCTTCTATCATCGCCACTTTAACCTGCAGCGCGTGGTGCTGCCGCGCGTGCTGTCGATTCATCAGGTGAAACAGCTGGCGCGCAGTACGCCGGTGCCGCTGGAGGTGTTCGCCTTTGGCAGCCTGTGCATCATGGCGGAAGGCCGCTGCTTTCTCTCTTCCTGGCTCACCGGCGAATCCCCTAACAGCGCAGGCGCCTGCTCACCGGCGAAGTTTGTGCGCTGGCAGCAGACGCCGCAGGGTATGGAGTCGCGTCTGAATGAGGTCTTAATCGACCGCTACGCCCCGGATGAAAGCGCCGGGTATCCGACGCTGTGCAAAGGACGGTATGAGGTTAACGACCAGCGCTATCACGTCCTGGAGGAGCCCACCAGCCTGAACACGCTGGAGCTGCTGCCGGAGCTGCTGCGGGCGGGCATCGCCTCGGTGAAGATCGAAGGCCGTCAGCGCAGCCCCGCCTATGTCGCGGATGTGGCGCGCGTCTGGCGTCAGGCGATCGATCGCTGCAAGGCGCAGCCGGACCAGTTTGCAATCGCGCCGCAGTGGATGCAGACGCTGGGCGATCTCTCCGAAGGCACGCAAACCACGCTGGGTGCTTATCACCGTGAATGGCAATAAGGAATGATGATGCAATATGCCCTTGGGCCGGTGCTCTGGTACTGGCCAACCGATACGCTGGACGACTTTTATCAACAGGCCGCCCGAAGCAGCGCGGATATTATCTACCTTGGCGAAGCAGTGTGCAGTAAACGCCGTGCCACATCCTATGCACGCTGGATGGAACTGGCGCGCGCGGTCGCGGCCAGCGGCAAACAGGTGGTGCTGAGCACGCTGGCGCTGCTGCAGTCACCCTCCGAGCTGAAAGAGCTGCAGCGCTACGTGGAAAACGGCGAATTTCTGATTGAGGCTAATGATATCGGCACGGTCAACATGGCCGCTGAGCGCCATCTGCCGTTTGTCGCGGGGCCGACGCTGAATGTCTATAACGCCGACACGCTGCAACTGCTGGTCAAAGAGGGAATGACGCGCTGGTGCATGCCGGTTGAGATGTCGCGTGACTGGCTGCTGCAGCTGCTGGCGCAGTGTGAGGCGCGGGGGATCCGCCAGCAGTTCGACGTCGAGGTGCTGGGCTACGGTCATCTGCCTCTGGCACTCTCCGCGCGCTGCTTCACCGCCCGCTCGGAAAATCTCGCCAGGGATGAGTGCGAAACCTGCTGCATCCGCTATCCCACAGGCCGCCGCGTCAACTCTCAGGAGGGGCAGCAGGTGTTTGTCCTCAATGGCATCCAGACCATGAGTGGCTACTGCTATAACCTGGGCAACGATCTGGCCGGTATGCGCAGCCATGTCGATTGTGTGCGGCTCTCTCCGCAGGATACGTCGACGCTGGCCGAAATCGATCGTTTCCGCGCCAATGAAAACGGCGAGGCGCCGTTAATGGTGGCGAAAGGTAGCGATTGTAACGGTTACTGGCGCAAACTGGCAGGCATGACGCTGCTATCCTGAGTAAAAGCACATACCGGCTATATTCCTGCTGAGGTTAGCAGTTTTAATATAAGGCATGATGCGTAATACTAAATGGTGCAGGTTTTAACGCCTGTGCCATACAACGGGAGTAGTCATGTCTGATAAAAAACCTCTTCGCCTGTCCGTGCTGGATCTTGCCCCGATCCCTCAGGGCGCAACCGCACGCGATGCGTTCCACAATTCGCTGGCGCTGGCGCGTCAGGCCGAAAAACTGGGCTACCAACGCTACTGGCTGGCTGAACATCACAACATGACAGGGATCGCCAGCGCCGCAACGGCGGTGCTGATTGGCTATCTGGCGGCCAACACCGAAACGCTGAAGCTGGGGTCGGGCGGGATCATGCTGCCGAACCACGCCCCGCTGGTGGTCGCCGAGCAGTTTGGCACGCTGGCCTCTCTCTATCCTGGCCGTATCGACCTCGGTCTGGGCAGAGCGCCAGGCTCTGACCAGCGCACGATGATGGCGCTGCGTCGTCATCAGGCCAATCTGCACGCCGACACCTTTCCCGAAGATGTGGCCGAACTGATCAGCTGGTTTGATGCCGAACCGGGTGCGCAGCTACCCGTTCAGCCCGTACCTGGGCTGGGTCTGAAGATCCCGGTCTGGCTGCTCGGTTCCAGCCTCTACAGCGCGCAGCTGTCGGCAAAAATGGGCCTGCCGTTCGCGTTTGCCTCCCATTTTGCGCCCGATCAGCTGTTCCAGGCGCTGCACGTTTACCGCGAGAATTTCCAGCCGTCGGCGCGCCTCGACAAACCTTATGCCACCGTCTGCATTAACGTGATCGCGGCTGACAGCGAGCGTGATGCGCGCTTCCTGTTTACCTCCCAGCAGCAGCAGTTTATCAATCTGCGTCGCGGCAAACCGGGTCCGCTACCGGCACCTGTTGAAAACATGGATAACCTCTGGTCACCGTCCGAGCAGTATGGTGTTCAGCAGGCGCTGAGCATGTCGCTGGTCGGCGATATGGACAAGGTGCGCCACGGTCTGGCCTCTCTGATGCGTGAAACTCAGGCGGATGAAATCATGGTCAATGGACAGATCTTTGACACGGAGGCCCGTCTGCGCTCCTTTGCCATTGCGATGGAGGCGGCGAACAGCCTGTAATCAGTTTTGCGGTGGGCGCAGGCTCTCCTGACTCACCGCCTGCTGACGACTGTCTCTGGCCGGGGATTGCCCATACAGGCGGCGATACTCCCGGCTGAACTGTGACGCGCTCTGATATCCCACCCGATAGCCTGCCGTGCCGGCATCCAGCTTTTCCACCAGCATCAGACGCCGCGCCTCGTTCAGCCGCAGCTGTTTCTGATACTGCATCGGCGTCATCGCCGTAACGGCTTTGAAGTGATGATGCAGCGAAGAGATACTCATCCCGACGCGACTGGCGAGCCGATCGATTCTCAGCGGCTGATGAAAATTTTCCCGCAGCCAGCGGGCCGCCTGCGCCACCCGGTTGCCGGGCCGTTCGGCCAGCGCCATATTCAGAATTCGCGATCCTTCCGGTCCCGTCAGCAACCGGTAAAAGATCTCCTGCTCGATGAGCGGGGCCAGCGCCTCAATATCGCCGGGATGATCCAGCAGGCGCACCAGCCGGATCACCGCATCCACCAGTAATGGCGACACTTTATGCACGGTGACGCCACGCTCATTGTCCGTGGTCGCCAGCGGCAGCGTCGGTGGGAACTGTTCAAGGTAGCGCATCAGTCGCGACTCATTAATCGCGATGCCAATTCCCAGATTCGGCTTGTCCGGCGTGGCGCGGGTGACACAGGCGCGCACCGGCATATCCAGCGTTACCAGCAGCAGATCGCCCGGGCCGTAATGCAGCACCTCATCCCCGATATGCAGGGCTTTGCCGCCCTGCGCCACCAGTGCAAAACTGGCCCATTGGGCAAAGTGCATCGGCTCGGTCGGTGCGGAAACCCGGCCAAAGAACAGGCAATCTATAGCACTGGCGTGCCGGCCATCTTCCGGTGCATGACGGGCGATCAACTCAGCCAGCACCTGCCACTTATCACTCTCACTCATTCCGCTCTCCTCTGACGCACCCTGTGCTGATAGTACCTGACGCCGGGCAGAATACCTGTCCCGCAGGAACAGATTTGCAGGATCGTGCAAAAAGCTTGCAGGATTGCGTTACCTGGTTTTCTGCGCCAGCGCGCATAGTCTGTCGACGCAATCATTACGGCGGAGAACAACATAATGAAGGCACTGCAGAATAAAGTCGCACTGGTAACCGGTGCATCGAAAGGCATTGGCGCGGCGATCGCCATCGCCTTTGCCACGGCCGGCGCCCGGGTCGTGGTGAACTATCGTCAGGATGAGGCTGGCGCTGCGGATGTGGTCAGCGATATCCTGGATCTGGGCAGTGACGCCGTGGCGGTTCGGGCGGATGTCACTCAGCATCGGGAGGTGGAACAGCTCTTCGCCACCACCCTCTCCTGTTTTGGCGCACCCGATATTGTCGTGAACAACGCGGGCTGCTTTCATCATGGCGAGTTTGAGGCGCTGACGCAGGAGGAGATGCAGCAGCAAATCAACGTTAACCTGCTGGGCACGCTGCTGGTCTGTCAGCAGGCGATCCATCACTTTCCCGCCCACGGCGGCACCATTATTAACCTCAGCGCTCTGAACAGTAAAAACAGCACGCCCGGCTCCGTCCTCTGGGCGGCGACCAAAGGTGCGGTGGATACGCTGACTCAGGGACTGGCGCGCGAACTGGGCCCCAGGCATATCCGGGTCAACGCGCTGGCGCCGGGAATGATACTCACAGAGGGATTACTGGCTGCGAAGAGAATGAGCCCGCAGCTCAAGGCGCAGCTGCTGGCTGCGACGCCGCTGGGGCGTTTTGGCCTGCCGGAGGATGTGGCGCAGGTGGCGCTGTTTCTGGCCTCGGAAGAGTCCGCCTGGGTCAGCGGCGAGCGCGTGATGATCAGCGGCGGAGCCTGACAGGCATAAAAAAAGGGAAGCCAGTGGCTTCCCTTTTTGTTACAACAGAATGTCGTTATGCATCGCGACGACGTGGAGCGGCTGCGCCATCTTCACGACGCGGACCGCGGCCACCTTCACGGTTGAAGCTGCGTCCGCCTTCACGACCACCTTCACGGCGCTCAGAAGAGAAACGACGACCGCCTTCGCGGTTGCCCGCGCCAGGACCATTGCGACGATCACCGCCCGCAGGACGACGATCACCACGGCCTTCGTTTGGCTGTGCATCACCCAGCAGCTGCATATTCATCGGCTTGTTCAGAATACGCGTACGGGTGAAGTGCTGCAGCACATCGCCTGGCATGCCTTTCGGCAGCTCGATAGTCGAGTGGTTGCCGAACAGCTTGATGTTACCGATGTAACGGCTGCTGATGTCGCCTTCGTTAGCGATAGCGCCAACGATGTGACGCACTTCAACACCATCATCGCGACCGACTTCGATGCGGTAGAGCTGCATCTCGCCAACGTCACGACGTTCGCGACGAGGACGATCGCCATCACGGCTGTCACGCGGACCACGAGCTTCACGGCTGTCACGACGGCCATCACGGTCATCACGATCGCGGTATTCGCGACGTGGCGGACGTGGTGCTTCTGGTGGCAGAATCAGAGGACGTTCGCCCTGTGCCATCTTCAGCAGTGCGGCTGCCAGTGTTTCCAGATCCAGCTCATCTTCTGGCTGCATTTTGGTCAGCAGAGCACGGTACTGATCCAGATCGCTGCTCTCCAGCTGCTGCTGGACTTTAGCCGCAAACTTAGCCAGACGACGCTGACCCAGCAGTTCTGCGTTAGGCAGTTCTACTTCAGGGATCGTCAGCTTCATCGTACGTTCGATGTTGCGCAGCAGGCGACGCTCACGGTTCTCAACGAACAGCAGCGCGCGGCCGGCACGACCCGCACGACCGGTACGGCCGATACGGTGAACGTAAGACTCTGCATCCATCGGGATATCGTAGTTCACCACCAGGCTGATGCGCTCAACGTCCAGGCCACGGGCCGCAACGTCGGTTGCAATCAGGATGTCCAGACGACCATCTTTCAGGCGCTCCAGCGTCTGCTCACGCAGTGCCTGGTTCATGTCACCGTTCAGAGCCGCGCTGTTGTAGCCGCTACGCTCCAGGGCTTCGGCTACTTCCAGCGTGGCGTTTTTAGTACGCACGAAGATGATGGCAGCATCGAAGTCTTCCGCTTCCAGGAAGCGAACCAGTGCATCTGTTTTACGACCGTAAGCGGTCCAGTAGCTCTGGCTGATGTCAGGACGCGTGGTCAGGCTTGACTGAATACGCACTTCCTGTGGATCTTTCATGAAGCGCTTAGTGATGCGACGAATCGCTTCCGGCATAGTTGCAGAGAACAGTGCGGTCTGATGACCTTCCGGGATCTGCGCCATGATGGTTTCAACGTCTTCGATGAAGCCCATACGCAGCATTTCGTCCGCTTCGTCAAGCACCAGGCCGCGCAGGTTAGAGAGATCTAACGTGCCGCGTTTCAGGTGGTCAAGCAGACGGCCAGGCGTACCCACAACAACCTGTGGTCCCTGACGCAGTGCGCGCAGCTGCACGTCATAACGCTGGCCGCCGTACAGGGCAACCACGTTCAGGCCGCGCATATGTTTAGAGAATTCAGTCACTGCTTCAGCTACCTGTACCGCCAGTTCGCGGGTCGGTGCCAGCACCAGGATCTGAGGTGCTTTAACAGCAGGGTCGATGTTGTTTAACAGCGGCAGAGAGAACGCCGCAGTTTTACCACTCCCGGTCTGCGCCATGCCTAACACGTCACGGCCCGCCAGCAGGTGAGGAATACACTCAGCCTGGATTGGGGATGGCTTAACGTAGCCCATGCCATTCAGTGATTCAAGGATGTCGGCGTTCAGGCCAAGGTCAGCAAAAGTGGTTTGAATATCAGTCATGTAGTACACGTGCCTCTTAGATTTCGGCGGCCAGTCTACATAACTCGTCGTGAAAACTTTCAGTCATTTTCATCAAAAAGTGTGAACCGGCTCAAATTAGAAGTTTTGACGAACAGAAAAGCCCTCATCCTTTAAGATGATGACTTAACAGGTTTTACAGGCAAATTAAGTTCGTCAGCTATTGCTGGTCAGATTCTGATAAATCGTCTTGTGCCTGGCCGAGTTGCGCCAGTTCCAACAATGCGTATCGGTGTTCAACAAAGTTATTGACGTTGTTGGCCACCGCCAGTTTGAACAACGCTTTCGCGTCGTCCTTCTCCCCCAGACTTAGGTAATACTTACCTAAATAGAAGTTGGTTTCACTGAGATGTTCAGCGAGCGAGGTGTTATCCGTTGCGTCCGCCTTGAGACTTTCCATCAACGCTTTTTCGTTGATATCTCCAAGGTAGAACTCGACAATATTCCATCCCCATTGGTCTCTGACCGCTTTGTCGTGACGCTGTTGAAGCGCGACTTTTGCCTTATCAGCATCCATCTCACGTTCAACGAGATAGAGCCACAGACTGCGGAAAGGATCGTTAGGATCGTCTTGATAAAACGCCAGCAGATCATCTTGCGCTAACTTGTATCGACCGCCGTAATAGAGGGCGATACCACGATTTAAATGCGCATAGTTGTAAGTTGGTTCAAGCTCAAGTACAGAATCAAACGCTTCATAGGCGGCATCAAAGTTGCCCGCCTGCGTTAAGTATATGCCTAAGTAGTTAAACACTTCGGGCATATCTGGTCTTATAGACAGCGCTTGCGAAAAATCGTTCCGCGCTAATGCCCGCAGACCTAAACTATCATACAACACTCCGCGCTCATATAACAGCTGTGCGCGTTCATCATCGGTGAGAGCGCGACTGGCAAGAATTTGTTCCATGCGCGCCAGTATCACTTCCTGCTGCAGTGTGGGCTGTAAAGGCACTGCAAGAACTTCGTTCTTACGCCAATTGGAGTTGCTGCATCCTGCCAGCGTCAGAGCTGTCGCAACAAAACACCAGCGCAGAAAAGGCTTCATTTCCCACTCCCGAATACAAACATTGGGATAACCATCCTGTCATCCGCCTGCCCTGCACAAGGATTCCCGCCCTCGCGATGATACAAACGCCCCTCTCTGCCAGGCAAAGAGGGGCAAATCAGCAACGATTTATTCCGCGTCAGGCGTTGTCACCGCTGCAGCTTCTTCAGTCTGCGGCTTAGATTCTGTCGCTTCTTTGATGCTCAGACGTACACGGCCCTGACGGTCAACTTCCATCACCTTAACCGGTACTTCCTGACCCATCTGCAGGTAGTCAGTCACTTTCTCAACGCGCTTATCTGCGATTTGTGAAATGTGAACCAGACCTTCTTTACCGCCACCGATGGCCACGAAGGCACCGAAGTCAACGATACGGGTCACTTTACCGCTGTAGATGCGGCCAACTTCGATCTCAGCCGTAATCTCTTCAATACGACGAATCGCTTCTTTCGCTTTCAGACCGTCGGTCGCAGCGATTTTCACGGTGCCGTCATCTTCGATTTCGATCGTTGTGCCGGTCTCTTCGGTCAGCGCACGAATCACTGAGCCGCCTTTACCGATCACATCTTTGATCTTGTCTGAGCTGATTTTGATGGTGTAAATGCGTGGTGCAAATTCAGAAATCTCAGTGCGTGGTGTGCTGATAGCCTGTTCCATCACGCCCAGAATGTGCAGACGCGCACCCTTGGCCTGGTTCAGCGCTTCCTGCATGATTTCACGCGTAATGCCTTCGATTTTGATGTCCATCTGCAGCGCGGTGATACCTTCACGGCTACCGGCTACTTTGAAGTCCATGTCGCCCAGGTGATCTTCGTCACCCAGAATGTCTGACAGAACAACAAACTTCTCATCTTCTTTCACCAGGCCCATTGCGATACCCGCAACGGCGGCTTTGATCGGCACACCTGCATCCATCAGCGCCAGAGAGGCACCGCAGACAGAAGCCATTGAAGAGGAGCCGTTCGACTCGGTGATTTCAGAAACCACACGCACGGTGTAAGGGAAATCTTCCGCTTTTGGCATTACCGCTAACACACCGCGCTTCGCCAGACGACCGTGACCAATCTCACGACGCTTCGGCGAACCTACCATGCCGGTTTCACCGACAGAGTATGGAGGGAAGTTGTAATGGAACAGGAAGCTGTCGGTACGTTCGCCCATCAGCTCATCCAGGTTCTGCGCATCGCGGGTTGTACCCAGCGTTGCGGTAACCAGTGCCTGGGTTTCACCACGGGTGAACAGTGATGAACCGTGGGTACGTGGCAGAACGCCAGTGCGCACGTCCAGACCGCGGATCATATCTTTTTCGCGGCCATCGATACGTGGCTCGCCGTTCAGGATACGGGTACGAACGACGTTCTTCTCAAGGCTGTGAACGATATCGCTGATTTCAGCGCTATCCAGCGTTTCGTCTTCAGCCAGCAGCGCAGCAATGGTTTCGTCTTTGATGACGCCAACCTGGGTGTAACGCTCCTGCTTATCCGTGATGCGGTAAGCGTCGCTGATGCGCGCTTCGGCCAGGGCAGCAACGCGCGAGATCAGTGGCGTGTTGGCGGCTTCTGGCTGCCAGTCCCAGCGCGGTTTACCCGCTTCTGCAACCAGAGCATTGATGTTTTCGATAACAACCTGCTGCTGCTCGTGACCAAATACCACGGCGCCCAGCATCTGCTCTTCTGACAGGATCTCAGCTTCAGATTCCACCATCAGAACGGCATTCTGTGTACCGGCAACAACCAGATCCAGACGAGACTGTTTCAGCTCATCGGCAGTCGGGTTCAGGACGTACTGGTCATTGATATAACCGACGCGTGCAGAACCAATTGGGCCGTTGAAGGGCAGACCAGACAGAGACAGCGCAGCTGAAGCACCGATCATCGCAACGATGTCCGGATGAACCTGTGGGTTCACCGACACAACGGTGGCAATAACCTGCACTTCATTGATGAAACCTTCCGGGAACAGCGGGCGAATCGGACGGTCAATCAGACGCGCAATCAGGGTTTCGCCTTCGCTTGGACGGCCTTCACGACGGAAGAAGCTGCCCGGGATACGACCAGCAGCGTAGGTACGCTCCTGATAGTTTACGGTCAGCGGGAAGAAATCCTGACCTGGTTTGGTTTTTTTCTGGCCGACTACGGTGACGAACACGGCAGTATCGTCCATGCTCACCATCACAGCGGCAGTCGCCTGGCGAGCCATCATGCCGGTTTCCAGCGTGACGGTATGTTGACCATATTGGAATTTGCGTACAATCGGATTCAGCAAAATCAAAGTCCTTAACTTCGGGGCAGGGCTATCTGTAGCCCGCCATTGATTACCAATCTTCAGTTGCATCCTCGCGACTAATGACAACCCTCGACCGCCCCTGCGGTAAAGCCTCTCATTAGCCGCGCGAAATTCTGCAAACTCAAGATCACACTAAGCAACAATACATCAGTTTGGCCCGGATTGCTGCCGCTTGCTCGAAAAAAGGGGCCATAAAGGCCCCCTCTTCACGAAACTCGCACAAATCTGATCGTAAGCTGCACACCGTGCAAATGCCCGCATAACGCCCCGACGATCAGATTTTTCAGACTTAGCGACGCAGACCGAGGCTCTCGATCAGGCTGCTGTAGCGTGCAACGTCTTTACGCTTCAGGTAGTCCAGCAGCTTACGACGCTGAGATACCATGCGCAGCAGACCGCGGCGGCTGTGGTGGTCTTTTTTGTGCTCAGAGAAGTGACCCTGCAGATGGGTGATCTGCGCGGTCAGCAGGGCAACCTGAACTTCGGTTGAACCGCTGTCGTTAGCACCACGACCATATTTAGCAACGATCTCTGCTTTAGCTTCTACGCTTAGAGACATAATAAACTCCAGTAATAAATGAATGTATGGGTGCCGATCTCTAATTCAGCATCCCGCTTTAAAGCCGCGCTATTCTACTCTGCGCCTGATAGCAACGCAAATGCCCCATCAGCGAAAAGTGAAGGCGCCGCTTAATCCTGATATTCGACCACTAAACGGCGTGGTGCCAGCCGGCCATCGGCCGCAATTTCTGCCATACCGATAAACCTGCGGGCTTCGCCTTCTGATACTCTGACCAGCCCCTGCGCAGGCGCATTAGTGGCCTGCACCGGCTGCCCCTGACGGAAGAAGTCTGCCACCGCCGAAGGGATGTTCACTTCAGGAAAATCAGAAGCGGGACTGTCCATCGGCAGCAGCAGCGGATCGAGCTGCGTCTCCAGCGGGATACCGGCTTCGGTTGCTTCTGTCAGCAGCCTATTGAGCTGCTCCAGCGTCACCATCCGTTCAAAGGGATAACGCGCGACCTGAACGCGACGCAGCATAATGACATGCGCGCCACATCCCAGCTTTTCGCCCAGATCATCGATGATGGTACGGATATAGGTGCCTTTGGAGCAGTGAATCTCCAGCTCCAGCTCGTTATCCTGCCAGCGAATAAACTGCAATTCATAGACCGTGATCGGACGTGGCTCGCGGGTAATCTCAATGCCCTGACGTGCATACTCATACAGCGGACGCCCCTGATGCTTCAGCGCTGAAAACATGGAAGGCACCTGCAGCGTATCGCCGCGGAAGCTCTCCAGCGCGTTGTCCAGTTCGGCCTGCGTGAAGCTGACCGGACGCGTCTGCACAATGTTGCCATCGGCATCAGAGGTATCGGTCCGCTCACCCAGCCGGGCGATCACGCGGTAGCGTTTGTCGGAGTCGAGCAGATACTGCGAAAACTTGGTCGCTTCACCCAGGCAGATCGGCAGCATGCCGGTCGCCAGCGGATCCAGCGCGCCGGTGTGTCCTGCGCGATTCGCATTGAAGATACGCTTCACTTTCTGCAGGACATCATTCGACGAGACGCCTTGTGGCTTATCCAGCAACAACACGCCATGGACGTCGCGGCCGCGACGACGCGGACGACTCATTACGCCTCCTCGTCATCGCCAGTGGCGTCCGGGCCACGGCGCTCTTCATCGTTCTTCACGACGCTGGTCACGAGATTGGACATGCGCATCCCTTCAACCAGTGAGTTGTCGTAGAAGAAGGTCAGCTCAGGCACGATACGCAGACGCATCGCTTTGCCCAGCAGAATACGGATATAGCCGGACGCCTCTTTCAGGGCTTTCAGACCCTGCTTAACCGCGTCTTCATCCTGATCGTTGAGGAAAGTGACAAACACTTTTGCATAGGCGAGATCGCGCGACACTTCTACGCCTGACACGGTGACCATCATGCCCAGGCGGGGATCTTTGATCTCACGCTGCAGGATCATCGCAATCTCTTTCTGCAGCTCTTGTGACACGCGCTGCGGGCGACCAAATTCTTTCGCCATCATTATTTCTCCCAAATAATTCGGGAGGCCAGAGGCCTCCCAAATTGCAACACATCAGCAGTCTATTACTCGATGGTGCGTTTAATTTCGATGATTTCAAACACTTCGATCATATCGCCAACGCGAACGTCGTTGTAGTTCTTCACGCCGATACCGCACTCCATGCCGTTACGCACTTCGTTGACGTCATCTTTAAAGCGACGCAGAGATTCCAGCTCGCCTTCGTAAATCACCACGTTGTCACGCAGAACGCGGATTGGATTGTGACGTTTGATGTTACCTTCCGTCACCATACAACCGGCAATCGCGCCAAACTTCGGTGATTTGAACACGTCACGCACCGCAGCCAGACCGATGATCTGCTGTTTGTACTCTGGTGCCAGCATACCGCTCATTGCCGCTTTCACTTCGTCAATCAGGTTATAGATGACGGAGTAGTAGCGCAGATCCAGGCTTTCTGAGTCGATGACGCGACGCGCAGAGGCATCGGCACGCACGTTGAAGCCAATCAGGATGGCGTTGGATGCTGCAGCCAGGGTTGCGTCGGTTTCGGTGATACCGCCCACGCCTGAACCGACAATCTTCACCTTCACTTCGTCGGTGGAGAGTTTCTGCAGGGAGTCAGAGATCGCTTCCACAGAACCCTGAACATCCGCTTTCAGAACGATGTTCAGTTCAGACACTTCGCCTTCGGTCATGTTAGCAAACATGTTCTCAAGCTTAGATTTCTGCTGGCGAGCCAGTTTCACTTCACGGAATTTGCCCTGACGATAGAGCGCCACTTCACGGGCTTTCTTCTCGTCACGCACCACGGTTGCTTCATCACCCGCAGCCGGCACACCGGACAGGCCCAGAATCTCAACCGGGATGGAAGGACCCGCTTCCATGACTTCACGGCCCAGCTCGTCGCGCATTGCACGAACGCGGCCATATTCGAAGCCACAAAGAACGATGTCGCCCTTGTTCAGCGTACCTTCGCGTACCAGCACGGTTGCAACCGGACCACGACCTTTGTCGAGGAACGATTCGATAACCACGCCGCTCGCCATACCTGCACGGATAGCGGTCAGCTCCAGGACTTCTGCCTGCAGCAGGATAGCGTTTAACAGGTCATCAATGCCGGTACCTGCTTTCGCAGAGACGCTGACGAACATGTTTTCGCCGCCCCACTCTTCCGGAATGATACCGTACTGAGTCAGTTCGTTTTTAACACGATCCGGATCCGCTTCTGGCTTGTCACACTTGTTCACTGCAACCACAACCGGCACTTTCGCCGCTTTGGCATGCTGAATAGCTTCGATGGTCTGTGGCATCACGCCATCATCCGCCGCAACCACCAGGATAACGATATCCGTCGCCTGTGCACCACGCGCACGCATCGCGGTAAACGCGGCGTGGCCCGGGGTATCCAGGAAGGTGATCATACCGTTGTCGGTTTCAACGTGGTAAGCACCGATGTGCTGTGTAATCCCGCCCGCTTCGCCCGAGGCGATTTTGGTGGAGCGGATATAATCCAGCAGAGAAGTTTTACCGTGGTCGACGTGGCCCATGATAGTCACAACCGGCGCGCGGGATTCCTGCGCAGCGTCGGTGTCACGATCGTCCATTACCGCCTCTTCCAGCTCGTTTTCACGACGCAGGGTCACTTTGTGGCCCATCTCTTCGGCGACGAGCTGTGCAGTTTCCTGATCGATGACCTGGTTGATAGTCGCCATTGCGCCCATCTTCATCATCGCTTTGATGACCAGAGACCCTTTCACGGCCATTTTGTTTGCCAGTTCAGCAACAGTGATGGTTTCACCAATCACCACATCGCGGTTAACGGCCTGCGCGGGCTTGTTAAAGCCCTGCTGCAGTGCGCTTGGTTTGCGATGCTTGCCGCCTTTACCGCCACGAACCTGCGCACGCGCTTCTTCACGGTCAGTTTTGGCTTCAGAATGCTTGTTACCTTTTTTCGCCGGACGAGTAGCTTTGGCGGAGGTACGCGCACGCGCACGACCGGCTTCAACCTGACGATCGTTTTCGTCTTCTGCCTGACGGGCGTGGGTCGAAGTGGTGACGTGATAGTCGCCTTTATCCTCTTCTTCCGGTTTTTCCCACTCAGCTGATTTCTCTTCAGCCAGACGGCGGGCTTCTTCTGCCACAAGGCGGGCAGCCTCTTCGAGCTTACGGCGGGCTTCTTCTTCAGCTTTACGCTTCAGTTCAGCGGCTTCAGCTTCGCGACGGGCTTTGTCTGACTGCGCAGCCCTGGTCACTTCGTCGGTAGGTTGATTTGTCACTTTGTCATTTTCCGCTGCTGCACGTTTGGCCTTATCAGCGGCTTCGCGCCTGGCTTTGTCTTCGGCTTCACGTTGCGCTTTCTGTTCAGCTTCGCGACGGGCTTTTTCTTCAGCCTCGCGTTGCGCCTGCTCTTCCGCTTCACGCTGCGCCTCGGCTTCAGCTTCTGCCTGAGCTTGCTCAGCCTCTGCATCACCCTTCACATAGGTACGCTTTTTGCGGACTTCAATTTGCACCGACTTACTTTTACCCCCGGTGCCTGGAATATTCAAGGTGCTGCGCGTTTTACGCTGCAGCGTCAGCTTAGCTGAACCGACCTGACCGTGTTCACGGTTCAGGTGAGATAGTAAGGTTTCTTTCTCTTGCTGGGTCACGGCGTCATTTTCAGACTTCGGGATCCCCGCATCAGCAAATTGCTGTACCAGGCGATCGACCGGAGTCTGAATTTCTGCGGCCAGCGATTTTACGGTTACATCTGTCATGCTGTTCCTTCCTGTTATTACGCGTCATCGCCGAACCAGCAGATATTACGTGCGGCCATAATCAGCGCGCCGGCTTGTTCATCAGACAGGCCTTCAATATCCGTCAGATCGTCAACACCTTGCTCAGCGAGATCTTCCAGCGTGCAGACGCCTTTCGACGCCAGGCGGAACGCCAGCGCACGATCGAGGCCTTCAAGATTCAGAAGATCCGGAGCGGGCTCCTGATTTCCAAAGCTCTCTTCTTTCGCCAGTGCCAGGGTGGTTAACGCATTTTTTGCTCGTTCACGCAGGGCTTCAATGGTCTCTTCGTCGAGGCCGTCGACTTCCAGCAGCTCGTTGATTGGCACGTATGCCAGCTCTTCCAGCGAGGAGAAGCCCTCTTCCACCAGTACGGTGGCGAACTCTTCGTCGATGTCGAGATGTTTAGTGAACATATCGATCGCCGCATGCGCTTCAGCCTGATGCTTAGCCTGCAGATCATCGACGGTCATCACGTTCAGCTCCCAGCCGCTGAGCTGCGAAGCGAGACGCACGTTTTGGCCGTTACGGCCGATCGCCTGAGCCAGATTGCCAGCTTCTACGGCGATATCCATCGTGTGGTTATCTTCATCAACCACGATTGACGCCACATCAGCCGGCGCCATGGCGTTAATAACAAACTGCGCCGGGTTATCGTCCCACAGCACGATATCGATACGCTCGCCGCCCAGTTCGCTGGAAACAGCCTGAACACGCGCGCCGCGCATGCCCACACAGGCACCGACCGGATCGATACGTTTGTCGTTGGTTTTGACTGCAATCTTAGCGCGCGAGCCCGGATCACGAGCGGCGGCTTTAATTTCAATCAGTTCTTCACCGATTTCCGGCACCTCAATGCGGAACAGTTCAACCAGCATTTCGGGTTTGGAACGCGTCACAAACAGCTGCGCGCCACGGGCTTCCGGGCGGACAGAGTAGAGAACGCCGCGGATACGGTCGCCCGGGCGGAAGTTTTCGCGCGGCAGCATATCTTCGCGCAGAATTACCGCTTCAGCGTTGTTGCCTAAGTCGAGAGAAATGTTGTCGCGGTTAACTTTCTTCACCACGCCCGTGATAATTTCGCCTTCCTGCTCACGGAACTGATCAACCACCATCGCGCGCTCGGCTTCACGCACTTTCTGCACGATAACCTGTTTCGCGGTCTGAGTGGTGATACGGTCAAAGGTGACCGATTCAATCTGATCTTCAACGAAATCGCCCAGATTGAGTGCTTCATCTTCGTAACGGGCCGCATCCAGCGTGATCTCGCGCGTCGGCTGAGTTACCTCTTCAACGATTTCCCAGCGGCGGAAAGTATCGAAGTCGCCACTGCGGCGATCAATGCTGACGCGTACCTCAATTTCCTGCTCATACTTTTTCTTGGTCGCAGTCGCCAGCGCGCTCTCCAGCGCTTCGAAGATTTTCTCACGCGGCAGGGCTTTTTCGTTAGAAACGGCTTCTACAACAGCTAAGATCTCTTTGTTCATCCTGGTTAGCCTCAATCCGGACTTTTAAAAGTGGGGGACCAGGTTCGCTTTCTGAATATTACTCAGCGCGAACACTTCATCGTTACCCTCTACGTGCACCGTGATCATCTCGCCATCAACTGACTTGATGATTCCCTGCCATTTGCGGCGGTTCTGAACGGCCATACGCAACACCAGACTCACTTCTTCTCCCATGAAACGGGTGTAGTGTTCTGCGGTGAACAGAGGACGATCGAGTCCCGGTGAAGAGACTTCAAGGTTGTAAGGCACGGTAATAGGATCTTCTACATCCATTACGGCGCTTACCTGGTGGCTGACATCGGCGCAATCATCGACATTGATGCCATCTTCACTATCAATATAGATGCGCAGGATAGATGTGCGACTACGAACGAATTCAATTCCAACCAGTTCGTAACCCAGCGCTTCTACGGGAGCCGATACCAACTCTGTCAATTTTTGCTCTAATGTGGACAAGCCCACCCCCAAGACATAAAAAAAGGGCCTATAGCCCAGTATTACGATTCGCTAATAACAAAAAACCCCGAATAGTCGGGGCTTTTAATCACTGGACCCTGTATGCCGCTAAGCGGCCCGGACTCCATCCAAAGAATTTTCTTTCAAAAAATAGCCGTGAATGCGTCCGTCGATGCATACAGTATATTTGAAAAAGAACTCAAAGGGAAAGTGGTTGCGGGGGCCGGATTTGAACCGACGACCTTCGGGTTATGAGCCCGACGAGCTACCAGGCTGCTCCACCCCGCGTCCGAAAACGTGGCGAATAATACGCCAGACCTGCATAAAATGCAAGGGATACTACGATTTGGTACCGAGGACGGGACTTGAACCCGTAAGCCCAATCGGGCACTACCACCTCAAGGTAGCGTGTCTACCAATTCCACCACCACGGCACTACACTGACCACAACGATGCGTTGTGCTGACGACCTTACTTAGGAATATCGCTGCCCGGCGTAACCGGTTGAGCTGGCTTTTCAGTCTGTTGAGAAGACTGCGCCGGCGCAGAAAGATTTTCCCACTCGCTTCCTTTCGAAGACTTATTGCTGTTCAGGTTACCGAGAACCAGGCTGATGATGAAGAACAGTGCCGCTAAAATGCCGGTTGTACGTGTCAGGAAGTTACCTGAACCCGAAGAACCAAACACTGTACCGGATGCGCCTGCACCGAATGAGGCTCCCATATCAGCGCCTTTGCCTTGCTGCAGCATGATCATGGCCACGAGGGCGATCGCTACAATAAGGAAAACAACTAAAAGAGCTTCGTACATATTCAACCTGTTCCTTGCACGATAATCGTACAGTTAAAGCTTCAGCCAGTATTGATGGGGAGTCTCGTCATCACCCATCAGAAGCGGGTGTGAATACTAACCAAAGGCGCATATCTCTGCAAGTGCAATTTTCACTGCCTGTACTGATTGCAGAAAAAAGCGCCATCCCGGTGATTTTACAGGCAGTTCTGCACGCAGCGAACTGCCCGTTAGCGCATTAAACCGCTTTGACCTGATCGGCGATGCGATTGGCCAGTTCGGTCACCTGCGCCTCATTTTCGCCCTCAACCATCACGCGAATCAACGGCTCCGTGCCCGATTTGCGCAGCAGCACACGTCCGCGTCCCGCCAGCGCTTTTTCGACCTCGGCCGTGACACTTTTTACGGCATCACTCTGCAGGGGATCGTGTTCACCCGCAAAGCGCACGTTGACCAGTACCTGAGGCAGCATCTTCATGCCGCTGCAGAGATCGTGCAGGCTCATGTGGTTACGAACCATGGCAGTGAGTACCTGCAGACTTGCGACGATGCCGTCGCCCGTGGTGGTTTTATCCAGCAGGATGACATGACCGGAGTTCTCCGCGCCAAGGCGCCAGCCCTTCTCCTGCATCTTCTCCAGCACATAGCGGTCGCCCACTTTGGCGCGGGTGAACGGAATGCCGAGCTGTTTCAGCGCAAGCTCCAGACCCATATTGCTCATCAGCGTTCCGACTACCCCGCCCCGCAGCTGCCCCTGGCGCAGTGCTTCGCGTGCAATGATGTAGAGGATCTGGTCGCCATCCACTTTGTCGCCCAGATGATCAATCATCATGATGCGGTCGCCGTCGCCGTCATAGGCCAGACCGATATCGGCCTTCTCAGCCAGAACACGCTGCTGCAGCAGTTCCAGATCGGTGGCACCGCACGCCTTGTTGATGTTCATGCCATCCGGCTGAACGCCGATAGCAATCACGGTCGCGCCCAGTTCACGCAGGACATTCGGGGCGATGTGGTAGGTGGCACCATTGGCGCAGTCCACCACTATCTTCAGCCCATTCAGGCTCAGTTCGCTGGGAAAGGTGCCTTTACAGAATTCGATATAGCGTCCCGCAGCATCCACGATGCGGCTGGCACGACCGAGCTGCGCGGATTCAACGCAGGTAATCGGCTTCTCCATCTCCAGCTCAATCGCTTCCTCAACATCATCAGGCAGTTTGGTGCCCTCGGATGAGAAGAACTTAATGCCGTTGTCATCGAACGGGTTGTGTGAGGCTGAGATAACAATTCCCGCCTCTGCACGGAAGGTGCGGGTCAGATAAGCGATGGCAGGCGTCGGCATCGGGCCGGTAAACGCGGCGGTCAGGCCTGCGGCGGCAAGGCCCGCTTCCAGCGCAGACTCCAGCATATAGCCAGAGATACGTGTATCTTTGCCGATGATGATCTTTTTCGAACCGTGACGCGCCAGCACTTTACCTGCGGCCCAGCCCAGTTTCAGGACGAAGTCGGGCGTGATAGGGGCTTCACCGACTTTGCCGCGAATACCGTCTGTACCAAAATATTTACGATTACTCATGATTATCCTTTTGCTCTTCGGGTCGCTTCGACCACGCGCATCGCTTCGGCCGTCTCTTTAACATCATGCGCGCGAATAATCTGTGCGCCCTGCATGGCAGCAATCACCGCGCAACTCAGGCTGCCGGTTAAACGCTGCGACGGACCGACATTTAACAGCTGGCCAATCATCGATTTTCGCGACATTCCTACCAGAAGTGGCAGGCCAAAGTGATGAAAATCGCCGAGATGCGCCAGCAGTTCATAGTTGTGGCTGAGATTTTTACCGAAACCGAAGCCCGGGTCGAGTATCAGTCGCGCTTTTTTGATCCCTGCCGCCTCGCAGCGCGCGATCTGCTGAGCGAAGTAAGTGTCCACTTCGGTCAGGATATTTTCATAATGCGGAGCCTGCTGCATGGTGCGCGGTTCGCCCTGCATGTGCATCAGACAGACGGGCAGGTCGGTTGCGGCCGCGGCTTCCAGTGCACCCGGCTCAGAGAGTGACCGGACGTCGTTAATAATGTGAGCGCCCACTCGCGCCGCTTCCCGGATCACCGCCGCCTTGGAGGTATCGACTGAAATCCAGACTTCAAAACGCTGGGCAATGGCGTCGATCACCGGGATGACCCGCTCCAGCTCCTCTTCCTCGCTCACCTCATCCGCGCCAGGACGGGTCGATTCACCGCCCACGTCGATGATGGTGGCACCGGCATTAACCATCTCGTTGGTGTGCGTCAGCGCATCGACCAGCGCGTTATGCCTCCCGCCATCTGAGAAGGAGTCCGGCGTGACATTCAGAATGCCCATCACATGCGGAAACGATAGATCGAGATGGGAATCACGGGCGAACAACTTCATGGCGAAAACTCCTTTGGGTCACTATCCGGATGTAAAAAACCCCGGACCAGCCGGGGTTTTGTCTGACGATGTTGCGTCTTATTTGTTGTACTGCTCAGACATGGTGTTGCCTGGGTTTGGCGTACGCGGTTCATCGACCGGACGTGGCGCCTTTGGCGTGCCGTTGTTGTCTGAGTTGCTGCCTGGGTCTTCCCAGCCTGCTGGCGGACGCACTTCGCGACGGGCCATCAGGTCATCGATCTGCGGAGCATCGATGGTTTCATACTTCATCAGCGCGTCTTTCATCGCGTGAAGGATGTCCATGTTCTCACCCAGAATGCGACGTGCGCGCTGGTAGTTGCTGTCGATCAGGTGTTTAACTTCCTGGTCGATGATGCGGGCCGTTTCATCAGACATATGTTTCGCTTTCGCGACAGAACGGCCGAGGAAGACTTCACCCTCTTCTTCTGCATAGAGCAACGGACCCAGTTTTTCAGAGAAGCCCCACTGCGTCACCATGTTACGTGCCAGGTTGGTCGCGACTTTGATGTCGTTCGACGCGCCGGTAGAAACATGTTCAGCACCGTAGATGATCTCTTCCGCCAGACGACCGCCGTAGAGGGTAGAGATCTGGCTTTCCAGTTTCTGACGGCTGGCGCTGATCGCGTCGCCTTCAGGCAGGAAGAAGGTCACACCCAGCGCACGACCGCGCGGAATAATGGTCACTTTATGCACCGGATCATGCTCAGGAACCAGACGACCGATAATGGCGTGGCCTGCTTCATGATAGGCGGTGGACTCTTTCTGCGCTTCCGTCATCACCATGGAGCGACGTTCCGCACCCATCATGATTTTGTCTTTCGCTTTCTCGAACTCCACCATAGAAACCACACGCTTGTTCGAGCGGGCGGCGAACAGTGCAGCTTCGTTGACCAGGTTAGCCAGGTCTGCACCAGAGAAGCCCGGCGTACCGCGCGCAATGATTGCAGCATCGATATCGGTGGCCAGTGGTACACGGCGCATATGGACTTTCAGGATCTGCTCACGACCGCGAACATCTGGCAGGCCGACCACGACCTGACGGTCAAAGCGGCCCGGACGCAGCAGCGCAGGGTCCAGTACGTCAGGACGGTTGGTGGCGGCGATAACGATAATGCCTTCGTTGCCTTCGAAACCGTCCATCTCAACCAGCATCTGGTTCAGGGTCTGCTCACGCTCATCGTGACCACCGCCTAAACCGGCACCACGCTGACGACCGACGGCGTCGATCTCATCGATAAAGATGATGCAGGGCGCGGCTTTTTTCGCCTGTTCGAACATGTCACGCACACGGGATGCACCGACACCCACAAACATTTCCACGAAGTCAGAACCGGAGATGGTAAAGAACGGCACCTTTGCTTCACCGGCAATCGCTTTTGCCAGCAGGGTTTTACCGGTACCCGGCGGCCCCACCATCAGCACGCCTTTTGGAATCTTGCCGCCCAGCTTCTGGAAACGGCTCGGCTCACGCAGATATTCAACCAGCTCGCCGACTTCTTCTTTCGCTTCGTCACAGCCAGCTACGTCAGCAAAGGTGGTTTTGATCTGATCTTCCGTCAGCATGCGGGCTTTGCTTTTGCCGAAGGACATCGCGCCCTTGCCGCCGCCGCCCTGCATCTGACGCATAAAGAAGATCCACACGCCAATCAGCAGCAGCATCGGGAACCACGAAATGAAGATGGAGGCCAGCAGGCTTGGTTCTTCAGGCGGTTCGCCCACCACTTTGACGTTTTTGGTCAAGAGGTTATCGAGCAACTTAGGATCGTTGACAGGAATGTAGGTGGTGTATTTATTGCTGTCTTTTTTAATAACGTTAATTTCACGCCCGTTAATACGTGCCTCGCGGACCTGATCCTGGTTCACTTCCGACAGGAAGGTTGAATAATCAACCCGACGGCCATTCGACTCGCTGGGCCCAAAGCTCTGGAATACTGACATCAGCACGACCGCGATGACTAACCAGAGAATCAGGTTTTTCGCCATGTCACTCAAGGGATTAACCTCATATTACAACGGTGTTAACAGATAGCGTAGGGTACTATAGATCCTGCATACATGGAATCGCAGCAACGCTGCGGACCTCTCCAGCAATTTGGTTATAGTTTGCGCCCAGTCGCCACAATGTACACTTCACGTGAACGTGAACGTGAAGCGTCCGGCTTACGAATTTTCACTTTCGTAAACAGGGAGCGAATTTCCCGCAGGTATTCATCGAAGCCATCTCCCTGAAACACTTTCACTACAAAACTACCGCCGGGTGCCAGAATATCCCGACACATATCCAGCGCCAGTTCGACCAAATACATCGACCGGGGAATATCTACGGCAGGTGTACCACTCATATTCGGTGCCATGTCAGACATGACAACCTGAACCTGTTGATCACCAACACGCTCAAGCAGCGCATTGATCACCGATTCTTCACGAAAATCGCCCTGAAGGAAATCGACACCGACAATCGGATCCATTGGCAGGATATCACAGGCAATGACGCGCCCTTTGTTCCCGATTTGCTGTACCACATATTGCGACCAGCCACCGGGCGCAGCACCCAGATCTACCACGGTCATACCGGGTTTGAAAAGCTTGTCACCCTGTTGTATTTCATCAAGTTTAAACCAGGCGCGCGAACGCAACCCTTTTTTCTGCGCCTGAAGCACATATTTATCGCTAAAGTGTTCCTGAAGCCAGCGGCTGGAGCTGGCCGAACGCTTTTTACCCGTCATAATATTTCCAACTAAATCGTCATCGTAGCGATAAACCTGCACGCAATGGGTTGCGTCGATTTGGTGATATACCCGAGATGGCGGTAGAATGAACCGTTTTCAATCCCTGAGTAAGTAAAAAACTACGATGAATCTAAGTACCAAACAAAAACAGCACCTCAAGGGCCTCGCCCATCCGCTCAAACCTGTCGTTATGCTGGGCGGTAATGGCCTGACTGAAGGCGTGCTGGCCGAAATCGAGCAGGCTCTGTCACATCACGAACTGATCAAGGTAAAAATCGCCTCAGAAGATCGTGAAACGAAGCAGCTGATCGTTGAGGCTATCGTGCGTGAGACCGGTGCCAGCAACGTACAGGTGATCGGCAAAACGCTGGTGCTGTATCGCCCGTCTAAAGAGAGCAAGATTTCTCTGCCACGCTAGGCGGGCAAAGAAAGTGACATGCTCTTACCTCAGATAAAAGGCCGCAATGCGGCCTTTTTCCTTTCTTTACATTGTGCTTTAACGCTTTTCAAAGCGTAGCAACATCTTAAAGGTATTCCACCTTCAGGATCTCATACTCCACGTCGCCGCCCGGGGTTTTCACGACGGTCACATCGTCAACTTCTTTACCCACCAGGCCACGCGCCATTGGCGAATTGACCGAAATCAGATTTTGCTTAAAGTCCGCTTCGTCGTCGCCCACAATACGATAGGTCGCCTCTTCGTCGGTTTCGACGTTCAGCACCGTGACCGTGGCACCGAAGATCACCCGGCCGGTTTTCGGCATCTGCGTCACGTCAATGACCTGCGCATTGGAGAGTTTGGCTTCGATCTCCTGAATACGGCCTTCACAAAAGCCCTGTTCTTCGCGTGCTGCGTGATATTCCGCATTCTCTTTCAAATCGCCATGTTCGCGTGCTTCAGCGATAGAGGCGATAATGCGCGGGCGCTTCACGGTTTTCAGCTCGTTCAGCTCTTCGCGCAATCTTTCAGCGCCTCTTAACGTCATCGGAATCTGATTCATTTAAGCTCCTCGCCATCTTTCCTGTTTTACGATGTCATCCTGACCGGTGACTGCAGAAAAGCCTTCTGCAGCGCATTAGCCCGTTTTGCAAATAAAAGAAACCTGACCCGGAGATGCTTCCAGGCCAGAAAAGAGTTTTGCAATTTGATACGTATTTTACCCCAGAGTTCCCTGCGGGTCATCGTTTACTTTGACCCGTCCGGCAACGTAGTATTGACGCCCTCACCTGCCAGTTACCGCGAGATTATGCGATTTTCACGACTTGTTACCGGATTAAGCTGCGCATTTATGCTGCAGGCGCACGCAGCGCCAGTTGATGAATACATGCAGTACCTGCCAGACGGCGCCAATCTGGCGTTGATGGTGCAGAAAGTGGGGGCTTCCACACCGATCATTGATTATCACGGCAAACAGATGGCCCTGCCCGCCAGTACGATGAAAGTGGTCACGGCGCTGGCGGCGCTGCTGGAACTGGGTGGCGACTACCGTTTTCAGACCACGTTTGAGACCCGCGGTGCGATTATTGATGGCACTCTGAATGGCGATTTAGTGGCGCGCTTTGGCGGCGATCCTACCCTGAGCCGTCAGGATCTGCGCAATATGGTGGCAGCACTTAAAAAGCAGGGCATCAACCATATCAAAGGCAATCTGGTTGTTGATACCTCGGTCTTTGCCAGTCACGACATGGCACCAGGCTGGCCGTGGAATGATATGACCCAGTGCTTCAGCGCCCCACCGGGCGCAGCTATCGTGGATAAAAACTGCTTTTCGGTGTCGCTCTACAGCGCGAATACCCCGGGCGAAAATGCCTTTGTGCGCATCGCCTCCTATTATCCGGCCCACATGTACAGCCAGGTGCGCACTATCGGGCGCAACAGTGGTGAAGGGCAATATTGTGAGCTGGATGTGGTACCAGGCGAACTGAACCGCTACACCCTGACCGGCTGTATGCGCCAGCGTGCCGAACCACTGCCGCTGGCCTTTGCCGTGCAGGATGGCGCCGCCTGGGCGGGCGAGATACTCAAAGCAGAACTGCGCTCGTCTGAGATCGACTACAGCGGCCATCTGGTCCGCCAGACCCAGGTGACCGAACCGGGCACCGTACTGGCCTCGACGCAGTCTGCGCCGCTGCATGCGCTGCTGCATACCATGCTGAAGAAGTCAGACAACATGATTGCCGATACCGTGTTTCGCACTATCGGCCATCACTACTTCAACGTGCCAGGTACGTTCCGCGCCGGGCAGGATGCCGTTCGTCGCATCCTGAAAACCAAAGCCAATATCGACATGGGCAACAGCATTCAGGTGGATGGATCCGGTCTGTCGCGCCACGATCTGATTTCGCCGCAGACGATGATGCAGGTTTTGCAGTTTATTGCGAAGAATGACAATACGCTGGATTACATTTCGATGCTGCCGCTGGCGGGCTATAACGGCACGCTGCAGTACCGTGGCGGACTGCACGAGGCGGGACTGGATGGCAAAGTCTCGGCAAAAACCGGTTCGCTGCAGGGCGTCTATAACCTGGCAGGCTTTATCACGACCTCCAGTGGTGCCCGGGTCGCCTTTGTCCAGTTCCTCTCCGGCTATGCGGTTCCACCGGAAGATCAACGGACCCGTCGCATTCCGCTGGTACGATTCGAGAGCCGGCTCTATCGCGATATCAATCAGAACAACTGATGGCGCTGACCTACGCAGCGGGCGAGTGCCCTGCTGCGTTTTAAGCGCGCTCCTGTAGCAGCGCACGCCGCTCAGCCGGAAACCTCTTCTCTGCGCGCTGATGAGCGGCCCCGGAAACAACGAAGCCCCCTTTCAGGCTGAAAGGGGGCTTCGGATATCACGTTATCACCGCGGTCAGATTAACGCTGATAGATAATTTCAACGCCTTCGTCGTCTTCATCATCCCAGTCGTCATCCCACTCTTCGTCTTCAGCTTCCACCGCGTTTTCAAGGGTCTCCTTGTGGTAATCATCCCACATGAATTCCACTTTCTCCGGCTGCTTCTCTTCAAGCTCCGCTTCTTTCGGGTTAGCGTTGATAAAGCTCATCACGTCCCAGCAGAGTTCGTTGACACCGGTGCGGCTTGCGGCAGAGATCAGGTAATACTTATCTTCCCAGCCCAGCGCTTCAGCCACCGCTTTCGCCCGTGCCTGCGCCTCTTCTTCACCGATCAGGTCTACTTTATTGAAGACCAGCCAGCGTGGTTTGTTGAACAACTTCTCGCTGTACTTTTCCAGCTCACCAAGAATGATGCGGGCATTTTCAACCGGATCGCTCTCATCGACAGGATCGATATCGATCAGGTGCAGTAACACGCGGCAGCGTTCCAGATGTTTCAGGAAGCGAATGCCCAGGCCAGCGCCCTCTGCAGCGCCTTCGATCAGGCCGGGGATATCGGCCACGACAAAGCTCTGCTCGCTGTCCATACGCACCACGCCGAGGCTTGGCACCAGCGTCGTAAAGGGATAGTCCGCCACTTTGGGTTTGGCGGCCGAAACGGCACGGATAAAGGTCGATTTACCGGCATTCGGCAGACCCAGCATACCGACATCCGCCAGCAGCATCAGCTCCAGCTGCAGATCGCGCTTCTCACCTGGCGTACCCATCGTTTTCTGACGCGGGCTGCGGTTTACTGACGATTTAAAACGGGTGTTGCCCAGGCCATGCCAGCCGCCTTTGCCGACCATCAGTTTCTGGCCGTGGCGGGTCATGTCGCCCAGTGTTTCGCCGGTTCCCTGATCGATAACACGGGTGCCGACCGGCACTTTAACTTCGATATCTTTACCGCGTTTGCCGGTACAGTCACGGCTCTGGCCGTTCTGCCCACGCTCGGCGCGGAAAGATTTTTCGAAACGATAATCGATAAGGGTATTGAGGTTTTCGTCGGCGACCAGATAAACGTCACCGCCGTCACCACCATCACCCCCGTCAGGGCCGCCTTTCGGGATATATTTCTCGCGGCGGAAGCTGACGCAACCATTACCGCCATCGCCGGCGACGACCAGAATTGTCGCTTCATCAACAAACTTCATTTTAACTCTCCGTCACACAATCGCCTGCAGCACTCTGCAGACGGGTCCGCCAGGGTCTTCTGCGCTGACCAGCGGCGGATAAATCAGAACTGGCTTTCGCCACTGCGTACACAAAGTGTACAGCAATCTTTTGTGATGCGTTGCGTAACCGCAACAGAGCGCAGAATGTAAAAAGCCCCGCAGGAGCTGCGGGGCCTTCAATTCGTGCGTTCAGACGTTAAACGTCTGCGTCACGACAACCTTACTCAGCAACGATGCTGATGTATTTACGGTTGTTCGGACCTTTAACTTCGAATTTTACTTTACCGTCGATGGTAGCAAACAGAGTGTGGTCGCGACCACAGCCTACGTTGTTACCTGCGTGGAATTTGGTGCCACGCTGACGAACGATGATGCTACCTGCCAGGACAGATTCACCACCGAAACGCTTCACACCCAGACGTTTTGCATTGGAGTCACGACCATTTCGAGTCGAACCACCAGCCTTTTTATGTGCCATTTGTCAGATCTCCTCTTAAGCCGTGATGCCAGTGATTTTCACATCAGTGAACCACTGGCGATGGCCAGCCTGCTTACGGTAGTGCTTACGACGACGAAACTTAACGATCTTAATTTTCTCGCCACGACCGTGAGCAACAACTTCTGCCTTGATCATACCGCCTGAAACCAGTGGCGCGCCGATTTTCACGTCTTCGCCATTAGCAATCATCAGAACCTGGTCGAACTCGATGGTTTCACCGGTTGCGATGTCCAGCTTTTCCAGGCGAACGGTCTGACCTTCGCTTACTCGGTGTTGTTTACCACCACTTTGGAAAACCGCGTACATATAAAACTCCGCTTCTGCGCTTGCCTTTTTTAGTTCATCAGGCGGCGCGCTAAATATTCACAATAGGGCGCGAATTCTACGCAAAACTCCAGAAGAAGACAAGAGCACTTTGCACACTCTTGCAGAAAAAAAACACAGGGTAAATGCAACCGTTTCTCAGCCTCAAAATTCAAGTACAATCAGTAACAGATTACCTGAACGCTGGCTGGGTAAACCACTTACCATGGCAGAGATAACGAGTCATAGCTGAAAAGACGAATGAACTTAGAACAGATTAATGAATTAACCGCACAGGATATGGCTGCCGTTAACCAGACCATCCTCGACCAGCTGAATTCAGATGTCTCGCTCATCAACCAGTTGGGCTACTACATCATCAGTGGTGGAGGCAAGCGTATCCGTCCCATGATTGCCGTGCTATCTGCACGCGCCATGGGCTACAAGGGCGATCTGCACGTAACCAATGCGGCGCTGATCGAATTTATCCACACCGCCACGCTGCTGCATGACGATGTCGTGGATGAATCCGATATGCGTCGTGGCAAAGCGACCGCGAACGCGGCGTTTGGCAATGCGGCAAGCGTGCTGGTCGGTGACTTTATTTACACCCGCGCCTTCCAGATGATGACCAGCATGGGTTCGCTGCGTATCCTGGCGCTGATGTCAGAAGCGGTGAATGTGATCGCTGAGGGCGAAGTTCTGCAGCTAATGAACGTGAACGACCCCGATATCACCGAAGAGAGCTACATGCGCGTCATCTACAGCAAGACGGCGCGTCTGTTTGAAGCGGCCTCTCAGGCTTCTGCGATCCTGGCTGATGCCACTCCGGAAGAGGAGAAGGCGCTGCAGGATTATGGGCGCTATCTGGGTACGGCTTTCCAGTTAATCGACGATTTACTGGATTACAGCGCAGACGGTGAGACGCTCGGTAAAAACACCGGCGACGACCTGAGCGAAGGTAAACCGACGCTGCCTTTGCTGCACGCGATGCAGCACGGTACGCCTGAGCAGGCGAAGATGATTCGTGAGGCCATCGAACAGGGGAATGGTCGTCATCTGCTGGAGCCGGTACTGGAAGCGATGCATCAGTGCGGTTCGCTGGAGTGGACCCGCAGCCGCGCGGAACAGGAGGCGGATAAAGCGATTGCGGCGTTGCGCATCCTGCCTGAGTCGCCCTGGCGCAGTGCGCTGGAGTCGCTGGCGCACATGTCCGTTCAGCGCGACTTTTAATCCTCTACGGAGCCGCCCGGCTCCGTTCTTACATCCCTTCTCTCACTTTTTTCTGTCGCCCTTCTGCGGTTGCACGTCTTTTGCGTACGGTCATACAGACCGGACAACAGAGGCAAATATTACTGGAAACAACCGGAAACTATCTGCTATATAAATGTCATCTTTCCAGATAACAGGAAAAGGTTATCCTGCGCGTTGCGGGATAACGTCATAACAGGGAAAAGGAGAACAGGTTATGCAAAAAAGGAAGGAAGACTGGCATTCGGCAGACGTTATCGCGGCACTGCATAAGCGGGGAATGACGCTGGCGGCGCTGTCACGCTCAGCGGGTCTGAGTTCATCCACGCTGGCTAATGCGCTCACGCGCCCCTGGCCCAAGGGGGAATGGTTGATCGCCGACGCCCTCAACGTCCATCCCGGCGAGATCTGGCCCAGCCGCTATTACGATCCCGTGACCCACTGCCTGCTGGATCGCAAAAAGCGTATCCGGGCCCCTGTCGATCGTGCCGACAACGCCTGAGATCGCAGGCGATCGTCAGACGAAAAAAAACCAGCCCGAAGGCTGGCTCTTGCGCGTTTCGGCGGAGTTACTCTTCGCTGACGCGCTCGATGTTCGCACCCATCGCTTTCAGTTTATCTTCGATGTGCTCATAGCCGCGATCGATATGATAAATGCGGTCAACAAACGTCGTGCCTTCTGCAATACAGCCCGCCAGGACCAGGCTGGCTGATGCACGCAGATCGGTCGCCATCACCTGCGCACCCGACAGCGTTTCAACGCCGTGGCAGATCGCCGTGTTGCTCTCGATCTCAGCATGTCCGCCCATACGAATCAGTTCCGGGATATGCATGAAACGGTTTTCGAAGATGGTTTCAGTGATGACACCTGTGCCTTCCGCCACCATGTTCAGCAGGGTGAACTGCGCCTGCATGTCGGTCGGGAAACCTGGATGCGGCGCAGTGCGCACGTTGACCGCTTTTGGCCGCTTACCGTGCATATCCAGACTGATCCAGTCTTCACCGGTTTCAATGTCGGCACCGGCATCACGCAGCTTAGCCAGCACTGCATCCAGCGTATCCGGCTGGGTCTTGTGACACACTACTTTGCCGCCTGAGATGGCCGCCGCAATCAGGAAGGTGCCGGTTTCGATACGATCGGGCAGTACGCGATAGACCCCGCCGCCCAGACGCTCTACCCCTTCGATGGTGATTTTGTCGCTGCCTGCGCCACTAATTTTCGCACCCAGGGTATTCAGGAAATTCGCCGTATCAACAATTTCCGGCTCGCGTGCCGCATTCTCAATCACGGTCGTGCCGGTCGCCAGTGTTGCCGCACTCATGATAGTGACGGTGGCGCCAACGCTGATCTTATCCATGACGATCAGCGCGCCCTTCAGGCGACCATTGACGGAAGCTTTAACGTAGCCCTCTTCCAGCTTGATCTCTGCACCCAGTTGTTCAAGACCGGTAATGTGCAGGTCAACCGGACGCGCGCCAATAGCACAGCCCCCCGGCAGGGAAACCTGACCCTGACCAAAACGTGCCACCAGCGGCCCCAGCGCCCAGATAGAGGCACGCATTGTTTTAACCAGATCGTACGGCGCACAGAAAACATCTACCGCGCTGGCGTCAACGTGCACAGAACCGTTGCGTTCCACCTTTGCACCCAGCTGGCTCAGCAGCTTCATGGTGGTATCGATGTCGCGCAGTTTTGGTACATTCTGAATCTCTACCGGCTCTTCGGCCAGCAGGGCAGCAAACAGAATAGGAAGCGCGGCGTTCTTCGCCCCGGAAATGGTTACTTCACCACTTAAGCGGGTGGGGCCTTGCACACGAAATTTGTCCATTAACACGGCTCTCAATTAACTAGCTAAAGATTAGACTCGCTCACCGCGAGTTCACCACGCCGGGGATCAGAAACCGTTAAGTTTACGGTCACGCGCCCATTCAGCGGGAGTATAGGTTTTGATAGAGACAGCATGCATGCGGTTATCTGCGATGAATTCCATCAGCGGCGCATAGACAGCCTGCTGCTTTTTCACGCGGCTCAGCTCGCCAAACAGTTCGCCAACGGCGATGACCTGAAAGTGGCTGCCGTCATTGCTCATCACATGCACTTCGTCTAAAGGCAGTGCTGCCATCAGCACGGCCTGAATTTCACTGTTTTCCATTGGTCTTAACTTCGCTTAATAATAATAAGGCTGACATAGTAGAGGAAAGCGGCTGACTCTTAAATACGCAAAAGCCCCTGTCAAAAACAGGGGCTTAGCATAACAGGCGGAAATCAGGCGCTTTTATCCGCAGAAACAATAATCTGTTGCAGATTGTAAAGCGTAATCAGCGACTGCAGTTTGTCGCTGATGCCCGTAAAGCTCGGGGTCATTCCCTGTGCACGCGCAATTTCCCGCAGGTGCACCAGCAGAGCCAGCCCGGAAGAGTCAACACGCTCCAGCGCCGCAACGTCAATGGTATCGACATCCCTGATTAACGTCTCACGCTGCTGCCAGAGGCTCATCAGCGTGTCGCGATCCAGTTCGCCTTTCAGCAATAGCGTGCTGGCTTGCCGCTCCCAGCGTAACGATTCGTGCATTATTGTTGTTTATCCAGCGTAATGTGCTGAGCGGCGGAGGATTTCAGCTGCGCCGTCAGACCATCGATACCTTTGGTGCGTAACAGGTCGCTCCACTCATTCTGCTTGGTGGTGATCATGCTGACACCTTCGGCGATCATGTCATAAGCCTGCCAGTTGCCGCTCTGGCTGTTTTTACGCCACTGGAAGTCGAGACGAACCGGTGGACGGCCATTAGGATCGATGATGGAGACGCGGATGGCGACAATGTTAGCATCGCCCAGCGGCTGTTCAGGCTGCACCTGGTAGCTCTGACCGTTATAAAGAGCCAGGGCCTGGCCATAAGCCTGTGCCAGATAATCAGCAAAGGCGCTGAAGTAGGCTTCGCGCTGAGCCGGCGTCGAATCGCGATAGTAGCGACCCAGCACTAACGCGCCGGCATATTTGATCTGCACATAAGGCAGCAGTTCCTGACGCACAATCTCACGCAGATAGTCAGGATTCTGCTTAATCTTTGGCTGCTCGTTTTTCAGGCGGGTAAACGTCTTCTCCGCCGCCTGGTTCATCAGTTTGTAAGGATTGCTCTGGTCGGCGGCGGTTGCCGTCAGCGGCACGGCCACCACCAGCATGGCAATCATCAGTAAACGTTTAAACATGGTATACCCTCTTCTTTAAGGTTGGGCGGGTGCCGCAGGTGCAGCACTGCTGCCTTCCTGCGCATCCTTGTTATCGCTGTTTTGCTTGTTATCGCCGCTCTTATAAAGGAACTGGCCGATCAAATCTTCAAGCACCATGGCTGATTTCGTATCGCGCAGCGTATCGCCATCTTTCAGCATCGCCGAACCCAGCTCAGGATCGTCAAATCCTAAGTTGAGCGACAGGAACTGCTCACCCAGCAGGCCCTGAGTACGGATCGCCAGCGAGCTGGTGTCGGAAATTTTATTGGCATACTGATCGCTGATGTCCATCGTGACCCGTGGCAGCAGCGTTTTCGGCTCCAGTTCGATCTCTGTCACCCGGCCAATCACGACGCCACCAATTTTAACCGGCGAACTGACTTTCAGGCCGCCGATGTTGTCGAAGGTGGCGTAGAGTTTCCATGTCGGCTCGGTGCCCATCGACTTCAGATCGGCGACGCGCAGACAGAGAAACAATGCGGCGATCAACGCCATGATCATAAAAATGCCAACCCAGATTTCGCTTTTTTTGCTTTGCATTGCATCAATTCCCAAACATCAGTGCTGTCAGCACAAAATCCAATCCGAGCACCGCCAGTGAAGCATGTACTACGGTACGCGTCGTCGCGCGACTGATCCCTTCAGAAGTGGGAATCGCGTCATAGCCATTAAAGAGGGCAATCCAGGTCACCGTAACGGCAAATACGGCACTTTTGATAAGACAGTTCACCACATCAGCCCGGAAATCGACCGCGTTCTGCATGGCAGACCAGAAGAAGCCAGGATCGATCCCCTTCCAGCTCACGCCAACCAGCGCCCCACCGGCGATGCCGACTGCAGTAAAGATCAGTGCCAGCAGCGGCATGCTGATAAATCCCGCCCAGAAGCGTGGCGAAACGACGCGGCGCAACGGATCGACCGCCATCATCTCCATACTGGAGAGCTGCTCGGTCGCTTTCATCAGGCCGATTTCGGCCGTCAGCGCCGATCCTGCCCGTCCGGCAAACAGCAGCGCGGTCACCACCGGCCCCAGCTCGCGCAGCAGCGACAGCGCCACCAGCATACCCAGACTGGTTTCGGCCCCGTAAGTGGTCAGTACCAGATACCCCTGCAGTCCCAGCACCATGCCAATAAACAGGCCCGACACGACAATAATCAGTAATGACAATACACCCACGCTATAGAGCTGCTTAACCAGCAGCGGCGCATGTTTGCGAAATGCTGGTTTGCCGACCAGCGCGTGAAACAGCATTAAGCCTGCGCGTCCAAAACTGGCGCACGTTTCAATTCCCTGACGACCAAATGACGCCAGCGCCTTCAAGACCATCGGTTTAATTACTCCCTGAGCCGGTTAAATCTGCGAGATAGTCGCCGGCAGGAAAACGGAAAGGAACCGGACCATCCGCATCGCCATCGATAAACTGGCGAACACGCGGGTCGTTATTCTCTCGCAGTGCGGGGGTGGTGCCCTGTGCGATAATTTTTTGTCCGGCCACGATATAGGCGTAGTCCGCGATACTCAGTACTTCCGGTACGTCGTGCGAGACCACAATACAGGTCAGGCCCAGGGCATGGTTCAGTTCGTCAATAAGCTTAACCAGCACCCCCATGGTGATCGGATCCTGGCCGACGAAAGGCTCGTCAAACATGATCAGTTCGGGTTCAAGCGCGATAGCGCGCGCCAGAGCCACGCGACGCGCCATCCCGCCCGACAGCTCAGCCGGTTTCAGCTGCGCGGCGCCACGCAGGCCCACCGCCTCCAGCTTCATCAGCACGGTGCTGTGCAGCAGCGGCGCAGGCAGCTGCGTATGCTCCCGCAGTGGCCAGGCCACATTTTCATAGACCGTTAAGTCAGTGAACAGCGCGCCAGACTGGAACAGCATGCTCATTTTTTTACGCGCTTCGTACAATTTAGCGCGGGATAATGACGGAATGTTTTCGCCGCGAAACAGGATTTCACCCTGGGTCGGCTGAAGCTGCCCCCCAATCAAGCGTAGCAGAGTGGTTTTTCCTATCCCCGACGGTCCCATTATCGCCGTCACTTTGCCTTTTGGCACGGTCAGCGAAATGTCATCGAAGATTGTGCGATCTCCGCGCGAAAAACTCACGCCACGAACCTCAACCAGATTCGTTTGCTGCTGGATCATTGTCACCTCTTGTCAGGATCGGGCGTAAACATGGGGTACGATGGTAGCCTGTTCGGTCATGATTCACGATAGCTTTACAGAAACTTACCGCTAAGATTTGCCGAAAATGGTCATTAAATTTACTTTTGCCGTTCAGACGGTCAAAATCAGCGCCTGTCTCGCCAAACAGAACCGTAAACCGGTCGGGAAAGGCATAGCCGCCCGGGTTTTTATGCAAGGATTTTTCATGTTCGTAGCTTCTGCACTGCTGATTATCGGTTTGCTTTTACTGGCTTATGGTGCCGATCGTCTGGTGTTTAGCGCCTCTATATTGTGTCGATCATTTGGCATTCCGCCACTGATTATCGGCATGACCGTTGTCAGCATCGGCACCTCGCTGCCAGAGATGATCCTCTCCTTTTCTGCGGCGCAGCATGGCCAGATGGATCTGGCTGTGGGCACCGCCCTGGGCTCGAACATTACCAACATTCTACTGATTCTGGGTGCCGCTGCGCTAATACATCCGTTAACTGTTCACTCCAATCTGATTCGGCGTGAGCTCCCGTTGATGTTACTGGTCACCCTGCTCAGCGGTTTCATGCTGTTTGATAATCAGCTTAGCCGACTTGATGGCATTGGCCTGATTGCCATTGCCGCTATTTATCTGATGGTGGTGATTCGCATCGCGCGTAAGGCGGAACAGGACAACAATGACACCCTGACCCGCGAGCAGCTGGCTGAACTGCCGCGTGAAGAGAGTGGAAATACGGTGGCCTTTCTCTGGCTGGCTGTCGCGCTGATTATTCTGCCGATGTCGACACGGATGGTGATCGACAATGCCACCGCCTTTGCCGACTACTTTGGCGTCAGCGAACTGGTGATGGGTCTGACCCTGATCGCCGTTGGCACCAGCCTGCCCGAGCTGGCAACGGTGCTTGCCGGGGCACTGAAAGGCGAAGATGATATTGCGATCGGCAATCTCATCGGCGCCAACATTTATAATATTGCCATCGTGCTGGGACTTCCGGCACTGATTCATCCGGGCAGCGTCGATTATCATGCCTTTGCCCGTGATTACTGGGTCATGCTGGGCGTCAGCGCCCTGTTTGCCCTGCTCTGCCTGCTTCGTCGCCGACGTGTTGGCCGTACGGCGGGCCTGATTTTACTCTGTGGTTTCTTCGTCTGGGTGACGCTGCTGTGGTTACAGCCGGCATTCATGAACGGTTAACAAGGACAGACTCACTATGTCATATCAGCAACCAACTGCCTTTGATTTTCAGCAAGCGGGCAAGACCGTGCTCCGCATTGAGCGTGAAGGACTGGAACAGCTCGATCAATATATCAATGACGATTTCGCCCGCGCCTGCGCCCTGATCTACGGCTGCCAGGGTAAAGTGGTGGTGATGGGCATGGGGAAGTCTGGCCATATCGGTAAAAAAATGGCGGCGACCTTCGCCAGCACCGGCACGCCCGCCTTCTTTGTCCATCCTGCCGAAGCCAGCCACGGCGATCTGGGCATGGTGAGCAGAAATGATGTGGTGATCGCCATCTCCAACAGCGGAGAGTCGAACGAGATCCTCGCGCTGATCCCGGTCTTAAAGCGTCAGCACATCGCGCTGATCTGCATAACCGGACGTCCCGAAAGCGCCATGGGCCGCGTGGCGGATGTGCATCTTTGCGTGCACGTCCCCCAGGAAGCCTGTCCGCTGGGTCTGGCCCCGACCACCAGCACCACGGCGACCCTGGTGATGGGCGACGCGCTGGCCGTGTCGCTGCTGGAAGCGCGCGGATTCACGGCAGAAGATTTTGCCCTCTCCCACCCCGGCGGCGCGCTGGGCCGCAAGCTGCTGCTGCATGTGGCGGATATCATGCACAGCGGCGATGAACTGCCGCACGTCACCCGTGACGCCTCCCTGCGCGATGCGCTGCTGGAGATCACCCGCAAGAATCTGGGTCTGACAGTTATCGTCGACGACCTGATGAAAATTGAGGGGATCTTTACCGATGGTGACCTGCGCCGCATCTTTGACATGGGCATCGACTTTCAGCGCGCCACAATCGGCGAAGTGATGACGCCAGGCGGCATCCGCGTCCGGCCGAACATGCTGGCGGTTGAAGCCCTGAATCTGATGCAGACGAAAAACATCACTTCGATTCTGGTGGCCGATGACGACCATCTGCTCGGCGTGGTACATATGCATGACATGCTGCGCGCTGGCGTAGTCTGAACAGGAAGAGAAAATGCAACTGGCAACTCCCCCGATAGAGACCTGCTATGGCCCGGTCAGCGCCGACGTGATGGCGCGCGCCAGCCGGATCCGTCTGCTGATCTGCGACGTCGATGGCGTGATGTCCGACGGCGTGATCTACATGGGGAACAATGGCGAAGAGCTGAAGGCATTCAACGTGCGGGATGGTTACGGCGTCCGCTGCCTGCTGACCTCCGATGTGGAAGTGGCTATTATTACCGGCCGCAATGCCCGACTGATGGAAGATCGCTGTAAAACGCTCGGCATTCGCCATCTTTATCAGGGACAATCGGATAAGCTTTTGGCCTATCGTGAACTTCTGGATAAACTGTCCCTTTCCGACGACCAGGTCGCCTACATAGGTGACGATCTGATTGACTGGCCGGTTATGGCGAAAGTGGGATTAAGCGTGGCAGTCGCGGATGCTCATCCGATTCTGCTGCCGCGCGCGCACTATGTCACGCGGATCGCTGGCGGACGCGGCGCGGTGCGTGAAGTATGTGATCTGATCTTAATGGCGCAGAACAAATTTGAGGATGCCAAAGGGCAATCAGTATGAGTAAAAGCAGGCGTTGGATAACGCTGATTCTGACCTTGATTGCACTGGTTTTGATCGGCTGGAATCTTACTAACCAGGATGACGATGGCACGCCTGTCGGCAATGGCACACAGTCGCCGACCTATACCAGTGCCGATTCGCACACTGTGGTTTATAACCCGCAGGGCGCGCTCTCCTATAAACTGACCTCGGACAAAGTGACCTATTTTTCGGACGACGAACTGAGCTGGTTCGAGAACCCGGTGATGACCACCTTTGATGAGAACAAAATTCCGACCTGGTCGCTACGGGCAGATAAAGCAAAGCTCACCAAAGATCGTATGCTTTATCTTTATGGCCATGTTGAGCTGAATACCCTGACGCAGGACTCTCAGCTTGAGCGCATCAAAACCGATAATGCGCAGATCAATCTTGTCACTCAGGATGTTACCTCTGATGATCAGGTGACATTGTATGGCCGCAGCTTTAACTCCACTGGCATGAAAATGCGCGGCAATTTACGGACGAAAAACGCCGAGTTAATCGAGAAGGTCAAAACCTCTTATGAAATTCAAAATGAACAAAAATAGTTTGAAGCTCCTGCTGGCCTCGGTACTGCTGGCAACCAGCGTGCCGGCGCTGGCCCTGACCGGTGACTCGGACAAGCCCGTAAACATTGACTCGCAGAATCAGGCGCTGGATTTGCAGGGCAACGTTGCGACCTTTACCGGCAATGTCATCGTGACCCAGGGATCAATCAAAATCACGGCTGATAAAGTCGTGGTGACCCGTCCGGGCGGCGACAGCAAGAAAACCATCGTTGACGCCTACGGCAACCCCGCCACCTTTTATCAGATGCAGGACAGCGGCAAGCCGGTGCAGGGCCACGCCGCTAAACTGCACTACGAACTGGCGAACGATTTCGTTGAACTGACCGGCAATGCGTTTATCGAGCAGCAGGACAGCAACATCAAAGGCGACCGTATTACCTACCTGGTGAAAGAGCAGAAAATGCAGGCTTACAGCCAGGGCCAGAACAAGCGCGTGACCACCGTTCTGGTGCCGTCGCAGCTTCAGGATAAAGGTTCGTCCACCAGCGGAAAGAAGAGTAACTGATAGCTATGGCCACATTAATTGCAGAAAACCTGGCGAAGGCATATAAGGGCCGTCGCGTGGTAGAAGATGTCAGTCTGCAGGTCAAGTCCGGCGAGATTGTCGGCCTGCTGGGCCCGAACGGTGCCGGTAAGACCACCACTTTTTACATGGTGGTGGGGATCGTGCCCCGCGACGCGGGTCGCATTGTCATTGATGATGAAGATATCAGCATCCTGCCACTGCATGCCCGCGCACGTCGCGGCATCGGCTATCTGCCGCAGGAAGCCTCTATTTTCCGTCGCCTCAGCGTCTACGATAACCTGATGGCCGTCCTGCAGATCCGCGACGATCTGACGGAAGAGCAGCGTCAGGATCGCGCCCGCGAACTGATGGAAGAGTTCCACATCGAACACCTGCGCGACAGCATGGGTCAGGCACTGTCGGGCGGTGAACGCCGTCGTGTCGAGATCGCGCGTGCGCTGGCGGCCAATCCTAAGTTTATCCTGCTGGATGAGCCTTTTGCCGGTGTTGACCCGATCTCCGTTATCGACATCAAAAAGATCATCGAGCATCTGCGTGACAGTGGCCTGGGCGTGCTGATCACCGACCACAACGTGCGTGAAACCTTAGCGGTCTGTGAGCGGGCTTACATCGTCAGCCAGGGTCACCTGATTGCGCACGGCACGCCGAACGAGATCCTGGCCGATGAGCAGGTGAAGCGGGTTTATTTGGGTGAAGAGTTCAGACTCTGATAAGGTGTCGTTAATTGTGATGTTTACCTGGGAACTATCATCCTGTCTATGAAGCAAGGTTTACAACTCAGGTTCAGCCAACAGCTGGCAATGACGCCACAACTGCAGCAGGCCATTCGTCTGCTGCAGCTCTCTACGCTTGAACTCCAGCAGGAGTTACAGCTTGCACTGGAAAGCAACCCGCTGCTTGAGCAGACCGAACTGCACGAAGAGATCGACGCCCGGGAATCGTCTGAGGCCGAGGCGCTGGACACCCGCGAAGCCCTTGAGCAGAAAGAGATGCCCGATGAGCTGCCGCTGGATGCCACCTGGGATGAGATCTACACGGCTGGCACGCCGTCTGGTACCGGCACCGATTATCAGGATGATGAGTTACCGGTTTATCAGGGCGAAACCACTCAGTCTCTGCAGGATTATCTGATGTGGCAGGTCGGACTGACGCCATTCAGTGACACCGATCGCGCGATTGCGACCTCTATCGTCGACGCTATCGATGACACCGGGTATCTTACCGTTTCGCTTGAGGAGATCCTCGACGGCATCGGTAACGACGAACTGGAAGTGGACGAAGTGGAAGCGGTGCTGAAACGCATCCAGCGCTTCGATCCGATCGGCGTCGGCGCGCGCGACCTGCGTGACTGCCTGCTGGTACAGCTTTCGCAGTATGCGCCCGAAACCCCGATGCTGGCAGAGGCGCGTCTGATCGTCAGCGAACATCTCGACCTGCTGGCTAATCACGATTTCCGCAGCCTGATGCGGGTCACGCGCCTTAAAGAAGAGGTGCTGAAAGAGGCGATGCTGCTGATTCAGTCGCTGGACCCGCGCCCGGGCCAGTCGATCAATACCGGCGAACCGGAATATGTGATTCCCGATGTACTGGTGCGCAAGGTCGGCAGCCGCTGGACGGTTGAACTTAACGCCGACAGTGTGCCGCGCCTCAGGATCAACCAGCACTACGCCGCAATGGGCGGCACCACGCGCAATGAGAGCGACAGCCAGTTTATTCGCAGTAATCTGCAGGAGGCGCGCTGGCTGATTAAGAGTCTGGAAAGCCGTAACGATACGCTGCTGAAAGTGACGCGCTGTATTGTTGAACAGCAGCAGGCGTTTTTCGAGCAGGGTGAAGAGTTTATGCGTCCGATGGTACTGGCCGATATCGCCCAGGCTGTTGAGATGCACGAGTCGACCATTTCCCGCGTGACAACGCAGAAGTATCTGCACAGCCCGCGGGGCATTTTCGAACTGAAGTACTTTTTCTCCAGCCATGTGAATACCGAGGGTGGCGGTGAAGCCTCTTCGACGGCGATCCGCGCGCTGGTGAAAAAATTAATTTCGGCGGAAAATCCAGCCAAACCCTTGAGCGACAGTAAACTGACCTCCATGTTATCTGATCAGGGGATTATGGTGGCACGGCGAACCGTCGCCAAATATCGTGAGTCTTTATCCATCCCGCCATCGAACCAGCGTAAACAGCTGGTTTGAAAGACATGAGAAGGAAGACCTATGCAGCTGAACCTGACCGGGCAACACGTTGAAATCACTCCGCCTCTGCGTGAGTTTGTCAGCGGTAAATTTGCCAAACTGGAACACTATTTTGAACATATCAATCAGGTCTATATTGTCCTGAAAGTTGAGAAAGTCACTCAGGTGGCTGACGCAACACTTCACGTAAATGGTGGCGAGCTGCACGCCACTTCGGAAGCAGAAGATATGTATGCGGCCATTGACGGGCTTATCGATAAGCTCGCCCGTCAGCTGACCAAACACAAAGATAAACTGAAAAAACACTAACCTTCACGCCAGCTACGCGCGCCTGCCGCGCAGAGCCGACAGGATGGGGCGGATAATCCGCCCCGTTTTGTCATCTGAGCAGAGGCCCCGTTTGTCTCCCGCGTCAGGACGCGCTGGCGGTGAATGGCCTGGTGAACTCGCAAGTGAAACGCTAATGAACAACGATCTTACACTGGAATTGAGCACGGTGCTTTCGCCAGACTGCACCCGCAGCGGCGTACACTGCCAGAGCAAAAAACGTGCGCTGGAAATCATCAGCGAACTGGCCGCTAAGCAGCTCAACCTGCCGCACCAGACGCTTTTCGAAGCGATCCTGACCCGTGAACGCATGGGCAGTACCGGTATCGGCAACGGCATCGCTATTCCTCACGGCAAGCTGGAAGAGGATACGCTGCGCGCGGTCGGGGTCTTTATCAGCCTCGAACAGCCGATTGCGTTTGATGCTGTCGATAACCAGCCGGTCGATCTGCTGTTTGCCCTGCTGGTGCCGGCTGACCAGTGCAAAACGCATCTGCACACCCTTTCACTGGTGGCAAAACGTCTGGCAGATAAAACGGTCTGCCGCCGTCTGCGCGCGGCGCAGTGTGATGAAGAGCTCTATGCCATTATTACGGAAATCCAGACAGAGCAGTAACGCGTCTTTACCGGCCGGTTGCCGGTTTTAAAACGGGAGAGAAGGTCATGGTGCTGATGATCGTTAGCGGTCGTTCAGGCTCGGGGAAGTCAGTGGCGCTCCGTGCGCTGGAAGATATGGGATTCTACTGCGTCGATAACCTGCCGGTCGTGCTGCTGCCGGAGTTAGCGAACTCGCTGGCCGATCGCAATATTTCGGCGGCGGTCAGTATCGATGTCCGCAACATGCCTGAATCCCCTGAAATTTTCGAAACCGCGCTGAATAATCTGCCTGACTCCTTTTCACCGCAGCTGCTGTTTCTCGACGCCGATCGCAATACCCTGATTCGTCGTTACAGCGATACACGCCGTCTGCACCCACTCTCCAGCAAGAACCTGTCGCTGGAGAGCGCGATTGACGAAGAGAGCGATCTGCTGGAGCCGCTGCGTTCCCGGGCTGATCTGATTATCGACACCTCTGAGATGTCGGTGCATGAGCTGGCCGAGATGCTGCGTACCCGTCTGCTGGGCAAGCGTGAACGTGAGCTGACCATGGTGTTCGAATCCTTTGGCTTCAAACATGGCATCCCTATTGATGCGGACTACGTGTTTGACGTGCGCTTTCTGCCCAATCCCCACTGGGATCCCAAGCTGCGGCCAATGACGGGCCTCGACCGTCCGGTGGCGGCCTTCCTCGATCGCCATACCGAAGTGCACAATTTTATCTACCAGACGCGCAGCTATTTAGAACTCTGGCTGCCGATGCTGGAAACCAATAACCGTAGCTATCTTACCGTGGCGATTGGCTGTACCGGCGGCAAACATCGCTCCGTCTATATCGCCGAGCAGCTGGCCGATTACTTCCGTTCACGCGGTAAGAATGTACAGTCACGCCATCGCACGCTGGAAAAGCGCAAATCATGACCGTCAGACAAACTGTAGAAATCAAAAATAAGCTGGGTATGCACGCCCGTCCGGCAATGAAGCTCTTTGAGCTGGTGCAGAGCTTTGACGCCGAAGTCCTGCTGCGCAACGAAGCGGGCACCGAAGCCGAAGCCAGCAGCGTGATCGCGCTGCTGATGCTCGATTCAGCAAAAGGCGGGCACATTGAGATCGAAGCCAGCGGCCCGGAAGAGGTTCCGGCGCTGGCGGCGGTCATCGAACTGTTCGAAGCGGGCTTCGATGAAGATTAAGGCTCAGTTGAGCTGATTACGCTGTAAAAAGCCCTCTCCGCCCAGCTGGCGCATCTGGCGCAGGATCCACTGCTGGCGCTCCCTGATATAGCCGGAGGGGGCCGCCGCACGATAGCGAATCGGATTAGGCAACACCGCCGCCAGTAACGCTGCGTCTGCCGCAGTCAGCCGGCTGGCTGGCTTGTGGAAGTAGCGCTGCGCCGCCGCCTCAACGCCAAAAATCCCTGGCCCGAACTCGGCAATGTTGAGATAGACGGTCAGAATGCGCCGTTTCGTCCAGACCGTTTCCAGCCCCACCGTCAGACCCGCTTCCAGACCTTTTCGTATCCAGCTGCGTCCATCCCACAGGAAGAGGTTTTTCGCCGTCTGTTGTGACAGCGTGGAGGCACCGCGCATCTGGCTCTCCTTCTTATCCAGCACCGACTCAATCGCTGCCACATCAAAACCCCAGTGAGTGGGGAACTTCTGATCTTCAGAGGCGATGACGGCCAGCCCCATCCAGGGCGAGATCTCATCATGGCCGACCCAGTCTGAATGAGCGACATAGCTAAAATCACCGCGCAGCCAGGCCCCGATCTGCCGTTCCGCCATCACTGCGGAGAACGGAACCGGCAGGAAGGCAAAGAGTAATATTCCCGCCAGCCAGAGCCCCAGCCAGACCAGCGCAATTCGGCCCGCGATCCGCCTGATACGCTGCCCGACGCTTCCTTTATGCTTCTTCATGCAATCTTCCCATACCTGTTTCAGACGTTAATCAATCACACATGTAATCACTACCCCGGAGACGGGCTTTTTACGAATTTTGTTAGAATTCAGCCGACAGTTTCCAGACTTTATTCAGTCATTTTGCATCAAAATGCTGCAACAGTTCGAAATAGTTCAAGGACTTCCGGCAAAAAGGAATCGGTTCCATTCATCCTGACCCGGCACCAGCTTTCCAGATAAACAGTTAATAATGGGTAATAAGCGCCGGTTAAAATCATTCAATCCTCTTAACTTTTATTTTTTTCCGATTCCATCACGGTCTATATATTAATCAGAATTATCGTTATAACGTTTAAATAAACAGCACTAAACGGAAGGAGTCATCTTTGCGCTGGCCCTGGTTTCGCTCAGTAATTGTACTTAAGCCATGCGGATAAAAAGAGAAAGCGGCAGATTCATATTTACCATTCCGGATTGTTTTGGATTATTCGTGTCATTTCAGGGTGCTTGCTTGCAATATCAGCGTCTTAGCCGTACCGGTGGCATCGCTGTTAACGGCGACGTCACCGGCAGCATCCGCGCCCCACTCCCCTCTCACAGGCGCGTTAAAACTACCCGAAAAAGGGCAGAAATGGCTATTTTTTCAGCAATGCAGCACGTAAATTGATTCCTTACTTGACTGTGTTGCCAAATTAATGTTTTCTGTATTTAAACGCTGCTCAATATCACAATTTTTAATGAATCTTGTCGCATGTGAAGAGGGATTTGCTAAGGTGATGACAGTGTTAACCAATACCCTGCGGCTGCATTAATTATTCAGATCATAGCGGCCGCAATGATTTCCCTGGTGTTGGCGCAGTATTCGCGCACCCCGGCCTCGGCTGGGGTCATTTTTTTCTGGCGTATCAGCGTTCCTGTTCTGCCACCCAGTCGCGCAATACCTGCACATCGTGTCGCCACTCGTGCTTCAGCTCATCAATCCACTCCGTCACGTTGTCCCACCACGCCGGCAGCTCCGGACTCTGAATCTGTTTCGCCAGCATCTGTAAACGCTGCAGCCCCACTGAACCCGCCGCGCCTTTGATTTTATGCCCCTCTTCAGCAATCCCTTTCTGATCCCGCGCCATCAGGTTGGATTCCAGCACGGCCAGGTAATCCGGCATCATTTTTTCGAACATCGTCAGGCTCTGGGTGATCAGGCCAGGGCCAACCAGCTCGATATACTGTTCAAGCATCGCGACATCCAGCAGCATCAGGGTTTTATCATCGCGCCCGGCAGAGGTCTCCTCTTCCGGTTCAGACTGATAATCCCAGTACTTTTTGATCATCGCCGTCAGTGCCGGAACCGCCAGAGGCTTGCTGAGCACATCATCCATGCCCGCGTCGAAATACTCTTTTTTGTCTTTGAGGACGTTGGCGGTGAGCGCCACCAGCGGAGGCAGATGGGTTCCCTGATACTGCTGGCGAATGGCCCGCGAGACATCCAGCCCGGTCATATCCGGCAGCTGAATGTCCAGCAGCACCAGATCAAACTCCAGCGGGTCAAACATCGCCAGCGCCGCCTGGCCGGTCATGGCGACCTCGACGCTGCAGCCCAGCTTCTCCAGAACCGAACGTGCCACAATCACATTCAGCTCAATATCTTCAACCAGCAGGACGTGCAGGGCCGGTAGCGGCAGGCTGTCCTCCACGCCTTCGTTTTCCACCTCTTCCGCAATGCGCGGCGCGTGGATCTCGACGGTAAAGCAGGAGCCCTGCCCTGGCGCGCTGTGAACACGGATATCGCCGCCCATCGCCTGCGCCAGACGGCGGGACACCGCCAGCCCGATGCCGGTGCCGGTCGCCGGTTTACCGCCATGCTGATCTTTAACCTGATAGTACATTGCAAAGATCTTGTCCTGCTCATCCTGCGGGATCCCCATGCCGGAGTCCTGAACCTCGAAGCGCAGCGTCTCATCCTGCTCATAGGTGACCCGCACAAGGATCTCCCCCTGCTGGGTAAACTTCACCGCGTTGCCAATCAGGTTCCACAGAATCTGACGAAGACGGGTGCCGTCGGTAGCGATCATGTGTGGCAGCGGCAGCTGCGGCGCGAGCACAAACTTCAGCCCTTTAGGCTGTGCCAGCAGGCCGGAGAGATTCTCTAAATCGGCGAGGAAGCCGGTAAAATCGAGCGGCTGATTATCCAGCTGCACCTTACGCCGTTCGATCTTGTCCACCTCAATCACATCGTTGAAGATGTTGCCCAGCGTGATGGCCGAGACATGGATGGTTTTCAGGTATTTCAGCTGCTCCTGATTCAGATCGGTGTCCAGCAGAATCCGGCTCAGGCCGACAATGCCATTAAGCGGCGTACGAAGCTCGTGGCTGATCGTTGAGATAAAGGTGGTCTTTTCCCGGCTGGCGTTCTCTAACGCGTCCTGATAGCGCTTACGCTCGGTTATATCGCGACCAAAGCCCATCAGCCCGCTGCGCTTACCGACGCGGTCATAATAGGGCACTTTACGGATCTCAAAACAGGCTTTGCGGCCGTCGGGATATTGCAGCCACTGTTCATAGGTCAGCGAGACGTTGTGGCGGAACACTTTCTCATCCGTCTCCAGGACCTTGGTCGCCGCTTCATCATCGTAGATGTCACGCGGCGTCAGGCCAATCAGCTGTTTTTCGCTTTTGCCGGTCAGCAGCTCCATCGCCCGATTACAGCCAGAGAACTGTTTATCGATGTTGCGATAGAACACCAGGTCTGGCGAGGCATCCAGGAAGGAGCGCAGAAAAGAGGATTGCTGTTCCAGCTCGATCTGCGCCTGTTCACGGCGCGTCACCTCCTCACGCAGCTTATCCATCACCTGTTCGCGCGCCAGCTCCGCTTTTTTACGGTCGCTGATCTCCTGATTCAGCTGCGTGATGGTCTCTTTCATCTGCTGGTTGAGTTCCAGATCGCGGGTACGCATCTCCTCCAGCTTATCCACCAGCCGGGCCAGCCGCTGCCGCGACTCCTCCAGCTGGTCGACCACCACTGACAGGAAATAGACCGCCCAGGGCGTGATCAGCAGCCCGAAGAAGACCGAACGCACCACGTCGATGCTCTCAACATGACCCCGCAGTACCATCGTGACCGCCATCTGGACAATCATCGCCAGCACCACCAGCGCCGACGCCAGCAGCAGCGAGAACCGCACCAGTCCCAGCTTGACCATCAAATCAACGTAGTACTGCGCCAACAGACGAATTTGCTTCATACCCACTCCCTGAAAGAGAAACCGCCTCACTATAACGCAGATGGCCCGACAACGTCGCAGCCCGTCACGCGAAGATCCGGACGCAGATGCGCCATTATGGTGCATCCGCACGACCGTTCGGCGACGTTAAGGACAAAACGGTTAAAACCCTTGACTGATTGTGCCAAATGAATAATCTGTAAAGCCGCCAGCGAATCTCAGATTTCTCTGTACGGCCTTTTTTCAATATCCTGGCAACGTTCTGTTGCGCAGGCCCATCCCGTTTATATGAATACCCATTCATCTTTAGTGATGTTTTAAGCACATCTATGCTGATTAATTTTTCTTATAACCCGGCGCAGTTTCATTCAAAAAGGCGGACATAAGAAAAACAGATACATGCTATGTATCATCTGTGCTGAACAGCATTTAATGCTGTTTATCCCACTCTCACCAGCATTGTGCAGAGATCTGATGCCTGCCCTACAGTGAGTCAGTTCACATTTATCGGCCGATCGCCGGGTGCCAGAGTGACACATTTTAAACCTTAAAAATCATATTATTCATTAACTTAAACCCATAAAACGTCTGATTAGCCCGCCTGACCGCCCTATTTGACCTGATTACGCTTTCCCGATAAGTTGGAAATCCGCTGAAAGCTTTCCAGACGGGTCATTGTCTCGGCATATCTATGCAACAAGAAGACTCCCGCGTGGTTTAAGTCATCTCCTTTACGAGACCGGAAATCAGAGCAGCTCATTAAAAGACGTTTTACCGATGTCTGGAGAGAAATGCTCAGGGCTATGACGCGTGCTCGACAGATCATGGCGAGAAAAAAGAAGCTGCGCCCTGGTTGCGCTCAGACCCTGAAACAGTGCAGGTAATGTCAAAGCAGTTTAAGGAGACCCTCAATGTCCACTAAAAAACCTCAATCCTATGGCTTGTATGATCCGACAGCAGGCAGTGACAGCTGTGGTGTAGGTTTCATTACGCGTAAGGACGGCGAGCAGACCCACGAGATCCTGCAGATGGCGCACAGCGCCCTGTGTACGGTGCCTCACCGCGGCGGAATGTCAGCAGAAGGCGTGGGTGACGGCGCGGGGGTCAACGTCGACCTGTCGCTGCATTTCTTCCGCAAAATTACCGGAGAGCCGCTGGAAGCGGGTCGCTTTGGCGTCGGCAACTTCTTTGTCCCGAAAGATGCAGAGCTGCGGGCAAATGCCGAGCGCCTGGTAGATGAGACGCTGAGCAGCTTTGGCCTGCCGGTCATCATGAAGCGTGATATGCCGCTGGACAGCAGCGTGACGCGCCCGGCCGCCGTGCAGTTCCAGTTACCGATTCTGCAGTGGATCTTCACTGCCCCGCAGGACGTGGTCGATCAGAATGACTTCGAACAACGCATCTATCGCGCCCTGTTAACGATTGAGGCCCGTGCATTTACCGAAAGCGAATTTGGCGGACTCTACCCGCTGTCGCTCTCCTCACGCACGCAGGTGTTTAAGGCGCGTCTGAATTCCAATGAAGTCATCCCTTACTTCAAAGATCTGACCGATCCCGATCATCAGGTGCGCGGACTGTTTTTCCATACCCGCTTCTCCACCAACACCGACCCCCACACCACGATGGCACAGCCCTTCCGTCTGATGGCGCACAACGGCGAGCTGAACACGGACCGTAAAAACCGCATCGCGGAAGCCGCGCTGGCGCTGGCCCGTGGTAAAAAAATCGTGCGACCAAAAGGCCAGTCCGACAGCTCACGGCTGGATCAGAGCATCCACAGCCGCCTGATGGAGGACAACCTCGATCTGATCACCGCCGTGGTCTCCATGATGCCGCCCGCCTGGGAGAATGACAGCGAGCTGTCGCCGGAAGTGCGCGCCATGCTGGAGTATTTCTCTCTGTACGAAGAGAAGAACGACGGCCCTGCTGCATTAATCTTCGGCAACGGCGAAGTGATTGGCGCACGCCTTGACCGCCTGGGTCTGCGTCCTCTGCGTTCCGTCGAAACGGCTGAGTATATTGGTGCGATGTCGGAAGCGGGCCAGATCGCCTTTCCACCGGAAAGCGTACTGCGTCGTGGCCGTATTGAAGCGGGCGGGATGCTCTATTTCGATCATCGTGAAAAACGCAGCTACACCACGCTGCAGGCGCTGGAAAAACTGGCTGCGGAAAAAGATTATCTGGCGCTGCTGCGTGAAGCCCGCGTCGGGCTGGATGACCTGCCCGAGATCCCGGCGGAGCAGCAGGGGTCACCGCTGCGCTATCGTGGCGATCTGAAAACCTATCAGCGTTTTGTGGCCTATTACTACAACCAGGAAAGCTTCAAGTTCATGATGGACCCGATGCTGAATACCGGTGCAGAGAAGATCTCTGCAATGGGTTACGGCAACGCCATCAATGGCTTATCCGACCACGAAGGCGGCATGGCGCACTACTTCTCGCAGCGTTTTGCACAGGTCACCAACCCGCCGCTGGACTCCATCCGCGAAGCGGATGGCATGACGCTGCGGGTCGCGCTGGGCGCAAAACCGCATCTGGGTCGCAGCAAAGGCCGTCAGATCGTGGTGCCTACCCCGATCCTCAGCCATCTGGATATGCTGCGCTTACGCGAGCAGACCATTGCGCCTTATGCCCGTTTTGAGATGCTTTACGAGCCGGTCGTCGGCAAAGATCTGCTGAGCATGACGGCGAACGCCAACGCGCTGGAAAAAGCGATCGATGACCTGGCGCAGCAGGTGGTGGATTTTGCCCGTTCCCAGGGCGGCATCGCCGTACTGACCGACCGCCACATCTCCTCGAAACAGGCCGCCATTCCGATGCTGCTGGTGGTCTCTGCCATCAACCAGCGTCTGGTACAGGAAGGGCTGCGTCTGGATGTCTCGCTGGTAGTAGAAAGCGGTCAGAGCATCTCCTCGCACCATATCGCCGCGACCCTTGGCTTCGGTGCCTCCGCGATCTATCCGCTGGGCGTTCAGATGCGCGCAGAGGAGAAATATGGTGAAGGCGAGGAAGGCAACAAAGCCTTTAAACGCTATGCCAAAGCCGCCGAAAAAGCGCTGATGAAAACCATGGGCAAAGTGGGGCTCTGCACCGTGGAGAGCTACAGCTGCGGCGAATTCTTTGAGCCTAACTTCCTCAACACCGACGATCCGGTGCTGAAAAAGTATTTCCCGAACATTAAAACCCCGGTGGGCGGCGCAGGTTTCGCCACCATCGCCCAGATGGCGGTTGACTGGCATCAGAGCGCACTCAGAATTCAGGGTGAATCAGATGTGCCGCTGCTGGGCCTGTTTAAAGAGCGCGCGGAGGGAGCCGGTCACTCTTACGGCACCATCGCCGTGCGGACCTTTATCGACATGACCGAAGAGCCGATTCGCTTTGCCGACAAAGCCCGCGAAGAGGATAACTTCATCCGTCTGATGACGCTGGCCAAACTCGATAACGCATTTGGCATCAAGCCAGAGACGTTTAAAGACAGCAGCTTCGAGCGCATCCCGGATGAGGTCATCAACAATTTTGCCATCACGGCCGATTACCGTCAGTTCTCAAGCCTGATGTATGAAGAGCGTAAACGTCGCCCGGCGGCGCTGCGCGACATCCTGACCTTCCCGGCTGACCTGACCCATATCGACAGCGAAGCGGAGTTCCGCCGCAAGCTGGGTCGCTACTCACTGACGAATAATGGCTTTGCCATTCGTGGCATGGAGTGTGAGGCGGTGGATGGCAGCCTGAACCACTTTATGCTGCGTCTGACCGACGCCATTGAGGGGCTGAAACCTGAAAGCGAACGTCTGCAGAATCTCTCCCGCGCCCTGAAATCGCGCTTCGGCGACGACATCGAGAGCAGCGAGGTGGTCAGCGGCGGTCTGAAAGTCACCGCCTATGGCAAAGCAGCAGATTATCTGTCCCGTATTTTCACGACCCTGCCCTCACTGCCGCTGAGCGAAGTGCAGCCAGCCTGTGAAATTACCCGTACCTTTGCTTCCGGGGCAATGAGCCACGGCGCGCTGGTCGCACCGGCGCATGAAGCAGTCGCCCACGGCACCAACATGGTTGGTGGCATGAGTAACTGCGGTGAAGGGGGTGAACACTACTCGCGTCACGGCACCATCCGCGCCTCACGCATCAAGCAGCTGGCGTCGGGCCGTTTCGGCGTCTGGGCCGCCTATCTGGCCGATCCGATGCTGGAAGAGCTGGAGATCAAAATCGGTCAGGGCGCGAAGCCTGGCGAAGGCGGCCAGTTACCGGCCGCCAAAGTCACCGTCGAGATTGCAGCGGCGCGTGGCGGCACGCCTGGCGTCGAGCTGGTCTCGCCGCCGCCGCATCACGATACCTATTCGATCGAAGATCTGGCGCAGCTGATCCACGACTGCAAGGCCGCGCGGGTGCGCGTGATCGTGAAGCTGGTTTCGTCAGAAGGGATCGGCACCATCGCGGTCGGCGTGGCGAAAGCGGGCGCTGACGTAATCAACGTCGCGGGTAACACCGGCGGCACCGGCGCTGCCTCGGTGACCAGCCTGAAATATACCGGACGTGTGGCGGAAATCGGCATCGCCGAAGTCCACCAGGCGCTATGTGCAAACGGGCTGCGCGAGAAAGTACAGCTGCGCTGCTCAGGCGCGCAACAGACCGGCAGCGACGTAGTGAAATCGGCGCTGCTGGGCGGCGACAGCTTCGAGTTCGGCACCACCGCGCTGATGATGCTGAAATGCGTGATGGCAAAAAACTGCAACGTGAAATGCCCGGCCGGGTTAACCACCAATGCCGAAGCCTTTGATGGCGATCCCCGTCAGCTGGCGCAATATTTCCTCAACGTGGCGCATGAAGTGCGTGAGATCCTGGCGCGCATGGGCCTGCGTTCGCTGCGTGAAGCACGCGGCCGCGCCGACCTGCTGCACCTGATGGATCACCCGCTGGAGGTGGGTAAACTCGACCTGCGCGCCATGCTCACTGTGGTACCAGAGCTGAAAATCGACAAGCCGGTCTACCTGGAAAAAGATTTTGAGCTGGATGATGGCTGGATTGAGCAGCTGAAGCTGTCGCTGGTGGAACAGGGTAATCCTGACGTCGCCCTGGGTGACAACATCGTGCTGAATAACCGTAACAAAAGCGTGGGTGGTCAGCTGGCGATCGATATCGAACGCATGCTGAATCATCAGCTGACACCGGCGCAGTTGCAGGCGATGCCTGCCGTTCTCACCGACGATCGCGGCCGCCGCTATCTGGCGCCTGAGAGCGTGAAAATCGCGACCACCGGATCTGCCGGTCAGTCATTTGGCGCCTTCTGCAACGATGGCATGCAGATGACGCATTATGGCACCTGTAACGATGGCGTCGGCAAAGGACAGTGTGGCGGTGAGCTGATCGTGATGTCACCTGGCGGCGGCGCACAGGATAGCGATGGCAACGTGCTGATCGGTAACTTTGCGCTGTTCGGCGCGACCGGCGGACGTCTGTTCGTGCAGGGCCAGGCGGGAGACCGTTTCGCGGTGCGTAACTCTGGTGCCACGGCGGTTGTTGAAGGCGTCGGTGACTTCTGCTGCGAATATATGACCAACGGTGCCATCCTCAACCTGGGAACCTTCGGTAAAGGATTTGGTAACGGCATGAGCGGTGGCTTTGCCTACCAGTACGATCCCTACGGCACGCTGGCCAGCCATGCAGCCGGTGATTCCGTGCAGTTCGGCTCAATTGCCGATCAGGACGAGATGGCCCAGGTACACAAGCAGGCGGTGCTGACCATGCTGAACTGGCATCTGGCGGCTACCGGCTCACCACGGGCCGCCTGGCTGCTGGAAAACTGGGAAACCGAATGTCACCACTTTGTTTACGTGATGCCGCGCTCACTGCTGCTCTACCAGGATGGCGGCGAGATCCTGAAGGCCAAAAGCCGCAAAGACCTTCTCGAAGAGCTGTCAACGGCGCTGGCGGCTCATCAGGTTGCGAAATTCAAAGCGGCCTGGCGTCAGGGTAAAACCATCGCTAACGGCGCCGTGCCAGCCTATGGCGCGACCGACACGCTGGAGATGTTTGTCCTGCTGAATAACTATACCGTGCTGAGCTTTGCCCAGCAGCTGGCCCTGGCGAAGCTGCCAAAAGGCACGCCGGTTGAAGATCCCGCGGTCGAAAAGGCGGTGCGCAATCTGCTGATGACTGAAGACTTTGCGCTGGTCAGCAAGCTGCAGCGTCATGCCCGTTCCGCCATCGAAAGTTACAGCGATGATGAACTGGCCAGCCTGATCGGCTCCAAGCGTATGTCAGATTACAAAGCAGCCCTGACACAGCGTAACATCCGTTCGATGGACAGCCTGGCGACCTATGGCTGGATCATGTATCAGGATGCCTGTAACCGGGAGGTGCTGGGCCACCTGCCGGACTTTGAAGAGCTGTTTGCGCGTGCGGCACTGCCGGAAATCGCAGCGGCAGTGGGTAAACTCTCCTGACCCTGACAGGGTTCAGGCGGAACTGAATATTATTAATGGTCATTGCCCGGGTTAATCGTTGTACCGGACAGAAGCAGAACCGCTCTCCCCTGCTGTAAATGCTGCAGCGCGGGAAAGCGGAACCGCTTTCACACCGGATAACGCCACTGATAACGGGCGAGAACGGGATTGAGTAAAAGTACCCATGAAAATTCCTTATATTCCAGAAGATGCACCTTTCAATGGCGATCAGAAGTACTGGCTGGCTGGCTTTCTTGCCGGCCTTCACTCCCGTCTGCTGGTGTTAGAAGACAAACAGCAACCTGCCGCAGGAACGGGCGCCGCTGCTACCACGCAACTGCATATCCTTTACGGTTCACAGACCGGTAACGCTGAGGCGCTGGCGCAGACCGCAGCGAAATCTGCTCGCGCGAAAGGTCTGGTGCCGGTGGTTCAGGCGCTGGGCGATGTCGACCTCGACGTGTTCGCCACCATGCGTCACGTCCTGATCGTTACCTCAACCTATGGCGAGGGCGAAATGCCGGACAACGCGCAGCTGTTCTGGGATGCGATCTCGGCCAGTACCGCACCGCGTCTGGAGCAGATGCACTTCGCCGTGCTGGCGATTGGTGACACCGGCTACGACGGCTTCTGCCAGGCGGGTAAGTTTATCGATATGCGCCTGGAGCAGCTGGGCGCGAAACGCGTGGTCGATCGTATCGACTGCGACATCGACTACGAAGAGCCTTCCAGCGAGTGGCTGAACAGCTCCATGCCACAGTTCGCCGCCAGCGCGGGCAGCAGCGGCACCGTGCTGGAAAGCGCGCCGGAAGCGCCGGTGATCCCGGGCAGCAACAAATCGAATCCGTATGCCGCGGCGCTGATCACCAACAAACGCCTGTCAGGTGAGCAGTCGGCCAAAGATATCCGTCATTTCGAGTTTGACCTCGCTGGCAGCGGCCTGAAATATGAAGCGGGCGATGCGCTGGGTGTCATCCCGGTCAACGAGCCGTCGCTGGTCAGCCTGCTGCTGACGCAGCTTAACGCTGACTACCAGACGCCGGTGCCGGGCTTTGACCGCAGCCTGGGTGACCTGCTGACCTATCAGTTCGAGATCTCCGAGCCGTCGCGCAAGTTAATCGAATGGGTCGGTCAGAACACCACAAACCAGGAGCTGCGTCATGTGTTGCAGCATGATGATAAAGATGCGCTGGGCGTCTGGCTGTGGGGCAAAGATACCCTGGATCTGCTGCAGCTGGAGCTGACACGCACGCTGTCGGTGCCTGAGTTTGTGGCCCTGCTGCGTCCGCTGCAGCATCGCGCCTATTCAATCTCCTCCAGCTCGAAAGCGCATCCTGATCAGGTTCACCTGACGGTGGCCTCGGTGCGTTATCACAGCGGTGGCCGTAATCGCGGTGGCGTCTGCTCAACCTATCTGGCCGAGCGCGTACGTCGCGGTGAGAAGCCTGCCATCTTTATCTCTCCCAACAAAGCCTTCCGCGTGCCGGCTAACAACAGTGCGCCGCTGATCATGGTGGGACCGGGTACCGGCATCGCGCCATTCCGCGCCTTCCTGCAGGAGCGCCAGGCCACCGGCGCGCAGGGTAAAAACTGGCTGTTCTTTGGCGATCAGCATCAGGAACATGACTTTATCTATCAGGATGAGTTACTGGCCTGGCGCGACAGCGGCCTGCTGACCCGCCTGGACCTGGCGTTCTCACGCGATCAGGAGAAGAAGATCTATGTGCAGAGCCGGATGCTGGAGCAGGGTGCCGAGCTCTACGCCTGGCTGCAGGAAGGGGCATACTTCTATGTCTGTGGCGATGCCTCGCGCATGGCGAAGGATGTGGATAACGCACTGTATGAAGTGGTCCGGCAGTTTGGCGGGCTCTCTACCGAGCGTGCGGCGGACTATGTCGATCAGCTGAAAAAGGAAAAACGCTACCTGCGCGACGTCTATTAATCGTAGCGGTTTGTGGAGAAAATCCGGCTTGCGCAGGCAGCCGGATTTTTTTATGGCTGGCAGGCAAAAAAATACCCGCCGGTCAGCGGGTATTCACGATGCGAATATGACTATTTCACGACGCGCAGTGAAGGTCGTCCGCCACGCGGCGGTGGATCGTCATCAGGCGGTGTCTCGTCATCGCTGGCATCGTCAGGACGATCGCCATCAATCACGGACATCATGGTCTCTTCCTGCCCTTCTGACGTCTCCTGCGTACCCAGCTCGTAAGCCGGTTCCGGTTCAAACATCGTTCCGGCGCCGTTTTCACGCGCATAGATAGCCAGAATCGCCGCCATCGGCACATTAACCTGGCGCGGAACGCCGCCGAAGCGGGCGTTAAACGACACCTGATCGTTGGCCAGGTCGAGGTTGCCCACGGCGCGTGGCGCGATGTTCAGAACGATCTGTCCATCACGCGCATACTCCAGCGGCACCTGCACACCCGGCAGATTGATGTCGACCACCAGATGCGGCGTCAGCTGGTTGTCGAGCAACCAGTCATAGAAGGCGCGCAGCAGATAGGGACGACGTGCAGTAAGTTGCGACATTTCCATACGTTAAGCCCGGGCTTGCAGGCGCATTTCACGTTCAGCTTCAGTCAGTGAAGCGAGGAAAGAGTCACGCTCAAATACGCGGTTCATGTAACCTTTCAGCTCTTTCGAACCGGAGCCGATCAGATCGATGCCCATCGAAGGCAGACGCCATAACAGCGGAGCCAGGTAGCAATCCACCAGGCTGAACTCTTCGCTCATGAAGTAAGGCGTACGACCAAACAGGGGCGCGATGGCCAGCAGCTCTTCACGCAGTTGCTTGCGTGCGGCTTCCGCTTCCTGACCGCTGCTGTTCTCAACTTTACGCATCAGGCTGTACCAGTCCTGCTCGATGCGGTGCATCATCAGGCGGCTGTCACCACGGGCAACCGGATAAACCGGCATCAGAGGTGGATGCGGAAAACGCTCGTCCAGATATTCCATGATGATGCGTGATTCATACAGCGTCAGCTCACGATCTACCAGCGTTGGTACCGTGCGATACGGATTGAGGTCAATCAGATCCTGCGGCAGGTTGTCCATTTCGACCTGCTCGATCTCTACGCTGACACCCTTTTCCGCCAGGACGATACGAACCTGGTGGCTGAAAATGTCAGTAGGACCAGAAAACAGCGTCATTACCGAACGTTTGTTGGCAGCGACAGCCATGAAAACCTCCAAGTTTGTTCACAAAAAGATACTGCGAATAGCCAACCACACGGCGACTCACTTGCCCATCGAACTCGCACGCAACCTGGTTAGCTGCGCCACAGATACTGATGCCCCGACAGTGGGGAGGCGCATAACGCACCGGCCTGCGGGCGCAAAGTGACACAGAGTCTACCAGATTTTAGGCTGCTTGTGGGCGTGGAATGAATCTTTGCAGGTAAATTGAGCGTGGGGTTACGGTTTTTGCGGTAACGCAGGCGGAGAACAGAAAATAAAAAACCCGCCGAAGCGGGTTTTTTGTGCCAACTGATGCAGCCGGAGCTGCAAACAATTAACGCTTGGAGAACTGAGGACGACGACGTGCTTTACGCAGGCCGACTTTCTTACGTTCAACCTGACGCGCATCACGCGTTACGAAGCCAGCTTTACGCAGCTCGCCACGCAGTGATTCGTCGTATTCCATCAGAGCGCGGGTGATACCGTGACGGATCGCACCAGCCTGACCAGAAATACCGCCACCTTTAACAGTGACATACAGATCGAATTTACCAACCAGGTCCAGCAGCTCAAGCGGCTGACGAACTACCATGCGGGCAGTTTCGCGGCCGAAGTACTGTTCCAGAGAACGTTGGTTAATTACGATGTTACCGCTACCCGGCTTAATGAATACGCGAGCGGTAGAGCTTTTGCGGCGACCAGTGCCGTAGTTTTGAGTTTCAGCCATTGCCTTTAATCCCGATTAAATGTCAAGAACTTGCGGTTGCTGTGCCGCATGGTTGTGCTCGTTGCCTGCGTAAACTTTCAGTTTACGGTACATAGCACGACCCAGCGGGCCCTTCGGCAGCATGCCTTTAACCGCGATCTCAATCACACGCTCAGGACGGCGAGCAATCATCTCTTCAAAGGTCGCCTGTTTGATACCACCGATGTGGCCGGTGTGGTGATAGTAGATCTTGTCAGTACGCTTGTTGCCGGTAACAGCAACTTTGTCTGCGTTCAGGACGATGATGTAATCACCGGTATCAACATGCGGAGTGTACTCCGCTTTATGCTTACCACGCAGACGGCGCGCCAGTTCAGTCGCCAGGCGACCCAAAGTTTTGCCTGTTGCGTCAACTACAAACCAGTCACGTTGGACGGTTTCTGGTTTAGCTGTAAAAGTTTTCATCGAAAAGCTTACCCAAATTAAGTTACACGTTGGTGAAATCCCAAACGCTTAAGTAAACGAATGAGGCTCACACGACCATTTTGACCAGCAAGCCACCCCTTCGGATAGAGTTACTGGAACACAGAGGATTTGGGAAAAAAATCCTTTGCTGTAACGTGGGGTCGCAAGATTATAGAGAAGTCGATTACAAAAATCGAACCCTATTTCGGTATTTATCCTGATTATTCTCACGGCAGGTGCGGTAAACGCAGATACTCTTCGCTCTGCATCTCCTGAAGCCGGGACAGGCAGCGCTGGTACTCAAACTTCAGCCGCGTCCCCTGATAGATCTCGGTGAGGGAGGTCTCTGCCGCCACGACCAGCTTCACATGCCGCTCATAGAACTCATCGACCAGCGCCAGGAAGCGGCGCGCCTGATCCTCTGTTTTGTAAATCATCACCGGGACATCATAGAGCAGCACGCTGTGAAAACGGCGCGACAATGCGATGTAGTCATGCTGGCTACGCCCTTCCCCGCACAACGTTGTGAATTTAATCGCCAGCACGCCGTCGCTGACGCCCAGGGTTGGCATCTGGCGGTGATTGATTTCCAGCACCGGTGCCGCCTCAGGCTCACTGCCGGACAGCGCGTTAAACATCCGGGTCATTTCGGCGTGGGTTTCACTGTTCAGCGGATAGTTCCAGAGATGCGCGGAGGTCAGCGTGCGCAGACGGTAGTCGATTCCGGCATCGACATTCATCACATCACAGTGCCGTTTGATCTGTTCAATCGCTGGCAGAAAGCGCGCGCGCTGCAGGCCATTGCGATAGAGATCGTCAGGCGGGATATTCGACGTCGCGACCAGGGCGATGCCACGTTCGAACAGGGCTTCCATCAGCGTGCCGAGCAGCATTGCATCGGTGATATCCGAGACAAAAAATTCATCAAAACAGAGGATGTCCGTTTCGGCTTTGAACCTGTCCGCGATGATCAGTAACGGGTCACTCTGCCCCTGAAGCTGGGTCAGCTCTTCATGCACCCGCAGCATAAAGCGGTGGAAGTGCAGGCGCAGTTTGCGATCGCCAGGAATAGACTGAAAAAAGAGATCCATGACCCAGGTTTTTCCGCGGCCGACACCGCCCCACATATAGAGTCCACGCACCGGCTCTGGCGTCTCGTTTTTCTCTTTGCCGATCAATTTTGACAGACGCCCCAGCAGACCGGAGGCAGCTGGCGCGGCAGATTGCTGTCGGGCGACCAGCGCCTGCTGCAGCGCGTCTAAACGGGTAATGGCTTCGCGTTGTACGTCATCGGGCCTGAATTCGCCCTGCGACAGCGCCTGCTCATAGCGTGCAAGCGGAGTTGAGGTTTGCATTGTTGTTTCAAAGTCCCTGAATGGTGTCTGGTTCATACTACGGTTGCTGAAAAAAAGGCCGTTCTACACTAAGCCATGCTGCTCCGGAGTTCCACAACCATAAGATTAACGGGTATAGTGACTATTATTGAAATGGTGCAACGCCCTACGGAACAATGGAAATAACACGGGAGTCATTATGACCTGGGAATACGGGCTAATTGGTTTAGTGGTAGGTATTATTGTCGGCGCAGTCGCCATGCGTTTTGGCAACAGAAAGCTGCGTGAGCAGCGCAGCATGCAGTACGAACTGGAAAAATCGAAGGCAGAGCTGGCCGATTATCGCGAAGAGCTGACCAACCACTTTGCGCAGAGCGCAGAGCTGCTGGATAACATGGCGCGTGACTATCGTCAGCTCTATCAGCACATGGCAAAAGGCTCAAATGACCTGCTGCCGAATCTGCCTGGCGAGAAAAATCCGTTTGCCTATCAGCTCACTGAGGCCGAGGCGGACAACGATCAGGCACCAGTGCAGATGCCGCGTGACTACTCTGAAGGCGCATCCGGTTTACTGCGTGGCGAACGTCCTGCCCGCGATTAATCTTTTTGGGGCGCAGCCTGTCTGCGCCCGCTCTGTTTGCGAACCCTGACCACAAACGACTGTCACACTCATTACTTCCTCCCACATTTTACAGCGAGAGCGTTGTAGCAATGAAAAAACAAGCACGCCTGTTTAGCGCATTAGCCTTGAGTATCGGGATGAGCCTTGCCGCCGCGCCGGGCGCGATGGCCACGCTGCCGGCACAGGTCGCGGATCAGCCGCTGCCGAGTCTGGCACCGATGCTGGAAAAAGTGTTACCTGCCGTGGTCAGCGTTCACGTTGAAGGCACCGATGCAGGTGCGCAGGCGCAGGATATTCCTGAGCCGCTGAAACGTTTCTTTGGTCAGATGCCTGGCGGCAACAGCCAGCCACAGCCTTTCGAGGGGCTGGGTTCTGGCGTGATCATTGATGCCGCCAAAGGCTATGTGCTGACCAATAACCATGTGGTGAATGGCGCAGATAAGATCAACGTCCAGTTGGGCGACGGCAGTGAATATGAAGCCAGACTCATCGGGCATGACGAGCAGACCGACATTGCACTGATCCAGATTCAGGGCGCGAAAAACCTCACGCAGGTGAAAGTCGCGGACTCTGACCAGCTGAAAGTCGGCGATTTCGCGGTGGCGATCGGCAACCCGTTTGGGCTGGGTCAGACGGCGACCTCCGGGATTATCTCGGCGCTGGGTCGCAGCGGCCTCAACCTGGAAGGCCTGGAAAACTTTATCCAGACCGATGCTGCGATTAACCGCGGTAACTCAGGCGGTGCGCTGGTGAACCTTAACGGCGAACTGATCGGCATCAACACGGCTATTCTCGCCTCCAGCGGCGGTAACATCGGCATCGGCTTTGCGATTCCGAGCGATATGGCGATGAACCTCGCGCAGCAGCTGATCAAATTTGGTGAAGTGAAGCGCGGTCAGCTGGGCATCAAAGGCACAGAAATGACGGCGGACATGGCCAAAGCGTTCAATGTCGATGCACAGCGCGGCGCGTTCGTCTCGGAAGTGTTGCCGCAGTCTGCCGCACAGAAAGCGGGCGTGAAGTCTGGCGATATCATTACCTCGATCAACGACAAGCCGATCACCAGCTTTGCGGAACTGCGCGTCAAAGTGGGCACTACGCCACCAGGCGAACAGGTGAAGCTCGGCCTGCTGCGTGAAGGCAAACCCTTAACCGTGACCGTGACGCTGGAGCAGAGCGCGCAGACCACCGCCAGCGCACAGCTGATGTCACCGGCCCTTCAGGGCGCCACGCTGAGTGACGGACAGACCAAAACCGGCGATAAAGGCGTGAAGGTCGACACCATCGAAAAAGGCACGCCGGCGGAACAGGTTGGCCTGCAGAAAGATGATGTGATTATCGGCGTTAACCGCACCCGGGTGCAGACAATTGCTGAAATGCGCAAAATCCTGGAAGGTAAACCACCGGTCCTGGCACTCAATGTAGTACGCGGCGATGAAAGTATCTATCTGTTGTTGAGATAAACCTCGCATTACGGCGGATACAAGCGCGTGTGTGTCCGCCGCTCTCATGCTATTCTCCCCTGCGATCTCCCCTGGCGTGATTTAACACCATGTTTCTTAAACTTTTGCGTTCCGTGGTGCTGGGCCTGATTGTGGCGGGTATCTTACTCGCAGCACTGCCTGCACTGCGTATGGGCAGCGACGCCCTCTATAACCACGATAACATCAACGACGAAACACCCTTTAGCTTCAATCAGGGGGTGCGCCGCGCCGTGCCCGCCGTTGTCAACGTCTACAATCGCAGCGCGCACGGCAACAACAATCGTGGCATCACCACCCTGGGCTCCGGGGTGATCATGAATGCAAAAGGCTACATCCTCACCAATAAGCACGTCATCAATAATGCCGACCAGATTATCGTGGCGCTGCAGGATGGCCGTTTCTTTGAGGCAACGCTGGTCGGTTCCGATGGCATGACCGATCTGGCGGTGCTGAAAATTACCGCTTCCGGCCTGCCCGTGATTCCCATCAATCCAAACCGCCAGGCGCATATCGGGGATGTGGTGATGGCGATTGGCAACCCCTACAACCTCGGTCAGACGGTGACGCAGGGCATTATCAGTGCGACGGGCCGGGTGGGACTCAGTTCTTCAGGCCGGCAGAATTTCCTGCAGACGGATGCGTCAATCAATCAGGGTAACTCCGGCGGCGCGCTGATTAACTCGCTGGGCGAGCTGATGGGCATCAACACCCTGACCTTCGATAAAAGTAACGACGGCGAAACGCCGGAAGGGATAGGTTTCGCCATTCCTACCGTACTGGCCTCGAAAATCATGGATAAGCTGATCCGCGATGGCCGGGTGATCCGTGGCTATATCGGCATTACCGGACGCGAACTGCCGCCGCTGCATGGACAGGGCAGCAATCTGGACCGGGTTCAGGGCATTATTGTCAGTGGGGTGACGCCTGACGGGCCTGCGGACAAAGCCGGGATCCAGACCAACGATGTTCTGCTCAGCGTGAACGGCAAACCGGCCATCTCCGCACAGGAGACAATGGACCAGGTGGCAGAGATTCGCCCGGGTTCGGTGATTGATGTGCAGGTACTGCGCAACGACCAGAAGCTGACGCTGCCGGTGACCATTCAGGAGTTTCCGGATAGCAGCAGCTAGCTGAACATCTGTGCCGGGTCAGGGATGGCCCGGCCGGTCGCAAAGAAAGCCGCTATCCCTGGCGTTCGGCCTCGCCATCCTGGCTCGGATACTTTGCTCTTCAGCCGGGTCATCCCTTCCCCCGTCATCCGTCATCCGTCATCCGTCATCCGTCATCCGTCATCGTCTGCAGATAACGGATTAGCAGCGATCCACCGGAAACGCGATTACCTCACTCAATGACTCCGCTTTCAGCGCCAGCATAATCAGGCGGTCAACGCCCAGCGCCACGCCGGAACAGGCGGGCATCCCGTGCGCCAGCGCATCCAGCAGATAGGTATCGATAGGATGGACAGGCAGACCCCGCGCCGCACGGCGACGGTTATCCTGCTCAAAGCGCTGCCGCTGCTCGCGGCTATCGGTCAGTTCACGGAAACCGTTGGCCAGCTCGATGCCCTTGTAATAGACCTCAAATCGCTCGGCCACCCGATGATCCTCGGTGCTGATCTCGGCCAGAGCGGCCTGACTGGCCGGGAAATGGTAAACAAAGCACGGCTTATCCTGACCAATCTTCGGTTCGACGCCCAGCATAAACAGCAGCATCAGCAGCGTATCGCGATCCTCTTCTGTACGCGCCAGCTCACCTTCGCCCAGCTTCTCTGCTGCTTCACGCAGCTGCGCTTTATCCGCAGAGAGAGGATCCAGCTCCAGATGGCGGATAAACGCCTGCTGATAGGAGAGCGACTCTGCGCTGTCGCACTCCAGCACCTGCTGCATCAGGTCGTCGACTTCATTCATCAGACGATACATGTCGTAGTGCGGCCGATACCACTCCAGCATAGTGAATTCCGGATTGTGGTGACGTCCCGCCTCTTCATTACGGAAGCTGCGCCCCATCTGATAGATCGGGCCACTGCCCGCCGCCAGCAGTCGTTTCATATGGTATTCGGGGCTGGTCATCAGCCAGAGATCGCGCCCCTGCGCCGCGCCAGGCCCGACAAATCGTGTCTGAAAAGGCACCAGATGGATATCGGTAATGGTGGCCTGGCTCATCGCCGGCGTGTCCACTTCCAGCACGCCGCGATCGGCAAAGAAACGACGCACTTCTGCTAAAATAGCGGCGCGTTTTAACAAATTGGCGATGGATGCGCTTGGTTGCCAGCTTGCCGTTTCGCTCATGGTGATGACTCCTGATGCAAATGAGGGGAGGCAGTCTACCTGCAATGTCTGCGGCAAACAATCTCGTGCCTGCACAGCCAAAAACCGCGTTTCGGCTTCTATACTTAAGCGGTTAAATCACAAAGGAATCCTGCTATGTCTCCATGGAAAACCGTTGTTGCCAGCCTGAGTGCTTTTCTTTCTGTCGCCTGTAGCACCACACCCCCTAAGAACGTGACGGTGGTGGATAACTTTGACAGCCAGCGTTACCTCGGTCAGTGGTATGAGATTGCCCGCCTCAATCACCCTTTTGAGCGCGGCCTGGAACAGGTCACAGCAAACTACAGCCCGCGCGAGGATGGCGGTCTGAAAGTCATCAATCGCGGGTTTAACGTCAAAAAGCAGCGCTGGCAGGAGAGCGTGGGTAAAGCCTACTTTACCGGTGAGCCACAACGCGCCTCGCTGAAAGTCTCGTTCTTTGGCCCCTTCTACGGTGGCTATAACGTTATCGCCCTCGATCCCGACTATCGCTACGCGATGGTGTGCGGCCCGAACCGCCACTATCTCTGGATACTGTCACGCACACCTCAGCTGGCACCGGGCGTCAAAGAGAAGCTGGTTGAACAGGCGCGTCGGGATGGCTTCCCGGTAGAAGAGCTGATCTGGGTAAAACAGAAAGAGTAAGCGAGCTGACAAGCCGGTACGAAAAGCCTTTCGTACCGGTTGGGATAACAGGTTACTTCGTGCTGTTCTGAATGGCCTGGCCGCCCGCTTCAACATCTTCACCAACGCCACGCGTGGTGTTACACGCCGTCAGCAGAGAAGAGAGCACCAGTACAGAGAAGATTGCGGCGATACTTTTCTTTAACATGACAATGTCCTTTTTGATGGATGTAAAGTACAGCGTTTTAAGCATAGCCGGATTTCCACCGGTTGCTGCCGTCAGAACACTAAAAAGGACAATCCGTTAAGGTCATTTTGCCGCACGCGAAATGGCACCGCCCAGGTGGGAGACATCTTCGCCAAAACCGTGGAATGTGTTGCAGGCACTTAATGCAGAGGAGACCAGCAACGCGAACGCGATTAATTTTGCCAGCTTGAACATTTTTTTCTCTCAGACAAGAAAAAGGCGCACCCGAAGATGCGCCTGCGAAACTTATTTTACGCGTGACACGTATTCGCCAGAGCGGGTGTCAACTTTCACCACTTCGCCCTCTTGTACGAACAGTGGCACTTTCACGACCGCGCCGGTAGAGAGTTTAGCGGGCTTGCCGCCGGTACCAGCGGTATCACCTTTCAGGCCTGGATCGGTTTCAACCACTTCAGCTTCGATAAAGTTTGGCGGCTGAACGGCGATTGGACGACCGTTCCACAGCGTAACGATACACTCCGCGTTATCCTGCAGCCATTTTGCTGCATCGCTTACGGTCTTCTCTTCAACCGGGAACTGCTCAAAGCTCTCCGGGTGCATGAAGTGGTAGAACTCACCGTCGTTGTACAGGTAGTTCAGGTTAGTATCGACCACGTCTGCGCCTTCGGCGGAGTCGGTAGATTTAAAGGTTTTCTCAACGCGAGAACCCGTCAGCAGGCGACGCATTTTAACACGCGCAAATGCCTGGCCTTTACCCGGTTTAACGAACTCACTGGATTCGATGGCATAAGGTTCGCCTTCGAACATGATTTTAAGACCGGGACGGAAATCGTTGCTAGAATAAGTCGCCATGAAGGCCCTCTACGAAAATTGACACTGGTACTAAGCCAAAAAAATGGCACACATTGTAACCCTAAAAACACCTTCCAGAGAAGATTGGTTGCAGCAACTTGCGGATGTTGTCACCGAACCTGATGAATTACTGCGAATTTTAGCCCTTGATCAGCACACAGAGCTGGCTGAAGGCGCGGATGCGCGGCGGCTTTTCGCCCTGCGTGTTCCGCATGCCTTCATCCGCCGGATGAAAAAGGGCGATGCGCACGATCCGCTGCTGCTTCAGGTGTTAACCCGACGCCAGGAATTCATCGATGCGCCCGGTTATAGCACCGATCCGCTCGATGAACAAAGCAACGTTGTGCCTGGACTGCTACATAAATACCGGAACCGGGCTCTGTTGCTGGTCAAAGGCGGCTGCGCCGTCAACTGCCGCTACTGCTTCCGCCGCCATTTTCCCTATCAGGATAACCCCGGCAATAAGCGCAGCTGGCAGGCGGCGCTGGACTATATCGCCGCTCATCCTGAGCTGGATGAGATCATCTTTTCCGGCGGCGATCCGCTGATGGCGAAAGATCATGAGCTGGCCTGGCTCATCGCCGCGCTGGAGCAGATCCCGCATCTGAAACGCCTGCGTATTCACAGCCGCTTACCGGTGGTGATTCCGGCACGTATCACCGACCCGCTCTGTCAGATGCTGGGCGAGACGCGTCTTCAGGTCGTGATGGTGACGCACATCAACCATGCGCAGGAAATCGATGAAGAGTTGCGTGCGGCGATGCGCAGCCTGAAGCGGGCGGGTGTCACCCTGCTGAATCAGAGCGTGTTGCTGCGTGGCATTAATGATAATGCGCAGACGCTGGCCACGCTCAGTAACGCCTTATTTGATGCCGGCATTCTGCCCTACTATCTGCATGTGCTGGATAAGGTTCAGGGCGCCGCGCACTTCTTTGTCTCCGATGACGAGGCTCGCCAGCTGGTGCGGACCCTTCTGGCGCAGGTGTCCGGCTATCTGGTGCCGAAGCTGGCGCGTGAGATTGGCGGGGAGCCCAGCAAAACGCCGCTGGATTTGCAGTTGCGTCAGGAGTAAAAACGGCCAGCAACAGGCTGGCCGATGGGACAGGACGTCCGGTTCAGATTACGGGCACTTATAGACCTGGCCGCTCATTTTACTGTCGAGTGGCGCAAACGCGGACAGCAGATTCTGCGTCGGGCTGGTCGCGCCGTAAATCACGTTGCCACCCATTTCCGCTGCGCGATTGCGCAGGTCATTGGCCGCACCGCGCAGAGCGCTGGTTTCGCCGCCTGCACCGCTCAGCCAGTTGCTCTGTGAGCCAGTGATGTTACCCAGAAGCTGACAGGTGCTGGCAGGCTGCTGATCGGTAAAGGTCACGCGCTGTCCGGCTGAAGAGAGTTGCGTAGAGCTGCTGCAGCCTGCCAGCAATAACGCGCCAGCGATCAGTCCAGGCAAGAGGTTAATCCGCATTGTAATCCCCATTTATTATCATCAGAGTCGGGTGGCAGCGTAGCAAAAAAAGATCGTTTTTTTCTGCACATTCATTGCCTTAATCCCGTTATATCACCTTGATATCTCCTGCGGTGCTCAGTCTGGCAGGTTTGCGCATTCCGATGAACTTACCACAGCAGGTCATCTGGTGAGGCCGCAACAGCCAGCATGCAGACAGCGGGAGATATCAAGAGAAAAGACGAGCGATTGCGCCACTACTTATACTATTTTCCTGCCCAAAAGAAAAACCCCCGACCGTTTCCGGTCGGGGGTTTTATCGTGACTAAGGCGTCAACGGCAATTACATCATGCCGCCCATACCGCCCATGCCACCCATACCGCCAGCGCCTGCGCCTAAATCAGGTGCATCGCCTTTTGGCAGGTCAGTGACCATACATTCGGTGGTGATCATCAGACCCGCAACAGAGGCCGCGTACTGCAGTGCAGAACGGGTCACTTTGGTTGGGTCCAGGATACCGAAGTCGATCATGTTGCCGTACTCTTCAGTCTGTGCGTTGTAACCGTAGTTACCGTCGCCCGCTTTCACGTTGTTAGCGACAACAGATGGCTCTTCACCGGCGTTAGAGACGATCTGACGCAGTGGTGCTTCCATTGCGCGCAGCGCAACTTTGATACCGACGTTCTGATCTTCGTTCTGACCACGCAGTTCGGACAGCTGAGCAGCAACGCGAACCAGCGCCACACCACCACCTGCAACCACACCTTCTTCGACGGCAGCACGGGTTGCGTGCAGCGCATCTTCAACGCGGGCTTTCTTCTCTTTCATTTCAACTTCAGTCGCTGCGCCCACTTTCAGAACGGCCACGCCGCCTGCCAGTTTCGCTACGCGCTCCTGCAGTTTTTCTTTGTCGTAGTCAGAGGTTGCTTCTTCGATCTGCTGACGAATCTGGGTCACACGGCCCTGAATGGTCGCCTCTTCACCCACACCGTCAATGATGGTGGTGGTGTCTTTGTTGATCACAACGCGTTTTGCCTGACCCAGATCTTCCAGCGCGGCTTTTTCCAGCTCCATACCGATCTCTTCAGAGATCACGGTACCGCCGGTCAGGATAGCGATATCCTGCAGCATCGCTTTACGACGGTCGCCGAAGCCTGGTGCTTTAACCGCAGCCACTTTAACGATGCCGCGCATGGTGTTGACCACCAGCGTCGCCAGCGCTTCGCCTTCCACATCTTCTGCGATGATCAGCAGTGGTTTGCCTGCTTTCGCAACGGCTTCCAGTACTGGCAGCATTTCGCGGATGTTAGAAATTTTCTTGTCAGCCAGCAGGATGAACGGAGATTCCAGTTCAACAGCGCCGGTTTCTGGCTTGTTGATGAAGTAAGGTGACAGGTAGCCGCGATCGAACTGCATACCTTCAACCACATCCAGCTCGTCCTGCAGGCCGGTGCCTTCTTCAACGGTGATCACGCCCTCTTTGCCCACTTTCTCCATCGCCTGAGCAATCAGCTGGCCCACGGTTTCGTCGGAGTTAGCGGAGATAGTACCTACCTGCGCGATCGCTTTAGAGTCTGAGCATGGCACAGACAGCGCTTTCAGTTTCTCAACGGCAGAGAGAACAGCCTGGTCGATACCGCGCTTCAGGTCCATCGGGTTCATGCCCGCTGCAACCGCTTTAAGGCCTTCGGTGATGATAGATTGTGCCAGGACAGTGGCAGTGGTGGTACCGTCGCCTGCTGCGTCATTCGCTTTAGAGGCTACTTCTTTAACCATCTGCGCGCCCATGTTCTCGAACTTGTCTTCCAGCTCGATTTCACGCGCGACTGAAACACCATCTTTAGTGATGGTCGGTGCACCAAAAGATTTATCCAGAACCACATTACGGCCTTTCGGGCCCAGGGTAACTTTTACTGCATCTGCCAGTACGTTCACGCCACGCAGCATTTTTACGCGAGCGTCATTACCGAATTTTACGTCTTTAGCTGCCATTTCAATTGTCCCTTAAATTCGTTTCGTTCAGTGAGTTACGCGAAAAAAATTACGCTTCAACAATCGCCAGAATGTCGCTTTCAGAGATGATCAGCACTTCTTCGTTGTCGATCTTTTCGGTTTTAGCACCATAACCTTCATTGAAGATCACGACGTCACCAACCTTCACGTCCAGCGGCTTAACGTCGCCACTCTCAAGGATGCGGCCATTGCCGACAGCCAGTACTTCACCACGAGTGGATTTACCAGCTGCGGAACCGGTCAGTACGATGCCGCCAGCTGATTTAGCTTCAACTTCTTTACGCTTGACGATAACGCGATCGTGCAATGGACGAATTTTCATTTGATAGCTCTCCTTTGAGAAGTCCAATCATTCAGTTTTGGGGTTGAACACCGGGCTGCATGGCTTCCGGCCTCGTGACCTGAGAGATAGGGCCACGCCCATCCACTTTCAAGGGGGCGAACAACAAATTTTTTATCCGGCCAGGACAACTGACGACTTTTTAAACAGGAGCAGGGGCAAATAAAAACGCAACCCGGAGGTTGCGCTTCAGAGGCAGGCATTGCGATTAACGATCCTGGTGATCGTCATGGTGCTCAAGGCGATCGCTGTTTTTGCGCTCGAACTCACCATCCACGGTGTAACCGCTGTCTGGCCCGGCTCCGGGCCCGCGCCAGACGCGCAGGTGAGGCATCAGTTTCAGCGTCAGATGCTTCTGAACGGGGGGGAGCAGCAGCAGCAGGCCGAGCAGGTCGGTAAAGAAGCCCGGCAGCAACAGCAGAAAGCCCGCGATGATTAGCGACACGCTTTTGATCATCTCGCTGGCCGGGCTTTCGTTACGCGCCAGCTTCTCCTGCATCAGCATAAAGTTTTTCATGCCCTGGTTTTTCACCAGCGAGACCCCGATGCAGGAGGTGAAGATCACCAGCAGCATGGTCAGCAGCACGCCCATGACGTGTGCAACCTGAATGAAGAGGGAAATCTCAATCCAGGCCAGAACAAAAAAGACTAATAACGGTATCCAGCGCACCGAACTCTCCTGTATTTAGGGGCTGAACGGCAGCGTGCCGCTCAGCAGAAAGCGTTCATCCTACAGATGATAAGAAAAGAGATGGGCACCCGCGCCGCCATTTTCAACCGATTCTGTCAAATTTATCCTGCGGGGTTAATTTTGTAACCTACTTCACATATCGTTAACCAGGCTGCAGCATTAAGTGATCTGCATGCATGATTTTCACTGGCATCAGAATATGATCGCACACGCCCCTGTGAAGACGGATAATATGTCGGCACGGGTACACCACGACAAAATAAACACATCCTTTGTGATGGTTAGCGGCAACAACAAGAAGGTTATCATGGCGAACAACATTCGTATCGAAGAAGACCTGTTAGGTATGCGCGAAGTTCCGGCGGATGCCTATTATGGCGTTCATACTCTGCGTGCGATTGAGAATTTCTATATCAGCAACAGTAAAATCAGCGACATACCTGAGTTTGTCCGCGGTATGGTGATGGTGAAAAAAGCGGCCGCGATGGCCAACAAAGAGCTGCAGACCATCCCGCGCAACATTGCCGATACCATCATTAAGGCCTGCGATGAAGTGCTGAACAAGGGCCGCTGTATGGACCAGTTCCCCGTGGATGTCTATCAGGGCGGTGCGGGAACCTCGGTCAACATGAACACCAATGAGGTGCTGGCGAACATCGGCCTGGAGCTGATGGGCCACCAGAAAGGGGAATATCAGTACCTCAATCCCAACGATCATGTGAATAAGTGCCAGTCCACCAATGATGCCTACCCGACCGGTTTCCGCATCGCGGTCTACAGCTCACTGCTGAAGCTGCTGGATGGCATCAGCCAGCTCTCTGAAGGGTTCCAGAACAAGGCCGATGAGTTTCAGACCATCCTGAAGATGGGCCGCACCCAGCTGCAGGATGCCGTGCCGATGACGCTCGGCCAGGAGTTTCACGCCTTCAGCGTGCTGCTGAATGAAGAGACGAAAAGCATTCTGCGCACCGCCGAACTGCTGTTGGAAGTGAACCTGGGGGCGACCGCCATCGGCACCCGCCTCAATACGCCGGAAGGCTACCAGCACCTGGCGGTTCAGCGTCTGGCGGAAGTGAGTAACCTGCCGGTGGTGCCAGCAGAAGATCTGATCGAAGCGACCTCTGACTGTGGTGCCTACGTGATGGTTCACTCCTCGCTGAAACGCCTGGCGGTGAAGCTCTCTAAAATCTGTAACGATCTGCGGCTGCTCTCCTCCGGTCCGCGCGCGGGTCTGAACGAAATCAACCTGCCAGAGCTGCAGGCGGGTTCCTCCATCATGCCCGCCAAGGTCAATCCGGTGGTGCCGGAGGTGGTCAACCAGGTCTGCTTTAAAGTTATTGGCAACGACATCACGGTCACCATGGCCTCTGAAGCCGGTCAGTTGCAGCTTAACGTGATGGAGCCGGTCATTGGCCAGGCGCTGTTTGAGTCGATCAGCATCCTGACCAACGCCTGCTACAACCTGCTGGAGAAGTGTGTCAACGGCATCACCGCTAACCGCGCAGTGTGCGAAGCCTACGTCTTCAACTCCATTGGTATCGTGACTTACCTCAACCCCTACATCGGCCATCACAACGGCGACATCGTCGGTAAAATCTGTGCCGAAACCGGCAAGAGCGTGCGCGAAGTGGTGCTGGAGCGTGGCCTGCTGACGGAGAGTGAGCTGGACGATATCTTCTCAGTGCAGAACCTGATGTATCCGGTCTATAAAGCGAAACGGTATACCGATGAAAACGAGCAGTAGGGCCTGACCTGCGCTGGTTAACAAAAGGCACACCGCGATCAACACGGTGTGCCTTTTTTTTTGATACACAGCGTCTCAGTAATGGCCGGTTTACTTTTAGGAGTGATTCATGTTTGTGGTTGAGCTGCTGATCGTCTTCATGGCGATCTGGTTGGGTGCCCGCCTTGGCGGTATAGGGATCGGATTCGCAGGCGGAATGGGCGTGCTGATCCTGACGCTGGGATTTGGCATGGCACCTGGCGCGATCCCCTTTGACGTTATCGAAATCATCATGGCGGTGATCGCGGCGATAGCGGCCATGCAGGTGGCGGGCGGAATGGATTATCTGGTGAGCCTGGCGGAACGCCTGCTGCGTCGCCATCCGCGTCACGTCACCCTGCTGGCCCCGCTGGTGACCTACCTGATGACGCTGCTGGCCGGCACCGGACACACTGCATTTTCGACGCTGCCGGTGATTGCTGAAGTGGCAAAAGAGCAAGGCGTCCGCCCCTCCCGGCCGCTGTCGATTGCGGTCGTGGCATCACAGATTGCGATTACCGCCTCACCGATTTCTGCGGCAGTGGTCTTCTTCGCGACGCTGCTTGAACCGCGCGGCGTCAGCTACATCACCCTGCTGGCGATCACCATCCCCGCCACGATGGCAGGCCTGTTCCTGGCGGCGCTGGTAACGAACTTTCTTGGCAAAGAGTTAAAAGATGATGAGGTTTATCAGGCCCGTCTTGCCAAAGGGGAAACCACCCTGCGCGGTGCCACACACTACCAGGCAAAACCGGGCGCGAAAAGATCGGTGCTGCTGTTCCTGGCGGGGATTGTGGCCGTGGTGCTCTATGCCACCGCGACCAGCGCCAGCGTTGGCCTGATCGTCAATCCACCTCTGCCGCGCAATGAGGCTATTGTCGTGTTTATGCTGACCATCGCCACGCTGATCAGCCTGACCTGCAGACTCGACACCGGCGACATCCTCAGTGCCAGTACCTTTAAATCGGGTATGAGTGCCTGTATCTGCGTAATGGGCGTTGCCTGGCTGGGCGATACCTTTGTAAAAGCGCATCTGGCCGATATTCAGACCCTGGCTGGCGACACGCTGAAAACCTACCCGTGGATGCTGGCGCTGATTCTGTTTTTCGCCTCCATGCTGCTCTACTCGCAGGCTGCCACCACCAAAGCACTCATGCCCGCCGCGCTGCTGCTGGGTGTCAGCCCGCTGACGGCGATTGCCTCCTTCGCCGCCGTGTCGGCGCTGTTCGTCCTGCCCACCTACCCGACTCTGCTGGCCGCGGTGGAGATGGATGACACCGGCTCCACCCGGATTGGCAAGTTTGTCTTCAACCACGCCTTTATTATTCCAGGCGTGATCGCCATTGCGCTGTCGGTGCTGGCGGGCTTTCTCTTTGGCGGGCTGCTGCTGTAGCGCCCGCATCATCTTACCGGGGGAGCGTGCTATCATCGGCGCTCTTTTAAACAGGAGTGTCAGGATGAAGGCTGTTGTTATTCTCTGTACGGCGCCCGATCAGACTACAGCGCAGCAGCTCGCTGCTCTGGCGCTGGAAGCCAGACTGGCGGCCTGCGTGACTCTGCTGCCGGGGGCGACCTCCTGGTATCGCTGGCAGGGGAAAATCGAGCAGAGTAGCGAAGTGCAGATGCTGCTGAAGTGCGACAGCGATCGCCAGCAGGCGCTGTGTGACCTGCTCAAAGCGGCTCATCCTTACGACGTACCCGAACTGCTGGCTCTGCCGGTTCAATATGGAGACAGTGAATACTTGTCATGGCTGCACGCATCTCTCGCTTAATAACGATCCTGCTGGCGCTGTTTATCTGCCTGCAGGCGCACGCATCCCTTTTCTCAGACCCATCGACCCGCCGCTTCGTGCCGGTCGACCAGGCGTTTACGTTTGACTTCGACCAGCAGGGCGCGCAACTCAACCTGCACTGGAAGGTGAAATCGGGTTATTACCTCTATCGCCAGCAGATCCACATCACGCCCCAGAACGCGACGATTGCGCCGCTGACGCTGCCTGCGGGTCAGCCGCATGAAGATGAGTTCTTTGGCAAAAGTGAGATCTATCCTGAAAATCTGACGCTGCCGGTGACGCTGCAGCAGGCCACCCGCGGCGCCTCGCTCAGCGTCACCTATCAGGGCTGTGCCGCCGCCGGGTTCTGTTATCCGCCGGAAACCCGCACCGTTCCGCTGAACGCGGTGGCCGCCAGCAGTGCGTCCGCGCCCGCACAGGCGGCGACGGCCACCAACAGATCTGACGCTCAGCCTGCCCCCGCCAGCCCGCTGCCCTTTTCCCCGCTCTGGGCGCTGCTGATCGGCATCGGTGTGGCGTTTACGCCCTGCGTGCTGCCGATGTATCCGCTGATCTCCGGCATTATTCTTGGCGGACAGCGCCACTCTTCGCTGGGCCGGCTGTTTGCGCTGGCGATGGTCTATGTGCAGGGGATGGCGCTCACCTACACGCTGCTGGGGCTGATCGTCGCGGCCGCCGGTCTGCGTTTCCAGGCCGTGCTCCAGCACCCTTATGTGCTGGTGACGCTCTCCGTGCTGTTTATCGTGCTGGCCCTGTCGATGTTTGGCCTCTTTACGCTGCAGCTGCCCGCCAGCCTGCAAACGCGCCTGACCCTGTGGAGCAATCGCCAGCAGGGCGGATCGCTGCCTGGTGTCTTCCTGATGGGGGCACTGGCCGGATTAATCTGCTCGCCCTGCACCACTGCCCCGCTCAGCGCCATTCTGCTTTATATCGCGCAGAGCGGAAATCTGTGGGCTGGCGCGGGCACGCTGTGGCTTTATGCCGTCGGCATGGGATTACCTCTGATCGCCGTGACGCTCTTTGGGAATCGCCTGCTGCCGAAAAGCGGCCCGTGGATGCAGACCGTTAAAGAGGGCTTTGGGTTTGTCATTCTGGCGCTGCCGGTGTTTCTGCTGGAGCGGATAACCGGCGATCTCTGGGGATTACGCCTCTGGAGCCTGCTGGGTGTGGCCTTTTTCGGCTGGGCGTTCTGTGTCAGCCTGCATACCCGCAGCGGCGGGTGGCGGGTGGTGCAGATCGTCATGCTGGCCGCCGCGCTGATCAGCGCCCGCCCGTTGCAGGAGTGGGCTTTCGGGCATTCTGCCGAGCAGCAGGCCGTAACCGCGCTGCCGTTTCAGCCTGTGCAGACGCCGCAACAGCTCGACAGCGCGCTGCAGAAGGCCGACGGCCGCATTACCCTGGTCGATCTCTATGCTGACTGGTGCGTGGCCTGCAAGGAGTTTGAAAAATACACCTTTAGCGATAGCACCGTGCGCGATAGCCTGAGTCGGGTTCAGTTGCTGCAGGCCAATGTCACGGCCAACAGCGCCTGCGACAATGCGCTGTTGCAACATCTTCGGGTGCTGGGATTACCGACCATATTGTTCTTTGATGCGCAGGGCCGCGAAATCCCCGGATCGCGTATCACCGGGTTTCTCAATGCCGCCGACTTCCGGGCGCATTTGCAGAAACTTACCCCATAAACAACACTGGAGTCAGATTGTTGCCCGGTAATCAGCCGGGCCTGAAGACCAGAGGAGAGTCACTTGCAGCGTGAACAGATACTCGAGCATGCCTTGAATGTGCTTGAACAGAACGGCCTCGCCGCCACCCTCTCACTGGAGACCCTGGCGGGTTCCGGATTACCCTCAGAACAGCTTCAGCTGTTCTGGCCCGACCGTGACGCCCTGCTCTACGATGCGCTGCGCTATCACGGGCAGCAGATTGAAACCTGGCGACGTCAGATCCTGCTCGATGAAACGCTGTCAGCGGCGCAGAAGCTGATGGCACGCTATGACGTCCTGGCTGAGCAGGTCAGTAAAGGCCGCTTCCCTGGCTGCCTGTTTATTGCCGCCTGCAGCTTCTATCCGCAGCCTGACCAGCCCATTCATCAACTGGCCGAGCAACAGAAACGTGGCTCCTGGCAGTTCACGCATGACATTCTGCTGGATCAGGCGCTGGATAACCCCTCCATGGTAGCCGATCAGATGGAGCTGATTCTGGAGGGCTGTCTCAGTAAGCTGCTGGTGAAACGTAATGTACAGGATGTCGCCACCGCTCAGCGCCTGGCGGAAGATGTTTACAGCATCGCGCTGTGCCGCAAACAGGGTGCCCTGGCCTGAGGTTTTATCGATCCTGACTGAAAATCAGGCAATCAGTCACGTTTTCAGGGGTTTTTTAGTGAAAGCCGTTGACGACCCGCGGCCTTTACGGTTTAATGCGCCCCGTTGCCCGAATAGCTCAGTCGGTAGAGCAGGGGATTGAAAATCCCCGTGTCCCTGGTTCGATTCCGGGTTCGGGCACCAAAATTTAAAGAACCCGCCTCTGGCGGGTTTTTGCGTTCTGAGGCAAACCCGTTATCGACAGGTTCGATTCACTCGCCACGTCCTGTGGCTTGCCCTCTGGGTCGCGCACCAGAATTTGAAACCCTCGCTTCGGCGGGGGTTTTTGCCTTCTGGCAGTAGCCCGTTTCTGAAAGGTGATATCAAACGATATGTTTCATCCCGGACAATCGTGAAAACTTTCAATTTTATCCAGGCGATCCTGTCAGCACCTCGCTGTAAATGAGAGATTCCTGTCAAAAATAACTAAGCGGATCTCTCTACAGGTTTTCACGCGTGACGATATCGAACGGCACAGTGACCTGAGCAAAATGATCATGCTGATCTGCCGGGCTGCTGAGGCATGTTGCGATCGCAGCCGCGGCCAGCGCATCAATTCGGTTGCGCAGCATCAGCGTAATGGTGCCGTCAATCAGCGCCAGGTCATCGCCCGGCAGCGGACCGTGGCACAGCAGATCAATCCGGGGGCGGCCACTCTCGCGCAGCGCCTGCACCACGCCTTCAATACCGCCGCAGGGCGCATAAATCATCACCAGATCCCTATGTGTCTCCAGCAACTGCCGGGCCGCCTGATAGCCCCCTTCTGCGGACTCATGCGTTTTCAGCGGCTCCAGCACCCGCTGGCTGACGCCCGCTTCACGCAGGCAGGATCGAAAACTGATTTCGCTGCGCTCCTGACAGGTAAAGCGATGATCGCCGAGCAGCACGCCGACCGATCCCGGCTGTCGGAGCAGATGCTGCGCCATCCAGGCCGCCGTCCGGCCCGCTTTCTGGTTATCGATGCCGATAAAACCGGCATGTTCACAGGGCGAGAAGTCGGAGAACAGCGCGTAGACCCGCACGCCCAGCCGCGACACGTCGCGGACAGCGTGCCGAATCAGCGGATGATCCAGTGCCACCAGCGCAATCACCTCGCTGCGTTGTGCCAGCTGACGTAACGATCGCGCCACTGCCTCCACCTCATGAATATCATGCCAGCAGAATTCGGGTTCATTGCCTGCGGGCTGCTGCATCTTAAGCTGCTGTTTCAGTGCCTCGCCCAGTTGCTGGTAACAGGAGTAACGGGCAGGCAGCAGGATGAAACTCACGCGAATCGGGGCCGCAGCGAACGATGCCATTGCCTGGCTATGCGCATCCGGCAGACGGTAGCCCAGCTCACGGGCCGCACTCAGCACCTTCTGCGTGGTCACGCTGCGCACCGGCGCACGACGGTTAAGCACCCGGTCTACGGTGGCTACGCCTACACCCGCCGCCTGTGCTATGGCGATCATCGTTACTTTTGCCATCCTGCCCCTCTTCTTTCGGATCGATAAACGACCTGTTCTGCGGGTTTTGCGCCTCTCACTCTAACGTGGCCCGGAAAATCCTCTCATTTTTTTGATAGAAAAAATGCGACAACCTTGACGCTCCTCTCAGAATGAAACATTCATTTCTATCTTCATTCCTTTTAAAACGTTCATTTGATAAAACAGGGGAAAATCCTGCTGCCGGCCCGATTCCAGAGCGTGTCCGGCGGCAGAAGCGGGCCGGCTTGCTGACCCGCTCCGTCCGCCGCGCCGTTAAGCTCGCAGCAGCCTGATGCGGTCGGCCATGAACAACAGCCCTTTAGTAACGCCGGAGCAGAAAGATGAAAATCGCTTTTGATGTGGATGTGATTAAAGATATGGGCATCACCCGAATGGTTCATCAGGTGGCGGAGTGGGGATACAAATATATCGAACAGTCACCGCATCCACAGATCAACCCCTTTTATAAGCACCCTAAAGCCAGCCGTGAAATCATCACTGAGTATAAAAATGCCCTGCGCGCCACCGGGCTGGCGGTCTCTTCGTTTATCGCTGTCTATCGCTGGTCCGGCCCGGATGAGCTGCGCCGTCAGGCGGCGGTAAAAAACTGGAAGCGGATGATTGAGATCGCGGTTGAGATGGGGGTGCCAGTGATCAACACCGAACTCTCCGGCACGCCAAACGAGCCGGAAATCTGCGAAGAGATGTTCTATCGCTCGATGGAGGAGCTGCTGCCAATCATCGAACGTGAAGGCATCCGCGTCGAAATCCAGGCTCACCCCTGGGATTTTTGCGAAGAGAACAACGAAACGGTCGATATCGTCAAATCGTTCCGCAGCGACAACGTCAAATATGTTTACAGCACCCCTCACACCTTCTTTTATGACAAAGGTAAAGGCGATGTGAAGCCGATGCTGGAGTATGCCGGAGACGATCTCTCCCACGTACTGATCGCCGACACCATGAATCACACCAGACACTGTCGCTACATCGTTAACCCGCCGGGAGTGGATGCCACCATTCACCAGCACGTTGGCGTCGGTGAAGGCGAAGTGGACTTCGACACCCTGTTTAAAACGCTGCGCGACACCGGCTTTGCCACCCGGACACATAAAGTGGGCGGTGAATCGATTATCGCCACCTCTCTGTTTGGCTACCCGGAAAAAATGAAGGTTCAGGCTATCGAAACCCGCGAACGGATTGAGCGCGAACTGCTGTAAACCTGCCTGCCGTGCAGTGGTCGCCTGCTGCACGGTATAAACCACCAACGCCCCGCCTGACACACTTTTATGCACTTTTCTCCGACGCCGCAGCCCGCCTGACCTCCGCGCGGGGCAGCACGCCTTTGCGCAGCCAGCAGAGTTAAACCGCCTTCGCAGCACCTGCTACACTCCTGACGAACATCACATCACAAGGCGAACGTTTATTATGTCGGAAAATGCATATCAGCCTGCAAAAGTCTGGACCTGGGATCCTGAAGCCAAAGGCAACGGTGCGAAGACGAACCGTCCATTTGCGGGTCCTACCCATGAAAAAGCGCTACCGGTCGGCAAACACCCTCTGCAGCTCTACTCCCTGGGCACGCCTAACGGCCAGAAAGTGACCATCCTGCTGGAAGAGCTGCTGGCGCTGAACGTTCAGGATGCGGAATATGATGCCTGGCTGATTCGTATCGGCGACGGCGATCAGTTCTCCAGCGGATTTGTTGACGTGAATCCGAATTCGAAAATTCCGGCGCTGAGCGACCACTCGGCCACGCCGCCGATCCGGGTGTTTGAGTCGGGCAATATCCTGCTCTATCTGGCAGAAAAATATGGCTACTTCCTGCCAAAAGATATCGCCACCCGCACCGAAACCCTGAACTGGCTGTTCTGGCTGCAGGGCTCCGCGCCTTATCTGGGCGGCGGTTTCGGCCATTTCTATCACTATGCGCCGGAAAAAATTGAGTACGCCATCAACCGCTTCACGCTGGAAGCGAAGCGTCAGCTCGACGTGCTGGATCGCCAGCTGGCCGATAACCGCTATCTGGCCGGTGACGATTACACCATCGCCGACATCGCCACCTGGCCGTGGTACGGCAATATGGTGCTGAACGATCAGTATGGCGCGGCGGAATTCCTGGATGTGCAGTCCTATAAAAATGTGGTGCGCTGGGCGAAAGAGATCGCGCAGCGGCCGGCCGTGATTCGTGGTCGCAAGGTCAACCGCGTAATGGGTGATCCGGCCGATCAGCTGCATGAGCGTCATGATGCCGCTGACTTCGATACCCAGACTCAGGATAAAAAAGCTTAAGGAGAAACCTGTGAGTGCATACGTTGTTTTTATTCGTGATAACACCCTGAATCAGGATGAAATGGCGATCTACGCCGAGAAAGCGGGCCAGGCACGCGGCGATCATCAGATCAACCCGCTCGCCTTTTATGGTGAGCTGGAAACGCTGGAAGGTCAGGAAGCGGAAGGAGTGGTAATTCTGGAGTTCGCGAGCCGCGAAGCCGCTCATGCCTGGTATGACAGCCCGGAATATCAGGCGGCCAAAGCGCACCGCCTGAAAGGTGCCAGCTACCGCGTGGTGCTGGTTGAGGGTGTCAGCAAATAAATCCCGGGGCGGCAGCCGTGCCGCCTTTTTTTACTGCAGATTGATGCGCGCCACGCCATCCTGCGACTGGCCGCTGCTATCCTCTTTGCTCCCCTGCTTCAGGGTGACAAACAGCGTCTGCCCATCCGGCGTTACCAGCAGATTTTCGGGATGCCCCCCAAATGACCAGCTGTTTTTAACGTCATAAGTCGTGCCATCCAGCTGCAGCACCTTCTTTGACTCGCGCTGGCTGAGGTAGATTTCATTACGCTTGCCATTGAATTTAATGCCCTGCGAATCGCCCGGCACCAGACTCTGGATCACCCGGCCGCTCCGCTCATCAAACACCCACGCCTGCCCCGTCCGGGAACGCGCCGTGACAAACAACCGACCCGTCGCCGGATCTTCCGCCATGTTCAGCAACGGATCGCTCTGTCCGTCTCCCGCGGTCAGACGCTGCTCGATCCTGTGATTACGCGGATTGATGACCAGGATCTCGCCACTGCCATTCGTTGCATAAATCCGATCGCTGACCGGTGAGAAAAGCAGGCCGCCGATCGCTTTTCCGGCTCCGGTCATCCGGGCTTTCAGCTTCAGGGTTTTCGCCTGCACGACCCAGATCACACCCGAATCACCGGCATCGCCCACATAGAGCAGGCCGTCATGCAGCAGGATTTCATGCGGATGAGCGGGCTGGCCACTCTGATCTTTCTCATTCAGGATCAGCCGTTTCAGCACCCTGCCGTTTTCCGGATCGATCTCAGTGATTGCACCATCGAAGGCGTTGGTAGCGTAGAGCGCGCTGCCGTCCGGCTCACCGATCAGACCCACGTTTTTCAGATCGAAATGCCCGGCCCCACGGCTCTGCAGCGTGGTGGCATCAAGCCGATAGATCATGCCGCCGCTTACCGTCTCTGCCGCCTGCGCACGGGCGATATAGAGCGTATTGGTTGCGGACAGATAGACCATCTGCTGCACGCCCCCTTCCAGCTCACGCTGGATCAGATTGTCCGGGCTGGAGGGCTGCATCACCACCGCCCCGCTGCCATCCACTTTCCTGGTTGTGGTCTGACACGCGGTCAGGCCGAAGGCGCTGACCATCGCCAGGGCAAGTGCCATTTTACGCGGGCTGAACAACGCTTTCATGCTTAACTCCCTTATCGATCTGCCGTTCCCGGCGGGCCGCGGCAGACCCGGCAGGCTGGGATAAAAAGAATGAGAATCATACGCATCAGTGAAAATAGTGTAAACGCAGCGGCTCGTTCAGCGGCGTAAATCAGCATTATACGGTATATAAAGTGTTCAGCCCCGTCAGAAGGGGCAGGAAAACAGATCAATAACAGATTAATCAATCGACTGAAGATGCTGCTGCAGAAACGCGACAAAGGCGGAAATTCGCGCCGGAAGCTGACGCTGCGCCTGCCAGACCGCAAAAATATCCCCATCGGGTGCCTGCCAGTCAGGTAACACCGGCAGCAGTTCACCCGACGCCAGACTGTGCTGCGCGTCCCACCAGGAACGCAGCAGGATGCCATGCCCGTCCATCGCCAGGCGCATCGCCACTTCGCCATCATTGGTGATCAGGCTGCCGCGCACTTTCTGCGTGATGCTCTGTTCGCCACGGATCAGCCGCCACAGGGTAAAATCGCTGTCATGCTGGCGCAGTAAAATGCAGTTGTGCTGCGCCAGATCGCGCACGGTGGCAGGCAGACCATGCCGGGCAGCGTAGGCAGGCGAGCAGCAGAGAATACGCGGATTGGTGCGCAGTTTGCGCGCCACCAGCCGCGAGTCAGGTGGTTCACCGACCCGAATATCGATATCCATATGCGCATCCGGAAAATTGAGTGACTGGCTGCTGAGCTGCAGCGACAGCGAGAGCTGCGGATGCAGGGCAGCAAAGGCCGACACGCAGGGCGCGATATGGCGACGGCCAAAGCCGAATGAGGCGTTGATGTTCAGTGTGCCGCGTAGCTGAGCGGTTTCCCCGCTCACCGCCTCCTCCAGCGCCGCCAGCTGATCCAGCAGCGGTCGGGCACCCGCCAGATAGCGACGCCCTTCTGCCGTCAGCTCCAGCCGTCGGGTGGTGCGGCGCAGCAGCTGCACGCCGAGGCGCTGCTCAAGCTGGCTCAGACGTTTGCTGACCGCCGCCAGCGACAGGCCCAGTTCATGCGCCGCCGCCGTCAGACTCTCCAGCCCGGCCAGGCGAACAAAGAAAGCCAGGTCATCTGTGGATGTGCGGGATTCTCTACTTTTATTCAACACTGGATTGCGTTTCAGACTCATTATCTTCCCGGAACCGACAGTTATACTGCGTACACAATTCGAACATCAACCGGAAAGGTGCCCTGTGACTGATAAAATCCACCGTATTGCCGTCATCCCTGGCGACGGCATTGGCAAAGAGGTGATGCCGGAAGGCGTCCGCGTGATGAATGCTGCCGCAGAGAAATTCAACATTCCGCTGCGCTGGGAGTGGTTCGATTATGCCAGCGCCGACTACTGGCAGCAGCACGGCAAAATGCTGCCTGACGACTGGTTTCCGCAGCTGAAAGCCTTTGATGCGATCTATTTTGGCGCGGTCGGCTGGCCTGAGGTGGTGCCCGACCATGTATCACTGTGGGGTTCGCTGCTGCAGTTCCGGCGTGAATTCGATCAGTATGTCAATCTGCGCCCGGTCCGGCTGATGCCCGGCGTGAAAGCGCCACTGGCGAATCGCCAGCCTGGCGATATCGACTTCTATGTAGTGCGCGAAAACACCGAGGGGGAATACTCCAGCGTCGGCGGCACGATGTTTCCTGGCACCGATCGCGAAGTGGTCATTCAGGAGACGGTGATGACGCGCACCGGCGTCGATCGCATCCTGAAGTTTGCTTATCAGCTGGCGCAGAGCCGGCCGAAAAAACATCTCACTTCCGCCACCAAATCCAACGGCATCGCCATCACCATGCCCTGGTGGGACAGCCGCGTTGAGGCGATGGCCAGCCAGTTCCCGGCGGTTCGCGTCGATAAGTATCACATCGATATTCTCACCGCCAACTTCGTACTGCACCCGGACTGGTTCGATGTGGTGGTCGCCAGCAACCTGTTTGGCGATATCCTTTCCGATCTCGGCCCGGCCTGCACCGGCACCATCGGCATTGCGCCTTCCGCTAACATCAACCCGGAAGGTCTGTTTCCCAGCCTGTTTGAACCGGTGCACGGCTCGGCGCCCGATATCGCCGGTAAAGGCATCGCCAATCCTGTCGGGCAGATCTGGTGTGGCGCGATGATGCTGGAGCACCTGGGCTACAAAGCGGCGGGCGATGCCGTGCTGAATGCGATCGAACGCACGCTGGCGGCGGGTCAGCATCTCACACGCGACCTCGGCGGCAGCGCCACCACGGAAGAGCTGGGGGCCGCCATCGCCGCCGCGCTGTAATTCACGCCGGTAGCTGCACTACCGGATCGGGATGCCAGCCTGCCGGTAACGGCGCTGGCCTGTTGATCGTCAGGTGGTGCAGTTGCAGATTCTCCACGCCACGCGCGAACAGGCCAGGCAACCCGCCGGGATAGGGTTCCACGCCAAAGGCTTCGCCGGTTGTCGGATCCAGTTTATAGGCGTTGTCCAGACCCATGCCGGTCGGGGCATCCGGGTTACAGGGCGGGCGAATGTCATACTGCCCCTGAGTCATCGGCGACACCGTCTGCCGCATCTGAAGCTGGCTAATCACCACATCGCGTATCCAGCCCGGTTGTGCCGCATGCAGGTTAATTGCACCTTCCGCGATGCCTGTCAGGTTACAGAACTGCACCAGTTCGACGATGCCGGGCGGGATGGCGGGATCACGGCTGCGAACGGAGATATGCAGTGGGTCGGCTTTGCCCCAGTGACAGGGCGGCGCATGGTGACAGGCAAAGATCAGATTGCTGAACAGCAGACGTCGCATCGCCCCGCCGTCGCGCGACAGAATGCCGATGCCACGGTTGGAATCAAACAGCGTACAGCCGGTCACGGTGACATCTTCGACATCGTCCCAGGTCTCCGTGCCGATTTTAAATGCACAGCTGTAGCTGCGCAGCAGGCAGTTGGTGATCATAATCTGCCGGGCCGGACGCCGCAGGGCTGCGGGTTTACAGGTGGTTTTAATGCAGATCGCGTCATCGGCGGCGCTGAAGTAGCTGTTACTCACAAACACTGCCTCGCAGCTATCGATATCCAGCGCATCGGTGTTGGGCATGGTCATGCTGTTGTCGATCGTGAGATGGTCGATATGCACATGGCGGCAGCTCACCAGATGCACCGTCCACATCGGCGCCTGCACGATGGTAAAAGCCGTCAGCGTCACCTGTTCGCAATCCTCAAACACGATCATTCGTGGCCGGTCGACGCGCGGCAGGCGATAGCCCTGCTCATCACGCTCAGCGGCGAACCAGGCTTCACCTTCACCATCAATGCGTCCGGTGCCGCTGATGGTGATATTGCGCTGGCCCAGCGCATAGAGCAGCACGTTGTGGGACTTCTCCGCACAGCTTAGCGTCTGCACGGCCTGATAGTCCGACAGCCGGTGACTGGCGATCAGCTCTGCTCCGGCTTCCAGGTGCAGCTCAAAATCAGAGGGCAGCGTCAGGCAACCGGTGCGATAGCGACCGGCTGGCACGGCCAGACGCCCGCCACCCGCAGCAGCAATCTGATCCAGGGCGCGCTGCAGCACGTCGGTGTCGGCAGTTTCGCCATCGGCGGCCGGATGAAAATCAGCAAGGGAAAGGTGCATCATGCGTCTCCCGCAGGTTGAGGAGGAGAAATTGCAGCACACAGCGGCGCAGCAAACCTTTGTCTGGCCGCCAGTGCGCCGTTTTGTGCGGGCTGTCACAGATTACTTCACGGCACCTTCGGTGACGCCGCTGATAAATTTGCGCTGGAAAATCAGGAACACCGCGATCAGCGGCATAATCACAATCATCGCGCCCGCCATCAGCACCGGAATGTCGATGGTGTTTTTGTTCTGGAAAAACATCATGCCAATCGGCAGCGTGCGCAGCTCATCTTTATTGACCAGAATCAGCGGGATCAGGAACTCGTTCCAGGTCCAGATAAACAGCAGCAGTCCCAGGGTCGACAGGGTCGGCCAGATGGCAGGCACCAGAATGCCCCACAGGATTTTGACCCGCGATGCCCCATCCATGACCGCCGCTTCCACCAGCTCTTTGGGCACCTGCTGAAACGCACTGGCGATCATCAGCGTGGTAAAGGGCAGCGACAGCGCAATCTGCGGCAGGATCAGCGCCAGATAGGTGTTGGTCAGCCCCATCCAGCGCAGTTCGTGATAGAGCGGAATGATAAAGGCTTCACTCGGCAGCACCATCCCCAGCGCCAGCATCGCAGCAATCACTTTTTTCCCCGGGATCTTCAGCCAGGCAAAACCGAATCCGGCCAGGATCCCCAGCAGCACGCTGAACAGCACCACCGGGATCACCACCAGCACCGAGTTGAGGAAGTAGACGTTAAAATGTCCCTGCTGCCACGCGGTCAGATAGTTTTTAAAATTCAGCGAGGCGGGCAGCGTGAAGACCCCCTGAAACAGCTCCATCTGGGTTTTAAACGAGGTCATCAGCGCCATCAGAAACGGCAGAATCGTCATCAGCGCCACAATCCAGATCAGCGCGCGTGAAATGATCGGCGTGCTTCGCATCAGTAACGCTCCTTTAAGGCCAGATGGATCAGATAGTTAATGCCTAAAACAATGACCATGCTGAACACCGCCACCGACGAGGCGTAGCCAAAGTAGTGCAGGTCAAAACCCTGCTTATACATAAAGATATTGGTCACCATGGTCGAGGTGCCCGGCCCACCCTGCGTCATCACATAGACCAGGTCGAAGGCTTTCAGGCTGGCGATCACCGTCAGCAGCAGCGCAATCCGCAGTTCAGGCCGCAGGCCGGGCAGCGTAATCCGCATAAACTTCTGGCGACGCGATGAGCCATCCAGGTCGGCGGCTTCCAGCAGCGAGGGATCCATGCGCTGCAGGCCCGCCATAAACAGCACCAGACAGAAGCCGAAGAAGTACCAGGTCGCGACCAGCCCCACCGCAGGCAGCGCCCAGGTAAAATCGCCCAGCCAGGAGAGCGCCAGCTGCGGCAATCCTATTGCGCGGAGGATCTGATCGATCGGCCCGAACGCGGGGTTATAAAGCCAGCGCCACACCACGCCCAGCACCGCCATCGGCATGATATAGGGCAGGAAAAAGAGAATGCGCAGCACGCTGCGTTCGCTGTTGTTGCGCGTCTCATACAGAAAGCTGCAGAGCAGCAGGCCGACGCCAATCGGCAGCAGGGTGTAGAACAGCATCAGGAGGGCGTTGTTACCCAGCGCGATCCAGAACACCGGATCGCTGAACATCCGCAGATAGTTGCTGAGGCCGCTGAATACCGGCAGCGAGGTGCCATCCCATTCAGTAAAACTGATGCCCAGCGAGGCCAGCAGCGGGAACAGCAGAAACACCGCATACACCAGCACCGCAGGCAGAACATAGAGAAAATTACGCCAGCCGCTTAAATTCAACATAACCTTACCCGTGGTTCGGAACGATGCTCAGGCCCGGCGGTCTGCCGGGCCTCCGGCTTAATGCTTCAGGGTTTTCAGGTAACGCTGATAGTTGTTATCAAAGTTGACGACCATCTGATCGGCGGTCAGACGGCCTGCCAGCAGCAGCTGGACATTCTGGTTCAGTTCGGCGTTCATGGTCGGTGTCGCCCAGTCTACATAGTGGCCTAAACCGTCGTAGTCGTTCAGCGTCAGCCAGACCTGATACGCCTCCGCCAGCAGCGGATTATCCGCAGGCATTCTGGCCGCTTTGTTGGTGCTGGCGGGCAGGAAACCGACCTTCAGCCAGCGATCCGCCATCGCATCGGAAACCATATAGTTGATGAACTTCGCCGCGCCATCCTGCTGATCCTTGCTTTTGGCGGTGCTGGTAATAGAGAACGCCAGATCGGTTCCGCCCACCATCAGCGGTTGTTTCACACCCTCACCGGCAGGCATCGCGGCGAAGTGAATATCTTTGTTGTCTTTAAACTGGCCAAGATACCAGGTGCCGCTGACCAGGAAGGCCGCCTGGCCGTTCTGGAACAGGGTTGCCGCATCGTCGTGGCCGATGCCCTGGAAGCCCGGGAAGAAGTAGCCTTTGTCGGTCCAGCTCTTCATCATGGTGGCGGCATTCACCAGTTTGCTCTCTTTGAAGGTGCCACCCACATCGTAAATCAGGTTGTCCAGCGTCTTGCGGTCGCGGCTCTCAATCTGCGCCTGCCACAGCGTACTGAGCAGCTGCTGGCCCATATTGCCATCGAGCAGGCCCAGCATCATCGGGGCGGTGCCCTGCTGTTTCAGCTTCGCCATGGCGCTCTCCAGCTCGGCCAGCGTTTTCGGCACCGCGATACCCGCCTTGTCCAGCAATGCTTTGTTGTAATAGAGCCCCACCATTTCGCCCAGGCTGGCGATGCCGTAAAGCTTACCGCTGCCAAACTCGCCGCTGTCTGACCAGCGGTTACGCTTCAGAATCGAGTCCGGGAAACGGCGGGTCCAGCCGTTGCTGGTGGCGTAACTGTCCAGCGGCAGCAGCAGCTTATCTTTCACCAGCGAGCCCATATCGCCACCGCCCTGGTTAACCTGAGCGATCTGCGGGCCATCACCGGCGGTCAGCGCCAGTTTGAGCGGAATACGGGTATCTTCGAAAGAGTGAACCGAGCGATTAATCACGATGCCAGGATTCTGCTGCGAAAATTCCTTAATCCCTTCATCCACTGCGGCCGTCTGCTGCGGATAGTTATAGATATCCCACTCATTCAGGGTTACGGCGGCGTGGGCGACATGCGAGACGCTGCCCGCCAGCAGGCTCGCTGCCAGCAGCCGACCCACATTGCGAATTCGGAACGAACGAACGGAGGAAACAGACATTATGCTCACCTTCTTCAGACCAGGATCGGCATCCCTTCATCTCACCGCCTGACATCCTGCAGGCTGCAGCCGCACACAAACGCACTCACTCATACTTACTTTAATAAAAAAATAAAGTCAAACAGCCCGCGCGGGGAATTGCAACGCTGTGAGCACGCGCAAATAAACAACAAAAGAGCAGAAAATTCAGCACGCCGCGCTGCGTCTGCGTGCATCAGCCGGTGCGGTATTCCGCCACCTGCCGCTTATCCCACAGAAGATGCCTGTGCAACAATCGCAAAATAACATCCTGATAAAACATATGAAAATCCTATCACGCTCACACTTTTCTCTTTTCGCTGGCTGTGAAACGGCTGCCAGACGCCCTGTTACGGGCGTGCTGGCGATCACAGTTGTGCATCCTGATGCCGGTAAATATTGCCGAACCGGCCGGGTTAGTGCGATAAGGTAATTATTCTATCTTGAAAACTAAGTCCGCTTTTATTAACGTAACTTTCACCTGCGAAGCGGTTCACGCTCTGACCGGTTCACTCACTCACGAGAATTCACCATGGCGAATCAAGGTGTCATCCGTCCGGCCACACCGGCGGACTTTCCGGCGCTCTACCGCATCTGCCTGGAAACAGCCGATGCGGGCGGCGATGCCCGTGCGCTCTACTCCGATCCCGACTACCCCGGCCAGCGTTTTGCCGTGCCGTACGCACGATTTGCGCCGGACTTTGCCTTTGTGCTGGAGCGGGAGGGTGAGGTGCAGGGTTATGTGGTCGCGGTGCCCGATACCCGCGCGTTTGAAGCCCGGCTGGCGGCCGAATGGTGGCCGGCGCTGCAGGCGAAATATCGCGACCGCCACGCCAGCGCCCCGCTCGACGGCAAAATTCTTGACGCCATCCGCCATCCCGACCAGGCCGCAGACAATCTGGTGACGCAGTGGCCGGCTCATCTGCATATCAACCTGCTGCCCGCGGCTCAGAAAGGGGGATGGGGGCGACGGATGATTGAGCATGAACTGGCGGCGCTGCGTGCCGCCGGTGTGACCGGCGTTCATCTGGGGGTCAGCCTGCAGAATGAGCAGGTCTGTGCCTTTTATCAGCGCATGGGGTTCACCCCGATCCTGCGCAGCAATGCCATCTACATGGGCCAGTTACTCTGAGTGAGGTAGCCGATGACCAGCCTGCGCCTGCAGAATGTGAAGAAGTCCTATGAACATGTGAATGTCATTCATGGCATCGATCTGACGATTAACAGCGGCGAATTTGTGGTGTTTGTCGGGCCATCCGGCTGTGGCAAATCCACGCTGCTGCGGATGATCGCCGGGCTGGAGGAGATCAGCAGCGGGCAGTTGCTGATTGATGAACAGGATATGACGCAGCAGCCCGCCACCGAACGTGGCATCGCCATGGTGTTCCAGTCCTATGCGCTCTACCCCAACATGACGGTGCGCGGCAACCTGGCCTATCCGCTGGAGGTGATGAAAAAGTCAAAAGAGGAGATCAACCGCGCGATTGAGCAGACCGCCGCCCGCCTGCACCTCACCGAACTGCTTGATCGTCTGCCGCGCGCGCTGTCAGGCGGACAGCGGCAGCGTGTGGCGATTGGCCGGGCGATCATCCGTCACCCCCGGATTTTCCTGTTCGATGAACCGCTCTCTAACCTGGATGCCGAACTGCGTTTGCAGATGCGGATTGAGATCGCCCGCCTGCACGCCTCGCTCGGCAACACCATGATCTATGTGACGCACGATCAGCTGGAGGCGATGACGCTGGCTGACCGCATCGTGGTGCTGCGCCAGGGCCGCATCGAGCAGGTTGGCGCGCCGCTGGCGCTCTATCACGACCCGGATAACCTGTTTGTCGCCGGTTTTATCGGCTCGCCTAAGATGAACTTCCTGCGGGCAGAGATCAGCGCCACGGGCGCGGGTAAGGTGCAGCTGCGGGTGCCGGCGCTGAAAATTGAGGCGCTGACCCTGAACATCGCCGCCGCTTGCCACGAAGGGCAGACCGTGACGCTGGGCATTCGTCCCGAGCACTTCCAGCCTGCCGCCCGCACGCCGGATGCCGTGCACTTCTGCGGTGAGCTAGCCTATGGCGAGATGCTGGGCCACACCAACTATCTCTATCTGGATATCGGACGTGAGCAGATGCTGGTGGTGGAGGAGCGCGAGGCGACAGCGCGCGATCTGGGCACTCAGGTTGAACTGGGCTTTTCCGCCGCGCACTGCCTGCTGTTTGATGAGCAGGGAATGCGCCTGCGTTAAGGACAACGCGGAAACAAAAACGGGCGCCGCGGCGCCCGTTTTTATTGGGAGGGGGATTCAGGTGACGGGTTCTTCATCGGCCTGCGCCGCCAGCAGATCCAGCAGCCGGTTAACGGCAAAGCCTGCCGCGCCCAGCGCCCACATCCGGTTCGATTCTGTCAGGAACTGCAACGGCGTCATGTGCGGCGTCAGTTTCAGCCGGTAGGCCTGGAAACTCTGGGTGATGTGATCGAGCAGGATGCGCGACGCCATGTGCGGCTCCATCGCCAGATAAACCACATCCGGATCGTAGGCCACAGAGAGGTTCGCCAGCGAAATCCCCAGCTCGCGCCCGGCCTCTTCCAGCGCCGCCAGCACTGCGGGTGTGGGCCGCTGGTCCAGCGCCTGTAGCGTGACGCCCTCATCCGGCTCCTGCTCCGCAAGGCGTTGCAGAATAGCCCGCGACGAGGCGACATCCTCCAGCAGCCGCAGCGAACCGTCCGCCACCAGCCCGTTGCCAATCTCCCCCGCCTTGCCGTGACGCCCGCGATAGAGCTGACGGTTAAGAATGATCCCTGCCCCGATACCTTTGCCGTAGGTGGCGATCACCGCCGACTGCGCGTTGCCGAGCTGACCAAAAACCATCGCCGCCATCGCCATCGCGTTGGCATCGTTTTCGATAAAGACCGGCAGAGAGAAACGCGCTTCCAGCAGGCGCGCAATCGGCACGTTGTCCCAGCCGAGCACCTTGGAACGGATGCAATAGCCATTGTCGGCGTCGACCAGGCCCGACAGGGCGAGGCCGATTGCACCAACCCGCTTCTCCTCCACACCGCGCAGAAACTTTGCCAGTGCATCGCCAAGCTGACGTGGCGTCAGCGTTCCTTTTGGCATCTGCTGCTCGCCCAGCAGGTTGCCGCTGAGGTCGGTCATCACGATCAGGTTACGTTCGGCATTGAGCTGAATACCAATCACGCTGGCGCGATCGGCATTGAGCCCCAGCAGCGTCTTTGGCCGTCCCATCGAGACGCGGCGTAACCCCAGCTCCTGCACAATCTCCTGCGCCAGCAGGCGATTCGTCGCCTGAGACACGGTTGACATGCTCAGTCCGCTGCGAACTTTCAGGTCCGACTGGCTGATCGGCGCATTTTCAACAATCAACCGCAGAATGCGCGCGGTTACGTTGGGAGCGGTCATAAATTCCTCGGGTTAGCGGGCTGAACGGAGTAAGCCAGCGTCAGATCGTTAATCGGGCAGGTGTCAGCTGCCGGGCCAGGATCAGCGCGCCGCTCAGGGCATCACCCTGAGGCGTCACCAGCCGGGCCTGAACGGCCTCATCCAGCCAGGGCTGGATCGGGGTGGCGAGCCCGCCCATCAGGGCCACTGGTCCGCTGCTCAGGGCGGTCAGACGGCGAACCATCAGGCCGATATCGGCGGCGGTCTGCTGCAGCAGCTCCTGGGCATGGCGATCGCCCGCGTCGGCGGCCGCAAAGATCTGCGGCACCACGCGCGCCCAGTCCGCAGGCGTGGCGGAGCGCGTCCAGAGCAGCATGGTTTCCGGGCTGTGGTCAAACTGCGCCATCAGCTGCCGGGTCAGTGCGCCAGGCGGAACAATGGACTCGTGGGCCAGCAGCGCCAGACGCAGCGCACGACGGCCCAGCTCCGCGCCCGACCCCTGATCCGACAGGGCAAAGCCCCAGCCGCCAAGCAGCGTAAAGCGTTCGCCATCCCAGGCGGCCCCCTGGCTGCCGGTGCCGATGATAAAGACGGCGCCAGGCGCGCCCGCGTGGGCGCCTGCACAGGCGATCTCCACATCGCTGACAACCTGTAACGCCGCGCAGGCGGGCTGCCAGCTGGCAAGCCGTGCCTGCACCGAGGCGACGTTGGCTCCGGCTAAGCCGGCGACCAGCGCGGTCTGCGCCAGCGCCTCTGCGGTTAATTCCGCCTGTAAGAAAACGAGGTCGATCAGCTGATCAACGCAGCTCAGCGCCGCGTCATAGGCTGACCAGACGTTGGCAGGACCGCCCGTGGCTTCGGCCAGCAGACGCCCCTGCCGATCGGTTAACCGCGCGCGACACTGTGTACCGCCGCCATCAATGCCAAGAAGATAGTGTGGTTGCACGCGATTCCTTCCCGGAGTAAGGGTTATAGCCATAGTGAGCGAACGATAGGATAAAAAAACTTAAATCGCAATCACAAATAAATATGGCAAAAAGATATTGTCAATTTTCCCTTATTTTACATCTATATAACAAAAACCCCTCTCGCAAAACGCGCAGCGCGTTATTGACATTACTTTTTCTGTCGTAATAAGTTGATGGTCAGATTATCAACAGCCACGCCGCTTACCGGCAGGCCAGACATCATCCGATTTCAGAAGCAGGGGTTTATCATGAAAGTAGGCATTATCGGTCTTGGCTTTCGTCTGTCCCACGTAATCAAAGAGTTCAGCAGGGCCGACGACGCCTTCTCGGTGGTGGGGTATTACGATCCGGCTCCCGCCGGACTGCCTAATCTGCACAGTTTTGGTATCGCGCCCGGTCAGGCCTTTGACTCCATTGATGCCCTGCTAAAACAGGGTGGAATGGATGTGGTGCTGGTAGGTTCACCCAACTTTCTGCATCTGGAGCATGTGGGTCAGGCGCTGGCGGCGGGTTATACGGTCTTTACCGAAAAGCCGGTGGTGATCAATGAAGAGCAGACGATGGCGATGGCGAAGCTGGTGCGCGAGTATGGCGAGGCTCGCATCCTGGTCGGTCTGGTGCTGCGCTATTCACCGCTCTATCACGACCTGCTGGCGGCGCGCGACGCCGGACAACTGGGCGAGATCACCTCTATTGAGGCGACAGAGCACATCAAGCCTTATCACGGTGCCTTCTTCCAGCGCGACTGGCGGCGCCTGGAGAAGTATGCCGGCCCCTATATTCTGGAAAAGTGCTGCCACGACATCGATCTCTATCAGGGCCTGCTGCAGCAGCGTCCGACCCGCGTCGCCAGCTTTGGCGGTCGCAAATCCTTTACGCCCGCTCATGCTCCGCAGGGCGCTGTCACGCCTGATTCCGCCATCTATCATGAGAAGCCCAGCGGCTGGTCCAGTACCGATGCGGTGTTCGACAGCGATGCCGACATTGTGGATTACCAGACCGCCCTGATCGAATACGAAGGCGGTGCGACGCTTGCCTTCCACGCCAACCTGAACGTGCCGGATGAGTTCCGCCGTTTTTGTGTGATGGGCACCAGCGGCATGGCGGAGGGCGACTTTGTCCGCAACTACTTCCGCGTACACAATGCCCGCACCGGCGCAAAAGAGGTGGATACCGCCTACAGCGGCAACGCCTATGATGGCCATTACGGCGCGGATGCGCTGATGGCCGCAGAAATTGTCAAACATATTAAACAGGGAACACCGCTGAAAGTGTCAGTGGTGGACGCGCTGGAAGCGGGCCTCACTGCCATCAAAATCGATGAGGCACGCAAAACCCGCAGCGTTGTGGACATGCGTGAAAGCTGGCAAACATTTGACGCCAACCTGGGAAAAACCGGGGCCTGACGGCCTCCCGCCTGCGGGTCAGACTCCCCCTCTGCCCCCGGCCTGAACTGGCAGTGTGACTGGTCCCCCTACTGAACTGGCCTTCGGGCCAGTTATCTCTTTTTTCTCCCCCGGAAACTGAGCCTGCCGGGTCAATACCCGTACCGCCGCCCTAAACCAGACCCGCCTCATTCTCCAGCCTCTGACGCCGCCGCAGATGCGGGAACAGCTTCATCCAGAGCGCCACCACAATCAGCGTTCCGATGCCGCCCAGCGCCGCCGCCGGGGCCGCACCCATCCAGGCCGCCAGCAGGCCTGACTCGAACTCGCCCAGCTGATTCGACGTGTTGATAAAGATGGCGTTAACCGCATTCACCCGCCCGCGCATCGTGTCCGGCGTATCAAGCTGCACCAGCGCGCCCCGGATCACCATACTCACCATATCAAAACCGCCCAGCGCACAGAGCGCCAGCAGCGAAAGCCACAACTGCGTGGAGAGCGCGAACACCAGCGTGGCAAGGCCAAACCCCGCCACCGATCCGAACATGATCATCCCGACATGCTTTTCCAGCTTGTGGCGGCTCAGCCAGATGCCGACCAGCAGCGCACCCACCGATGGCGCGCCGCGTAACATCCCCAGCCCCCAGGGTCCGGTATGCAGAATATCTTTGGCAAAAATCGGCAGCAGCGCCGTCGCGCCACCCAGCAACACCGCAAACAGATCGAGCGAAATCACGCCCAGTACATCTTTGCGCTCACGGATGAAATGAATTCCGGCGAACAGATTTTTCATATTCATCGGCAGGCGGCTCTGCGCCGGGCGCTCGTAACGCAGCAGGCTCACCAGAATCAGCGAAATCAGATAAAACAGCCCGGAAACGCCATACACCACCTGCGGTCCCGCGACATAGAGCAGACCGCCGATCGTCGGCCCGACAATAACCGCCGCCTGCCCGCCTACGGAGTTCATCGCCATCGCCCGCGTCAGAATCGAAGGCGGCACCAGCGACGGCAGCATTGAAGACATCGCAGGCCACTCCAGCGCCTTCGCCACCGCGATCATAAATACCAGCCCCCATAATTCGCTGCGGTCAGCCGTCTGGAATAAGGTAAGCACCACTAATGCCACCAGCGCAGCAAATTCCACCAGCTGTCCCAGCAGGACGATACGCCGCCGGTCATACTGGTCCGCCAGGTGGCCCGCAGGAAGCGCCAGCAACACCGACGGCAGAAACTGCATTAAACCAATCATCCCCAGCGCCATGGCGCTGTTGGTCAGCGCATAGATCTGCCAGCTAATCGCGACCGAAAACATCTGGAATCCAAAAGAGGAGCAGGTCCGCGCTATCCAGAAAGCGACAAATGCCCGATGTTGCCACAGCGACGCTTCCGCCGCCGATGCCTTAAATTTCATCTCTTATCCCAAATCAGGTGAGGAAAGCCGCCTCTTAGCGCGGTGTTATTGGTGTGAGGATGGAGGTGTTAATACGCGCGGCGGCCAGACGGTCTGCCACGACGGCATGAGCCCGCTGCGCCGCTAACGGCCCCGTTCCCGGGCAGCACCAGGCGGTCCACCGCTGATTATTACCAGCCTACTGGTCCCGACTCATGAATATATTCCAGTACATCATCAGATGCCAAAGGAATTATCCTCGCCCTATTAATGGATTAATTTACTTTTTCACGCAACAAAGAGGTGATTTAGATTAAGGAGTTGATCTATATTTATTCACGCATTCAGAAAAATGCGACTTTTTATATGCCTGATTATCAACACCTTCTTTTTTATTACATTTATAGAGATAATGAGAAACAGTTTATATAACCCTTATGTTACTGAACCTATTCACCATGTTAAGCGTAATGTTACCGGCATTTGCTATAGCGTGCCTTATCTTCAGCAAAACCAGGACAGCCGCAATATACTTAATACAAACAACATTATTTCACTTCACAACCAAATTGCTACTGAAGCAGCCTTAATGATTATTCCGGTTGAAGATCTTCGGCTGCGGGGAATTATTGCGGTGCCGGACGCCTGGTCACATTTACAGAATGGACGCGTCCGGATAGGCATCAATTATTCCAGCCTGGCCGCACATAGTGCGTCACTGCTTGAATTAACGGATAAATTTGATTTCTGGCTTTATGATTTTGCGCCACCGGGCGCAGACTGGCGACTGCTGGAATCCTTTCCTTTTTCAGGGATTGTTTTAACCGAAGCGTTCTTTAAAGACAATTATGAAAAATTTACCTTTCCCTTTTTTATGGCGACATTCCGGGATAAAGGGGCAGAGGTCATCGTGCGGAGTCAGACTCCCCCATTAACCGCTGAGCAGTTTGCTGAGATAAATATCAGCGGCTGGCAACAGCAACGTTCGGACGGCGATCTTATTAGCAGCTGATTCACAAATCCTGCCTTCCGGCGTTAAGGGCACACGGCGGTGCGCTTAACGTCCTCCAATCCCTCATAAAATGTCGTACTACTCTATTTGTTAAGCGTTTTGAGCTAAAAAAATCAAACCTCGATCTAATTTTGCTATAACATTTAACACAAAAGGATCAGCTGTCTTATCGGAAGAGATACTCAAGAACACCCTTAATCATTTGTACTTGATAACTGGAAACAGCCTATCTGGTTGTTTTCGTGTGTTTTATGGCAACAAAACGAGGTCGATATTATGGGGAAAAACTCCTCATCTTTTGGCGTAGTTCGTTTCCTGACCGTGCTGTTCGCAGTGCTGACGGGTGCGTTTATGCTGATTGGCGGTGGCTGGTTAGCCGCCATTGGTGGTTCCTGGTATTACGTTTTCGGCGGTGTGGTTATGCTTATCACCGCTTATCTGCTTTCCCGTCGTAAAAGCACCGCACTGGTTCTCTACGCGCTGCTGCTGATCGGTACCCTGATCTGGGGCGTCTGGGAAGTGGGCACTGACTTCTGGGCACTGGCACCGCGCACCGATGTGCTGGTGATTTTCGGTGTCTGGCTGATCCTGCCGTTTGTTTATCGCAGCTTCAACGCAGGCAGCAAAGCTGCGCTGGGCACCATGGCCGTTGCGCTGATTGCCAGCGCCATCGTTCTGGCCTATGCCGTCTTCAACGACCCGCAGGTTATCAACGGTTCAGTGCCGGAAACGGCCGATAACGCCCCACAGGCTACGCCACTGAGCACCATCCCGGATGCTGACTGGCCCGCTTACGCGCGCGACCAGCAGGGAACCCGTTTCTCTCCGCTGAAGCAGATTAACCACGAGAACGTGAAAGAGTTGCAGGTTGCCTGGCAGTTCCAGACCGGCGACATGAAAACGCCTAACGATCCGGGTGAAATCACCGACGAAGTGACGCCGATTAAAATCCGCGACACGCTCTACCTCTGCTCGCCACACCAGATCCTGTTTGCACTGGACGCGGCAACCGGTAAGCAGAAGTGGAAATTTGATCCGGGCATGAAGGTGAACCCCACCTTCCAGCATGTGACCTGCCGTGGTGTCTCTTATCACGAAGTGCCGGCTGCTGATGCCGCAAACAGCCAGCCTGCGCTCTGCTCACGTCGTATCTACCTGCCTGTCAACGATGGCCGTCTGTTTGCCCTGGACGCTGAAACCGGCGAACGCTGCCCGGCATTCGGTATTAATGGCGAGCTGGATCTGCAGCACAAACAGCCTGTGACCACCGCAGGTATGTATGAGCCGACCTCACCGCCCGTCATCACCAACACGACTATCGTGATGGCAGGCGCAGTGACCGATAACTACTCCACACGCGAGCCGTCAGGCGTCATTCGTGGCTTTGATGTCAACACCGGTAAACTGCTGTGGGTGTTCGATCCAGGCGCGAAAGATCCCAACGCGATTCCGGCGGATGAACACACCTTCACCATGAACTCACCGAACTCATGGGCTCCGGCGGTGTACGATCCGAAACTGGATACCGTTTACCTGCCAATGGGTGTGACCACGCCAGATATCTGGGGCGGTAACCGCACACCAGAGCAGGAGCGTTACGCGAGCAGCGTGCTGGCACTGAACGCTACCACCGGTAAGCTGGTCTGGTCTTATCAGACCGTCCATCACGACCTGTGGGATATGGACCTGCCGTCGCAGCCGACGCTGGCCGATATCACGGACAAAGATGGCAACACCGTGCCGGTGGTTTATGCACCAGCGAAAACCGGTAACATCTTCGTGCTGGACCGTCGCACCGGTAAGCCCGTCGTCCCGGCACCAGAAACACCCGTGCCGCAGGGTGCGGCGAAAGGCGATCATGTTGCCGCCACTCAGCCCTACTCTGAGCTGACCTTCCGTCCGAAGCAGAATCTGACGGACAAGGACATGTGGGGCGCGACGATGTTTGACCAGCTGGTGTGCCGCGTGATCTTCAAGCGCCTGCGCTATGAAGGTCCGTTCACCCCGCCATCTGAGCAGGGCACCCTGGTCTTCCCGGGCAACCTTGGTATGTTCGAATGGGGCGGCATTGCTGTCGATCCTCACCGTCAGATCGCGATTGCTAACCCAATGGCGCTGCCGTTTGTCTCTAAACTGGTTCCACGCGGTCCGGGCAACCCGATTGAGCCGCCGAAAGGCGCTGAAGGCGGTTCAGGCACCGAAACCGGTATTCAGCCGCAGTATGGCGTGCCTTATGGCGTCGAGCTGAATCCGTTCCTGTCACCGTTTGGTCTGCCATGTAAACAGCCTTCGTGGGGTTACATCTCTGCGGTGGATCTGAAGACCAACGACGTGGTGTGGAAACAGCGTATCGGTACCGTTCGCGACAGCGCACCGGTTCCGCTGCCGTTCAAAATGGGGATGCCAATGCTGGGTGGTCCTATTACCACGGCCGGTAAGGTCTTCTTCATCGGCGCGACCGCAGACAACTACCTGCGTGCGTTCAGCACCGATACCGGCGAACTGTTATGGCAGGCACGTCTGCCAGCGGGCGGCCAGGCGACACCGATGACCTATGAAGCGAATGGCAAGCAGTACGTTGTCATCGCGGCAGGCGGTCACGGCTCGTTTGGTACCAAACTGGGCGACTATGTGATTGCCTACGCGCTGCCAGACCAGAAGTAACTCATCAGACGGTGAATAAATTCAGGCGGACTCCGGTCCGCCTTTTTTGATCGCGCTAGTGACGCATTGCGCGCCAGTTGAGCCAGCCACAGAACAGCATCACCACGCAGGTGGCCAGAAACACCGGTCGCATCCCGAACGCCCCACCCACCAGCCCGCCGAACAGCGGACCGCTGACCTGGCCGATATACTGCGCCGAAGTGGAGTAGCCCAGCATCCGTCCGACCTGAGAACCCGGTACATTGTGACGAATGATCGCGGTGATACAGGGCATCAGCCCGCCCAGCGCCATCCCCATCAGAAAACGCAGCAGCACCAGTTGCCAGGCCGCGCTAATAAACGCCTGCGGGATCAGCAGCAATCCGCTCACCAGCAGTCCGCCGGTCAGCACCCGCCAGTGGCCCACCCGGTCTGCCAGCCTTCCCAGCCGGGGAGCCGCCAGGACTGTCCCCAGCGCCGCCGCGGACATCACCAGTCCGGCGGTCAGCGTAATCTGATGGTCACCCTGTACAAATTCCCCTACGTAGAGCGTAATAATTGGCTCAATCGACATGCTGGCGAAAATCAGCAGCATGCCGGAGAGCCACATCAGCCGGACCAGGCGACGATTTACCGGCCGCTCATCAGGCGATGCTGGCTGACCGGCGCGCGCCGCCGCCGCAGACCGCGGCTGCTCTTTCAGTAAAAAGGTGGTGGCGAGGAAGGCCAGAAAAATCACCGCGCCGGTCAGCCAGAACGTCTGACGGATACCGATAAACGGCGGTAACACGCCGCCCAGCAGCGGCCCGGCCACGTTACCGGCCATGATGCCGGACGCGAGCATACCCAGCGCCCAGCCGGTGTGCGCTTTCGGCGTCTGAGCCGCCACCAGAATGGTCGATCCCGAGGCATAACCGCCCAGTAATCCTGCCAGCAGGCGCAGCGCCACCAGCTGCCACGGCGCCGTCGCCATGCCTGTCAGCGACATGGCAATCGCCATCCCGAGACTGGCCCGGATCAGCATCAGCTTACGACCATACCGATCGGCCAGCCTGCCCCACAGCGGCGCGGTCAGGGCCGCGCTGAAAAACGTCGCGCCATAGGCAAGACCGGACCAGCGAGCGATAGCGGCAGGCTGCTCTACCCCCAGTTGCTGCACATAGAGCGGCAGAAAAGGCAGCAGCAGCGTCATCGCCACAATGGTGGTAAACGAGCCAACGACGCAGACCGCGAGGTTACGTCTCCAGTGCTCAGACTCTGCCGCTTCGGGTGACGGGTGCATAATAATGTCCATTGAGTGATCAGGAAGACAGGCTAACCAGGCGCAACGGATAACAACAGTCATAGCGGGATAGTTACTCTGTGGCGCTGATTGTTGTCAGCAGGCAACAATCAGCGCGGATTCAGCGCCGCGATCAGAGCATCGCACAGCAGCGTGACCGGCGACGCCGTTTCACAGGCATCGTGCAGCAGCAGATAACTCTGCAGCCGGTCCATCTGCCACGCCGGCAGCAGTTGCTGGATCTCGCCGCGCGCGACCGCCTCCTGCGCCATGTAGGAAGGCAGATAAGCAATGCCGCTGCCCGCCAGCGCCGCATTCAGCAGTGCCATGCTGTTGTTGGCCCGAAACCGGCTGCGTACATCCAGCGCCAGCCGCTGCTTATCGCGGCGGAACGGCAACGCCGCAGTGTGCGCCGGGCCATGAAACAGCAGCAGGTCGTGGCGCGGCAGCATCTCCGGGTGCGTGATGGCGGGTCGCTGCGACAGGTAAGCGGGCGCGGCATAGAGTCCCCACTCGATCTCGCTCAGCACCCGGAAATGGCCCTGCTGTGGCGATCGGGATCGGATCACAATCGCCAGATCGGTCTGATCGTCGAGCCGATCGTGATTGCGATCGGTCAGATCGAGATCGACGTTGATATGCAGATGGCGGCGCAGAAAGCGATTAAGCACCGGCACCACACACTGGCAGCCGAAGGTCACGGGTGCCTGCAGCCGGAGATGACCCGCGGGCTGCTGATGCAGCTGCTGGACAAAGGTTTCGGCGCGCTGAACTTCGGCCAGCATCCGCACACAGTAGGGATAGTACGCCTGACCCAGCTCGGTCAGCGCCAGCCGCCGGGTCGTACGCTGCAGCAGCCGGATACCGAGCCGCAGTTCCAGCCGGGCAATCTCCCGGCTGACATGGGATTTGGACCAGCCCAGCGCGCGAGCAGCCTCACTGAAGCTCTGTAATTCCACAACACGAGCAAAAACCAGCATGGCGGTTAAATTCGCGCCGTTTTCCATATTTCCTGACTCCAGTCGGAATGAGATACTGGCAACAAGCTATCACGTCCGTATGGCGTCACGGCGGCTGAAGGGTAAAAAAGGCGGGAGGCAGCGAAAGGCGTGGAGAAGGCGGGCCGGCCTTCCCGTCTGAAGAGGGTGACGGGAAGGTCTGATGGGCCTCAACTGGCCATCGCCAGAGGAAACAGCAGCCGATCAGGCTCAACGCGACGCTGACGACGCAACTGACCCGGCGTCATCATAAAGTAGTTTTTAAAAGTGCGGGTGTAGGCCTGCTGGGTATCGAAGCCGTAGTTCATCGCCACCTGCAGTATCGCTTCGTTGCTGCTCAGCAGCGTAAGTGCAGACTCTGTCAGACGGCGCTGACGGATATATTCTGCCAGTGAAAAGCCGGTATGCTGGCGGAACAGGCGTTGCAGATGCCAGCGCGAATAGCCTGAGCGGCGCGCCACCTCATCCAGATGCAGATCGTGTCCTAAGTTGTTTTCAATCCAGTCCAGCAGACTCCGAATAAACTCGCGCTGATTCATGGTTCCTCCCGTTGATGCTGATGTGCAGTGGAACCACTCTACCCGCTAAAATTTATCCCTTAATTAGCAGAAAATTAGCGCAGAATTAGCAACGGCAGAAGCGCACAGGAAAAGGGGCAGCAGGAGGATGAGCCTCCCGTACATCACCGTCTGGCCGGTGACGCAAGCGGCCAGCGTTATCGATCAGATAACGGCTGAATCCGGGGATGCGTTGATAGCACAAAGGATGTCGACGGCGGATAATTCTGACCTAACAATTGATGAGTACACTCTCTTCCATCTTTGCAGAGGAGATCAGCCATGCGCGTATTACTGGTTGAAGATGATGAAATGATCGGCGCGAACCTTCAGCAGGCACTGGAGGGCGCAGGCTGGTCGGTGGACTGGGTGCGTGATGGCGTCTACGCCCAGAATGCCTGGAGCGAAGGCGGCTACAGCTGTGTGCTGCTGGATCTCGGCTTACCCCGCGATGATGGCCTGCAGGTGCTGCGCCGGGCGCGCGGACGCGGCGATGCCACGCCGGTGCTGATCCTGACCGCACGCGACACGGTGGCGCAGCGGATACAGGGGCTCGACAGCGGCGCTGATGACTACCTGCTCAAACCCTTCGATTTACAGGAAGTGATGGCCCGGATGCGTGCCATTACCCGACGCAGCCACGGCGCTGCGGACTCGGTACTGGGCAGCGGCGATGTCCAGCTGGATATGATGACCCGCGAGGTGCTCTACAAAGGCCAGCGCGAACAGCTTACCGCGCGGGAATATGCCCTGCTCTACGCACTGCTGGAACGGCCGGGCGCGATCCTGTCGCGAGAGCAGCTGGAAAACCGCATCTACGGCTGGGGCGATGAGGTCAGCAGCAACGCCGTGGATGTGCTGATTCACGGCATGCGGCGCAAGCTCGACAATGATGTGATCCGCAACGTGCGCGGGCTGGGCTGGCGGGTACCGGCAATATGAAACCCTTCGCGTTTATGCGCTCTCTGCGCAATAAATTACTCTCTACGCTGCTGATGATTCATCTGCTGATGATCGGCGGCGTGACCTGGTATTTCTTCAGCTGCTACGGCGATATGGTCGGCACCATGAAGGACGATCAGCTGGCGAAAATCGCCGATGCCTGGTCCACCAATAAACAGATGCCCGCCCTGATGCCGATGCTTATCGCGCCGGATAAGGCGAAAAGCGCCTTTGTCGTCCAGTTGTGGGACGATCGGGGCCAGCTGCGGGCCAGCTCATGGCCGGAACTGGCGGCGCCGCTGCAGAATCAGCGCGGCTATCGCGATGTCTATGTGGGCCATTGCGACGACTGCGAATGGCGCATCTACACCCGGCCGGGGATGCCAGGCAGTGAGATCAGGACCATTCAGGTTATGCACAACCTCAGCTACATGAAGGCCTCGATGGTTAAGCGCGCGCTGTCGGCGATCGTGCCGATGATCCTGATGATGCCGCTTTCGCTGCTGGTGATCTGGCTGGTAGTCAGGAAGATCACGCGGGATCTGCAGGTCGCGTCGCGGCAGATCGCGGCACAGGAGACCCATCATCCGCATATCGTCTCACCGGAAGGCTTACCGGATGAGATCCTGCCGCTGGTGGCAGCCTATAACTCGCTGCTGAGCAAGCTGCGCGACGCCTGGTCGTCCCAGCGTCAGTTTCTGGAGGATGCCGCCCATGAGCTGCGCACGCCGGTGACCGCCGTGACGCTGCAGCTGGAGAACCTGCGCCAGCATATTCAGCCCGGCGAGGCGAGCCGGCAGTTCAGTCAGCTGGAAGCGGGCGTTACGCGCACCCGTCATCTGGTTACGCAGTTGCTTAACGTCTCCCGCCAGGATGACCAGAGTGTCATCGCCAGCGTTGAACATATCGAACTGGACGAACTGCTGAAGGAGAGCATCGAGCAGCTGATGGTGGTGGCGGATAAACGTGGCATCGATATTGGCTTTAACGGCTCCACACAGTATCGCCTGCAGGCCAGCCGCTCCGAGCTGCGCAGCCTGTTCGACAACCTGATTGGCAACGCCATGCTGCATACCCCGGAAGGCAGCCTGGTGGATGTTCTGCTGCATCGGGTCGCGGGCAGAACGGTGGTCGATATCGTCGATAACGGCATGGGGATGCCGGACGCTTTCATCGACCGCGCATTCGATCGTTTTACCCGTTCGCCTGACGTTAAAGCGCAGGGCAGCGGTCTGGGATTATCGATCGTGCGCAACGTCGCGCAGAAGTACCAGATGCAGGTCGCCCTTTCCAACTGCCTGTCGCCACAGGGTACCGTTTGTGGTTTGCAGGTTCGCGTCACCCTTCCTTGATCCCGCCCGTTTGATCACGAACCAGACAACGTAAACGGTTGCCTGGTTCCGTTCGATCCTGGTCATTATTGTGAAGCAAATCACAATTTAGCTGAATTGTAATGCAACACTTTTTGACAAACGTGAGCAAAATCTATTTTCTATCGAACTGTTACAGGCACGCTACGCGGGCTGAAAACGGCTGTTTTTGCTGAACCTCTTATTCCCCTCCAGGGGACCGATATCTCTCTGACTGCCTCTGCTGGGCGGCGGTCAAAAGCATGTGGCTGATGATAATGAAATTTAAAACGTTGATAGCGGGTGCCGCGCTGGCATGTTCACTGACCGGTGCTGCGCAGGCCGCTGAAAGCGATCCGCAGTATGTTTCAGACTGGTGGCATCAGAGCGTTAACGTGGTAGGCAGTTACCACACCCGCTTCGGACCGCAATTCAATAACGACGTTTATCTGGAATATGAAGCGTTTGCGAAGAAAGAGTGGTTCGATTTTTACGGCTACCTCGACGTGCCTAACTTCTTTGGCGTGGGCAACAGCAACGCCAACGGCGTGTTCGACCACGGTTCACCGATGTTTATGGAAATCGAACCGCGCTTCTCTATCGATAAGCTGACCGGCACCAGCCTGGCCTTTGGCCCGTTCAAAGAGTGGTACTTCGCGAACAACTACATCTACGACATGGGCCGCAACAGCGATAATCGCCAGAATACCTGGTACATGGGCCTGGGCACCGATATTGATACGCACAGCGATGTCGGCCTGTCGCTGAACGTTTACGCGAAATACCAGTGGGAAAACTACGGTGCGGCGAATGAAAACAGCTGGGATGGCTATCGCTTCAAGGTGAAATACTTCGTGCCTATCACCACGCTGTGGGGCGGTAACCTGGGCTATGTCGGCTTCACCAACTTCGACTGGGGCTCTGATCTGAATGAGAAAGGGGGTGCATCACGTACCAGCAACTCCATCGCCTCCAGCCACATTCTGTCACTGGGTTACGATCACTGGCATATCTCTGCGGTGGCTCGTTATTTCCACAACGGCGGCCAGTGGGCTGATGGTCAGGAGCTGAACTTCGGCAAGGGCCCGTTTGAAGTGAAATCAACCGGCTGGGGTTACTACCTGGTGGCGGGTTACAACTTCTGATAAGCGCGGGCGGCGCAGTGTGCCGTCCGACATACCGACGCGCTGGCCGGGAATTGAGCTTCCCGGTCAGCGCGTCTGTTTTCAGGCCTTGCAGATAAGCGCCACCCGTTTACGGCAATCAGTCCTGCGACTTCTCGACGTTGATACGCCAGGGAATGTTGAACTTGTCGATAAACATGGCGAAGCCGTCTGACCAGAAGGTCTCCTGCCACGGCGTCGTTACTTTGCCGCCTGCTGACAGTTTTTCAAACCAGGCTTTACCCTCTTCGACATCATCGGTGGAAAGGCTGACCGCATAACCGGCATGTTCAGACGCGGGCGGCTTCGCGGTGTCGCCATCGCTCAGCATCAGCTCACCATCACCAATGCGCAGCTGCGCATGCATGATCTTTTCTGGCGGCTGTGGCGCGGCAGACTGGTCACCGACCTGCTCACCCTGGTCCGGCATATCTCCGAACGTCATTTTGCCGAGCAGCTCACCCCCGGTTGCCTGCAGGTAAAAGTCGATAGCCTCTTCGCAACGGCCATAGAGAAACAGATAAGGACTGACTTGCATCTTCACCTCTATTTATCGGTTGGATTTTTACAGTACCTTAAGAGTGTAGACGATCACCTTTACCCGCTGATTTTACTGACAATACCGGCGGAAGAGTTGCGCCATGTAACTGCTCATCGGGGTCAGCGTCGTCTCTTTCCGCTGAATCAGATAGAAGATCGCTTTCGGCAGGGGATCGTCGAGCGTCAGCGCCACCAGTGACTGGCCCAGAATCGGATCGTCAATGACGTCAACTGAGAGGATGCTGATGAAATCGCTTTGCGCGACCAGGCTGGTGCAGGCCATAAAGGTTTCACAGGTCACCACGATTTTGGGCGCCATGCCGCGCTCGCCAAACAGATCGTGCAGCAGGCGGTAATAACTGCCTTTCGGCGTGGGCATCGTCCAGTCCGCCTGCTGCAACGCCGCCAGCGAACGGGCCTTTTCCAGCGGATGGCCCTTGCGAACCACCACTCTGTATTCACGTTCCATGAGCCGCTCATACATCAGCTCCTGATCGAGATGGCTCTGATCGTAGGTATTGATCGTGAAATCAAGCGCGCCCTGACGCAGCTCATGCACCATCGACACCAGCTGGCCTTCGACGATGCGCACCTTCACCAGCGGATATTCACGATGAAACTGGTTTATCACCTGCGGCATGATGGTGCGCGCCACGCTGCCGCCCACCCCGATGTTCACCTGGCCGCCACCCAGCCCCAGACGCTGCTGGATATCCTCTTCCGCGACCCGCAGCTCTGCCAGCACCAGGCTGGCATGACGAAAAAAGTTATCACCGATATCGGTTAACACGACGCCCTGCTGACGGCGGTTAAACAGCTTTGCCCCCAGCTCTCGCTCCAGCTCCTGAATGGCTTTGGTTAACGCCGGCTGCGACAGCCCGGACAGACGGCTCGCGGCCCGGATACTGCCCTGTCGCGCCACGTCAACGAAAGCGCGCAGCTGATGAAGTTTGATGTTGGCAGACATAGTTCCCCGATAACCATTGTTTATCATTCGCAAGATATTCGCATCTTATGCCCGCCAGCACCATTGTGTAGATTCGACACAATGCATAAAAAATCAACAACGAGGAAAAGCCGATGAAAATCCTTTCAGAGCACGTCAGCGCCCTGCTGCCAACGCTGCAACAGTGGCGACGCGACTTCCATCACTATGCCGAATCGGGCTGGCTGGAGTTCCGTACTGCCACCTTCGTGGCGGAAGCGCTGCACAGGCTCGGTTATCAGCTGAAGCTGGGTCGTGACGTCATCGACGCCGATGCGCGGATGGGCTTGCCGGACGACGCGACGCTGAAGCAGCAGGAGGCGCGGGCGTTGCAGCAGGGCGCACTGCCGCAGTGGATCAGCCACTTTTCCGGCGGATTCTGCGGCATTGTGGCAACGCTGGAAACCGGGCGTCCCGGCCCGGTGATGGGCTTTCGCGTCGATATGGATGCACTGGATCTCAACGAAAGCCAGGCCGACGATCACCTGCCGCAGCGCGAAGGGTTCGCCTCCTGCAACCCTGGCATGATGCACGCCTGCGCGCATGATGGTCACACCACCATCGGGCTGGGTCTCGCGACGGTGCTGATGGCGATGAAAGATCAGCTCAGCGGCACCATTAAACTGATCTTCCAGCCCGCCGAAGAGGGGGTGCGCGGGGCGAAAGCGATGGTCACCCGGGGCGTGGTCGATGATGTTGAGCGCTTCACCGCGATTCACATCGGCACCGGCGTTCCGGCAGGTGAAGTGGTGTGCGGCAGCGACAGCTTCCTTGCCACCACCAAGCTGGATGTCCGCTTCACCGGCGTCGGTGCCCATGCGGGCGGCCGCCCTGAAGAGGGTCGCAATGCCCTGCTGGCCGCAGCTCAGGCGACGCTGGCGCTGCATGGTTTGACCCAGCACAGCGGCGGCGTGGCACGGGTTAACGTCGGCGTGCTGCAGGCGGGAACCGGTCGTAACGTGGTGGCCGACTGCGCCCTGCTGAAAGTCGAAACCCGCGGTGTGACCAATGAGGTCAACGACGATATTTATCAGCAGGCGCTGCGGGTGATTGCGGGCGCAGCGGCGATGTATGGCGTTGAGCAGGAGGTTTCGCTGATGGGCGCGGCACGCAGCTGTACCCCGACGCAGCCGTGGGTCGACTTCATCCACCAGCAGGCGGACGCCCTCGGCCTCTTCAGCTCGGTGGTCGATCGTAAAGCGCAGGCGGCAGGTTCGGAAGATGCAACCTGCATGATAGAGCGCGTCATCGCGCGTGGCGGTCAGGCCTCCTACGTTATTTTCGGCTGTGCGCTGGCAGCGGGTCATCACAATGCGAAATTCGACTTTGACGAGCGGGTGATGCCGGATGCCATCACGCTGCTGGCCACCCTCGCCCTGAATCAGGCAGCGTTCGGGGGCGCAGGATGATGGAAGCCTTTATTGCCGATTATATCGATCGCCATCAGCTCCGCTTCAGCACGCTGAGCGACGCGATCTGGGACACACCCGAAACCCGCTTCGCCGAAACCCGCTCTTCCGCCCTGCTGGCCGATGCGCTGGAACAGGAGGGGTTTGTTGTGGAGCGGGGCGTGGGCGGTATCGACACAGCATTTATCGCCAGCGCGGGCAGCGGCAAGCCGGTGATTGCCATTCTCGGTGAGTTCGATGCGCTGGCCGGACTGAGCCAGCAGTCGGGCTGCGCCCGGCCACAGCCGCTGGAGGCCAACGGAAACGGACATGGCTGCGGGCATAACCTGCTCGGCACGGCGGGCGTCGCGGCGGCCTGCGCCGTGAAAGCCTGGATGGCGCAGCATCACACCGGCGGCACGGTACGCTTCTATGGCTGCCCCGGCGAAGAGGGGGGATCGGGCAAAACCTTTATGGTGCGTGAAGGGCTGTTTGATGACGTGGATGCCGCCGTCACCTGGCACCCCGAAGGTTTCAGCGGCATGTTCAATCTGCGCACGCTGGCCAATATTCAGGCGGCGTTCAGCTTCAAAGGCGTTGCCGCCCATGCCGCCAACTCTCCCCATCTGGGCCGCAGCGCGCTGGATGCCGTCACGCTGATGAATACCGGTGCCAACTTTCTGCGCGAGCACATCGTACAGGAGGCGCGCGTGCACTACGCCATCACCAACAGCGGCGGCGTTTCACCGAATGTGGTGCAGGCTGACGCGGAGGTGCTCTACCTGATCCGCGCCCCGGAACTGCCGCAGGCCCAGGCGATTTATGAACGGGTGATTAACATCGCCAGGGGTGCCGCACTGATGACTGACACGACCCTGACGGTGCGTTTTGACAAAGCCTGCTCAGACTACGTGCCTAATCGTACGCTGGAAGCGGTCATGGAGCGCAATTTGCATCAGTTTGGTCTGCCCGACTACAGCGACGAAGAGCGCGCGTTGGCGGCCGAACTCCGTGCCACTCTGACCGATGACGATCTGCGCAATGCCCGGCTGAATGCGGCCCGTATCGGTGGCGAAGCCGGTTATGCCTGGGCTGAGCGGCTGGGCGATAAGCTCTTTATGGACGAGGTTGCGCCCTATGCCGTCACGCGTGAACTGCTTTATGGCTCCACCGATGTCGGCGATGTCAGCTGGGTGACACCCACCGCACAGTGCTTTGCGCCCTGTTTTACGTTTGGCACGCCGCTGCACACCTGGCAACTGGTGGCGCAGGGCCGCACCAGCATCGGGCATAAAGGGATGTTTCTGGCAGGCAAAGTGATGGCAGCCACGGTGTTAACCCTGTTGACGGATCCGCAGACGCTGGCTGACTGTCGGGCCGAGTTTGAACATACACGCGCCGCGCAGCCTTATCAGTGTCCGATCCCGGCAGGGATCACCCCAACAAAACTGGCCGGATGAGCCAATGGCCGTGTCTCTGACGCGGCCCCTTATAAAAATGATTGCAAACACTTCCCTGACTCAGCGGAGCCGTTTCTGAACTCACCGCCTGTCGCCTTCCCGGACCGGCGTCAGACCGGGCCTCCGCCGATAAAGGGAACCCAAGACGAGAATCAATACCATGGAAGCAACATCCGCGAACCGCACTCCTGGCCGGCTCTTCTGTTGGATAGAGCGTATAGGCAACAAAGTCCCCAACCCGTTTTTACTGTTTGTTTATCTGATCGTGGTGCTGATGGTAGCTACCGCCATTATCAGCGCGCTGGATCTGGCGGTGACCAACCCCAGTAACGGCGAAGTTGTACGGGTAAACAACCTGCTGAGCGTCGCAGGCCTGCAGTGGATCCTGCCCAATATCATCAAAAACTTCAGCAGCTTTACCCCGCTGGGATCGATTCTGGCACTGGTGATTGGGGCCGGACTGGCCGAAAAAGTGGGCCTGCTGCAGTCGCTGATGGTGAAAATGGCGTCACGCGTCAGCCGTCGTTACGCCAGCTATATGGTGCTGTTTATCGCCTTTTTCAGCCATATCTCCTCGGATGCCGCGCTGGTCGTCATGCCGCCGCTGGGCGCGCTGATTTTTCTGGCGGTGGGACGACATCCGGTCGCAGGTTTGCTGGCCGCGATCGCTGGCGTCGCCTCAGGCTTTACCGCTAACCTGCTGATCGTCACCACCGATGTGCTGCTCTCCGGCATCAGTACCGAAGCGGCCAAAGCGGTCAGCGACACGGTACACGTCAGCGTCATCGACAACTGGTTTTTTATGGCTACGTCGGTAATTGTACTGACGATTGCGGGTGCGCTGCTGACCGACAAATTTGTTGAGCCGCGCCTGCCAGCGTGGCAGGGCAACGGTGAGAAGCTGGCGGCACTGACGCCGCTGGAGAACCGAGGTCTGCGCGCCGCCGGCATCGCCGCCCTGCTGTTTATTGCGCTGATGGCGCTGCTGGTCGTGCCGGAACAGGCGCCGCTTCGCCATCCCACCACCGGCGCCATCATTCCCTCACCCTTTATTCAGGGTATTGTGCCAATCATCATCCTGTTCTTCTTTGTGGTCGCGATTGCTTACGGCGTGGTGACCCGGCAGATCCGCCGTCCGGATGATATTCCGCAGCTGCTGGTTGATCCGATGAAAGGCATGGCGGGTTTTATCGTGATGGTGTTTCCGCTGTCGCAGTTCGTGGCGTTCTTTAACTGGAGCAATATGGGCAAATTCATGGCGATCGGGCTGACCGACGTACTGGAGAGCGCAGGCGTCAGTGGTGCACCCGCCTTTCTCGGCCTGATGTTCCTGTCCGCGTTTCTCTGCATGTTTATCGCCAGCGGATCTGCGATCTGGTCGATTCTGGCCCCGGTCTTTGTCCCCATGTTTATGCTGCTCGGCTTTCATCCCGCCTTTGCCCAGATGATTTTTCGCATCGCCGACTCTGCCGTCCTGCCCCTGGCTCCGATGTCGCCTTTCCTGCCGCTCTTCCTGGCCTTTTTACAGCGTTACCAGAAGGATGCGCAGCTCGGCACCTATTACGGGCTGATCTTCCCCTATCCGCTGGTGTTCTTTATCAGCTGGATAGCTCTGCTGCTGGTGTGGTATCTGCTGGGCCTGCCGATTGGACCGGGCGTCTGGCCGCATCTGCCATAATGCACGGTGCCTGCCACGGATGGCAGAACCTGCAATGTGCGTTGCTGAATCGTCAGCAACGCCCCTTCCGGCAACCGCGGATGAATTGCCTGTTCTGCTTATTCTCTGCTTGCTAACGGTTAACGCGTTTACGAAGCCGCTGACCGGCTGCACGTCGCCCCTGAACTGCCTGAGGTTCACGCTGAAATGACCACGCTTGCCACCAGGCTCGCCTGGGGACACTTCACCCGCGATCTGCAACCGCTTAGCCGCGCGTATTGATGCGCTGCCCTCCGCCGCCGGATTGTGGCGATTCATTACCCTGCTGGCGCAGGGTGGTTTTTTTGAGCTTTATGATCTGCTGGAGACCGGCTACATCAGCAGCGGGCTGCTGTCGGCGGGGATTTACGGGCCGAAGACGCGGGGACGCGATCCGGAAAACATCTGAAAAAAAGGCCGTCACCCTGAGGGTGACGGCCGCGTTGATTGCCGTTTACCTGCCTTCCAGTACCCGGATATCGGCACTGCCCAGCCGATCTTTCTCATCTTTCCGCAGCGCGGCGACCTGCTTCGCGCTGACCGGCTCCGACGCCGTATTGCCCCAGCTGTTGCGCACGAAGTTCACCACGTCCGCGACCTGCTGGTCGTTAAGACGCCAGCCAAATGCCGGCATGGTAATGGTTGAGGGTGCGCCATTGACGCCAGGCAACTGACCGCCCACCAGCACGATGTGGATCAGTGAGGTCGGATCGTCCGCCAGCACCACCGGATTGCCGCGCAGCGCCGGATAGAAGCGTTTGTAGCCGCTGCCATCGGTTTTGTGGCAGGCGGCACAGCTATCGACATAGGTTGCCGCCCCTGTCTGGCTGTCGTCGCCCTTCCACAGTGCTTTTGCGGTCGCATCATCCACGCTGAAAGCCGCCTGATGCGGATCTTTTGCACCCAGGGATTTCAGGTAGCGCGCAATGGCTGTGATATCGGCCTCGCTCAGGTGTTGCAGGCTGTGTTCCACCACATCGGTCATGCCACCGAACGCGGCGGTCTGATCGTTGCGGCCATAACGCAGGAACTGACGCAGATCCTCTTCGCTCCAGCGTCCCAGTCCATCCCGGTTGTCGCCACGCAGATTGCTGGCGGTCCAGCCATCAACCGGTGCGCTGCTGCCTGCCAGATAGTCACTTCCCTCTTCGTTGGTCAGCGCCTTCTCCTGCATGGTGATGCTGCGAGGCGTGTGGCAGGCGCCGCAGTGGCCGAGGCCCTCAACCAGATAGCGACCGCGCGCCAGCACCGGATCTTCCTGCGGGGCGGGCTGGAAGGCTTTCACATCGGGCGCAAAAATTCCGCGCCAGATCGCCAGCGGCCAGCGCATCGACAGCGGCCACGGAATATCGCTCTCCCGATTCGCCTGCTTAACCGGGGCGACACCCTGCATGAACCAGGCGTAGAGCGCCTTCATATCCTCGTCGCTGACCACCGCGTAAGAGGGATAAGGCATCGCCGGATAGAGCGTATCGCCATTTTTTGCCACGCCGTGACGCACCGCTTTCTGGAAGTCGTCATAGCTGTAGTCACCAATACCGGTCTCAGGATCGGGCGTGATGTTGGTGGAGTAGAGGGTGCCAATCGGTGTTGCCATCGGCAGCCCGCCGGCAAAGGGTGCGCCGCCTTTGCTGGTGTGGCAGGCCACGCAGTCACCGGCGCGCGCCAGATACTCACCCCGTTTAAGCAGATCGTCCTGACCGCTTTCCGCCAGTGCAGAGAACGACAGCGCGCCCAGAATCAGAGCCAGAATGCCATTTTTCATCGCCATCTCCTTATGCCTGTACCAGCGGGCCGGGGTTTTTCAGGTAGTGTTCGCGAATCGCTTTGGCTGACCAGTAGGTCAGCGCCGCTACCATGCCGGTCGGGTTATAGCCCAGACCCTGCGGGAAGGCGGACGCGCCCGGTACAAACACATTCGGGACATCCCAGCTCTGCAGATAACGGTTAACCGCACTGGTTTTGGGATCGTCGCCCATGATCGCGCCGCCACTGATGTGGGTGGTCTGATAGACCGTAGAGTCAAAATGCGTGCCCGGCTTTTTCGCACCGCCGATGATCATCTTCGGATTCATCGCTTCCGCGATTTTGTGCATCTTACCGACCATGAACTGCGCCATTTTGATGTCGTTCTCCTGCCAGTCAAAAGTCATACGCAGCAGAGGCTGTCCGTAGGCATCTTTATAGTTGGGGTCGAGATCGAGATAGTTAGCGCGATAGGACTGATGCGCACCGTGCGCGTCCATCGACAGATGATGGGTGTAGGTATCCGCCACCGCCGCCTTCCATTTGCTGCCCCAGTTTGGCGTACCCGCTGGCACCGGCAGGCCGGAGATCGGTTTGGTGCCCGCCTGGTTGACCCAGAATGGTGAGCCGCCGACAAAGCCCAGCGGCCCGTGGTCGAAGTTATCCGCGTTGAAATCATCCACGCCAACACCCGCGCCCCCCGCGCCGATAAACGGGTTAGTGGTGGTGTTTTTGTCGAACAGCGCCTTCAGCGTCGAGAGGTTCTGATAGGCGAAGTTACGTCCCACCGTGCCTTCATTGGTGATGGGGTTGTAAGGCTTACCGATGCCGGAGAGCAGCATCAGATGCACGTTGTGGAACTGGAAGGCGGAGAGGATCACCAGATCGGCGGGCTGAACCTGCTCGCGTCCCTGACCATCCACATAGGTTACGCCGGTAGCGCGTTTTTTGTCGTCGCTGAGATTCACCCGCAATACATAGGCGTTGTTACGCAGCTCAAACTTCGGTTCCTGACGCAGGGCGGGCAGGATGTTGACGTTTGGCGACGCCTTGGAATACATGTAGCAGGCGTAGCCGCTGCAGAAACCACAGAAGTTACACGGCCCCATCTGCGCGCCATAGGTATTGGTGTAGGGACCGGAGGTATTGGCGGACGGCAGATCGTAAGGGTGATAGCCGACCGATTCGGCAGCCTGGGCGAACAGCTGCGCCGAGTAGGTGCGCTTCTGCGCGGGCAGCGGGAAGTTATCTGAACGATCGGGCGCGAACGGGTTGCCGCCCTTCTCTTTGCCAACCACCTTGCCCCTGATGCTCCAGGCGCTGCCGGAGGTGCCAAAAACTTTTTCCGCTTTGTCGAAAAAGGGCTCCAGCTCATCATAGGTGACGCCAAAGTCCTGAATCGTCATGCCTTCCGGGATGAAGTGCTTGCCGTAACGCTCTTCGTAGTGGCTGCGCATCCGCAGCTCAATCGGATCGACACGGAAATGAACGCCGGACCAGTGCAGACCCGCGCCGCCGGTGCCGGTGCCGGGTAAGAAGGCGGCCAGCTGACGATAAGGCACCGCCGTCTGTGACGCGTCGTGACGAATGGTGACGGTGCTTTTGGAGAGATCCTGGAACAGCTTTTTGCGGACGTTATAGGTCAGTTCGTCAATCGACTGCGGATAGGCCCCATCGGGATAGGTATCGCGATGCGGTCCGCGCTCCAGCGCCACGACGTTCAGGCCCGCTTCGGTCAGCTCTTTCGCCATAATGGCGCCCGCCCAGCCAAAACCGACAATGACCGCATCCACTTTTTTCATTTCGTTTGCCATGCTTAACTTCTCTCTCCGCGAATCGACACTGACGGGAACGGATACCGTTCGCCGCGCTCTACCCAGTCCATAAAGTCGGCGCGTGCGCCAGGGAAGTTGATCAGCCGCCAGCCCACCATGCCCTGATTCCCGCCGTGGATAGGATCGCTGAAGAAGCCTTCGCGGGTGTTCTGCAGCAGAAAACTAAAGAAGACTTTTGCCGGCAGCTGGCTGAATTCGGCGCTGCCGCTCTCCATCGCCTGCAGCAGGGCATCCTGCTGATCGCCGCTGAGCTGCGCGAAGACCTTGCCGTGCTGCTGTTTGCTGTAGCGATCGGCATCGGCCAGTCCCAGACGATAGATCTGCTGCGGCACCAGCGGAAGCTGGTAGCCCAGCTCTTTTGGCAGGTCAGGATTAAATGGCCCCTGCATATACCAGTTCGATCCCGTGGCGTAGGGGGTATTCATCTGACGGTCGATAAACTCCGGCACGCCCGCTTCCAGCGCGCCCGGGCCACGTTCGTCGCTGGGAATGAGCCGTGCGACGGCGGCGGTGATAAAGGCATACTCTTGCGGTGTAAACCAGGCGGGCTGGTAATCGCGCGCCTGTTGTGGTGCCGCAGGCGTCTCAGCCGCCTGCGCGGCCTGCGTCAGGGAGAGCGCGCCCATCGCAGTGGACCCTACCGCCATTGCTGGCGCCAGGGTAATTGTCTTCAGCAAAAAATCCCTGCGTGAATGACCCTTTTTTTGTTCTGACATGACATTGCCTCATTCCCGCGCTGACTGGCGGTATGAAAAAAGTGGTGGTTGCGTTGTAATGGTTTTAATCCGCAGATACCGGCCCGGAGCCGGTTTGTTACCGGTAACAAACCTCCATATTGTAACACTGCCATTCACAAAGATTTAGTTCCAGGAAACAAAATCGCACAATTTCATTAACATCTCTCCTCGTCCTGTCACGAGCAGAAACAACAGACTACAGACAGCGACAGGTCAAAAACGTTATAACAGGCAACACACAACAGCGGAGTCCCTATGTTTAAGTCTTTTTTTCCGCGGCCAGCGCTGTTTTTCAGCTCTGCGGCTGTCTGGAGCTTAATTGCGATTTTTGCCTGGTTTGGCTTTGCCAGCGATTTGCCCGGCAACTGGCCCACATTTGAAGCCGCGATCAAAGCGCCGCTGCCGACCACGGCCGCACGTTTTATCGCCGCCAGCCAGCTCTGGTTCTATCTCTACTACTGGATTATGGTCACGCTATTCGCCGTGGCCTGGCGGATTATCGATCCGCATCCGTGGCAGCGCTGGTCAGTATGGGGTTCCGCGCTGATTATCTTTGTCACCTGGTTTGGTGTGCAGGTCGGGGTGGCGATTAATGCCTGGTATGGCCCATTCTATGATCTGATTCAGAAAGCATTGACCAAAGCGGGCTCGGTTAATATTTCTGATTTTTATCGTGAGGTTATCGCGTTTCTTGGTATCGCATTAATCGCCGTGGTGATTGGCGTACTCAACTCTTTCTTTATCAGTCACTGGGTTTTCCGCTGGCGTACCGCCATGAATAACTACTATATGCACAACTGGCAGCGCCTGCGTCATGTCGAAGGGGCCGCACAGCGTGTGCAGGAAGACACCATGCGGTTTGCCACTACGCTGGAAGACTGGGGCGTCAGGTTTATTCAGGCGATAATGACACTGGTGGCGTTTTTACCGGTGCTGGTGGCACTCTCTCGTCACGTCAAAGATATCCCGATTCTGGGCAATATTCCTTATGCGCTGGTGATCGCTGCGGTGCTCTGGTCGGTATTTGGCACCGGGCTACTGGCGCTGGTGGGGATCAAACTGCCGGGGCTGGAGTTCCGCAATCAGCGGGTGGAAGCGGCTTACCGTAAAGAGCTGGTTTACGGCGAAGATCATGCCGATCGCGCCAGACCACCGACAGTGCAGGCGCTGTTCAGCCGCGTGCGGGTAAACTACTTCCGCCTCTACTTCCACTATCTCTATTTTAATATCACCCGCATTCTCTATCTGCAGGTTGATAACGTGTTTGGTCTGTTCCTGCTGTTTCCGTCGATTGTCGCAGGCACTATCACGCTGGGCTTGCTCAACCAGATCACTAACGTCTTCGATCAGGTGCGCGGCTCATTCCAGTATCTGATCACCTCCTGGTCAACGCTGATTGAGCTGATGTCGATCTATAAACGTCTGCGCAGCTTTGAGCAGATCCTGGATGATGTACCGCATGATGAGATGATGCGCGAAGCGTCGGAAGAGCTGTAGAAGGGTGTGAAAAAAGAAGCCACGTTAGCGTGGCTTTTTTTTCGTCAGTGATCAGGCAACACGTAAATAGCCCAGCGTTCCATATGATGGCGGCATAGGCGATCGCTGCCGCGTAAGCCTCAGTCAACTGCGGATACAGCGTCAGATGCGGTCATCGTTTATCCGCAGCCTGACACAAAATTTCTGAGAAATGCGTTTATCGTGGGAAAAGGAGGCGGGGCGCGCTGCAGAACAACGCAGCCAGGACGCCCGAAGGCGTCCTGTCAGCATAGAGGGTAAAGCTCAACTTATTTCAGCAGCTCAGCGGTCATGTGAACGCCGTTGTTGGTGTAAGCTTCGGTGATTTTATATGAAGCACCAGCATCCTGAGCCTGGGCAGCGATTTTCGCTTCAGCACCATCCAGTGTAGAGTCGACGGCGGTCACAGATTGCGCGAAGCTGGCGAATGGCAGGACAGAGAGCGCGATAACAGCTGCAAAAGTTTTGATAGATTTCATGGTCAATTCCTCGGTTAATTTTTATCAGGTAAGGCGTGCTGCCTTGTTGATAGATATAATAGTCCCGAAGTCAGTCAGTAAAAAGCGGAGTGATTTGCTTAACTCATTCAGTAAAACTGAACATAAAAAGCACATTTCGCACAGTTTTCGCTCAGAAGGTTAATAATCCAGGTACAATAAAAAAGGCAGCATTTCCCGCTGCCTTTATGGCATCAGCCGTGGTGTCTGACGCGGGTGAAGATGGTCAGCGCGGCCAGCAGCATCAGCACCCCGCTGGCGACAAAGACGCCCCCTGCGCCGCGCAGGTCGAACATCCAGCCGCCCGCCGCCGCGCCGGCGGTAATCGCCAGCTGAATAGTCGCGACCAGTAATCCGCCACCCGATTCCGCATCGTCCGGCACCGCGCGCGAAATCCAGGTTGACCAGCCGGTTGGCATCGAACCAAACGCCATTCCCCAGAGTGCCACGCCCGCACCGACCATCCAGCTGACCTCGCCAGACGTGACCAGCAGCAGCGCGGTGACGCTCATCAGCAGCGCCATCCCGCTCAGCGTCAGCGACACGCTGCGGGTGACCAGGAAACCGGCCAGCGAGGTGCCAAAGAAGTTCGCCACACCAAAGGCCAGCAGCGCCAGTGACAGCTGATTGAGGTTGAACTGCGCCACGCCTTCCAGGAACGGACGCAGGTAGGTAAAGAAGGCGAAGTGGCCGGTAAACATCATAATGACCGCAAGCATCCCCCAGCGCATGACGCCCATCCGCAGCAGCGCCAGCACCCCGCCGTTGCGATCTTTGTCCTCCGCAGGCATGTCGGGCAGCGTAAAGAACTGCCACAGCAGCGCCACGCTGCCCAGTCCGGCGGTCAGCATAAAGATGTTGCGCCAGCCCACCAGCCCGCCCAGATAGCTGCCCAGCGGGGTGGCGATAATCGTCGCCAGCGAGATACCGCTGAAGACGATCGAGAGCGCACGCGGCACCTGGTCGCCGGGCACCAGACGCATGGTGATGGCGGTAGAGAGCGTCCAGAATCCCCCGATGGCCATCCCGAGCAGCACCCGCGCCAGCAGGATCACGGTCAGGTCAGCCGCAAAGGCCACCATCAGCGCCGAGGCGATCAGCAGCAGCGAAAAAACCAGCATTACGATGCGGCGATCGATACGCCGCGTGACGCTGCCGATGACCAGACTGGTAAACAGCGCCACCAGCGCAGTCACGGTCACGGTCTGCCCCGCCTGCCCTTCTGAGACGCCCAGGCTATGGGCCATCGGCGTCAGCAGGCTGACGGGTAAAAATTCGGCGGTAATCAGGCTGAACACCCCAAACGCCATAGCAAAGACCGCGCCCCACGCGGGACGGGCGGGCGAGGAAACCTCATCAGCCACTTCGGTTGTCAGACTCATGCTGCTTCTCCGGAAAATAAAAAAGTGAGTGTGAGCATAGAGTGTCGGACCAGGACGATCTATGATGCTTACACCTTCATTTTTGATAATTCGTCTGGAATACTATGAGCCACTATGGAGATCTGACCAGCGAGCTGCTGATGGGCATGCGCCTGTATGGCGTCAACTACCAGCGTATCGCGGTAAGTGCGCCTTTCGGTTTGCATTACGACTACGCACCGGGCCGGGCGCAGTTTCACTTTGTCGGACGCGGTTCGCTGCTGGTGCGCAGTGCCTCTGGCGAGCTGATTCAGCTCAACAGTGGCGATGCGCTGCTGGTGCCGCACGGTAAGCCGCACAGCCTGATCTCCAGCGAAGAGGCAACCTGCCAGTGTATTAAGAACATGGCGAGCAAGCCGCTCTGCGACAGCGTCTGCACGATCGCCGCGCCGGAAGGGGCCTGCGATGACGAGCACAGCGTACTGCTGTTCAGCGCCTGCATGGCATTTGAACTGGGCGGGATGCAGCCGCTGATCAACACCATGCCGGATGTGATGCTGGTGAGCACCCTGCTGTCACAGTACCCGGAAATTCAGCCGATTCTGGCGGCAATGGAGCGGGAATCCCGCACCCGTCAGGCCGGATTCGCCGGTATTCTGTCGCGTCTGGCCGATGTGGTCGCCGCCCTGATCGTGCGCGGCTGGGTGGAGAACGGCTGTGGAGAATCCACCGGGCTGGTGCAGGCGATGCGCGATCCCCGCCTCAGCCAGGCGATAGCCGCCATGCATCGCGATCCCGGCGAAAACTGGACGGTCGCGCGGCTGGCCAGCGTGGCGGGCTGTTCGCGTTCGGTGTTTGCCGGGCGGTTTCTCAACGCCACCGGCATGACACCGTTGCGTTATCTGACGGAACTGCGGATGCGGCTGGCGGTCCAGCGGATTGTGAATAACGGTGAAGCCGTGGAGGCCGTCGCGTTTCATCTCGGCTACGGCTCGATTGCGGCGTTCAGCCGCGCCTTTAAGCGGATTGTTGGCCAGTCGCCGGGGGCGCTGCGGGCCGGGCGTGAAGGCCCGCAGGCGCTGGCGTCTTAACCAGGCAGCTTACGCTTCGCAGTTAACGGAAGACGCTGATCGCTTCCACCAGACGGTTAGCCTGATGGGTCATGCGATCTGACGCCTCGGCGCTTTCAGCGACGCGGGCTGCGTTCTGATGCGTGATGTCATCCAGATCTTCTACTGCGGTGCTGACCTCGCTGAGCGCCGTCGCCTGTTCCGCCGTCGCGGCGCTGATCTGGGCAATCAGCGCGGTCACATTCTGCACCTGCGAGACAATATCCTGCATCGTCATACCCGCCGTGCTGGCGTGGTTATTACCTGACTGAACGCGGCTGGCGCTGGTTTCCACCAGCGTTTTAATTTCGCTGGCGGCTTTGGCACTGCGCTGTGCAAGGCTGCGCACTTCACCCGCCACCACCGCAAACCCTTTGCCCTGCTCGCCTGCCCGGGCGGCTTCGACAGCGGCATTCAGCGCCAGAATGTTGGTCTGGAAAGCGATGCCGTCGATCACGCTGGTAATGTTGGCGATCCGCTTTGAACTGTCCGCAATTTCGCCCATGATGCCCATCATCTCGTTCATCACGCTGCCGCCTTTGATGGCGGCATTGCTGGTATCAGCCGAGAGCATATTCACTTCGTTGGCCGTTTCGGTGTTGCTCTTCACCGTGGCGGTCATTTCGTTCATGGTGGCTGCCGTCTGCTGCACATTGGCAGCGGCCTGCTCGGTCCGGCGGCTCAGCTCGCTGTTGCTGCGGGCGATGGCGTCGCTGGCGCTTAATACTGTGATCGCCTGACCGCTGACATCATCCACCAGCCAGCGGAACATCAGACCGAGCTGGCCGATAGCGCGCAGCGTCACACCGATCTCATCCACCCGATCCATCTGTTCTACTTTGTGATTCGCCCCGGTCGCAACGCTCAGCGCCTGCTGACACATCCGTTCGACAGGGCGCGAAATCTGCTGTTCCAGCCACAGGCTACTGAGCAGAAGCAGACCCGCCATGCCCGCGCTAAAGCCAGCCAGCGCCCCAGAGGAGACACCCAGCGCCCAGACGCCGGCGATGGAGAGCGGGAGCATCATCAGCAGGGTGCTGCGGATCCGCCAGCGCAGGGGCAGCGTCTTCAGAAGCGAGAAGGGACGACGCCAGCCGCTGTGAACCAGCAGACCCTTGTAAAAACGTCGTCCTCTGGCACGCCCCTCGCGGAAATCCTGATAGAGCGCTTCGCTCTGCCGCACCTCTTCTGCCGTCGGTTTGGTCCGCACTGACATGTAGCCCTGCACTTTGCCGTCACGCACCACCGGAATGGCGTTCGCTCTTACCCAGTAGTGATCGCCATTTTTACGGCGGTTTTTGACCAGCGCGGTCCAGGGTTCGCCCTGTTTTAACGTCGCCCACATGTCGGCAAAGGCTTCTGGCGGCATATCGGGATGACGGACGAGGTTATGCGGCTGGCCATTGATCTCGTCGGCAGTGAATCCACTCACGTCGATAAAGGCATCATTTGCGTAGGTGATATAGCTATTGAGGTCGGTGGTCGACATCAGGGTCGCATGATCGTCGAACAGATATTCATGCTGAGAGACAGGTTGATTGTTACGCATTACGGGTCCTTAAAAACCCGGCGTTTGCACGCGACAGCCGGAGAGCCTGCGTGTAAACGGCGGGCTGAGAGATAACGATTACCATTTTTTATGTTTTCGGCATCATTTGAGACTCTCTTTAGTGTTTTTGTTAAATTTCCGCCGCGAAAAAAGCCGCTTTGCAGCGGCTTTCACACTTTTACTGACAGGTTATCGGTTAGCCCGGCTGGAGGGTTCGGGCCGTCAGTCAGCTCAGATCGACACCCCGGCTGCCAAACCACCAGGTCAGCAGGAATCCGCCGGTCCACGCCACGATCAGCCCGGCCAGGTAAACCGCCATACCGGCGAAGATCCCCTGGCTGGAGGTCATCAGCGGCAGCGTCACCAGCCCGGACGGCCCGAAGACGGTGTTCATCCCGACCGGCAGGCCCAGCCACGCCACCAGGCCGATGAAGAAACCGCCCAGTGCCCCGCCGCCACAGGCGGTGATAAAGGGCTTAAGGCGCGGCAGCGTCACCCCGTAAATCAGCGGTTCACCGACGCCCAGCAGACCCGGCACAATCGCCCCTTTAATCTGCGCCCGCAGCAGCGCCCCCTTTTCGGCTTTGCACCACAGGGCCAGCGAGGCGCCGACCTGCCCTGCACCGGCCATCGCCAGAATCGGGAACAGTGAGTTGAAGCCCTGCGTCTCCATCAGCGCAAAGTAGACCGGAATAAAGCCCTGATGGATGCCGAACATCACCGCGATCAGGAACAGCCCGGCCAGCACCGCACAGCCAAAGGGGTTGCTGTTGAGATGGATAAACAGCCACGACATCCCTTTAAACAGTTCGCCACCCAGCGGCATGATCAGCAGATAGGTGATGGCACCCGTGATCAGCAGGGTAAACAGCGAGGTGAGGATCGTATCGAGGTTGTCGGGAATGATTCTGCGCAGCTGTTTCTCAATCCACGCACCGATAATCGCCGCCATCAGCACGCCGATAATGTTGCCGCGCGGGTCGATGGTCAGGCCGAAAAAGCTCTCCATGCCGCTGTAGTAGCCGGTCGTGGCGGTTGGTACATAGCCGAGCACAAACAGCGAGGCGATAATGGCGCCATTCACACCGCTGCCGCCAAACGCCTTCTGTGCGTTGTAGCCAATCAGGATGCTGAGAAAGGTGAACAGCCCTTTGCCAAAGACCTTCATGTAGGCCACGGTGTGCAGCAGCCAGGGCGCATGATCGCCGGGCGCATTAAGATGGAGACTCTGTTCAATCAGCGTGGCAAAACCCAGCAGCAGTCCGGCACCAATAAAGCCGGGGATCAGCGGCGTGAAGATGGTCGCAAAACGTGACAGAAACTGATGCACGCCGCGGGTCTGCTTCGCCTTCATCTGCTGCTTTTTCTGCGCCGCCAGCTGGCTGAGTTCCATCGCATCATCCTGCGGTGGCCGGGCGGTGTCATCCTGCGCCAGCAGACTCTGCATTCCCTCAGCGGCGGTCTGCGCCTTACCGGGGCCGACAACGATCTGTAACTGGGCATCGCTGTCGATAACGCCCAGCACGCCGGGCAGGCTTTTTAACCGCTTCACATCCGCCTGCTCCGGCTGGTTAAGCGTGAGCCGGAGCCGCGTCATGCAGTGACCACAGGCCGCGATATTCTGCGCGCCACCGACCGCCTGCAGGATCTCACGCAACAGTGCTTCGGTGATTGTGGCCATCAGCGTGCTCCCGCCGCCTGCAGCGCCTGACGGATAAAGCCCTGATGCTGGCTCAGCAGCGTTTTCGCGGTATCGGCATCCAGATCGGCCAGCACCATCAGAATGGCGGTTTTGCAGTGACCGCCGCAGGCGGAGAGCGCGGTGCGGGCGGTGGCGTCATCGCAGTCTGTCGCCTGCATGACGATATTGACCTGGCGCTGCACCAGCTTCTGGTTAGTCGCCTCCACATCTACCATCAGGTTGCCATACACTTTTCCGCTGCGGATCATCGATCCGGTGGTGAGCATGTTGAGCACCAGTTTCTGCGCCGTGCCCGCTTTCATGCGTGACGAGCCGGTGACCACTTCCGGGCCGACGACCGGCGTAAGCGCAATCGCGGCAACCTGTGACATCGCGCTGCCCGGATTGCAGGTGAGCGCCACGGTGGTGGCACCGAGTTCGTTCGCCCAGGCCAGCGCCCCCAGCACGTAAGGGGTACGGCCGCTGGCGGCGATCCCCACCAGCACATCGTCGCGGCTGAAGTGAATATCTTTCAGATCCTGTGCGCCCTGCTCCCGGTTATCCTCGGCGTTTTCGACCGCCTGCAGGATGGCAGTGTGCCCTCCCGCAATCAGGCCGATCACCTGTTCGCGCGGGGTGCCAAAAGTGGGCGGGCATTCGCTTGCATCCAGTATGCCCAGTCGCCCGGAGGTGCCCGCGCCAGCGTAGATCAGGCGTCCACCGGCCTGAAACGCCGCGCAGATGGCGTCAACGGCTGCCGCGATCTGCGGCACAATGGCCTCAACCGCCAGTGCCACCTTTTTGTCCTCGTCATTAATGACGCGCAGCATCGCTTCCGTAGAGAGTTCATCAATGTTCTGGCTGGCCGGATTGCGGCCTTCGGTGATCATCTGGCTGAGGTCGAGTTTCATGGCGGGCTCCGCTAAGGAATAAATTATTCGATATAAAAGCTATCATAGCGAATGATTAATTCATTGGGTGAGATCTTTTTTTAATGGATGCGGGGTAAGTCATGTTGCAGAGGCCGGGCTGACCCGCGGTGCGTTTACGCAGGCTGCCCGACACGCGGGACTGGAGGCTGTGATTTGCCGGGCAGTGGCGTGGCCGGACATTCGGAACCGGTCAGAAACGGTTCACCCGATCGTCAGGCTGAATACGTCATCCATGATGCCAGGCCTGCGTGGGACGCTTTCCTTTTCAGATGGCCCTTCTCTGGCTGCAGGTTGCTCTGTGGCTGCTGACAGGGTCTCTGGCAGGGATGACCCAGGCGCCCGCAAAAGCCCGCAAAACAAAAGGGCCCAACTTTCGTTGAGCCCTTGTCTTTGTCAGAACCCTGATCAGTCTGCGGTCTGTGTCCGCAACTGCAGCTCATACTGTTTCGCCTGTTCAGCGTCGAACTGGTTTTCCCAGCGGGCAATCACCAGCACCGCCAGCGCGTTACCGACCACGTTCAGCGCGGTACGCGCCATATCCATGATACGGTCAACACCGGCGATAAACGCCAGGCCTTCCAGCGGAATGCCGACGCTGCCCAGCGTCGCCAGCAGCACCACGAACGAGACGCCCGGCACGCCAGCGATCCCTTTTGAGGTCACCATCAGCGTCAGTACCAGCACGATCTCGTCGGTCAGCGACAGGTCGATGCCATAGAGCTGCGCAATAAAGATCGCCGCGATACTCTGATAGAGCGTCGATCCATCCAGGTTAAACGAGTAACCGGTCGGCACCACGAAGCTGGTAATCGCTTTCGGCGCGCCGTAGGCTTCCATCTTCTCCATGATACGCGGTAACACGGTTTCTGAACTGGAGGTCGAGTAAGAGAGGATCAGCTCATCTTTCAGGATACGCATCAGCGTGGTGATCCGCAGCTTACAGAAGCGCGCAACGCCGCCCAGCACCACAAAGGCGAAGAAGAGGATCGCCGCGTAAACCAGCAGCACCAGCTTCGCCAGTGGCCACAGCGAGGCGAAGCCAAAGTTCGCGATAGTCACCGCAATCAGCGCAAACACCCCTACCGGCGCATAACGCATGATCATGTGGGTCACTTTAAACATCGCTTCAGAAACGCCACGGAACAGGTTCACCAGCGGATCGCGCTGCGCTGACGGCAGTGACGACAGGCCTAAGCCAAACAGCACCGAGAAAAAGATAATCGGCAGCATGTCGCCCTTCGCCATGGAAGCGAAGATGTTCTGCGGGATCAGCGACAGAATCGTGGTCACCAGGCTGTGCGGGCCACCCTGGACTTCTGCCGTTGTCGCTTCATATTTAGAGATGTCCACCGTTGCCAGCGTTGACATATCGATGCCGGTGCCGGGTTGAAATACGTTGGCCAGCGTAATACCGACCACAATGGCAATGGTGGTGATCACTTCAAAGTAGAGAATCGTTTTGACGCCGATGCGTCCCAGCTTCTTTGCATCACCGACGCCAGCGATGCCGACAATCAGGGATGAGATCACAATCGGTACCACAATCATCTTGATAAGATGAATAAAGATATCGCCCGCAGGACTGAGAATGTTGGTGACTAACCATTCACGATTGTCTGGCTGATTATGCAACACAGCACCCACGATGATGCCAAGCACCAGGGCTGTCAGAATCTGCCAGGCCAGGCTGATTTTAAAACCTTTCATAACGCGTAATTTCCTCAGTCAAAACCCGTTTTTCTCTACTGCGAAGGTGCAGAAGACAATACACACAGGGAGTGAGCAAAAAGCCCGGTAAATTAGAGGGTGTCTTGAAACAGCGCCCCGTATGAAAATCTGATGATTCTCATACCCATATTCAGACGCTGTCTGAGTTGATACCTGCAGAACAGGGGCGAGATAAGTACCATTTTCACTGTGGTAAATGCAACCCCTGGCGGATCCGATTAAAAGTTAGCCACCTAAGTAGCATAAAGTGCTGCCAGAAGTAAAAATCCCTAACCTGCTGTTATGAAAAGTAATACTTAGATGAATTTCCGCATAGCTATGCAGAGTGGGTTAAAAACGCGGCTGGCGCGTTTGCTTGCTTTTTATCCAGTGCATTCCCGTCTGACACCCTTTCTTAATTCCCTATCGCCGCCAGAGAGTTAACCGGAAATATCAGAATGGCTTCACACTTCCTGGCAGACGGTTTATCCCGTGATCTGTGGCGCAAAAAAGAAACAAAGCTTATGGGCGGGCTTTAATTAACCATTGATTGACATATCATTAACATCTTCAAGGAGATCTGCCATGAGCCAAATACACAAACATCCCGTTCCAGAGAATATTGCAGCAAACACCCTGATTACCGCAGAGCAGTATCAGGCGATGTATCAGCAATCTGTCGATGATCCAGACAGTTTCTGGGGTGAACAGGGCAAAATCCTCGACTGGATTAAGCCTTACAGCAAGGTGAAAAATTGCTCGTTTGCGCCAGGTAACATTGATATTCGCTGGTACGAAGATGGCACGCTCAACCTGGCGGCAAACTGCCTTGACCGTCATCTCGCCACACGCGGCGATCATCCCGCCATTATCTGGGAAGGTGACGACGCCAGCGAAAGCAAAACTCTGACCTTCCGCCAGCTACACGCCGAAGTCTGTCGCTTCGCCAATGTGCTGGAGCTGCTGGAGGTGAAAAAAGGCGATGTGGTGGCGATCTATATGCCGATGGTGCCCGAAGCGGCTGTCGCCATGCTCGCCTGTGCGCGTATCGGTGCCGTTCATTCGGTCATCTTCGGCGGCTTTTCACCGGAGGCGGTTGCCGGGCGTATCGTCGACTCCAGTGCGTCGCTGGTCATCACCGCCGACGAAGGGATCCGCGCCGGACGCAGCATTCCGCTGAAGAAAAATGTCGATGACGCCTTAAAGAATCCTCACGTTACCAGCGTGAAAAACGTTGTGGTGTTCCAGCGCACCGGTAAAGATATCGGTTGGGTGGAAGGCCGCGATCGCTGGTGGCACGACCTGATGCAGAACGCCAGCACCAACCATTCTGCCGCCGAAGTCGGCGCGGAAGATCCTCTCTTTATCCTTTATACGTCAGGCTCCACCGGCAAGCCCAAAGGGGTGCTGCACACCACGGGCGGCTATCTGGTCTACGCCGCGACCACCTTCAAGTTCGTCTTTGACTACCATCAGGATGATATCTACTGGTGCACCGCCGATGTAGGCTGGGTCACGGGCCACAGCTATCTGGTCTATGGCCCGCTGGCCTGCGGGGCGACCACGCTGATGTTTGAAGGGGTGCCGAACTGGCCAGCGCCAAGCCGCATGGCCGAGGTGGTCGACAAGCATAAAGTTACCCTGCTCTACACTGCGCCGACGGCAATCCGTGCGCTGATGGCCGAGGGTGACAAGGCGATTGAAGGCACCGACCGCAGCAGCCTGCGCATTATGGGATCGGTCGGCGAGCCGATTAACCCGGAAGCCTGGGAGTGGTACTACAAGAAAATCGGCAACAGCCGCTGCCCGATCGTGGATACGTGGTGGCAGACCGAAACCGGCGGTTTCATGATCACGCCGCTGCCAGGGGCAACCGAGCTGAAAGCCGGTTCCGCTACCCGTCCTTTCTTTGGCGTGCAACCGGCACTGGTGGACAACGAAGGCCAGCCGCAGGAGGGTGCCTGCGAGGGCAATCTGGTGATCACGGACTCCTGGCCCGGCCAGGCGCGTACGCTCTATGGCGATCACGACCGCTTCGAGCAGACCTACTTCTCCACCTTTAAAAACGTCTACTTCAGTGGTGACGGCGCCCGTCGCGATGAAGATGGCTACTACTGGATCACCGGACGCGTCGATGACGTACTCAACGTCTCGGGTCACCGGCTTGGCACCGCCGAGATCGAGTCGGCGCTGGTTTCCCATCCGAAAATTGCCGAAGCGGCGGTCGTCGGGATCCCGCACAGCATCAAAGGCCAGGCGATCTATGCCTACATTACCCTGAACCACGGTGAAGAGCCGTCGCCGGAGCTCTACAGCGACGTGCGGCAGTGGGTGCGCAAAGAGATCGGCCCCATCGCCACACCGGACGTGCTGCACTGGACCGACTCTCTGCCGAAGACCCGCTCGGGCAAAATCATGCGCCGTATTCTGCGCAAGATCGCCACCGGCGACACCAGTAATCTGGGTGATACCTCGACCCTCGCCGACCCTGGCGTGGTGGAGAAACTGCTTGAGGAGAAGCAGTCGATTAAAATGCCTTAAGCGCACGCAATCCGGCGGGAAGATCGCTTCCCGCCACCCCCGCCCCACGCAGTCTGTTTCGCGAGTCACAACTACTATAACCAGCTGAATCCGCGCCCTGCGCGAGGTTCCTGCCTGCAAGCCCTCTGGAGAAAATGTGATGAATGACGCCCTTTCGAATCAGGATGCCATCAATCAGCAGATTGAACGCAATCCCCGTTTTCATGAGTTAGTCCGTAAACGTCAGGCGTTCGCCACGCTGCTGTCGCTGATTATGCTGGTACTGTATGTCGGCTTTATCCTGCTGATTGCCTTTGCTCCCGGCTGGCTGGGTACGCCACTGTACGCCGGCACCAGCGTCACGCGCGGTATCCCGATTGGTGTCGGGCTGATCGTAATGTCGTTTGTCCTGACCGGCGTCTATGTCTGGCGCGCCAACGGTGAGTTTGACCGTTTAACCAAAGCGATCCTCAGCGAGGTGAAATCATGACCCGTCTCACCTTATGGCTGCTGGCCATGCTGCTGCCGTTTTCTGCCCTGGCGGCCGATGCGATCACCGGCGCGGTGCAGCGTCAGGCGACCAACTATCAGGCGATCATCATGTTTATGGTTTTCGTCGGTGCCACGCTGGGCATTACCTACTGGGCCTCCCGGCGCACCCGATCGCGTAACGACTACTACACCGCAGGCGGCAATATCACCGGTTTTCAGAATGGCCTGGCGATGGCGGGTGACTTTATGTCCGCTGCCTCGTTCCTGGGCATTTCGGCGCTGGTCTACACCTCCGGCTATGACGGCCTCATCTACTCGCTCGGCTTCCTGGTCGGCTGGCCGATGATTCTGTTTTTAATCGCCGAGCGGCTGCGCAACCTGGGTCGCTATACCTTTGCCGACGTCGCCTCCTACCGCCTGAAGCAGATGCCGATCCGTATCCTGTCGGCCTGCGGCTCGCTGGTGGTGGTGGCGCTCTACCTGATTGCGCAGATGGTCGGCGCCGGTAAGCTCATCCAGCTGCTGTTTGGCCTTAACTACCATGTGGCGGTGGTGCTGGTCGGCATTCTGATGGTGATGTATGTGCTGTTTGGCGGCATGCTCGCCACCACCTGGGTGCAGATCATCAAGGCGGTGCTGCTGCTGTTTGGTGCCACCTTTATGGCGGTGATGGTAATGAAGGCGACCGGTTTCAGCTTCAATACGCTGTTCACCGAGGCGATGGCGGTTCATCCCAAAGGCAGCGCCATTATGCAGCCGGGCGGGCTGGTAAAAGATCCGATTTCGGCGCTGTCGCTGGGGCTGGGGCTGATGTTCGGTACGGCCGGATTACCGCATATCCTGATGCGTTTCTTCACCGTGGCGGATGCCAAAGAGGCGCGTAAAAGCGTCTTCTGGGCCACCGGCTTTATGGGGTATTTCTACTTCCTCACCTTTATCATCGGCTTTGGTGCCATTCTGCTGGTCGGCGCGAATCCGATCTTTAAAGATGCCAGCGGCGCGCTGATTGGCGGCACCAACATGGCGGCGGTCCACCTGGCGAACGCCGTGGGGGGCAGCACCTTCCTGGGCTTTATCTCTGCGGTTGCCTTCGCCACGATCCTGGCGGTGGTGGCGGGCCTGACCCTGGCAGGTGCCTCAGCGGTGTCACACGATCTCTACGCCAGCGTCTATCGTAAAGGCCAGGCCAGCGAGAAAGATGAGCTGCGGGTCTCCAAAATCACCGTGCTGGCGCTGGGCGTGGTGGCGATTGCCCTGGGTATCCTGTTTGAGAAGCAGAACATCGCCTTTATGGTCGGGCTGGCCTTCTCGATTGCGGCCAGCTGTAACTTCCCGATCATTCTGCTGTCGATGTACTGGTCGAAACTCACCACGCGCGGTGCGATGGTGGGCGGCTGGCTGGGCCTGCTGACTGCCGTGATCCTGATGATCCTTGGCCCGACCGTATGGGTGCAGGTACTGGGTAACGCCACGCCGGTTTTCCCGTATGAGTATCCGGCGCTCTTCTCCATGGCCGTGGCATTTATCGGCATCTGGATCTTCTCTGTTACCGACCATACGCCGCAGGGCGCAGAGGAGCGTTCCCGTTTCCGGGCGCAGTTTATTCGTTCACAGACCGGCACCGGCATTCAGCAGGGTAAAGCCCACTGATTTTGTGGTGGCACAAAAAAAGGGCGGCTGATAACAGTCGCCCTTTTCTTTTCATGCCACGGGATCAGAAGCGCAGTGAGGCACCCACGTACGGGCCATCGACCAGCACGTTATCTTTCCGTCCGCCTTTGTTGTTCAGTTCGATGTACTGATAACCCACGCGCAGGTTCAGCAGAGAAACCGGCGTAAAGCTCAGGCCGCCAGCGGCTTCCTGATAGCTGTCGAGGTGATCGGTAAGCGACTCCGGTGCGTAATAATATTCGCCATACACGCCCCACATGCTGTTGAAGCTGTAGTTCGCAGCGCCACCCAGCGCCACCGCAAATCCATCTTTTCCATCTTCAGGATGGGTGAAGATCGCTTTTGCGGTCGGCGCCAGACGCAGAGGTCCGAAGTCAACGTTGTAGCCCAGACCGGCGCCGTAGGTGCTGCCGTCATGGTCGCTGCGCAGCCAGTTACCCTTCAGAAACAGGCCAGGGGTCGTGGTGCCCAGACCCAGATTCAGATTGGTGTTGTGTTCGCTGACGTCCACACTGCCTTCAATCGCCTGAGCTGCACCGCTCAGTAAAACCAGCCCGAAGGCGCTCCCGGCAACAAATTGCTTAAACATGATTCCACTCCATGACAATTAATTCGGCCGCAAGGTTAACAGCCTGAAATGGGGTGACAACAAAATAGCGAAAACTTTACGTAAAAAACCGTGTCCCTTTCTGCCTGCATGTCATCACCCGCGCAACGGAGTGTAGACTATATTGCCCACATCAGGTGGCCAATCAGGGGCGCCATCACCACGGTGAATACGCCCGACAGCATCATCACCAGGCTGGCGACGACGCCCTCCTGCTGGCCCAGCTGCCAGGCGCGTGCGGTTCCGGCTCCGTGCGACGCCGCGCCGAATCCGGCGCCTTTCGCGACCCCCTGTTTAATCGCGATCCGCAGAAACAGCACATCCCCCACCGCCATACCAAACACGCCGGTGATCACCACAAACAGCGCCACCAGATCGGGCTGACCGCCAATCGGGCCTGCCGCCGCCAGCGCAAAGGGGGTGGTAATAGAGCGCACGGCCAGACTGCGCTGGATCGACTCCGGCAGGGTGAGCAGCCGCGCCAGCCAGACGGAACTGCAGACGGCGACCAGCGTGGCGGTGATGACCCCCGCGCTCAGCGACAGCCAGTGGCGTCGGATGATCGCCACGTTCTCATAGACCGGCACCGCAAAGGCCAGCGTGGCCGGGCCGAGCAGCCAGAGCAGCCAGTGGTTTTCTGCGATGTAGTCCTGCCAGCTGATGTGCGTCAGCAGCAGCAGCGCCACCAGCACCAGGGGCGTCATCACCAGCGGCATCAGCAGCATTGTCCGCCAGCGTCGATAGAGCCGTTTATTCAGCGCATAAACCAGCAGCGTGACCGCCACACACAGCAGGCTGAGCAGGAGATCACGCATCGGGTGCCTGCTTACGCGCGGCACGCGCGACTTCATACTGATAAAGCCTCTCCACGACCCAGGCCGTCGAGGCCAGCACCAGCAGCGTACTGACACCAATTACCACGCAGATGCGCCAGCCATCCACCCGCAGCAGATCGCCATAGTTGACCACGGCCACCACCGCCGGAACAAAGAACAGCAGCATCTCTGCCAGCAGCCAGCGCGATCCCGCTTTTACCCAGTTCAGCGGCACAATCCGCGTTACGATTAACGCCAGCATCAGCAGCATCCCGACAATGTTGGCGGGCAGCGGCAGATGCAGCCAGCTTACCAGCCGGTCGCAGGCGATATAGAGGCCGATATAGAACCCCAGCTGCAGCGGCAGACTGAACCACTGCGCTGCGCGGTGACTGCGTGAAACCAGCACGGACGCCATCTTCCTCTCTTCCCGAATAAATTGACTGCACCAGTATAAAACGCCCACAGAAGGTGAAAAAAATGAATTAAAATTATCGCAATCATGCCTGAAAGGAATAGTTATGGATGTCCGCGCCCTGCGTTACTTTACTGAGGTCGTCCGCCAGCAGAGCTTTACCCGGGCGGCGCAGAAACTGTTCGTGACCCAGCCGACCATCAGCAAGATGCTGCGTCAGCTGGAGGAGGAGCTGGGCTGCACGCTGATCCTGCGCGATGGCCGCCGTCTGCACCTCACCGACAGCGGCGAGGCGGTCTATCAGCGTGGTCTGGCGATCCTGCAGGAGTTTCATCAGTTGGAGGCGGAGATCGGTGACATCAACCAGCTTAAAACCGGCGAGCTGCGGCTCGGTATTCCGCCGATGGTCGGTATGCAGATAGCCGGTTCGATATCCGCCTTTCGCCGCCGCTATCCCGGCGTGAAGCTGAAGATCTCTGAGTTTGGCGGTCTGACGGTACAGCAGGCAGTGCTGGCGGGCAGCCTCGATATCGCCCTGACCGCCCTGCCGGTGGACGCCGGGCTGCCGCTGAACACCCTGCCGCTGATGCATCATCCGCTCTGTGTGCTGCTGCCGCGCCATCCCGGGTGGCTCGGCCGTCAGCAGATGAGTCTGACCGAACTCGCACAGCATCCGCTGCTGATTTTCAACGAAGAGTTCTCGCTGAACCGTCAGCTGATGCAGGCCTTTCAGCGGCTCAGCCTGACGCCGACGGTGGCGGTGCGCAGCGGACAGTGGGATTTTCTGGCGGCGATGGTGCAGGCCGGGATGGGGCTGGCGATTCTGCCGGAGCCGATCTGTCAGCGCCTGGACAAACAGTCTCTGCTGTGGCTGCCGCTGGAATCGGAACTGAAGTGGAGCCTGGGATTGATCTGGCGGGAGGGGAGCTATCTGTCGCGCAGTGCGCAGGCGTGGATTGCCTGCTGCCGCGAGCACTGGCCGGATGAACCGCCGCGCCTGTCGGTGTAAAAGGCTGGCACGCTGCCTCCGCGCAGGCGTGCCAGCCTGACCTTACTCCTCTTTTTCGATCAGCAGGATTTCCAGCAGATCCAGATCGTGCAGTAACTTCTGCATAGTCTCGTTGGAGATCTGCTGGGTGGCGCGCAGATGGTAGACCTCGGCACGCTCGGCGCGCAGTCCGGTCAGGCGGAAGCGGCGCTCCAGGTTCTCGGCGTAGAGCGCATGTTCGAGATCATTCTTCCCTTCGGCGCGGCGACGCAGGTTACCAATCACCCGCAGGCTCACCTCTTTCAGCAGCTCTGGATCGATGTTCTCCTCCGACTCATTTTCCAGCCGCTCTTCCATCTTGTGCAGGCTCTCAATCGCCGCCCCGGCCATCACCGCGCGGGCGCTCTGCAGTTCGCGACGATGTGCGCCTTTGTCGATGCTGTCGATGCCGCGCAGCAGCACCGGCAGGATCACAACACCCACCAGCAGCGAGAAGAGAATCACGCCGGTGGCGATGAAGACCAGCTCATAGCGCGCCGGGAAGGGATCCCCGTTGCTCAGGAACAGGGGAATCGACAGCACACCCGCCAGGGTAATCGCACCGCGCACGCCGGCAAAGGAGGCGATCAGCAGTTCACGCAGCGAGTAGTTAGAGAACTCCAGCGGCTTCTTCTTCAGCAGGCGTTTGCTGAAGCGCTGCATAATCCACAGCCAGCCGAAACGCACCACCATCAGCGCCAGATAGACCAGCCCGATGTCGGCAAACAGCATCCAGAGTTCGACATTAGGATCGGCCTGCGCCTGATCGACAGAAGTCTGCAGGATGTCCGGCAGCTGCAGGCCCAGCATCAGGAAGACCATGCCGTTAAACACGAACTCCAGCATCTGCCAGACGCTGTTGGCACGCAGACGCATCGCCAGTGGCGCCTGACGGATAATGCCGGAGCGGGTGATGGTCATCCCGGCCGCCACGGCCGCCAGAATGCCTGACACGCCCAGATGTTCGGCAATCAGGTAAGAGGCAAACGGCAGCAGCAGCAGCAGGACGGTCTGCGTCGCCGGATCGTCACCGCTCCAGCGGCTGAGCAGGCGCAGCGATTTCCCGTAGAGCCAGCAGACGGCCACACCGGCAATCAGCCCGCCAATCGCCACTTTGAGAAACTCAATGCTGGCACCGCTCCAGGTAAACACCATGGTGCCCATCGCGACGGCGACGGCAAACTTCAGGGAGACCAGGCCCGATGCGTCATTCATCAGGGCTTCACCCTGAACAATCGACATGATCTTCTTGGGAATGCGGCCTTCCCCGACGATGCCGGAGAGCGCCACGGCATCGGTCGGCGAGAGTACCGCAGCCAGCGCAAAGGCCGGGATCAGCGGAATGCCGGGTACCATCCAGTAGATCAGATAGCCGATACCGATCACGGTAATCAGCACCAGCGCCAGGGCTAAGCCGATGATCTCACGGCCATGATGCAGGAACTCGCTGATCGGCGTTTTCCAGCCATCCGCGAACAGCAGCGGCGGGATAAACAGCACCAGAAACAGCTCCGGATCGAAGTCCACATGCAGACCAAATGTGGGCCAGGCCAGCAGCGCACCGGCGGCGATCTGGACCAGCGGCAACGGGATCTGAAAAGGGAGGATACGGGCCGCGACGCCAGAGAGCGACACGACCAGCGTCATGATGAGAATAGTAAAAAAGATTTCCATGCTTTCCTTAGGCGTCGTTTCTTTCAATCATTGGTTAAGCGCTAAAGTGTAAAACAAAGTGCGGTGAAGGTTGTCAGCTACGCGTGCGACGGGCGGGAAAACAGTGAAAAATCCCGGACGCGCAGCCGCACGTCCGGTTGTACAGTCAGATCGCCCAGCCTCCGGCGTAAAAGGCCACCAGCGCCACAGCGATGACGACGGTGCCGATGTTGAGCTTACGCCATTCACCGGCGAAGAGACGGCCGACCACCAGACTGGCGAAGCCGATCATGATGCCGGTCACGATGTTACAGGTCAGAACGATGATTACCGCCGTGAGCAGGCCCGACATCGCATCGACAAAATCATTGAAGTCGATCTTCGACACGTTGCTGAGCATCAGCAGGCCGACATACATCAGGGCCGGGGCGGTAGCGTAAGCAGGCACCAGATACGCCAGCGGTGACATAAACAGGATCACAAGGAACAGCAGACCGACCACAATCGCGGTCAGGCCGGTTTTGCCCCCCGCCGCCGTACCGGCCGCCGACTCAATGTAGACCGCCGCCGGAGACGCCCCCACCAGACCGGCAAACAGGCTGCTGACGGAATCGGTGGTCAGCGCGCGGCCACCGTTAATGATCTGCCCCTGTTTATCCAGCAGACCGGCCTGGCCCGCCACCGCGCGGATGGTGCCGGTAGCATCAAACACAGCCGTCATCACCAGCGCCAGGACGCTGGGCAGCACCACAGGCTGCATTGCGCCCATAATGTCCAGGCTGAACAGCAGCGACTGACCACTGGCGTCGCGCAGTGCGGGCAGCGCAAACAGCCCCTGATAGCTGACCGCCGGGTCAAATATCAGCCCCAGCAGCGAAATGGCGACGATCGTCAGCAGAATGCCACCCGGCACCCGACGCTTCTCCAGGCCGATAATCGCGGACAGCCCCAGCAGCGTCATCATCACCGGAAAGGTGGTGAAGTGGCCCAGGGTCACCGGCAGGCCCGGTCCCGGATTTTTCATGACCAGACCCACGCCGTCAGCCGCAATCAGCAGCAGAAACAGGCCGATCCCGATGCCGGTGCCGTGCGCGACGCCCATCGGCAGGTTACGCAGGATCCAGGCGCGAATGCCGGTCGCCGAGATCAGGGTAAACAGCAGGCCCATCAGGAAGACAGCGCCCAGCGCGACCGGCACGCTGATGTGCTGCCCCAGCACCAGGCTGAAGGCGGTGAAGGCGGTTAAGGAGATGGCGCAGCCCACCACCATCGGCATATTGGCCCACAGCCCCATGACGATGGAGCCAAAGCTGGCGACCAGGCAGGTGGCAACGAAGACCGCAGAGGGAGAAAAACCGGCTTTTCCCAGCATCCCCGGCACCACAATCACGGAGTAGACCATCGCCAGGAAGGTGGTGAGTCCGGCCAGAATTTCCTGACGCACGCTGCTGCCGCGCGCCGAGATCGAGAACCAGGCGTCCAGTTTTCCACTGGCCGGGCGTGATTCAGTTGACATAGTTGAGCCTCAAAAATTTTTGTTGTGTGGATCGCTCTGCGACCATCGCTGTCCCTGGAATAAGCGGGTAGACGGCGTCACTGCCCGGCGTAACCCGGCAGGCAAACGTTTACCTTGCCGCAGATAGTGGCCCGTCAGACGCGGCCAGATAAAAAAGGCAGGCGATTATCCGGCGTTTAGCCGTCCATTTTCAACTGTCAGAGGGAGATTCTTCAGGATCCGGAGCGCATGGCCGGGCTGAGAGAGGGCGACGGAAACGCCGCCGTTAACGGGATTTCAGGGCGTTATGAGTCGCCTGTCCGGGGCCGGACCCGGCCAGGCGGCCTGGACGCCCGGTCAGCCGGGCAGTGAAAGTTCGCCGCCCTGCGCAATCGCCCGCTGCCAGGCGGCACGCTGCTGCACGGTGTTCAGCCATTTCTGCGTGGCGGGCATCTGATCAAGTCCGGCGCGCTGCGCCAGGGCGAGCAGCGGGAAGCTCATCTGGATATCCGCAATCGTGAGATGCGGGCCGGCAAACCAGTCGTGGGCGGTCAGATGCTGTTCAATCATCGCCATGTGCGGCTTAAGCTGTTTATCCAGAAACGCCTTCTGCACCCCTTTACCAAAGGCTGCGCCTACCGGCCTTAGCAGCCAGGGCACCGGCTTTTTCCCCATCTGCCCGAAGATTAATTTCATTACCAGCAGCGGCATCAGGGAGCCTTCGGCATAGTGCAGCCAGTAGCGGCACTGCAACCGCGACGCCTCATCATTCACCTTCAGCCTGAACGTCTGGTCATATTTCTCTTCAAGGTACTCAAGAATGGCCCCGGATTCAGCGACCACCTGGTTGCCGTCGGTGATGACCGGCGATTTCCCCAGCGGATGCACTTTTTTCAGCGCCGCCGGGGCCAGCATGGTCGGCTCGCGCTGATAGCGTTTGATCTGATAAGGCACTTCCAGCTCTTCCAGCAGCCACAGCACCCGATGCGAGCGCGATTTCTCAAGATGGTGAACGGTGATCATCGTGGTTCCCTGTGTGTTGACCTCCCCTCAGTATAGACGTCACTCACCTTCCGCATGTCTGTCATCCTGTTCGGGATCGAGCAGCACGGCTCCGGAACCCTGCTGACCCAGCCGATCGCCAGGGTTGCGCAGCGGACAGTCGCGCATCGACAGACAGCCGCAGCCGATGCAGCCATCCAGGTCATTGCGCAGGCGGGTCAGCGTTTCGATCCGCTTGTCCAGCTCTTCGCGCCAGTGCTGCGTCAGCGCATCCCACTCCGGCGTCGACATGCGCTTGTTGGCCGGAATGTGGTCCAGACTCTCGCTGACCGTCGCCAGCGGAATACCGATGCGCTGTGCAATCTTGATAATCGCGACGCGGCGCAGGACGTCACGGCTGTATCGCCGCTGATTGCCACTGTTACGGGTACTGAAGATCAATCCTTTCGATTCGTAGAAGTGCAGCGCAGAGACCGCGACGCCGCTGCGGCGCGCCACTTCACCCGGCGTTAAGACCGGTTTTGGATAGTTACGTTCTTTTTTCATCTCAGCCTTTACCTCAAGTTAACTTGAGGAATTATACTTCTTCTCCATCAGAACGACTAAACTCCTGTTACCTCTTTATTACACACCAGAAGGATGAGGCCATCATGCAAGAAGAGATCATTCATTCCCTGACGCACTGGATTGACCAGAACCTTGATAAGAGCCTGTCGATTGACGAAGTGGCCGCAAAGTCGGGCTATTCGAAATGGCACCTGCAGCGTATGTTCCGTTCGGTGACGAAACAGACGCTGGGTGGTTATATTCGTGAACGCCGTCTGACGCTGGCGGCAGAAGCGCTGTCGCAGACGCAGCGCCCGGTTTTCGATATCGCGATGCAGTATGGTTATGACTCGCAGCAGACCTTCTCCCGGGTGTTTCGTCGTCAGTTTTCACAGACGCCGACGGCTTATCGTCACACCATGCGTCGTCAGGCCATCCAGCGCCCTCGCCTCCTGAGTTTTGGCTGCAACGACACGCTGAACAGCTTTACCCAGCGCACCACAGGCGAGTGCTGCCCGGTTCGCTGATTGACCGATGCGCCTGCCCGGGCGCATCCCTCTGATTTCCCGCCGTTTATTCCGCCGCTGTTCATTTCATGCCCGCACCATGAGTCAGATTTTGTTCAAAATTTAAAATCGGGTGATATAATGTGACCCACGTCACACTTTGAACCTGATTTGACGGCGCAAAAGTCTTTCCTGACACGCTTTTCCGCCGCCGGTGATGTCCGCAGATTGTCAGGGATACTTACTGATATTGAGGTCCGGCCGATGGCTACGTTAACCGCCAGTTTTCTTGTTATGCGTTGGGAGTTGCTGAGCGCAGTAATGATGTTTTTTGCCAGCACCCTGAAAACTAAACTTCGTCAGGATAGCCGTCACGTCATGGCTTTTATGTGTGGCGGGATCGGTTTAGGCATGACCTGCTGGTTTGTGACCGGGCTGATGGGCATTACCCTGAGCATGGACAACGTGCATAACTTCCTGGCTATCTCAAAGCATGCCTTTATTGAGGCGATGAGCCAGGCGCCTGCTGACTGGCCGATGCCCTGATTTCTGCGCATAAAAAACCCCGCGAAGCGGGGTTTTTTATATTGCTGTGTGTGCTTAAATTTTCTTCAACATGGCAGGGATATTCACATCCTGCACTGTCACGCCCGGGCTCTGCGTTCCGCGACGGTCCTGAATCCACATATCTCCCATCATCTGATTTAAACCGCGATCCAATCCGGTTACCAGCCCTGCACCTGGGGTGAAGGTCAGTTCGCCAAAGTAGATCTGTTCGTCATGGATATACCAGTCCACACGCACATAGTCGAAATCACTGGCCAGCTTCTTGCTCAGTTCCAGCGCATGCTCCAGCGAAGGCAGGATCGGCGAGACATCCAGACCGGTGTCGCGAATCTTGTGATAGGCCTCGCTGAGGTTGTTCACATAGAAATTCATCGACAGCAGCGGCTGGCAGCGGTTGTAGATCACCTGCAACACATATTCGAACTTGCCATCACGCTTGTTGAACATATGGAACTTGTAATCGATCGGCGCGCTTTTGCCATCACCAATGTACTTCTCTACCAGAATGCGTGGTTTGATGTAGCGGTAGTGGATCTCACGCGCTTCGTTGGCGAAGTCGGTCTTCAGCCAGCGATAGCAGTCGTGAATGATCTGCTGCTTGCGCAGCGCATCCGGCTCTTCCAGCAGAATCTCCACCATGTTGGAGGCGTGGTTCGGCTTGATCACCGTGCCTTTCCAGCAGGGTAAGCTGTTCAGCGTGGTCGGGTCAGTGGTTTCGTGAACCAGCGGGATCAGGTACTCATTACCGATTTTCTCAGCAATAAATTCGCGCACCGAGTATTTATCTGACAGGCGACCATAGTTCTGGTAATCGCCGAAGATAAACTTACGGTACAACACCTTCTCGTTGAACACTTTTGGCTGACGCAGATTGGGCAGCTTTCTGAACTTATGGAAGTAGTAGATGCGGTCCTGATAAGCCCAGGGCATCTTCTTGATAAAGTACTGCACACTTCTTCTGAGTTCTTCTTTCAACTTGAGCATATCTGACCTCATTTGTAGGTTTTGTAGTTGAGTGAGGAAACCTGAATCTTTTGAATGACGCCGTTTTTAAAGAAGTAATTCATTACGGTCAGGGACAAGAGCTCTGAAAGGAAAACGCTCCACGCGGCCCCCATGATGCCGTGCCCCTGAATCAACCACCAGGAGAGCGGCAGACTGATGACCATCAGGCAGATGATTTTCCGCAGCAGGTAGTTGAATCCTCCCTCTTTAACCATGTAGCGATACGCTACCGTTCCCATTGCCGAAAAGCTGGTCGCTATCGACAGCAACGTAATGAGACTTCCTGACTGTGTGTATTCCGGCCCGTACAACGCAATGATGATCCGCTCGCCGTAAAGCGAAATAACCAGCAACATCAACAGGGAGACAGCCATAACATAGCCATTGAGCCGGGCAGCCAGCTTAATGGCTACCTCGCCGCGCTCTCTGAAAATTTCAGTGAAGCAGGAGGTGATAAGCGCCACCGGGATAAAAATCCAGGAGGCGGAAATGGTGTTAGCCGCCGCAAACAGGCCAAGGTCGCGCGCGGGCGCGGTGCCCGCCAGAAACATCTGTGCGGCTTTAACCTGCACAGAGATAAAGATGCTGGAGATCGCCAGCGGCAGACCGGCATACATCAGATAACGCAGATAGGCGGTGCGCTTCTCGCGCGGCGGCATCTGATCCTGATGCTCCTGATAGAAATTGCGGCGTTTAATCAGGTAAGGCACCAGCGTCACGGCCACGATCGACAGCGTCAGCCAGAGCGGATTCAGACGCAGCCAGGCGATGGTGAAGCTGATGGCGAAACTCAGCAGCATTCCCACCGCGTTGGCGATCGTGTTCAGCCGCGAGGCAAGCCGGGCGTTGTTATAGACGCTGAAGGTGTCCTGAGTGACAAACACCGAAGCCACAAATGAGGCCAGTGCAAATGCCAGGAAGTTTTCCTGCATGTTGTACCAGACCCAGATTAAGACTGGCACCGATGTCGCCAGCAGCAGCACCATCCGCAGCGTGCGGGCGATCGTCATCAGACGCAGCCCTTTGGCCGCATTTTTGCTGACGCGCTTGAACAGAATGGTTTCGGTGCCAAAGATTGCAACGGTCTGCACCATTGCAAACAGTGAAGTAGAAAACGCCATCTGGCCGAACACCGTCGGACCAAAGGATTTCGCCACGTAAGACGTCACAAAAATGACGCCAAAAACGGAGATGATCTTTTCAGACATCATCCAGGCGGCATTCGACATTACGCTCAATTTCATCGACTCTTCCTTAGTATTACTCAACTACAACCGCTTCGGTACAACATCCCTGTAACGAATTAATAAGCGCTCAGTGGGCCTGGCGGAAATGTAAGACTTCAGACCAAACTGGTCCGAAAAGTGAGAAGTAAATCATATTCCGGAGAGTGAATTCAGGATAATTCTTATTATAAATGGCGCGAATCACTTCAAATGGAAACGATTTCAGGCTGAAAATAAAACAACCTTAAAGCGCCTTATCGGCAAATTAATCAGGTCGATAAGGCTAAATATCCAATGTACGTAGAATTTTTTCGTAATTTGGATGCGATGAATTTATAACAAAAACCCGCCTCCAGGAAGGCACGCCTGGCCGATAAGAATAAAATAAGATTTATCCCATGATGATATTTATTCCAAATATCTTAATTTAGGCTTCGCAATTCAACTCGCGCACTTTAATACTGCCTTAATAGAATCTTACAGTGCCAGAAATTATTAAAGTCATTCTCATCCATTAATCGATAAGAAAGGTAAGAGCATTTATGAGAAAGTCACGATACAGCGAAGATCAAATCACAAATGCCATTAAAGCTTCTGAATCGGGCGTGAAAGTCAGGGAAATCTGTGAAGAGTTAGGCATCTCTGAAGCCACGTTCTACAGCTGGAAGAAGAAGTTTTCTGGGTTGTCTTCGGAAGAAGGCAGAAAAATCAAGGATCTGGAAGAAAAACTGCAGAACATCACACGCGAACTGCAGATCCTCAACTCTGACAAAGAGATGCTGCAGAGCGTGCTGAAGCACTTCTTTACGACGAATGAAAAACGTCAGGCTGTGGATTTTCTGCAGAGTACTTTTGACATCGGCACCCGCCGCAGCTGCCGCTTATTGGATATCAGCCGCAGCGTCTACCACTATCCGTCAGGCACGGAGAACCGCTGAACCTAATGCTACCGCGCTTTTTAGACTTAACGCTGAGATTTGTTCTTACCAGAAGAGATGAAGATCATTTAACAGGACAATTGCGGCACCCTTTTCCGCTCCATTTATAACTAATGAATGGCTTCACGGCTAAGCTTCTTTTTTTGCGGTAAAATTGATTCACAACAGCAAAAGTCTCGCATTCCACGCCTTTTCTCCTCCTCCCGGCCCCGTTAACAGCGGGGCCGGGCCCTCTCGTTATCTGATAAGCCCTGCTAATCCCCGGAACTAAACACGCTGAATATGATTAAGCCGCTTTAAACATCGGCCAAAAAATCGTCACGTCTTTTTTAAGTTAACAATGGTCCTGACGAAAATCTTTCGGCTTCGCTTTAATTGTCGTGCAGTGCGTTAATTGCCTCTGCCGGGACCAGGAATAATCCAGGATAAATAGTTTATTGCTCCTTAACACTAACGTTATCTGTCTTACGCCTGCTTCTCTTCATTGCGCATCATTGATGCCAGAGATTAATATTTATTTATTAACGCAGCGGCGGAATTGTCTTACTCCTTTATCACTGAGTGAAGTTAATCGTGGTTTTTAACCCGCTTTTCTCAGGGCCAGACCACAATAAAAAGCCGTGGATAAAAGCGTAACGTCCATAATGTTGTCCCTTTTTCCCTGATTAATGACCGATATCTGAACAGTGAATCCCTTTTCGGTGCGAAAAGATCGGGGGAGAGACGGGTGTAAGAGGCTTTTTTTCACGGGTTAAGGGGGGATAACCAGGGGAAGCACGGGGAATCGCCTGGGTGCAGCGCCCTATGAAAACGATTTCGCGGCATAAATCTGCCGGAGAGCGAGCAAATCGGCATAGGGCTTAATCTTAAAAAGCCGCGCAGCGTCGTCTCTGCGCGGCAATCACCTGCTGTTTCGCGTGGGGGGTTAGTCGTTCACCGACACCACCCGCGGCTGAGGTTTGATACGCATGGCCCAGATTACGCCCGCCATCAGACAGAGAATCCCCGCAACAGTGAGCTGCGGCGGCCAGCGTTGATACCAGAGAAAAGTCCATAACAGGCCGAACAGGATCTCAAAAACGATCAGCGGCCCCATCAGCACGGTAGGCAGACGCTGGCTGGCTGCGTTCCAGCACAGGGTGCCGAGCCAGGAACAGAGCAGGCCAATCGTCAGCATCAGAGTGACAAACACGGCGGGCCGTGGCCCGAACGGCAGTGAAAATGCGGGCTGCTGCCAGGCGATCTGCACGCTGACCAGCAGATACATCACCAGCGCCATCGGCAGTGTCACCAGCCCCTGCGCGGTGGCCCAGGTCGAGGGCCGCAGTCCGGGATGCGTCCGCAGCCAGCGGGCGTTGCGCAGCGGATACCAGGTCCAGCAGATCACGGCCAGCAGTGCCAGCACAAGCCCGGTCAGGTAACGGCCAGGATCCAGCATCGCGCCCTGATTCTGCAGCTCCGCCGCGTTCACGCAGAGCAGCCCGGCGGCCATCATGATCAGCGCCGGAAACAGCCGCCGCCACGACAGCCGCCCTTCGAGATGGCCGTAACAGAGATTGGCCGTCACGGCGATCACGACCGGCAGCGTGCCGATAATCATGGTCGAAACCGGTCCGCCGGTTCGCTGAATGGCGTTCGCCAGAAAAGCATAATAGAAGAGGTTTCCCACCAGCGAGAGCTTAATGGCTTCGCGCCAGTCTGCTCGCACCAGCTGACGCAGACGGCGACGATCGTGCCAGGCCAGCGGCAGGGCGATCACGCCAAAGGCGACATAACGCCCCGCCGATTGCAGCGCGCCGGGGTAATCGGGCACCAGCAGCGGCCCGACAAAGATCAGCCCCCACATCAGCCCGGCAGTGATGGCAAAGATGACGCCAGCAAACATGATTTTTTCCCGTATGACGTTTTCGGGCAGTGTGGCGGATTCGGGCGGGCAATGCTTGTAGCAGATTGCGATCGCGTCAGGGCTGGCGCACCTGTTTCTGATAGCGTCCCGGCGTGATGCCATACCGGTGGGCAAAGGCGCGGGTCAGATGAGCCTGATCGGTTAAGCCCACCGCCGCCGCGACGCTGGCGGCCGGTTCACCCCGCGCCAGCCGCTGTTTCGCCTCGTAAAGCCGGAAGGCCATCAGCATCTGATGTGGCGTGACGTGATAGTGCTGACGAAAGGCGCGTAAGAAGTGCCACGGCGACAGCGAAGCCAGCGCCGCCAGCTCATCCAGCCGTACCGGCTCGGCCAGGTTCGCACGCAGATAATCACGCACCAGGTCAAAACGATGACCGGTTTCGATCCGGCCCGGCGAGGCCATGCGTGCCAGCGGCCGGATCTGCAGCAGCAGTTCCGCGAGCAGGCCATGACGTGCCAGCTCAGACTCCGCCTGCCAGAGCCCGGCCAGCGTGCGGGAAAGCGGCTGTGCCACGCGCGGATCGGTCAGCAGCGCCTCGTTAAACCACCAGCCGCGGTCGCCGGTCAGCTCCTCCATCCGCTGCGGCTGGATATAGATCATCTGATAGCGCCACCCCTCCTCGCACGCCGACTCGCCGGTGTGCAGCTCATCCGGGTTCATCGTGACCAGCGAGTTGACCGGTGCCGTATACTGGGTGCCGCGATAGCGGAAACGCTGCGCGCCCGCTTCGATAGTGCCAATCCCAAAGGCTTCATGGGTGTGGGGCTCAAAGGCGTAACGGGAGATGTGGGCCTGATAGAGTTCCACACCGGGCAGTCCGGTAGGTTGCCGGAAACAGGCGCGATCTTTCTCATACGGGAAACTCGCCGGAACACCTTCCACGATTGACTCCTCTTCTGAACCGATGTGACCTTCAGAATGCCTGCGACCGGGGGCAAAATGCAAAAAATTGCGATTCACTGTGTGCACGACGGCACAGCAGACGTATTCATGGTATGAGGTGTGCTCGCCGCTGCGGCTATCCGGCGACGTGCCGCGCAGGAACGCGACACCGGCAGCGCGATCGGCGCGGGAACATGGACACAGCGCATAAAAAAAAGCCCGCATCGCGGGCTTTTCGGCACTCTTTCTGCCAGTGGAATCAGAACGGAATATCGTCGTCGAAATCCATTGGCGGTTCGTTGTTGTTACTGGCAGGTGCGCTCTGTGGCTGCTGCTGCGGACGGGACTGCGCGCCGCCGCTGAACTGGTTGTTGTTGCCCTGCGGCTGCTGCGGCTGACCCCAGCCGTTGTTGTTGCCACCGCCCTGCGCACCGGCGTTACCGCTCTGCTGACGGCCACCCAGCATCTGCATGGTGCCACCGACGTTCACGACCACTTCTGTGGTGTAACGCTCCTGGCCACCCTGATCCTGCCATTTACGGGTACGCAGCTGGCCTTCGATGTAGACCTGCGATCCTTTTTTCAGGTATTCGCCCGCGACTTCAGCCAGTTTGCCAAACAGCACCACGCGGTGCCACTCGGTGATCTCTTTGTTTTCACCGGTCTGCTTGTCACGCCAGCTCTCAGACGTCGCCAGCGTAATGTTCGCAACCGCGCCGCCATTGGGCATATAACGTACTTCCGGATCCTGACCCAGATTCCCGACAAGAATCACTTTGTTAACGCCACGACTGGCCATGTTGCTGTCTCCCGATGAGTTAATGCATACAGTCTAATCCATCAATTCTAACACGTCCTGCGCACTGTTTCCCACTTTAGAGCGGGGTTCCAGTTTTAATCTGCCCGCCGCCCGGACCACAGAGTACTGGATATTTATTCAGTCTATTTTTTGTGCCATAATGACACGTTTATTCTGGCCGTGTCGGCAAGGCGCGGTGAGTGCTGCTAACCGGGAAAGGTGAATGGATAAGATCGAAGTTCGTGGTGCCCGCACCCATAATTTGAAAAACATTAACCTGACCATCCCACGCGACAAACTCATTGTGGTGACCGGCCTGTCAGGCTCCGGTAAATCCTCACTGGCGTTTGATACGCTGTATGCGGAAGGTCAGCGCCGCTATGTAGAGTCGCTCTCTGCGTATGCGCGCCAGTTTCTTTCGTTAATGGAGAAGCCAGACGTCGATCACATCGAAGGTTTGTCGCCCGCCATCTCTATCGAACAGAAATCCACGTCGCACAACCCGCGTTCTACGGTGGGAACCATCACCGAGATCCATGATTATCTGCGCCTGCTGTTTGCCCGCGTGGGCGAACCGCGCTGCCCGGATCATGATGTGCCGCTGGCGGCGCAGACCGTCAGCCAGATGGTTGATCAGGTGCTGTCGCAGCCGGAAGGCCGTCGCCTGATGCTGCTGGCGCCGGTGATTAAAGATCGCAAGGGCGAACACACGAAGACGCTGGAGAACCTGGCGGCGCAGGGCTATATCCGCGCACGCATCGATGGCGAAGTGTGTGACCTCTCCGATCCGCCTAAGCTGGAACTGCAGAAGAAACACACCATCGAAGTGGTAATTGACCGCTTTAAAGTGCGCGATGACCTGTCGACCCGCCTGGCGGAATCGTTTGAAACCACGCTGGAGCTTTCGGGCGGCACGGCAATTGTTGCGGATATGGATGATGCCGACGCCGAAGAGCTGCTCTTCTCGGCTAACTTCGCCTGTCCGGTCTGTGGTTACAGCATGAGCGAACTGGAGCCGCGCCTCTTCTCGTTCAACAACCCGGCCGGTGCCTGTCCGACCTGCGACGGCCTCGGCGTGCAGCAATATTTCGACCCCGATCGCGTGGTACAGAATCCGGAGCTCTCGCTGGCGGGCGGCGCTATCCGCGGCTGGGATCGCCGCAACTTCTACTACTTCCAGATGCTGCGTTCGCTGGCGGATCACCTCAGCTTCGACATTGAAGCCGCATTCGGCAGCCTGCCCGACAACGTACAGAAGGTAATTCTGTATGGATCCGGCAAAGAGAATATCGAATTTAAGTACATTAACGATCGCGGTGACACTTCGGTACGCCGTCATCCGTTCGAGGGCGTGCTCAATAACATGGAGCGTCGCTACAAAGAGACCGAATCCTCTGCGGTGCGCGAAGAGCTGGCAAAATTTATCAGCAACCGCGCCTGTGCCAGCTGTGAAGGTACCCGTCTGCGTCGCGAAGCACGTCACGTTTATGTCGAGAACACCACGCTGCCGACCATCTCGGAGATGAGCATCGGTCATGCGATGTCCTTCTTTGAAAACCTGAAACTCAGCGGCCAGCGTGCGCAGATCGCCGAGAAGGTTCTGAAAGAGATTGGCGATCGCCTGAGCTTCCTGGTGAACGTCGGCCTGAACTATCTCTCAATGTCGCGTTCTGCCGAGACCCTTTCCGGCGGTGAAGCGCAGCGTATCCGTCTGGCCAGCCAGATCGGTGCCGGGCTGGTCGGCGTGATGTATGTGCTGGATGAGCCCTCTATCGGCCTGCACCAGCGCGACAACGAGCGCCTGCTCGGCACCCTGATTCACCTGCGCGATCTCGGTAACACGGTGATCGTGGTTGAACACGACGAAGATGCGATCCGTGCCGCTGACCATGTGATCGACATCGGCCCGGGTGCCGGTGTGCATGGGGGCCAGGTCGTCGCAGAAGGCACCGTGGATGAGATCATGGCGCAGGAGGCGTCGCTGACCGGCCAGTTCCTGAGCGGCAAGCGTGAGATTAAGGTGCCGGAAGCCCGTGTCAAAGGCGATCCGGCGAAGGTGCTGAAGATTACCGGCGCGCGCGGCAACAACCTCAAGGATGTTACGCTGACGCTGCCGGTCGGACTCTTCACCTGCATCACCGGCGTCTCCGGCTCGGGTAAATCGACGCTGATCAACGATACGCTGTTCCCGATTGCACAGCGGGCGCTGAACGGGGCGACCATCGCCGAACCGGCCCCCTACCGCGATGTGGCGGGTCTGGAGCACTTCGACAAGGTGATCGATATCGATCAGAGCCCGATTGGTCGTACTCCGCGTTCTAACCCGGCGACCTACACCGGCATCTTCACCCCGGTACGTGAACTCTTTGCCGGCGTGCCGGAAGCGCGTTCGCGTGGTTATAACCCGGGCCGTTTCAGCTTTAACGTGCGCGGCGGACGCTGTGAAGCCTGTCAGGGCGATGGCGTGCTGAAAGTCGAGATGCACTTCCTGCCGGACATCTACGTGCCGTGCGACCAGTGCAAAGGCAAACGCTATAACCGCGAAACGCTGGAAGTGAAGTACAAAGGCAAGAGCATTCATGAAGTGCTGGAGATGACCATCGAAGAAGCCCGTGAGTTCTTCGATGCGGTGCCGGCACTGGCGCGTAAGCTGCAGACGCTGATGGATGTGGGTCTCTCCTACATCCGCCTCGGTCAGTCTGCGACGACGCTCTCCGGCGGTGAAGCGCAGCGCGTGAAACTGGCGCGTGAGCTTTCCAAACGCGGCACCGGCCAGACGCTCTACATTCTGGATGAGCCGACCACCGGCCTGCACTTTGCCGATATCCAGCAACTGCTGGAAGTACTGCATCAGCTGCGCGATCAGGGCAATACCATCGTGGTGATTGAGCATAACCTCGACGTGGTGAAAACCGCCGACTGGATTGTCGATCTCGGCCCGGAAGGGGGCAGTGGCGGCGGTGAAATCCTGGTGGCGGGCACGCCAGAAACCGTGGCGGAGTGTGAGAAATCCCACACGGCGCGCTTCCTGAAGCCGCTGTTACAGAAGTAATTCCCTCAGGCCCGCCGCGTGCGGGCCTTTTTTATTGCCCCTGCCGATTCAGCCAGAAAAATGCAGGATCAGGCAAGATTCAGACATGTATAGGCATATACGCTTTTCACCACGCTGACTATCCTTAAGCGGTTCCTCTTTGGCACGCCCTGCGTCGCCCTGTTTTTGCAGCCCGTTCAGACGGCTGCACTTCATCAGAAAAACTCACGACACATCGAAACTGGAGACACCATGAATATTACGCATGCGTATGCTGCTCAGGATGCAAAATCCAAACTGGCACCGTTCGATTTCAAGCCGCGTGAGCTGCGCGCCCATGACGTCCAGCTTGAAGTGCTGTTCTGCGGCGTTTGCCATTCCGATCTGCATCAGGCCCGTAATGAGTGGAAAAACACGATTTTCCCTGTTGTGCCGGGTCATGAAATTGTCGGTCGCGTAACCGCCGTTGGGCCGCAGACGCAGAAATATAAAGTCGGCGATCTGGTTGGCGTGGGCTGCATGGTCGACTCCTGCCGCAGCTGTCCGAGCTGTCAGCAGGGTCTGGAGCAGTACTGCGAAAACGGGTTTGTCGGCACCTACAACGGTGAAGATCGCGAAACCGGCGCGATTACCTACGGCGGCTACTCCACATCAATGGTGGTGGATGAGAGCTTTGTGCTGCGTATTCCCGAAAACCTGGAGCTGGCGGGCGTGGCACCGCTGCTGTGCGCCGGGATTACCACCTACTCCCCGCTGCGTCACTGGAATGTCGGCCCGGGTAAAAAAGTGGGCATCGTCGGTTTAGGCGGTCTGGGCCACATGGGTGTGAAGATCGCCCACGCGATGGGTGCGCATGTGGTGCTGTTCACCACCTCGGCCTCTAAGATCGAAGATGGCAAGCGTCTGGGCGCCGATGAGGTGGTTATCTCTAAAGATCCGGCGCAGATGGCGCAGCACGCAAACAGCTTCGACTTTATCCTCAACACCGTGGCGGCGCAGCACGATCTCAACCCGTTCATTACTCTGCTGAAGCTCGATGGCAACATGACGCTGGTCGGTGCGCCGGAGCACGATCACCCGGCACCTCAGGTGTTTAACCTGATCTTTAAGCGCCGCAGCATCGCCGGTTCACTGATCGGCGGTATCGCGGAAACGCAGGAGATGCTCGATTTCTGTGGCAAGCACAACATCACCTCAGACATTGAACTGATTGCGATGGACCAGATTAACGACGCCTATGAACGTATGCTGAAAAGCGACGTGAAGTACCGCTTTGTTATCGACATCAACACGCTGCGCGAGCAGTCTGCCGCGTAACCGTCCTGCGCTTAACCCTCTTGCTCAGGTAAGAGGGTTTTTTGCTGTCTACCGCCCCGCCGCCACCTGCTGCCAGGAGGCGTCGATCAGATAGTAGATCTGCGAATCTTTGAGCGAACCGTCGAGAAACAGTGTGCTCCAGTGGGACTTATTCAGATGTTCGCTGGGAATAATGTCGCTATGCTCTTCGCGCAGTAACTCGGCCAGCGCGGGCGTCGATTTCAGCGATATCGCGGGCCGCCCTTTGGCCTCGTGCACCATCGCAAACAGCACGCCATTGCTCTTAATCTGCGTGGCTTTCCAGTCACTGTGGACGCTCTGCTCCGCGCCCGGCTTGCTCATACAATAGGTCAGTAAGTCTGAGTTATTCATTACGCTTCCCCCTGTAACGTCGCGACAATTCGCCTGGCACCGCCATCAATGCGATGCTCGCCCAGCCAGATACCCTGCCAGGTGCCCAGCACCAGACGTCCGCGCTGAACCGGTAAAAGTAACGACACGCCTAAGATCGATGATTTGATGTGTGCGGGCATATCATCGCGTCCTTCGTAGTCGTGCTGATAAGGTGCATTTTCCGGCACATGCCGCATGAAATGCTGCTCCATATCGCTGCGCACCGTCGGATCACAGTTCTCATTTAAGGTTAACGACGCCGACGTATGCTGTAACAGCAGATGCAGCAGGCCGGTTTTGATATCCCGCAGGCCGGAGAGCGATCCGACAATCTCATCGGTCACCAGATGAAAGCCGCGCGACTTCGCGCTCAGCGTGAGGGTCTGTTGATGCCACATAACGGTTTCCTTGAACGGTTGTCCCGTTTAAGTGTGCAGCATGTCGCCCAAAGGTAAACCCTGACCCATAAAAAAACCGCCGGATCGAACCCGGCGGTTTTTTCACAGCGTGGCAACCGTTACATCACGGCGGCAAAGGCTTCAGCCACCTGATGCACGTTTTTGCTGTTCAGACCGGCGACGCACATACGGCCACTGCCCACCAGGTAGATGCCAAACTCGTTGCGCAGACGATCGACCTGCTGCGCGCTCAGTCCGGTATAGCTGAACATGCCGCGCTGTTTCAGCAGGTAGTCAAAGTTTTTGCCCGGCAGCGCGGTGCGCAACACTTCGACTAATGACTCACGCATCGCGAGGATACGCAGACGCATCGCCTCCACTTCTGCCAGCCAGCTCGCTTTCAGCGCCTCATCGTTGAGGACCCGCGCCACGACCTGCGCACCAAAGTTCGGCGGGCTGGAGTAGTTACGACGAACGGTCGCTTTAAGCTGGCCCAGCACGCGCGCTGACTCTTCGGCGCTGTCGCAGACGATAGAGAGCCCCCCCACGCGCTCACCGTAGAGCGAGAAGATTTTGGAGAAGGAGTTGCTCACCAGCGCGGGCAGACCGGCGGCTGCGACGGCGCGCAGCGCATAAGCATCCTGCTGCATACCGGCACCAAAGCCCTGATAGGCGATATCCAGGAAAGGAATCAGCTGCTGCGCTTTCAGCACCTCAATGGTTTCATCCCACTGCGCGTCCGTCAGGTCGGCACCGGTCGGGTTATGGCAGCAGGGGTGCAGCAGAACGATGCTCCGGGCCGGCAGGGTTTTCAGGGTGCTGATAAAGGCATCAAAGCGCACACCGTGAGTGTCTGCGTCATACCAGGGGTAAGTGTTCACCTCAAAACCGGCACCGTTGAAGATCGCGATATGGTTTTCCCAGGTCGGATCGCTGACCCAGACAGCGGACTGCGGGAAATAGCGTTTCAGGAAATCGGCGCCCACTTTCAGCGCGCCCGAGCCGCCCAGCGTCTGAATCGAAGCGATACGGCCCGCCTGCAACATCGGATGATCTGCCCCGAACAGCAGCGGTGCAATCGCACTCCGGTAGCTGTTCAGCCCTTCCATTGGCAGATAGAGCGATGCCTGATGCGGCTCAGCATAGATCTGCTCTTCGGCAGCCGCCACGGCCTTCAGCTGTGGGATGATGTTCTGTTCGTCATAATAGAGCCCGATACTCAGGTTAACTTTGTGTTCGCGCGGGTCTTGTTTGAAGGCTTCCATCAACGACAGAATCGGATCGCCAGCATAGGCATCAACGTTTTGAAACACGGTATAGGTCTCCAAGATTGGTCCAGAGGTAAAAAACGGGTTAAACCCGGTAGCGTCCCGGACGGTGGTTCATTGCAATAATCAGATTCAGGATCACCGCCCCCGCAATCGAAGCGAGCAGGATCGGGCCACTCACCACAAACAGGGAGGCCAGCACGACGCAGGTGTCCACCGCCATTTGCAGTTTTCCTGCGCGGATCCCAAAGCGATCCTGAAGCCACAGCGCCAGAATGTTGATGCCGCCCAGGCTCGCTTTATGACGAAACAACACTATAAACCCGATTCCCATGATGACGTTACCGAACAGTGTCGCATAGAAGGGGTTGAGATCGGAAAAGTGGACGAACAGCGGATGCAGCTGGGTAAACAGCGACACCAGACCGACGGCGCAGAAGGTTTTCAGGGTAAATTCCCAGCCCATGCGTTTTACCGCCAGCCAGTAAAAGGGAATGTTGATCAGGAAGAAGGCGCCGCCAAACGACAGCGGCGAGAGGTAACTGATCAGAAAGGCGATACCAGCGGTGCTGCCGGTCAGGGCGCCTGCCTGTTTCAGCATGATGACGCCGAACGAGACCATCAGGGTGCCCAGCACCATCGCCAGCGCATCTTCAATGCGCGAATGCGGGACGCGGGCGGGTTCTGCGATGTTATCCATGGGGGGGTTTCTCAGTGCAAAGGATGCGGTCCAAATGCAAAAAACGCACCATCGTCACCGCGCTCACCGGCGGCTGCACGGAAGCGCGCGATATCTCATTGATATCCCTGATACTTCAGGACAGAAATTTTTGCATGAATGACGCCTGCTTCCGTCATATCTTGCGTAAAACCCCGTTACGATGCGCGTTGTTTGCATGCTTTACCGCCAGTGTGCACCAAAAGCGCACAGCGCGCACCTTTTTAGCGCGTTCTGCTCTCAGGCATCATCATCAGCCCGTTCTCTTTCATGCGGCCCAGCACCACTGACGTTTTCACATGAGATACGCTCTGATGACCGGCCACTAACTGACTGATTAAGGCACTCAGGGCGTTGAGATCGGCCACAGCCACTTTAAGCAGATAGTCTGCATCCCCGGTGGTTTTGTAAGCATCGACGATCGCCTGCTCCTGCTCCACCATGCGGTGAAAACTCTCGACATACTCTGCAGTATGGTTAATCAGGCGCACCTCTATCAGTCCTACCATGCCCAGCCCAATCGCATCGGGTGAGAGCCGGGCGTGATAGCCCAGGATCAGATTCGCCTGTTCCAGATTAATACGGCGGCGGGAGCATTGTGAGGCCGAGAGCCCGACCAGATCGCTCAGTTCCTGATTGGTCAGACGGCCGTTGGATTGTAATAAAGTCAGGATTTTAAGGTCGTAATCGTCTACGTGAGTCATTCCGTTTCCACAGCGTAATGGTCGTCGCTTTGTTACAGATAACCCGATAACCCGAGAGGTTGTCCAACACTATTTTCTGATGATGGGAGCTGTCATGCACAGATCGTGCATGACAGCCCGGTGCGGAGATTATTCGTCGTCGTACTGCGGGCCTGCATAGTTATCAAAGCGCGACCACTGGCCGTTAAAGGTCAGCCGCACCGTGCCGATCGGGCCGTTACGCTGTTTACCCAGGATAATCTCGGCGATCCCTTTAAGATCGCTGTTTTCGTGATAAACCTCATCGCGATAGATAAACATGATCAAATCCGCATCCTGTTCGATCGAGCCCGATTCACGCAGATCCGAGTTGACCGGACGCTTGTCGGCTCGCTGCTCAAGGGAGCGGTTAAGCTGCGACAGCGCCACAACCGGCACGTTCAGCTCTTTCGCCAGCGCCTTCAGCGAGCGGGAGATCTCCGCAATTTCCAGCGTTCGGTTGTCCGACAGCGAAGGCACGCGCATCAGCTGCAGGTAGTCGATCATGATCAGGCTTAAACCGCCGTTTTCACGGTAGATGCGCCGGGCACGGGAGCGCACTTCGGTAGGCGTCAGGCCGGAAGAGTCGTCGATGTACATATTCTTCTTCTCCAGCAGGATGCCCATGGTGCCGGAGATACGTGCCCAGTCCTCGTCATCGAGCTGGCCGGTTCGGATGCGGGTCTGATCGACGCGGGAGAGTGACGCCAGCATACGCATCATGATCTGTTCGCTGGGCATCTCCAGGCTGAAGATCAGCACCGGCTTATCCTGCAGCATGGCGGCGTTTTCGCACAGGTTCATCGCAAAGGTGGTTTTGCCCATCGACGGACGGGCAGCGATAATAATCAGGTCAGAACCCTGCAGGCCCGCCGTCTTTTTATTCAGATCCTGATAACCCGTATCGACACCGGTGACGCCGTCGTGCGGCGTCTGATAAAGCGATTCGATTCGGGTAACGGTCGATTCCAGAATCTGCTCGATATTTTTCGGGCCCGCGTCTTTATCTGCGCGCGCTTCCGCAATCTTAAAGACGTTCGACTCCGCAAAGTCGAGCAGCTCCTCACTGTTGCGTCCCTGTGGATCGTAACCGGCATCGGCGATCTGATTGGCAACGGAGATCATCTCGCGCACCACCGCACGTTCGCGCACGATATCGGCATAGGCGCCAATGTTGGCTGCGCTCGGCGTATTTTTAGCCAGTTCAGCCAGATAGGCGAAGCCGCCCGCCATCTCCAGTTCGCCACGGGTTTCCAGCGATTCAGAGAGTGTAATCAGGTCAATGGGTTTGCTGTTTTCCAGCAGCCGCTGCATCTCTGAAAAAATCAGCCGATGCGAACGGTTGAAAAAATCATTCGCGACGACGCGCTCAGAGACGTTATCCCAGCGCTCGTTATCCAGCATCAACCCACCCAGCACAGACTGCTCCGCTTCCAGCGAATGCGGGGGCATTTTCACGCCTGCGAGCTGGCGATCCTGCGTTTCGTTCGATTTGTTGGTGGGTTTATTTCCTGCCATAGTGAATGCATTACCGATCTTCTGTGGGGACGCGCAAGTATACCTTAGTTGAGGGGCGTGCCTCACCCTCATGATGAAACAATCACAGGAGTCAGAATGGCAAAGCGTATTCAGTTCAGTGCGCACGGCGGACCGGACGTTTTAGAGTGGACAGATTTTGAACCTGCTGAGCCTGCGGAACAGGAAGTTCAGGTAGAGCATCGCGCTATCGGCATCAACTACATCGATACCTATGTGCGCAGCGGCCTCTATCCGGTGGCCGCCTTTCCTTCTGGCCTGGGGACGGAAGCCGCGGGCGTGGTTTCCCGGGTCGGCCGGGGCGTTACGCTGTTTAAGCCCGGCGACCGCGTGGTCTACTGCCTGGCATCCCTGGGCGCCTACAGCGAAGTACACAATGTGGCAGAAGATCGCCTGATGCATCTCCCGGAGGCGATCAGCTTTGAACAGGGCGCAGCCAGCTATCTGAAAGGGCTGACCACGCAATATCTGCTGCGCCAGACCCATAAAATCAGCGCCGGAGAAACCTTTCTGTTTCACGCTGCGGCAGGCGGCGTCGGACTGATCGCCTGCCAGTGGGCCAAAGCACTGGGCGCGCACCTGATCGGCACGGTAGGTTCTGCGGAGAAAGCCGCACTGGCGAAACAGGCCGGTGCCTGGGCGACCATTAACTACCGCGAAGAGGACATTGCGCAGCGCGTCAGCGAACTGACAGAGGGAAAAAAAGTGGCGGTGGTCTATGACTCCGTCGGTAAAGATACATGGGAAGCGTCGCTGGACTCGCTGCGTCGTCATGGCCTGCTGGTCAGCTTTGGTAACGCCTCCGGGCCCGTGACCGGCATTGATCTTGGCATCCTGAATAAGAAAGGATCGCTGTTTGTGACCCGTCCTTCGCTGTTTGGCTACATCACCAACCGTCAGGAGCTGGAAACCGCCAGCGCCGAGCTGTTCTCGCTGCTGGCCAGCGGCGCGATTCAGGTGGACGTTCCCGCGCAGCAGAAGTTTGCGCTTAAAGAGGCCAGCAGGGCGCATCAGATGCTGGAGAGCCGTGCCACGCAGGGCTCCTGCCTGTTAATTCCGTAAGCGTCAGCAACAAAAAGGGCTTCCCGCAGGAAGCCCTCTTCTTTTTTTCTTTTTAGTTCGCGCTGGTGTAGGGACAGCGGCGATGAATTCGTGTCGGGTCGATGGCACATCGAACTGACGACAGCATCCTGCCAGAAAACATAAGTAAAAAATATGTTTAATTGCAGATCCGCGCTAATCAATCTTTCACTCTGTGATCTTTACCGCATTTAGCGCCAGCTTTTTCGGTCTAACCTGTTGATCTTGCGCCGCAGGTTGCGACGCGCTCGTGCATCGCTGTCGCCAAAAAAAGTCCGATGCAGCCAGACGGCTATCACCGCCAGCACCAGCCACGGTAACACTTTAATAACAAGTGCGAGCAGTCCACCGACAAACATTACGATGGTCGCTACCCCCAGTGCCGCCAGCACGCCCACCAGCGAAACGCCGGTCAGCAACAGCATCAGGAAAAAACCCAATACGAATAAAATTTCCACGTCAGCACTCCTTTTTGATATTCATTGTTATAGATATTACAAAAAGCGTGCCAACAGATAACCTGCTGTTTTTACAACATTAAACGGCCGGTTCGTGCCTGTGACCTGGTGAGAAAAACCAGATTATGGCGTAAAAAAAACCAGCCTCACGGCTGGTTTTTAACGTTAAAAAAGAAAATCAGGCTTCCTGCGGGATTTTATCAGCGACCAGCGACAGCGCCGCATCCAGCACACGCACGTCCGCGCCCGGCTTATGGGCATTTTCGCTCAGATGGCGACGCCACTGGCGCGCGCCCGGAATGCCCTGGAACAGGCCCAGCATATGGCGCGTAATGTGGCCGAGATAGGTGCCCTTCGCCAGCTCCGCTTCAATATAAGGGTACATGGCACGCACCACCTCAACCGGATTTACCGCCGGCTGCTGACGACCAAATAAGGTCCGATCGACCTGCGCCAGAATACCGGGGTTCTGATAGGCTTCGCGGCCCATCATTACGCCGTCGAGGTGCTGCAGATGGTTCTGCGCCTCTTCCAGCGTTTTCACGCCGCCATTCAGGGCGATGGTCAGATGCGGGAAATCGCGTTTCAGCTGCCAGACGCGCGGATAATCCAGCGGCGGGATCTCGCGGTTCTCTTTGGGGCTGAGACCGGAGAGCCAGGCTTTACGCGCATGAATAATAAAGGTGTCGCACTCGCCGCGCCCCGCGACCGTGCCGATGAAATCGGTCAGGAACGCATAACTGTCCAGCTCATCAATACCAATGCGGGTTTTGACGGTGACCGGAATCGATACTACGTCGCGCATTGCTTTGACCGCATCGGCGACCAGATTTGCCTCGGCCATCAGACAGGCACCGAAACGGCCATTCTGTACCCGATCAGAGGGACAACCGACATTCAGGTTCACTTCATCGTAGCCGCGCTGTTCTGCCAGCTTCGCACAGTGCGCCAGCGCCGCCGGATCGCTGCCGCCCAGCTGCAACGCAACCGGATGTTCGGCCTCGCTGTAAGCCAGGTAATCCCCTTTGCCATGAATGATGGCGCCGGTGGTCACCATTTCGGTGTAGAGCAGCGTATCAGCCGTCAGCTGACGATGGAAATAGCGACAGTGGCGATCGGTCCAGTCGAGCATCGGCGCGACAGAGAAGCGTTGCGAAGAAAATTCAGGCATGAAGTACAGGCAATCCGGTAATTAAGGTGATGGAATTCTGTGCAAGGATAACACAAGGCGGGGCGATAGTGCATCGCCCCGCCCCGGACCGCCTGAATAACGCGCTTAGAAGTTGAAGCCCAGCTGTACCATTGCGCCCCAGGTGTTGTTCGCGCCCACCGATCCGGCCAGATCCAGATGGACGGCTTTGTTAAACGGCGAGAGACCAAAACCGGCGGTAGCGACATTCTCATCGTTGGACCGCATATCCGCACGATAACCGGCACGCAGCTGCAGCCAGTCGAGAACGCGGTACTCCGCACCCACAGCCGCATACTGGCTGCTGCCCTGGCTTTTAAAGCGTTTCGTCTCCGTCAGATCCACATCGCCCGTCACGGTAAACGGCCCCTTATCCCAGGCCAGGCCGGTAGTGACCAGCGGGCGAATCTGATAGTTGTCGCGATAACCGTTGACCTCGCGGGTCTGCAGATCGCGCGACACCAGGTTCTGACCGGTGACGCCCAGCGTCCAGTTCTCCGCAAAGGTCGTCGCCAGACCGGCATCGACGTTAAACCCGGTATCCGTGCTGCGATACTGGCTGTTGTTGATGTCGTTCTTGTCGTAGTTATAGATGCTGGCGGTGTAGTTATAGAGCCAGGTTTTCTGCACTTTCGGCGTAACGCCCACCGACACCGGCTGACCGGCGATGGTGAACTCATGCGCGACCGCCACACCATAATCGGTGACGAGGGCCGCTAAACCATTGGCGCTGGAGCGAAGGTTGTTCTGGTCGCCCTGACGCGGCAGTATCGTGCCGTTAGCCACGCCGCGCAGATAGTCGATATCACCCTGCTCGACATTAGCGCGAACGTGCGCCGTACCGTAGGCTTTGGTGATAAACGCGAAAGGCAGCGTCTCATTCGGCACCGTCACGGCGACGGCAACACCCGCCGAGCCATTGGCTTTATCACCGCGCAAATCGCTCAGCCTGTTGGCCACATCACCAGAGGCAGCACGCAGTTCAGGATAGCCACGGAAATAGTCTGCCGGCGTAAAGTTACCCAGCACTGAGCGATAACGATCCACGGTCGCGGTAATATCATCGACCTTGTTAATCAGGTCATCTTTGTCAGTGACCTGAACACCGGCTGACGGAAAAATAATGCTGACGTTATCGTCGGTTTTAGCACGCGTCATCAATGCCGGGTTTGCCAGCACCGCAGATCCATAGAGAGAAGAAGCGACGCCGGTGCCACCCATGGCGTCATTACGTGCATCGTACCAGGTCCCTGCCGCCATGGCGGAAGAAGAAAGGAAAAGCGCGGTCGCCGCAGCGGAGTACTTCAGCGCCGGACGTTGAGCGGATTTTTTCACCATTTGCCTGCCATCACCTGAAATTGTCATTAACACATTCAATGACTGAATAATTTGTTAGCCGTATTGTGAATGCTGGCTAACGCGTCGTTGCTGTGAATTCAAAGGAAACAGTGCCTTAATTCAAGTGATTGGACGTTTTCCAACCAAAAATTTGTTGTGATTGTTCAGACCGAGCCGGGGAATTACCAAAAATACCAGCCGTTGCTTAAGTCTTTCTGAACATTACTTCTTAACTCCGTGAGATGCAAAGCAAAATGCCCCTGAAATCCTCTGACGGTCGATTCGGAATGGATCTGATTTGTCCTCACTAAGGTTAAAAAAGCGGGCTGAAACGCTGAATATGCTGTTTTAACAGGCAATTAATGCTGTTTTTTTAAGCCAGAAGCCACTTCAGCACCCCGCCGCCAATTGTGATAAAATAACATCACTCATCCAGCGGAGAATTTTCATGACAACCATGACGTCGCAGCAAATTTTGACCCAGGCCGAAAAAATGTGCCTGCAACGCGGTGTGCGTCTGACGTCGCAGCGCGCTGAAGTGCTGCGCCTGATGGCCGAACAGCCTGGCTCTATCAGCGCCTACGATCTGCTGGACCAGTTGCGGGTCAGTGAACCTCAGGCCAAACCGCCCACGGTCTATCGGGCGCTCGATTTCCTGCTGGAGCAGGGCTTCATCCATCGGGTGGAGTCCAACAATAGCTATGTTATGTGTCACCATTTTGAAGCCCCGGCGCATACCTCGGTGATGCTGGTCTGCGATCGCTGTGCTGCCGTCTCGGAAAAACAGGCGCAGGGCGTGGAGACCATAATTGCGACGCTGGCGGGCGAAGCGCAGTTTGCTCTGCGCCATAGCGTGATCGAGGCGCATGGGTTATGTGAAAACTGTGCGGAAGTGGCGGCCTGTACGCATCATGATAGCTGCGAACATGATCATCAGGAGGAGGGAAAAAAACGGGGAAAACGGGGATAGGCTGTAACGCCTGAAAGCGGTTCCGGTGAAGGCTCACCGGAACAGGGGCTCGATTACCAGCGATGATCTTTGTTGTGGGTTTCCCAGTCTGTTACTTCGCGCTCTGCTTCATCTTTCGCATAGCCGTAACGCTCCTGAATTTTGCCCACCAGCTGGTCGCGTTTGCCTTCGATCACCTGCATATCGTCGTCGGTCAGCTTGCCCCATTTCTCTTTCATCTTGCCTTTGAACTGCTTCCAGTTGCCGCTCGCTTCGTCTTTATTCATGGCAGATCTCCAATCCTCGGGGTTTAATTATCTGGCTACTCGCCATAACTTCGATACAAATCGCTGCTTAACAGCGCCGTATAGAGTTAATTGTAGTCGCCATATTCAAGAATGAAGAATAATACAGAATAATCTGTACCCTTCTGCCAGCCTGGCTGAATCAGGCTTCAAACCAGCTGTTCTGACGCCAGTGCCTGCGCCAGATGAGCCAGAGCGTCAGGCCACGCAGCGCCAGAAAAACGGTTACCGCCAGCCAAAGTCCATGATTACCCAGCAGCGGAACGCTCAGCAGCGTCAGGAAGTAGCCTGCGGCGGCCATTACCATGCTGTTACGCATCTCGCGACCGCGTGTGGCACCGATAAACATGCCATCCAGCAGGTAACACCAGACGCCCGCCAGCGGCATGATGACCTGCCAGACCAGGTAGCGATCGGCGGTCTGTTGCAACGACGTCAGCGAGGTCAACAGCGTCACGATCTGCGGACCGGCGATCGCATAGACCAGCGAGAAGAACAGCGCGACGGCCACCGCCTGACGACAGGCGGAGTGCCAGACACGCAGCAGTTTACGGCCATCTTTAGCGCCATGCGCCTCTCCCGCAAATGCCTCTACCGCATAGGCGAAGCCATCGAGTGCGTAGGCGGTGAAGGTAATGAACATCAGTAAGACGGCGTTAACAGCGACCACATCGGGGCCGAGCCGTGCGCCCAGTACGGTCAGCGAGGCGAAACAGAGCTGCAGCATCAGGGATCGCAGCATGATATCCCGGTTGAGGCGCAGCAGCCGGGCACTGTCACCGCGCCAGCTCTGTTTCAGCAGGGCTGGCGTGATGCCGTGCAGTTTCAGCACCCGCCAGACCATGATGCTGCCAACGCCCAGCGTGATGTACTCAGCCAGCGCCGTGGCGGTGGCCGCCCCCGCGACACCCCAGTGCAGACCCATGACCAGCCAGAGATCGAGCACGATATTCACCAGATTTCCCACCACCAGCAGGATCACCGGCGCACGCGCATACTGTACGCCCAGCAGCCAGCCCAGGATCACCAGATTTGCCAGCGTGGCAGGTGCGCTGAGCCAGCGGATTTGGATAAACCGCGCAGCCTGCGCCAGGACCTCGGGACTGCCACCGATCAGCTGCGTTGCCAGCTGAATAATCGGATAGCGTAAGACGATAAACAGCACACCGGCCAGCAGCGCAATGATCAGCGGCTGGACCAGCGCCCGCGCCAGCGCCGTTTTGTCGCCCGCACCCAGCGCCTGCGCCGTGAGACCGGTGGTACTCATCCGCAAAAAAAGCAGCAGCATAAAGAGGAAACTGGTGACGGTGGTCCCGACCGCGACCCCGCCAAGATAGACAGGGCTGTCGAGATGACCAATAACTGCGGTATCGACCACGCCCAGCAGGGGCACGGTGATATTTGAAAGGATCATCGGCAGCGCAAGCCGCCAGAGATTTTTATCGGTTGCCGTGATAAAGCGCATTCGCCGTTCCGTGCTCAGTGTCGCTGCGCAGACAGGGCAGCGACAAAATTAGGGCAGACAGAATAGCATCAGAGCGGGCGAATGCACGCGGGCAGAAAAATCAGAGCCATTCGCCGTTGCGAACCACGCCCACGGCCAGACCTTCAATAGTCAGCGACTGCGCACGGGTATCAACCACAATCGGGTCAAATTCACTGTTTTCAGGCAGCAGATGCACGATAGCGCCCTGCTTTTTCCAGCGCTTCACCGTGACTTCATCATCGATGCGCGCCACGACGACCTGACCATTACGCACATCCTGGGTCTTATGCACCGCGAGCAGATCGCCATCCATAATCCCGATATCTTTCATCGACATTCCGCTGACGCGCAGCAGGAAGTCAGCCGACGGCTTAAACAGGCCCGGATCCACCTTGTAGTGGGTTTCGATATGTTCCTGCGCCATGATCGGTTCACCGGCAGCAACCCGGCCAATCAGCGGTAAGCCTTCTGAGGCTTCTTCTTCCATCAACAGACGGATGCCGCGCGAAGCACCGGACACGATCTCGATGACGCCTTTACGCGCCAGCGCTTTCAGATGCTCTTCTGCCGCATTCGGCGAACGGAATCCCAGCTGCGCGGCAATCTCGGCACGCGTAGGCGGCATGCCCGTTGAAGTAATATGGTCGCGAATCAGGTCATAGACCTGCTGCTGCCTGCTGGTTAATGCTTTCATCCCGCCCCCTGGTTGTTTATACAGTCGCTGTGAGTATATACAGGTATTGGTGAAATGGAAACCGATTGTCCCGCAAAACGCGGCTTCCGACGCGATATGGAACGCTTATCGCAAATGTGTCCAGAGCAGCGCAATCCAGACAAACAGAGCCAGTAGAATGCTGATCAGCACCGCGGCCGATCCCATATCTTTTGCCCGACCAGCCAGCGGATGATGCTCCTGACCGATGCGATCGACTACCGCTTCAATGGCACTGTTAAGGATTTCGACAATGACCACCAGCACCACGGACCCAATCATGAGGATACGTGAGACTACATCCACATCCAGCCAGCAGGCGATAATAATGGCAACCAGCGCGGCCAGCGCCTCCTGGCGAAATGCCGCTTCATGCTGCCAGGCGGCACGCAGCCCCTGCCATGAGTAACCTGCGGCTTTAACTATTCTGATAAGTCCGGTGGCGTTATTTGCCATGATGGGGGAACCCTTTCATCGTATTGACGTCAATGTCTGGGCTGCGTGCAATTCGCACCACCACAGATCTTCGCTGCACTTTCTGGTATGCTTGCGGCGCTTTGCTAACAAGAGGCTTCATGTTGTCTATGTCAGGTTGGCGTAAACTCTATTACAAACTGCTTAACTTACCACTGTCGTTTTTGGTAAAAAGTAAGGCCATTCCGGCCGATCCCGTGTCAGAACATGGTCTGGATCCGACCCGGCCTATTATGTATGTTTTGCCTTACGATTCGAAGGCCGACTTACTGACTTTGCGCGCCCAGTGTCTGCGGCATCATCTGCCCGATCCGCTCTCTCCGCTGGAGATTGACGGCGCGCTGCTGCCGCGTCACGTCTTTATTCACGATGGTCCGCGCGTTTTCCCCTATTTTGTGCCCAGCGTCGAATCCGTGAAAATCTTTCACGACTACCTCGATCTGCATCGAAACAATCCCACGCTGGATATTCAGATGCTGCCAGTCACCGTGATGTTTGGCCGCGCACCGGGACGTGAAGTTCAGGGCGAGCCAACGCCCCATCTGCGGGTCCTGAACGGGGTACAGAAATTCTTTGCCGTCATCTGGCACGGACGCGACAGTTTTGTCCGCTTCTCGCCGACCGTTTCGCTGCGCCGTATGGCAACCGAACACGGAACGGACAAGTCGATCGCCCAGAAGCTGGCCCGCGTGGCCCGTATTCATTTTGCCCGTCAGCGGCTGGCCGCGATTGGCCCGCGTTTACCGGCGCGTCAGGATCTCTTTAATCGTCTGCTGCAATCCAAAGCGATTGAAAAAGCGGTAGAAGATGAAGCACGCAGCAAAAAGATCTCCCACGAGAAAGCGCAGCAGAATGCCATCGAGATGATGGAAGAGATTGCGGCCAACTTCTCCTATGAAGCAATTCGTGTCACTGACCGTGTCATGGGCTGGCTCTGGAGCCGTCTCTATCAGGGCATCAACGTCAACGGCGGCGAAAAAGTGCGTCAGCTGGCGCAGGATGGCCATGAGATCGTCTATGTGCCCTGCCATCGCAGCCACATGGATTATCTGCTGCTCTCCTATGTGCTCTACCATCAGGGTCTGGTGCCGCCGCATATCGCAGCCGGTATCAACCTCAACTTCTGGCCGGCTGGCCCGATTTTCCGTCGTCTGGGCGCGTTCTTTATCCGTCGTACCTTTAAGGGTAATAAGCTCTATGCCACGGTGTTCCGCGAATACCTCGGCGAGCTGTTTACCCGTGGCTATTCGGTTGAGTACTTTGTCGAAGGGGGCCGTTCACGCACCGGTCGCCTGCTGGACCCGAAAACCGGCACCCTGGCAATGACGCTACAGGCGATGCTGCGCGGCGGAAATCGCCCGATCACGCTGGTGCCGATCTACATCGGCTATGAGCATGTGATGGAAGTGGGGACTTACGCCAAAGAGCTGCGCGGCGCGGCGAAAGAGAAAGAGGGCTTCATGCAGATGGTACGGGGCTTACGCAAGCTGCGTAATCTCGGCCAGGGCTACGTTAACTTTGGCGAGCCGATGCCGCTGGTTAACTATCTCAACAAGCGCGTGCCGGAATGGCGCGACGACATCGATCCGATCGAGCCGCAGCGTCCGAGCTGGTTAACGCCGACCGTCAACGATATCGCTGCCAGCCTGATGGTGCGGATCAATGAAGCGGGCGCAGCCAATGCCATGAACCTCTGTGTCACCGCCCTGCTGGCGTCACGTCAGCGCTCACTAACGCGCGAACAGCTGATTGAGCAGCTGGCGTGCTACACCCAGCTTCTGCGCAATGTGCCTTACTCACCCAACGCGACGGTGCCCGATCTCTCAGCGGAAGCACTGCTGGATCACGCCATGGGCATGAACAAGTTTGAGAGTGAAAAGGACAGTATCGGTGACATCATCATTCTGCCGCGCGAGCAGGCGGTGCTGATGACCTACTATCGCAACAACATTCATCACATGCTGGTGATGCCGTCGCTGATTGCCGCCATTGTTCAGCAGCATCAGACGCTGAGCGAAGCCGAACTGCTGCGTCAGGTGAGCCTGATCTACCCGATGCTGAAGAGTGAGCTGTTCCTGCGCTGGCAGAACGATGAACTGCCGCAACTGCTGGCTGACCTGTGTCAGGAGCTGGCGCGTCAGGGCCTGATCACGCGCGAAGCCGGTGAGCTGCGCTTCACTGCGGCGCGCTACCGCACGCTGCAACTGCTGGCCGCCGGGGTGCGTGAAACGCTGCAGCGTTACGCTATTACCTTCTCCATTCTCAGTGCCAAGCCAACGATTAACCGTGGCACGCTGGAAAAAGAGAGCCGGACGCTGGCACAGCGACTGTCGGTACTGCACGGCATCAACGCACCGGAGTTCTTCGACAAAGCCGTCTTCACCTCGCTGGTACTGACGCTGCGCGACGAAGGGTATATCAGTGATCGCGGCGATGCCGATGTCGCGCAGACCCAGGCCACCTGGCACATTCTGGCAGACCTGGTGACCAATGACGTTCGCCTGACGATTGAAACCGCCGTGGCGCACGACTGACATCTGCCTGCAGATAAAAAGGCGACCTCATGAGGTCGCCTTTTTTATGCCTGAAATTCAGCCCGGAAGGCGCACGGCAGCAATGAACCGGCCTTTTATGCCCGGAACGCTGTCAGAATAGCTGGCTGAACGGCGGCGTATTCATCAGCACGCCAAGGAACAGCACCATCCCGACATAGTTATTATTCAGGAACGCCTGAAAACAGGGCTGCCGTTCGCGCCCGGCGATCAGCTTCTGCTGATAAACAAACAGCGCCGCCGCCAGCAGCAGCGTCCAGTAGAAGGCACCATTCAGATGCAGCATCATCCCCACCAGCACCATCAGCACCAGGGTCGCCAGCTGCAGCAGACCGATGATCAGCTTGTCAAAACGGCCAAACAGAATCGCGGTCGACTTCACGCCAATCTTCAGATCGTCATCCCTGTCCACCATCGCATACTGCGTATCATAGGCGACCGTCCAGCAGATATTGGCGATAAACACCAGCCAGCAGACGAGAGGTAAGGACTCACTAACTGCTGACCACGCCATGGGAATTGCCCAGCCAAAGGCAGCACCCAGCACCACCTGCGGCAGATGGGTATAACGCTTCATAAAGGGGTAAACCCAGGCCAGCGCCAGCCCGACGACGGAGAGCAGAATTGTCATCAGGTTCATGGTCAGCACCAGCGCAAAAGCCACCAGCGCCAGGATGACAAACAGCAGCTTCGCCTCTCTGGCGCTCACCGCCCCGCTGGCCAGAGGCCGATGCTTTGTGCGCTCAACGTGCCCATCCACCTTACGGTCGGCATAGTCGTTGATCACGCAACCGGCCGCACGCATTACGAACACACCGGCGACAAAAACCGCCAGCACCGGCAGCGGCGGCACGGCCATATCCGCCAGCCACAACGCCCAGAGCGTTGGCCACATCAGCAGCAGCGTCCCGATCGGTTTGTCGATACGCATCAGGCGGGCGTAAGCCCGCCATTTCATGGTCATACTATTTTGCACTACAGAGCCCTCAGTCCCGATCGCGATAGAATGGCGATGCGGGTAAAAATAGTTCAGTCAGCAACAGCGGTTTGCCGGAGAGACGCAGGCGCGAACGCCGCCCCCACAATCCCTCCACCTGCCCCGGCTCTATAAAATCGCGGGTCAGCGTCGATGAGGAGAAAAGATAGCGGCCCAGAGGACGGGTGCCGAGCTGTTGCAGCATCGCCTCCGGCCCGTTGAGGGTGCTTTCCGGCACCAGCGTGCGGCCCGCCAGCCAGGGCTGATCGTCGCCGAACAGCAGCACTTCACGCAGCCAGAAGCGTTCATCATCTGGCAACAGCGCCCTCTCCTCAGCCAGTTCGCTGGCGTTGATAAAGCCTTCTCGCAGCGGCTGAACCGTGACCCGCTGACAATGCTGTTCAAAACGGCGCGTCATCGAATCCTCCTCCATCAGCCAGTCGAGCAAAGATGGCGCAGGGGCAGCCTGCGACGGCGAAAGCCAGTTGAGCGCACGTAATAAGCTGAGCGCGTCTTGCGACATAGCACCACTCCCGGTAATTTTCAGGTCGGTAGTTTAGCGCAGAGCGGCGATGCGAACACCTGCCGTCGTGTCAGACGGCAGAGAGATTACTCGCGTTTCAGCCGGTTACTGTTTGCCAGCCACAGCGTGATTACCAGAATCAGTATCGCGGCCGAGTAGCAGAGCGTATCGAAGGGATTTTTATGGTCGACGATGATCAGCCGGATAATGGCCGTGATGCCGATATAGACAAAGTAGCGCAGCGGAAAGTGATAGCCTGACTGAAAGTACTTCACAATCAGCGCAATAAACTCGAAATAGAGGAAATAGATGACGATTCCCTCAATCAGCAGGTAGGAAGAGGCCTGCTCGCCGGTATTAAACAGCACGTTTGCCAGGTGGATCGTCTCTTTGCCCAGGAAGACGATAAGGATAATCGCCAGACTCAGCAGGCCCAGATTCAGCACCCACTGCAGCAGCGTGGCAAGGTGGCGGGCAAACGGATTTTTGTCACTCATGTTGCGCCTTAAAAAAGAGGTTATCAGCGCGCGCTATCATGCGCGAGTGTGACGCAAATCACAATATTGACTCAGGCTTCCACATCCACGCAGAGCGCATCGTAACGCCAGTATTCGCAGTCGCAGTCAATCACTTCCCGATGCTGGTTGCGATTGATGCGGGTGATCAGCAGTCCGGGACTGCCGGATGCCACATTCAGCGTCGGTGCGGCGATCTCCGGTAACGGACCGGGCAGGATGGTGAAGCGCGCCCCGCCGTAACGGATGCCGTAACGCTGGTCGTAGAGATCGGTCAGTGAACGCGTCAGGTCTTCGCCGAGCAAATCCGGGAAAAAACGGGGATTGAGGTAGTGTTCGACATAGAGCACCGCGCGTCCATCGATACGCCGCAGGCGGCGGATGCAGTAAACCGCCGAACCCGGCGTCAGCTGCAACGCGGTCGCCACGCTCTCGTGCGCCGCGACCTCTTCAGCGGCGATCACTTCGGTGGTCGCCTGCCGTCCCTGCGCGAGCGCCATGGCATGAAAATGGCTGTGATGCAGCGGGTTATAGATCAGCCGCGGCGGTGCAATAAACCAGCCGCGCCGCAGTTCCCGGTAGATCACCCCCTGCGCTTCCAGCTTGCCCAGTGCTTCCCGCAGAGTGATGCGGGTAGTGCTGAACGCCTCGCTCAGGGCACGCTCGGCGGGCAGCCGTCCGCCGCTGAACTCGCCAGAGTGGATGCGCGTCAGCAGGGCGCTGGCGATCGCGTCCGCCGATTTGAGTGCTGGTGACTCCACAACAGTAGCCTCATTTTAGTGCGACCCCGCACACTTACTGTTCAGGTAAACATGCCATCGACCGGCTGACCGGCCGCCGCTTTCTCTCCCCATTCCCCGCCCCGCGCCGCCTTGTCATAAATCGTTCATATACAGGGGCTACATTGGCTCGGTTCTTGCTGGACTAGACCAGTCAGGCCCATCAACTTACACCCGGAGCAACTGAGATGAAAGCGTTTATCGCCTCTGTAGTAGCCAGTGCTGTTGTGCTTACCCTGCCCGTTGCGCAGGCCGCCGATAACGACCCTGCTGCGCTGGAAAAAGCCGCACGCAGTGAAGGTCAGGTCAACAGCGTCGGGATGCCGGACAGCTGGGCCAACTGGAAAGAGACCTGGCAGGACATCAGCAGCAAATATGGCCTGAAGCACAGCGACACGGATATGTCGTCGGCTCAGGAGCTGGCCAAGTTCGAGGCGGAGAAAGAGAACGCCAGTGCTGATATCGGTGACGTCGGTGCCGCCTTTGGTCCCATTGCCGTGGCTAAAGGCGTGACCCAGCCCTACAAACCCACCCACTGGGATCAGATCCCGGACTGGGCCAAAGATAAAGAGGGACACTGGGCGCTGGCCTATACCGGCACCATTGCCTTTCTGATCGACAAGCAGCAGGTCAAAGATATTCCCCACAGCTGGGCCGATCTGAAGAAAGGTAAGTATGTGGTTACTATCGGCGACGTCGGCGTGGCAGCTCAGGCGGCTAACGGCGTACTGGCGGCAAACTACGCGCTGGGCGGCGATGAGAAGAACCTGAAACCGGCGCTGGCCTTCTTTGCGGACCTGGCAAAACAGGGACGTCTTGGCGTGACCGATCCGGTGATCGCTAACATCGAAAAGGGTGAAGTGCAGATGGCGGTCGTATGGGACTTCAACGCCCTGAACTACCGTGACCAGATCGACAAAAATCGCTATGAAGTGGTGATCCCCTCTGACGGTTCAGTGACCTCCGGCTACACCACCCTTATCAACAAATATGCAAAACACCCAAACGCCGCGAAACTGACCCGCGAATATATCTTCTCCGATCAGGGGCAGATCAACCTGGCGAAGGGCTATGCCCGCCCGATCCGTGCTGAGCATCTGACGCTGCCGGCGGACGTTCAGGCTCGCCTGCTGCCGCAATCGGAATATAAAAACGCCCGTCCGGTTAAGGACCAGACTGCATGGGATAAATCGTCGAAAATGCTGCCGCGCCTGTGGCAGGAAAACGTCATCATCAACATGCAGCAGTAGCCGCTGGCGGGGAGAACGGAATGAAAACGATCCTGGTGGTGCTGGACGGCCTGAGCAATCAGGTGGCGCAACATGCAATGGGTTATCTGCATGCCGAATGTTCGCAGGGCAACGGCTTCTATTACCGTATGACCTGTGAGCTGCCGTCACTGTCGCGCCCGCTTTATGAGTGCATTCTGACTGGTGTTCCGCCGGTCAGAAGCGGCATTATTCATAATGGCGTCAGCCGGTTGAGTCGCGAACGCAGCGTATTTCACTTTGCGCGGGCTGCCGGACTGACGACGGCGGCGGCCGCCTACCACTGGGTAAGTGAGCTCTATAACCGGACCCCGTTCGTTCCGGCGCGCGACCGTCACACCGACGCGCCGGACCTGCCCATTCAGTATGGCCATTTTTACTCTGACGACAGCTATCCCGACTCGCATCTGTTTGAAGATGCAGAGAGTCTGCGGCTGCGTCACGATCCCGATTTTCTGCTGATCCACCCGATGAACATCGACGATGCCGGGCATAAGTCGGGGCTCTGCTCGCCACAGTATCGCAACCGGGCGCGCATCGCCGACGGCCTGCTGTCGCAGTGGATGCCTTCGTGGCTGGCGGAAGGCTATCAGGTGATGGTCACGGCTGATCACGGCATGAACGACGACCGCTCCCACGGCGGGATCCTGCCGGAGGAGACCACCGTGCCGCTGTTTGTCTTTGGCCGCGCGTTCTCGCTACAGCCGGACCTTGCGCCGCAGCAGACCGACCTCTGCGGCACCCTGTGCGAGCTGCTGGCGGTCGCGCATGATAAGCCGGTCTGTCGCGGACTGCTGGCGGAGTGGCCACGATGAAAGGCAAAGGGATCGCGCTATTGCTGCTGCTGCCTTTCACCCTGTTCTGGGTCGCCTTTCAGCTGGCCCCGCTGCTGTGGATCGCCATCAACAGCTTCTGGAGTGAGATGAACAGCCAGTGGGGCTGGGATAACTATCGGGATATCCTGACCTCGCCCTTCTATCAGCAGGCGTTCCGCTTTTCGCTGGATATCTCGTTCTGGTCAAGCCTGTATGGATTACTGATTGCGCTGGTGACCGGCTATTCACTGCATCAGCTCGGCGGCGGGCGGCTGCAGCGTTTTCTGCTCTCCTTTGCCAACATGACCAGCAACTTTGCCGGGGTGCCACTCGCCTTCGCCTTTGTGATCCTGCTGGGGCTGAACGGCTGCCTGACGCTGCTGCTGCGCCACTATGGTGTGATTGAGAGCTTCCGGCTCTTTTCGCGCAACGGCATGGTGCTGGTTTACACCTGGTTCCAGATCCCGCTTGGCGTACTGCTGCTCTATCCGGCGTTCGACGGACTGAAGAAGGAGTGGCAGGAATCGGCGGCGCTGCTGGGTGCCAGCCGCTGGCGCTACGGGTGGCACATCGGCCTGCCGATTCTCTTTCCGGCGCTGATCGGGACGTTTGTCATCCTGCTGGCGAATGCGCTGGGCGCCTATGCCACGATATACGCCCTGACCACCGGCAACTTTAACGTGGTGCCGGTGCGCATTGCCGCGCTGGTCTCCGGCGATATTTCGCTGGACCCTGACACCGGCAGCGCGCTGGCCATGCTGCTGGTGGCGATCATGGCGCTGATCACCCTGGTGCAGCAATATCTGGTGCGCCGCAGCTATCTCAATGCGAAGCAGCCATGAAAGGAGCCGCCATGTCACGCGCCGAACACCTCTATCACCGCATCATGGTCGGGCTGCTTTTTACCCTGCTGGCGCTGCCGCTGCTGGCAACGCTGCTCTATGCGCTCTCATCCGACTGGAGCAACACCATTCTGCCGCAGGGCTATAGCCTGAAGTGGTTCATCCAGCTCTGGAGCGACCCGCGCTTTCTGACGGCGCTGGGGCACTCTCTGCTGATCTGTTTCGGCGCGCTGCTCTTCTCGCTGGTGCTGATGCTGCCTGCCATGTTTGTGATCGCTTACTATTATCCCCGGCTGGATGCGGTGATGAATGTGCTGATCCTGATGCCCTTCGCCGTGCCCCCCGTCGTCTCCTCTGTAGGACTGCTGCAACTTTACTCCGCCTCCCCGCTGATGCTGACCGGCACACCCTGGATCTTAATCGGCTGCTATTTCACTATCGCGCTGCCCTTTATCTATCGGGCGCTGGCAAATAATATGCAGACGATCAACCTCAAAGAGCTGATCGATGCCGCACAGCTGCTGGGGGCCAGCACCTGGCAGGCGGCGCTGTGGGTCGTGCTGCCCAATCTGCGCAAAGGGATGCTGATTGCCGTACTGCTCTCGTTCTCCTTTCTGATCGGCGAGTTTGTCTTCGCCAATATTCTGGTCGGCAACCGCTATGAAACCCTGCAGGTTTACCTCTTCAACATGCGCAACGGCAGCGGCCACTTCACCAGCGCGCTGGTGATCTCCTATTTCGTCGTGGTGCTGCTGGTCACCTGGCTGGCTAACGCCCTGAATCCTGAGCGAGGCTGAATATGAGTTATCTGGAAGTCAGAGAGCTGAATAAGTCCTATGGTCCCACACCCATTTTTGAGCAGATCGATTTCAGTGCCGCAGAAGGGGAATTTGTTACCCTGCTGGGCCCGAGCGGCTGCGGCAAATCGACGCTGCTGCGCTGCCTGGCGGGCCTGACCGGCGTCGACAGCGGCGAGATCCGGCTGGAGGGCAAAGATATCGTGCCGCTGGCTCCGCAGAAGCGGGCGATCGGCATGGTGTTTCAGAGCTATGCGCTGTTTCCTAACATGACGGTGGAGAAGAACGTCGCGTTCGGCCTGAAGATGCAGAAACTGCCCGGGGCGCAGATCCGCCAGCGGGTGATGGAGGTGCTGGAGCTGGCAGAACTCAGCGACTATGCACGCCGCTATCCGCATCAGCTTTCGGGCGGGCAGTGTCAGCGCGTGGCGCTGGCGCGGTCGCTGGTGACGCGCCCGCGTCTGCTGCTGCTGGATGAGCCGCTGTCGGCGCTGGACGCGCGCATTCGACGCCACCTGCGCGATCAGATCCGGCGTATTCAGCGCGAGCTGAAACTGACTACCCTCTTCGTCACGCACGATCAGGAGGAGGCGCTGACGCTCTCCGACCGCATCGTGCTGATGAATCGCGGAAAAATCGTGCAGAACGGCGATGCGGAGGCGCTTTACACTCAGCCGGTCGATCTTTTTGCCGCCGGGTTTATCGGCAACTACAACCTGCTGAGCGCCGGAGAGGCAACGCGGCTGACCGGCCAGCCTTTCAGCAGTCAGGTTGCCATCCGCCCTGAGTCGATGCGGTTTACCGCACCGGGCGAGGGAATAGCGGCTGAAATCCTCAGCCACAGCCTGCTGGGCAACGTCATCCGCTACCGTATCCGGGCAAACGGGGTCGAACTTTCGGTGGATGTGCTGAACCGCTCGGCGGCCGATTTGCATCCCGCGGGCAGTCAGATTGGTCTACAATTGGAGATGTCGACTTTGCGCCAGGTGGCTTAAAACACAGGAAAAAATCACGCACAGCGCGGCAATCCCCCTTCGCAGATTGCGCTTCCCGTCAGGCTGGCAGTCTGTGCTTTGCGCCTGACGAACGAGGAGCGATGCCCCGTGTTAACTCTGCTTAATCTGCTCTCTGCCGTAGCCCTGCTGGTCTGGGGCACCCACATTGTACGAACCGGTATCATGCGGGTCTACGGCGCGGATCTGCGGCGGGTCCTGAGCCGCAGCATCGAAAAAAAACCCATGGCTTTTCTGGCGGGCATTGGCGTGACCACGCTGGTGCAGAGCAGCAATGCCACTACCTTACTGGTCACCTCCTTTGTGGCGCAGAATCTGGTCAGCCTGACGCCCGCGCTGGTGGTGATTCTGGGCGCCGACGTTGGCACCGCGATCATGGCGCGTATCCTGACGTTTGATCTCTCCTGGCTCTCACCGCTGTTTATCTTTTTTGGCGTGGTCTTTTTCCTCAGCCGCAAGCAGACGCGCGCTGGTCAGCTGGGCCGCGCCAGCATCGGACTGGGTCTGATCCTGCTGGCGCTGCAGCTGATCGTCGCGGCGGCGCGTCCGATAACCCAGGCTTCCGGTGTTCAGGTCCTCTTCTCCAGCCTGACCGGTGACGTGATGCTTGATGCGCTGCTGGGTGCGGTCTTCGCCATCATCAGCTACTCCAGCCTGGCCGCCGTGCTGATCACCGCTACGCTGACCGCCACCGGCGTGATCTCGTTTAAGGTGGCGCTCTGTCTGGTCATCGGTGCCAATCTGGGCAGCGGCCTGCTGGCGATGATCAACGCCAGCGGATCCAATGCGGCGGGCAAACGCGTGGCGCTTGGCAGTCTGCTGTTTAAATTCATCGGCTGCATCCTGGTCCTGCCGTTTGTCGATATTGTGGCGCACTGGCTCGATAAGCTGCCGGTTAACGATGAAGAGTTAGTGATCTTCTTCCATGTGTTTTACAACCTGATCCGCTGTGTGGCGATGGTGCCCCTGACTGACCAGATGGCGCGTCTCTGTCGTCGCCTGATCGCCGACGATATCGACACCACGCTGCATCTCAAACCCAGACACCTCGATCGCAGCGCGCTGGACACGCCCGCACTGGCCCTGGTGAACGCTGCCCGCGAGGCGCTGCGCATCGGAGATGTGCTGGAGCAGATGCTGGAGGCTTTCAGCAAGGTGGTGCACGGCGAATCCCGCGAGGAGCGCACGGTCCGGCGGCTGGATGATGATGTGGATGTGCTCTATACCGCCATCAAACTCTATCTGGCACGGATGCCGAAAGAGGATCTGCCCGAAGAGGATTCGCGCCGCTGGGGAGAGATTATCGAGATGTCACTGAACCTGGAGCAGGCCGGGGACATCATCGAACGGATGAGTGGCGATGTTGCCGATAAATCACTGGCGGCAGGCCGTGCCTTCTCTGCCGAGGGATTAAAAGAGCTGGAGGGGTTACTGGAGCAGTTACTCGCTAACCTCAGAATGAGTCTGTCGGTGTTTCTGTCGCACGATGTCACCAGCGCCAGACGTCTGCGCCGCGCAAAACACCGCTTCCGCCTGATGATCCGCCGCTACTCGCACGCGCACGTCGATCGGCTGCATCAGCAGAACGTGCAGAGCATCGAAACCAGTTCGCTGCATCTCGGTCTGCTCGGCGACATGAAGCGTCTTAACTCCCTGTTCTGCAGCGTGGCCTACACCGTGCTGGAGCAGCCCGACGATGAACGTGATTATGAATAGGCCGCGAGCAGCCTGAACCGCCGGTTGCGCCGGAGTCTGGCGCAACCGGGATCGCCCCGCTATCCTGCGACGTCAGGGTGCCTTTTTCTTAATCGCTTTTCCCGACCAGTAGCCCGCCAGCAGTGAGCCAGAGAGGTTGTGCCACACCGAGAACAGCGCGCCCGGCAGAGCGGCCAGCGGCGAGAAGTAGAGCTTGCCCAGCGTTGCCGCCAGACCGGAGTTCTGCATACCCACTTCCAGCGCCAGGGTGCGGCAGGTGGATTCATCGAAGCCAAACAGCTTACCGCCCCAGTAGCCGCCCAGCAGGCCGATCGCGTTATGCAGGATCACCGCCGCGATCACCATCAGGCCTACCGATCCGATAAAACCCTGACTGCCCGCAACGACCGCGCTGATGATCAGCAGAATACAGATCATCGAAAACGCAGGCAGCCACGGCTCTACCCGGCGAACCACGCTGTTCATGCTGTGATGAATGATCAATCCCAGGGTAATCGGAATCACGACGATCTTCACGATGCTCAGCAGCATACCCGCCACATCCACCTGAATGTGAGTATCCACGTAGAAGCGGGTCAGCAGCGGCGTAGCGAACACCCCCACCAGCGCCGAAACCGAGGAGATGGTCACCGACAGCGCCACATCCCCTTTCGCCAGATAGATCATCACGTTGCTGGCGGTGCCGCTGGCCACGCTGCCCACCAGGATCATGCCGGCGGCCAGATCGGGCGGCATATGGAATAGTTTTGCCAGTCCCCAGGCCGCAAGCGGCATGACCAGATAGTGCAGAAAGGTGCCGGCGATCACCGGCGCAGGCCGGATCAATACCCGTTTAAAATCATCGATATTCAGGGTCACCCCCATACCGAACATAATCAGCATCAGCAGATAGGTGACCCAGGGGCCGATGCCGAGAAAGGTGCCTGGCGAGTAATACGCCGCGGCGGATAACAACACGGCCCAGAGCGGGAACAGGCGGGTCAGGGTGGCGAGCATAGCCAGACTTCCTTATAAGAATGTGATGTTTTATGCAGGATTTCCCTGTCGGAGCGTCAGACAGGAACGACTGCCGTGACGAGGGCGGGATCATAACATCTCAGGATCGGGACGTAAGGCGAAGATCGGGCGAGGCGGGAAAATGCGGATCGACTGCTGCCGATCCGCAGGATATCGACGAAATTACGCTGCTTATTCCTGTAAACCGCGGTAGATCAAACCACCGATCACTGCACCGATAACCGGCATCAACCAGAACATCCAGAGCTGAGAGAGCGCCCAGCCGCCCTGGAACAGCGCGGCCGCGGTGCTGCGGGCCGGATTCACCGAGGTGTTGGTTACCGGAATGCTGACCAGATGGATCAGGGTTAACGCCAGGCCAATCGCCACAGGCGCGAAGCCTTTCGGCGCGCGTTCGCTGGTAGCGCCCATGATGACAATCAGGAAGATAGCGGTCATTACCCCTTCAGTGATCATGCCCGCCTGCAGGCTGAAGCCGCCTGGCGAATGTTCGCCATAACCATTTGCCGCGAAGCCACTCACCGTGGCATTGAAGTCACCTTTGCCGCTGGCGATCAGATAGAGCACTGCGCCCGCAGCGATGCCGCCCGCCAGTTGCGCAAGAATATAGGGGATGGCCTGTGACGCCGGAAAACGGCCGCCCGCCACTAATCCCAGGGTGACCGCCGGGTTAAAGTGACCGCCGGAGATATGCCCCACCGCGTACGCCATGACCAGCACGCTCAGCCCGAAAGCCAGCGCCACGCCCGTGAAGCCGATGCCCAGCTCAGGGAACGCCGCGTCCAGAATGGCGCTCCCACAACCGCCCGCCACCAGTACGAACGTACCCAGCGCCTCTGCGACTAACCTTTTCATGATATTTCCTAAATTTGGGTGAATTGATTCAGCGGCGGGATTATAAATCTGCGCAAGGGGAGCGCAACGGAGGTGCACGAAATGCGCAAAGAAATGGGTTGCCATTTGACAACGAGTAATCTAAGAAATTGTTTTTGCTTATTTTATTCAGACTATTGCAACGAGGAAGGACCGGACAAAAATCGGGCACTCAGGCAGGTTTCAGGCCGCGCGAACGCGGCCTGAGGGCAAGGCGTTTTACTCGAACAGGTTGTGATGCAACGTCCGCACCACGCTTTCAGCGTCATTGCCCGGCACCAGGAAGCAGAGGTTGTAGCTGCTGGCACCGTAGCAGATCATCCGCAGGTTGAAGGGATCCAGCACACCAAACACCTCTTTGCCAACGCCGCAGGCTTTTGACAGCTGGTTACCAATAATCGCCACCAGCGCCAGATCTTCTTCCACCTCAACCCGGCACAGCGACGAGAGTTCCGTCAGCAGCGCCTGGGTCAGCAGGCTGCCACTGGTTGAGGTGGAGCCGGTGGTGTCCAGCGTCAGCGCCACGCTCACTTCGGAGGTGGTGATGAGATCAACAGAGACGTTGTGACGCGCCAGAATCGCGAAGAGTTCGGCGAGGAACCCAAAGGTGTGCAGCATGTTCAGACTGTGCAGCGTGAGCAGCGTCTGCTTGCGACGCAGCGCCAGCGCACGGAACAGCGGCGGGTTACGGGTTTCATTGCAGACGCGGGTGCCGCCCGCCGCCGGGTCCTTGCTGGAGCCGACGAAGACCGGAATGCCGCGGCGGACAGCAGGCAGCAGCGTCGCCGGATGCAGCACTTTCGCCCCGAAGGTCGCCATTTCGGCGGCTTCTTCGAACGTAATCTCATCAATGCGTTTTGCCGTTGGCACCACGCGTGGGTCGGTCGTGTAGATGCCCGGCACATCGGTCCAGATATCCACCCGCGCGGCGTGGAGGGCTTCGCCCAGCAGCGCGGCGGTGTAATCACTGCCGCCACGGCCCAGGGTCGTCGTGCGCCCTTCACTTTCGCTGCCAATAAAGCCCTGTGTCACCACCAGCGCCTGTGCAATGCGCGGCTGCAGCTGTGTCGTCGCCTGCTCCGCCAGCACTGCGACGTCCGGTGCGGCCCGGCCAAAGCGATCGTCTGTGCGCATCACCTTGCGGACATCAAACCATTCGGCGTTAACCTGACGTTCACGCAGAATTTCCACAAACAGCAGCGTAGACATCAGCTCGCCGTGGCTGACCAGTTCATCGGTCAGGGCGTGTGAGTTGGCCAGCGAAGCGGCTTCGGAGAGCATGCTGATATTGTCGATCATCCGATCGATTTCCTCGCGGATCACCGCCGGACGCTGCAGACGATCAACGATGGCGTACTGGATGCGGCGGATATCGTCCAGCAGCGTTGCGCGCTGGGCAGCCGGCTGGCCTTCGGCCAGCGCCACCAGCAGATTGGTAATGCCCGCCGAGGCGGAAAGCACCACCAGACGCGTGCTGGCGTCCTGCAGAACCACATCGGCGCTGCGGTTCATCGCTTCAAAATCGGCCACGCTGGTGCCGCCGAATTTTGCCACAATCAGAGTTTGAGACATGTAGGACCTCGTGTCAGGTTATCTTGTTCTCGCCGCAGAAAGGGTCGAGAAACATTCTTTCAGCCAGGCACAAGGAAAGAGCAGAAACGGGCAGACCAGATCGGGTAGACGAGTCACCCAGAAGCGCCCCACCTTGCGAAACGTCGACTGCAGACGTTTCTGGTGACAACCCAGAGGATTCAGCCCCTGTAGCCGACAGACAACACACCGCGTGCTGAACCGCCTCGGCGTCGCTCCCCATTATGTGTTTTCACCGGATACGGCTCCTCCAACACACTGCCTGGGCGACGCGCCTCTTCTGGCTTGCGCACAGGTGCGCAAGTAGGCGCATAGATTTAGCCTTTTCTGGCCCTGCTGTCAACGCCAGTGAGGCCCGGAATGTCGCATCAGAAAACAAATTACCCTCTGTCGCAGCGGCTACAGTGCTTAATGGGTTCAGCCTGTGCAGTAATCCCTGATAATGCACAACGTTTTATGCCCGCTTTCGCGGCACACTTTGCCGCGTCGGGCTGGGCGCTTCGCACCACTTAATGCTGGCGATAAGCGTCCGCTGTTCCGTGCGCCCGCCCGCCGGGCACTGACAAAATTTTTCCTTTCAGTTACAACTGTGGTCATACTGAAACGCTAAATGGGCAGGATCTGCCTCCGATGGAATGACGGTTCTTAATATCAACAAGAGTGTTGCCATGAAAAATATCAATCCGACACAAACCGCAGCCTGGAAAGCGCTGCAACAGCATTTTGAGCAGATGAAATCGGTAGAAATCGCCGATCTGTTCGCCCAGGATGCCGATCGTTTTGCCAAATTCTCTGCCACCTTTGATGATCAGATGCTGGTGGATTTCTCCAAAAACCGCATCACCCAGGACACCCTCGATAAGTTACAGGCGCTGGCCAGAGAGACCGATCTGAGCAGTGCCATTCACGCGATGTTTTCCGGCGAGAAGATTAACCGTACCGAAGATCGCGCGGTGCTGCACGTCGCCCTGCGCAACCGGAGCAATACGCCGATTCTGGTAGATGGCAAAGATGTGATGCCGGAAGTCAATGCGGTGCTGGAGAAGATGAAAGCCTTCTCCGAACGTATCATCAGCGGCGAGTGGAAAGGCTATACCGGTAAGCCGATCACCGATGTGGTGAATATCGGCATCGGCGGCTCCGATCTGGGTCCGTTTATGGTGACCGAGGCGCTGCGCCCGTACAAAAACCATCTGAACATGCATTTTGTCTCCAACGTTGACGGCACCCACATCGCCGAAACGCTGAAAGATCTCAGCCCGGAAACCACGCTGTTCCTGGTCGCCTCGAAGACCTTCACTACCCAGGAAACCATGACCAACGCCCACAGCGCGCGCGACTGGTTCCTGAAGACAGCCGGTGACCAGCAGCATGTTGCTAAACACTTCGCGGCACTGTCAACCAACGCCAAAGCGGTGGGTGAATTTGGTATCGACACGAACAACATGTTTGAATTCTGGGACTGGGTGGGCGGCCGCTATTCACTCTGGTCAGCCATCGGCCTGTCGATCATCCTCTCCATCGGCTTCGACAACTTTGAGCAGCTGCTGAGCGGCGCACACGCTATGGACCAGCACTTCGCCTCTGCCCCGGCGGAACAGAACCTGCCGATCCTGCTGGCGCTGATTGGCATCTGGTACAACAATTTCTTCGGTGCCGAAACTGAAGCTATTCTGCCTTACGACCAGTACATGCACCGCTTTGCTGCCTACTTCCAGCAGGGCAATATGGAGTCGAACGGTAAGTATGTGGATCGCGACGGTCATCCGGTGGATTACCAGACCGGCCCTATCATCTGGGGTGAACCAGGCACCAATGGTCAGCACGCCTTCTATCAGCTGATCCATCAGGGCACCAAGCTGGTCCCGTGTGACTTTATCGCGCCCGCCATCACCCACAATGCGCTCGCAGATCACCATCCGAAGCTGCTCTCAAACTTCTTTGCCCAGACCGAGGCGCTGGCGTTTGGTAAGTCACGCGACGTGGTCGAGAAAGAGTTTACCGATGCCGGTAAGTCTGCTGAGTCCGTGGCCCATATCGTGCCGTTCAAGGTATTTGAGGGTAACCGCCCGACCAACTCCATTCTGCTGCGTGAGATTACGCCTTACAGCCTGGGCGCGCTGATTGCCCTGTATGAGCATAAGATCTTCACTCAGGGCGCTATCCTGAATATCTTCACCTTCGATCAGTGGGGTGTGGAATTAGGTAAGCAGCTGGCGAACCGCATTCTGCCGGAACTGGAAAACGACGACGAGGTTACTTCGCACGACAGTTCCACCAATGCCTTAATTAACCGCTATAAGTCCTGGCGTTAATCGGCGTTAAATGAACAGGGCAGCCATCGCGCTGCCCTTTTTTTGTCCGTTTTTATCGCTGAACACGCCATTTATTCTTTTCCGGCTGCTGTCCGAGGCGGGAAAAGTCTTAAAACAGCCTGAGATAATTCTGAACCTGATCAGATGAAACTGGCGTATACCCAGTTTAAAATGGCCCTGAAAAGTGGCGGACCGGCCTGTTATCCTTTGATTAATAAGCTTATTTAATTCAGGCCGTTTTGAGTAAATTCTGATTATTCTTATTCCGTACCAGATATAAATAAAAAAGAACATTACGCTTTGCAACAGATTCGCAGACAGCGAAATATCTGGTATCCGCCCGAAACCCTCCCATATAAAGAGCAGTTATCGCCAATATTGCTCATTAAATCACGTTCGCGCCCCGCTATTTGCCCTGGTTTTTATGGCACTGAACTCTGATATTTTGTTGCCCTATAATGAACGCGCCCGCAATGGGCCTGTCCGTCACGCGGATCGCAGGTTATCTGCATCATCCGGGTTGCCGGTCAGAGATCCTTCATTCACTCAATGCAGGAAACGTTGTTATGAAAAAAACTATGGTTGCCGGTGCAGCCCTGATCCTCGTTGCTGTCTCTTCCGGCGCTTATGCTGCGCCACAGGAAGCGGGTGAAGCAGGTACTGCAGCAGGCGCGCAGGCGGGAGCCATCTCGTCCGGCACGTCCACCGCTGTGGGTATCGGTGCACTGGGCGCGCTGGTCGGGCTCGGCATCGCCGCTTCTGGCGGTGGTGACGGTGCGAATACCGGTACAACAACCACAACCACGACGAGCACCACTCGTTGATGGCTGCCCGACAGATGTCTGATGGCAGTCCGATGACCCACGGGCAAGGCTGAACACTCAACGGTGATTCAGCGGCGCAGCGTAGTTTTTCGTGTTGCTGTCAGCGCTGACGGGCAGAGCACTTTTAAACATAACCACACGTTTGTGTGGTTATTTTTACTTTGGCATGACTTATCAGGGACACACAGTGCGCCAACTTCCTCTGCTGCTCGCTTGCCTGCTGCTGCAGGCCTGTACACAAACGCAAAAAGGTCTTGAACAGACGTTGCTGCTGGCGGTTAACGGTCCGGACGACGTCACCGTCACCGATCAACAGGTCAGTAATCTCCCCTATGCCAGTCTCTACGCTCGTCTGAACAACGGCCCGCGCATTTTTGTGGTGCTGGGTTACAACGAGCAGGGTCAGCAGAAATGGGTGACGCAGGATCAGGCGATGCTGGTGACACAGCACGGCCGTCTGGTGAAGACCCTTGGCCTGACCGATAACCTGCTGAGCGTCAGCAATCTGCAACAGGATCCGCTCGCCAACGCCCTGCACCTCAGCAACGGCGCAGGCTGGACCCGCATCGTGCAGTGGACTGAACAGGGCAAGGTGCGCGGCGCAACCGTGCGTTCAACCTTCCAGCGCGGCACCGACGCGGTGCTGACGGTCGCGGGCAACCGCATTCCCTGCCGCGTCTGGCATGAGCAGGTGAGCATCGACAGCCTGCACCGTGAGTGGGAAAACACCTTCTGGATCGATAACAGCAGCGGCGATGTGGTGCAGGCCCAGCAGATGCTGGCGGCCGATGCCTTTCCTGTTGAAACCACCATTCTGAAGCCGGCGAAATCATGAAAAAAATTACTTTTTTGCTGGCCGGGCTGAGCCTGTTCAGCACCGCAGGCGCGCAGGCCGCTGCGCAGGTTACTGTCCATGCGCCGCACAAAGGTGGACAGGCTGAACTGAGCCAGATCGCCGATCTCGCCCAGCTGGTGACACTGCCTCCGCTGCAGGTGAATACGGACTGGCGCAGCACCTTTATTGCCGAGCGCGGTGCCACCGCCGTCGCCCGGCAGCACTATCAGCAGACACTGGGCGCGTTACGTGCCTGGCGCAGTGACAGCAGTGGTGAGCGGGCCGCGGCCATCGATGAGGTGATCCGCCAGCTCAGCGCCATCAGGGTGACAGGACGTCAGTTCACCTCGCTCGACCCGGACTGGATCCGTCTGCATCCGGCAGACAACCGGCGGCTCGAGGGCAGCTACGACCTCTGGCTGCAGGCTCCGTCCGACGCCGTGCTGCTGCTCGGCGCACTGCGCGGCGCAGGCAAAGTAAGCTGGCAGCCAGGCAAGTCGGTACGCGACTATCTGGAGGGGCATGAGGCACTCTCCGGGGCAGAACGCAATTTTGTTACGGTGATTGCGCCATCGGGAGCCACACAGCAGGTGCCCGTCGCGTACTGGAATCATCGTCACGCGGAAGTGGAACCCGGCAGCGTGATCTGGCTCGGCTTCTCCTCATGGAGCCTGCCAGGCAGCAACAACGATCTCAATGACCGCATCCTCTCCGTACTGACTCACCGGATACCAGACTGATGAAAAAACGTTATCTCTTCAGCCTGCTGGCTGTTTCTGTGGCGGCGGCCTGTCAGGCGCAGGCGGACACCTGGCCCGCACCGGTGGGCCCGTCACAATCCGATTTTGGCGGTGTGGGCCTGATGCAGGTGCCGACGGCACGCATGGCCAGAGAGGGCGAGTTCAGCCTCAATGCGCGCGACAACGACCAGTACCGCTACTACTCCGCCTCGCTGCAGCTCTTTCCGTGGCTGGAGACGACCGTGCGGTATACCGACGTGCGGACCCGTCAGTACAGTGCGGTGTCAGAGTTCAGCGGCACCCAGAGCTATAAAGACAAAGCGTTCGACCTGAAACTCCGCCTGTGGCAGGAGGGGTTCTGGCTGCCGGAAGTGGCGGTGGGTACCCGCGATCTCGGCGGCACCGGCCTGTTCGACAGCGAATATCTGGTCGCGACCAAAGCCTGGGGGCCGTTCGACTTTACTCTGGGGCTGGGCTGGGGCTATCTCGGCAACAGCGGCACCGTGAAGAACCCCTTCTGTTCCTACAGCGACAGCTACTGCCAGCGGCCACGGGTGGGCGAAGCCGGTTCCATCAACGGTTCGCAGATGTTCCACGGTCCGACGGCCTTTTTTGGCGGCGTGGAGTATCAGACGCCGTGGCAGCCGCTGCGCCTTAAAATGGAGTATGAAGGCAACGACTACCAGAATGACTTCGCGGGACGACTGGATCAGCGGAGTAAGCTCAACGTCGGCGCGATCTACCGCGTAACTGACTGGGCGGACATCAACGCCAGCTACGAACGCGGCAACACCTTTATGTTCGGCGTGACCTTCCGCACCAACTTTAACGACCTGCGCCAGTCGCATATCGACAGTGCGAAGCCTGCTTATCAGCCGCAGCCGCAACCGGCCCTGCTGGAGACAACCGTAGTGGGCGATCAGCTGGTCGCGCTGAAAGAGAATGCCGGGCTGGATGGCCCGCGTATTCAGACGCAGGGCCACACGCTCTATGTGTCAGGCGAGCAGACAAAGTATCGTGACACCCGCGAAGGCGTCGATCGCGCTAACCGCATCATCATGAACCACCTGCCTGACGGCATCGACACCATCAATGTCACCGAGTCGCGCTTTAACATGCCGCAGGTGACCACGGAGACGAATGTCGCCAGCCTGCGTAAAGAGCTGGAAGGCTATCCGCTGGGTCATGAGCAGCCGCTGCAGCAGGTTCGCAAAGAGCCGGTCGATCCGGGTAACACAGAACAGGGCATGTTCATCCGCAAAGATCGCCTGAACTACAGCCTGTCGCCGGTGCTGAATCAGTCGGTAGGCGGACCGGAAAGCTTCTACATGTATCAGGTCGGCGTCATGGGCAACGTCGATTACTGGCTGACGGATCACCTGCTGGTGGGCGGTAGCCTGTTTGGCAACCTCGCCAACAACTACGATAAGTTCAACTACAACGGCGCGCCGGCGGACTCCACGCTGCCTCGCGTGCGTACCCACATCCGCGACTACGTTGAGAACAACGTCTACGTCAACGATCTGCAGGCAAACTATATGGGCCACCTCGGTAACGGCTTCTATGGTCAGCTTTACGGCGGATATCTGGAGACGATGTATGGTGGCGTGGGCGGCGAGCTGCTCTATCGTCCGGTCGATGCTAACTGGGCGGTGGGCGTTGATGCCAACTACGTCCGTCAGCGTGACTGGGACAATATGATGCAGTTTAACCGCTACAAAGCGGCCACCGGCAACCTGACCGCTTACTGGCGTCCGTGGTTCATGCAGGATGTGCTGGTGAAGACCAGCGTCGGTCAGTATCTGGCGAAAGATAAAGGCGTGACGGTCGATGTGTCGAAGCGCTTCGACAGCGGCGTGATGGTCGGCGTGTATGCCACCAAAACCAACGTCTCGTCTGAAGAGTATGGTGAAGGCGACTTCACCAAAGGCTTCTACATCTCCATCCCGATGGACCTCTTCACCGTGACGCCGACCCGTGGCCGTGCGCAGGTGAACTGGGTGCCGCTGACGCGTGATGGCGGTCAGATGCTGGGTCGTAAGTACCAGCTCTATGACCTGACCTCCGATCGCGACGCGCGCTTCAACTAAGCAGAGAGCGGCCTTCGGGCCGCTTCCTGCTTCTGAGTGGAACAAGGTTCAGGGTGGATCTGGCCGCCACACCTGAGCGCAATGCGCAGGGAACCCCGCCAGAAGAGAAAAGCGGCCCGCTGGCCGCTTTTTTATTCACTCCGCATCGTAGCCCAGATTGGGTGCCAGCCAGCGCTCCACCTCACTCACCGGCATCCCTTTGCGAGCGGCATAATCCTCCACCTGGTCACGCTGGATCTGCGCGACGGCGAAATAGCGACTCTCGGGATGACTGAAATACCAGCCCGACACGGACGCACCGGGCCACATCGCAAAGGATTCAGTGAGTTTCATGCCGGTCTGCTCCTCCACCGCCAGCAGACGCCAGATGGCAGCTTTTTCGGTGTGCTCCGGGCAGGCCGGATAGCCGGGTGCCGGACGTATTCCCTGATAATTTTCCCGGATCAGCTCTTCGTTGCTGAGATTTTCGTTAGGCGCAAAGCCCCAGATCACTTTTCGCACCCGCTCATGCAGATATTCGGCAAAGGCTTCGGCCAGACGGTCCGCCAGCGCCTTCACCATGATCTTGTTGTAATCATCATGCTGGCGATCATAAGCCTCCGCCAGCGCATCCTCCTCCAGTCCGCCCGTTACCGCGAACGCCCCCAGGTAATCCGCCTTTCCTGAGGATTTCGGGGCCACAAAATCGGCCAGGCAGTAGTTCGCGAAGTCCGTTTTCTCAGTCTGCTGACGTAAGTGATGACTTACACACAAAATCTCCTCGCGCCGCTCATCCCTGTAAATATGGATATCATCGCCGACCCGGTTCGCCGGAAAAATACCGACCACGCCACGCGGCGCGAGCAGGGAGTGCTCGCTCAGTCTGTCGAGCATCGCACGGGCATCGGCAAACAGACGCTGCGCCTCTTCGCCTACCACCTCATCTTCCAGGATGCGGGGATATTTGCCCGCCAGCGACCAGGTCATAAAGAAGGGCGTCCAGTCGATGTAGTTGCGCAGCGTCTCAATGCTCACCTCCACCTGACTGACGCCTGGCCGATGCGGCACCGGCGGCGTATAGCTCTGCCAGTCGATGAGGGTGGCGTTGTCGCGCGCTGCCTGCAGCGGGACTGGCGGCGTGCGGGGCTTTTTGCGCGCGTGCTGGATGCGCACGGTTTCGTACTCCTTGCGGGTACGTGCGATGAAATCCTCTCTTAAGGTCGGAGAGAGCAGCGACGACACCACGCCCACGGTGCGTGAGGCGTTCTGCACATAGACGGTCGGGCCGCTGTAGTGCTGCTCAATTTTGACGGCGGTGTGCGCCTTCGAGGTGGTCGCGCCGCCAATCAGCAGCGGCAGCGTAAAGCCCTGTCGCTCCATCTCTTTCGCGATATTGACCATCTCATCCAGCGATGGCGTGATCAGGCCCGATAAGCCGATAATATCGGCATTCACTTCCCGCGCGGTTTTAAGGATTTTCTCGCCCGGCACCATCACGCCGAGATCCACAATCTCGTAGTTATTGCACTGCAGCACCACGCCGACAATATTCTTGCCGATGTCATGCACATCGCCTTTCACCGTAGCCAGCACGATTTTACCGTTGCTGCGCCCCGCCTCTTTGCTGGCTTCGATGAAGGGTTCCAGCCAGGCCACCGCCTGCTTCATTACGCGCGCCGACTTCACCACCTGCGGCAGAAACATTTTGCCTTCACCGAACAGATCACCCACTACGTTCATGCCGGCCATCAGGGGGCCTTCGATCACCTCAATCGGACGCGGCATCTGCTGGCGCGCCTCCTCGGTATCCTGTTCAATAAACGTTGTAATGCCTTTAACCAGCGCATACTCCAGCCGCTTCGCCACCGCCCAGCTGCGCCACTCCGCCAGCTGCTGCTCCTGGGACGCATCGCCTTTACCGCCGCGGTATTTCTCCGCCAGCGCCAGCAGTCGCTCGGTGCCATCATCGCGCCGGTTCAGAATCACATCCTCCACGGCATCGCGCAGTTCCGCGGGCAGATCGTCATAGATGGCCAGCTGACCTGCGTTGACGATGCCCATATCCATGCCGTTGCGGATAGCGTGATAGAGGAAGACCGCGTGTATCGCTTCACGCACCGGATCGTTGCCTCGGAAGGAAAATGATACGTTGGAGACGCCGCCGGAGATCATCGCGTGGGGCAGCTCCCGCCGGATATCTTCACAGGCGCCGATGAAATCCGCGGCGTAGTTATTGTGCTCGTCGATACCGGTGGCGACTGCAAAGATGTTGGGGTCGAAGATAATGTCTTCCGGCGGGAAACCGACCTGCTCCGTCAGGATCCGGTAGGCCCGGCGGCAGATCTCAATTTTACGGGCGCGGGTATCCGCCTGGCCCACTTCATCAAACGCCATCACCACCATCGCCGCGCCGTAACGCCGCACCTGACGCGCCTGTTGAATGAATGCCGCTTCGCCCTCTTTCATCGACACCGAGTTCACGATCCCTTTGCCCTGAATGCACTGCAGCCCCTTTTCAATCACCGCCCATTTCGAGGAGTCGATCATGATTGGCACACGGGCGATATCGGGTTCGCCCGCGATCAGATTCAGAAAGCGCACCATCGCGGCTTCAGCATCGAGCATCCCTTCATCCATATTGATGTCGATGATCTGCGCGCCGTTCTGCACCTGCTGCAGCGCCACCTCCAGCGCCTCGCTATATTTCTCCTCTTTGATTAACCGTTTGAATTTCGCTGAGCCGGTGACGTTGGTGCGCTCACCGACGTTCACAAACAGCGACTCTGCGGTGATGTTCAGCGGCTCCAGGCCGGAAAGGCGACAGGCGACCGGGAGAGTCGGCAGCGGGCGCGGTGCGACCCCTTCCACTGCGGCGGCCATGGCCGCGATATGCTCCGGCGTGGTGCCGCAGCAGCCGCCAACGATATTCAGGAACCCCGCCTTCGCCCACTCACCAATCTGCTCTGCCATCCGCGCCGCATCCAGATTGTACTCCCCGAACGCATCAGGCAGTCCGGCGTTGGGGTGCGCGGACACGTAGCCTTCCGCAATCCGCGACAGCTCCGCCACATACTGACGCAGCTCATCCGGTCCCAGCGCACAGTTCAGTCCAAAGGAGAGCGGTTCCGCGTGACGCAGGGCGTTGTAAAAGGCTTCGGTGGTCTGGCCGGAGAGCGTGCGGCCGGAGGCGTCGGTAATGGTGCCGGAGATCATCAGCGGCAGCGCAACGCCCAGCGCCTCCATCTCCGTCTGCACCGCATAGACCGCCGCCTTGGCATTCAGCGTATCGAACACGGTTTCGATCATGATGAGATCGGCCCCGCCCGCCACCAGCGCACGGGTCGCTTCGCGATACGCCGCCACCAGCTGGGTGAAGGTAATATTGCGGAAAGCGGGATCGTTAACATCAGGCGAGATCGAGCAGGTGCGGTTGGTCGGCCCCAGCACCCCCGCCACATAGCGCGGCCGATCCGGTGTTTTTGCCGTCCAGGCGTCGGCGCAGGCGCGCGCCAGCCGGGCGGCTTCAAGATTGATCTCCGCCGCCAGGCTCTCCATCCGGTAATCCGCCATCGCGATCGAGGTGGCGTTAAAGGTGTTGGTTTCAAGGATATCCGCGCCCGCTGCCAGATAGGCGTCGTGGATCTCGCGGATCACCTGCGGCTGGCTCAGCACCAGCAGATCGTTATTGCCTTTCAGATCGCAGGGCCAGTCAGCGAACCGGCTGCCGCGAAACGCTTGCTCTTCCAGCCCGCAGCGCTGGATCATGGTGCCCATGCCGCCATCCAGCACCATAATGCGTTGGGCGAGCTGCTGATGTAACGCGTCGATTTTTCTGCTCACTGTTGCCCCATTCACGTCAGTCTGCCAGCGAAAACCCCGGTTTTCATTCTGGCACAAGCTGGTCAGGCGACAAAGTGACCACAGTTAAGACATTTTCAGCACGACGTGACAGGTCTGACCAGAAAACCAGCGTTTGCAAACCGGCGGATTAAAACGAAAATGATTTCCACAATGCAAAAGGAGAAACACGATGGCAACGCCGGTTCCTGTAAAGCGTGGCAAGAAACCCCGAAGCTCCCCTGCCGCCGCGTCTGCGGGTGGACAGGTGCAGTCGCTGACCCGTGGCCTGACGCTGCTGGAGCTGATTGCCGATTCACATGGCAGCGTCGCCCTGACCGAACTGGCGCAGCAGGCGGGCCTGCCGAACTCCACCACACATCGCCTGCTCAGCACCATGCAGCAGCAGGGCTTTGTCCGCCAGGTCGGCGATCTGGGTCTCTGGACGATGGGCGCGCACGCCTTTGTGGTCGGCAGCAGTTTTCTGCAGAGTCGCAATCTGCTGGCGCTGGTTCATCCGGTACTGCGCAGCCTGATGGAGCAGTCCGGCGAAACGGTGAATCTGGCGGTGCTGGATCTCAGCGATCACCAGGCGGTGATCATCGATCAGGTGCAGTGTACCCAGCTGATGCGGATGTCAGCACCGATTGGCGGCAAGCTGCCGATGCATGCGTCAGGCGCGGGCAAAGCGTTTCTGGCGCATCTGGGAGACGATCAGGTCACCGCCCTGCTGCATCAGAAGGGTCTGCATTACTACACGCCAAAAACCCTGATGTCACCGCAGAGCCTAAAAGAGAATCTGGCGCAGGTGCGCAAAGCGGGCTTTTCGCTGGATGATGAGGAGCATGCGCTGGGGCTGCGCTGCGTGGCCGCACCTATCTATGATGAGCATGGCGAGGCGTTTGCTGCGCTCTCTATCTCCGGCCCCATTGCCCGCATGACAGACGATCGGATTACGGAACTGGGGGCGCTGGTCATCCGGGAAGCGCGTCAGGTCACGCTGGCGTACAGCGGTCGTTAACCGCTTCAGCGGCGTAGCAGACGCTGAAACGCTGCGTCTGCCGCCAGGCGATCACCTCTTCCACATGGCCCCGGGCAATGCGCTGCTGCTGCGTGCGCCACCAGCTGGCGTCGAATATCTCCGGGTGCAGCGTCAGCAGCAACGCGCCGGTCACGGCTTCGCTGCATAACGCATAGCGGAAGGTTTCCGGAAAAACATCATCCGGCCCGACGCTGTACCACGGCTCGGCGCTCAGCTCATCCTCCTCATAGCGCGCCGCCGGCACCTCACGAAAGTTCAGATCCTGCATCGGGCGAATCTCATCGTAGTCGTAGAAGATCACCCGGCCATGACGGGTGATGCCGAAGTTTTTAAACAGCATGTCACCCGGAAAAATATTGGCCGCCGCCAGCTGTTTAATGGCATTGCCATACTCTTCGATGGCGTGATGCCGTTCGGCGGCGCTGGCCTGCGCCAGATAGAGATTGAGCGGTTGCATACGCCGTTCCAGCCACAGATGACGGATGATCAGGCGATCGCCTTCGACATGCAGTTTCTCCGCACAGCAGGCGTAAAGTTCCGCCAGCAGCGCCGGTGAAAGACGCGCCAGCGGTAGCGCAAACTGCTCGAACTCCTGGGTGTCCGCCATTCGCCCCACGCGATCGTGCTCTTTGACCTGCTGATAACAGGCACGGACCTGCGCTTCCGTTACCTCTTTTTGCGGTGCAAAACGATCCCGGATGACTTTGAACACCCAGTCAAAGCCTGGCAGCGTAAAGACCAGCATCACCATGCCACGCACGCCGGGCGCGACCTCAAACGCCGCCCTGTTCTCGGCCAGCGCCTGCAGATATTCGCGATAGCATTCAGTCTTGCCGTGCTTCTGGCAGCCGATCGCCATATAGCGCTCCGCCAGCGTTTTGCCGGGCAGAATCGGCTGCAGCCAGGCGACCAGCGCCGCCGGCACCGGGGCATACACCATGAAACAGGCGCGGGCAAAACCGAAAACGATGCTGGCGTCGTTCACATCGGTCAGACAGGTGTCGATCCAGAGTTCGCCCGCCTCACTGCGCTGGACGGGCAGCAGGCAGGGAAAGATCCCCTCCGGCAGATGCAGACGCGCCACCAGCCAGGCGGTTTTATTGCGGTAGAAAAGCTCGCTGTTGACCTCAAGCCAGCCCTGGTTCAGGCGGGGAAAGTGCGACTGCAGGTGGCGGACAATCCAGCCGACATCGCGCGCACGATGCTGCCACGGCAGGGTTAACGGCAGATCGTCCAGCATCTGATCCACCAGCGCCAGCCAGCCCCGCTGCGGCTGATACGTGCGCGACAGCGGACGCAGAGGAGTGACGGGCGCAGCCCCGGACTGAGAGGTGAAGATAAACAGCCGATCCGGCTGCAGATCGGCATGTCCGTGTAAGCGGCAGTAGACGGAATTAAAAAAACTTTCCGCAATTTCATGTCGCGGATAGCCGGGCAGCAGGCTCTGATAGTGATCCTTAACCCGCAGCCAGAACGTCACATCCCAGTCTGCCGCGCCGTTCAGCACCCGCAGCTGGTCAGCAACCAGTCTGACATGATGATCATAGAGATGAATACGGGCCTTCATGGCATGCTGCACCGCCTGCCACTCCGCCTGTTCAAAGCGCTGCTGCGCGCCAGCCGTAATGTCGAGGAAGCGGCCATACTGCGCATCGAATCCCTGCAGAATGGTGTGGGCGATCAGCGATTCGCGTGGCGGCATAATCGGCTCCGGTCAGTGCCCGCCCGCACGAGGCGGGCGGGAAATCAGTCAGCAGAACAGGTCAGAATTGATGCTCTTCGGTGGAACCGGTCAGCGCCGTCACCGACGATTTTCCGCCCTGGATGATGTTGGTGACCTGATCGAAATAGCCGGTGCCCACCTCCTGCTGGTGCGAGGAGAAGCTGTAACCGCGATCGCGGGCGGCGAACTCAGGCTCCTGAACCTTCTCAACGTAGTGACGCATGCCTTCACCCTGCGCGTAGGCGTGAGCCAGATCGAACATGTTGAACCACATGCTGTGGATGCCCGCCAGCGTAATGAACTGAAAGCGATAGCCCATGTCGCTGAGCGACTGCTGAAACTTCGCGATGGTGCGATCGTCGAGGTTCTTTTTCCAGTTGAACGAAGGTGAACAGTTATAGGCCAGCAGCTTGCCCGGAAAGCGTTCATGAATGGCATCGGCAAAGCGCTGCGCCATCGCCAGATCGGGCGTGGAGGTTTCGCACCACAGGATGTCAGCGTAAGGCGCATAGGCCAGCCCGCGGCTGATCGCCTGCTCAATCCCGGCGTGGGTGCGGAAGAAACCTTCTGCCGTGCGGTCGCCGCGGATAAAGGGCCGATCATACTCGTCGCAATCAGAGGTCAGCAGATCCGCCGCATCGGCATCGGTCCGGGCCAGCAGCAGGGTTGGCACGCCCATGACATCCGCCGCCAGCCGTGCCGCGACCAGTTTCTGGATCGCTTCCTGCGTCGGTACCAGCACTTTGCCGCCCATGTGGCCACATTTTTTCACCGCCGCCAGCTGATCTTCAAAGTGAACCGCCGCCGCGCCCGCCTGAATCATCGCCTTCATCAGCTCAAACGCATTCAGCACGCCACCAAATCCGGCTTCCGCGTCCGCGACGATTGGCAGAAAGAAATCAGTGTGGCGGCTGTCACCGGCTTCGATACCGCTGGACCACTGAATCTGATCGGCGCGCTGGAAGGTCTGGTTAATGCGCGTGACAACTTCAGGAACGGAGTTCACCGGATAAAGCGACTGATCCGGGTACATCTGCCCCGCTACGTTGGCATCCGCCGCCACCTGCCAGCCAGAGAGGTAGATCGCCTCGATGCCCGCTTTCGCCTGCTGCAGAGCCTGCCCGCCCGTCAGCGCCCCCAGGCTGTTGATATACCCCTTCTTCGCCCCGCCGTTCAGCAGCGCCCAGAGCTTCTCCGCACCGCGCGTGGCCAGCGTACAGGCGGGCAGAACCGATCCCCGCAGATTAACCACCTCTGCCGCGCTGTAGGGACGGGTAATTCCCTGCCAGCGTGCGGTCTGCCAGAGTTGTTCGAGTTGTTCTGTCTGTTGAGTACGTGTCATGGCAATAGCTCCTCTGTTCAGGGGATCAGGCGATAGCCTGGCAGGGTAAGAAAGGAAACCAGCTCGCGCTCCGTGGTGATCTGCGCCATCAGCTGCGCCGCATCGTTATAGCGTCCGGCGCTGAAGTGCGTTTCGCCCAGCGCGCTCTGCAGCAGGTGCAGCTCCTCATTCAGCCAGCGCAGAAACAGTTCAGCGGTAACCGGCTGACCATTGCTGAGGCGCTGCTGATGATGAATCCACTGCCAGATAGAGGTGCGCGCAATCTCCGCAGTCGCCGCATCTTCCATCAGCCCGTCAATCGGCACACAGCCGTTGCCGCTGATCCAGGCTTCCAGATAGTGCAGCGCGACACGGATGCTGGCGCGCATACCGGCTTCAGTCCGCTCACCCTGGCAGGGCGCGAGCAACTGTTCTGCGGTGATGGGCGCATCCTCTTCACGCAGAATGTGCAGCTGGTTCGATCGCTCTCCCAGTGCGGCATCGAACACCGCCATCGCGGTATCGGCCAGGCCAGGGTGCGCAATCCAGGTGCCGTCATGTCCGTTACCGGCTTCCCGCTGCTTATCTTCCTTCACGCGCTGCAGTACCCAGGCGTTGCGCGAAGGATCTTTCGCGGGGATCAGCGCCGACATGCCGCCCATCGCATACGCGCCCCGCCGATGGCAGGTTTTGATCAGCAATCGCGAATAGGCATTCAGGAACGGCTGATCCATGGTGACGGACTGGCGGTCAGGCAGCACGCGATCGGCATGCTGTTTCAGGGTCTTGATGTAGCTGAAGATGTAATCCCAGCGGCCGCAGTTGAGACCGGTGATGTGATCGCGCAGATTCCACAGGATCTCATCCATCTGGAAGACGGCGGGTAACGTTTCGATCAGCACCGTGGCCTTGATCGTCCCGCGAGGAAGATCAAAGTGATCCTCACTGAAACTGAAGATCTCACGCCACCAGGCGATCTCCTGCCAGCTCTCGGTTTTTGGCAGATAGAAGTAAGGCCCGCTGCCTTTAGCCAGCAGGGGACGAACGTTGTGGAAGAAGTAGAGCGCAAAATCAAACAGCCCGCCGGGAATCGCCTCACCCTGCCAGCTGACATGCTTTTCAGACAGATGCAGGCCACGAACCCGGCACATCAGAACCGCAGGATTAGCAGCTAACTGATAAACTTTGCCATTCTCGTTGGTGTAACTCAGGGTGCCCCGCACCGCCTCCTGCAGTGTCCGTTGCCCTTCAATCAGTTTCTTCCATTCCGGTGACAGCGAATCTTCAAAGTCAGCCATAAAGACTTTTACGTTGGCGTTCAGCGCATTAATCACCATTTTGCGATCGGGCGGCCCGGTAATTTCAACCCGGCGATCGGCTAAATCGGCCGGGATGGATTGGATGCGCCACTCACTCTCTCTTATGGAAGCCGTTTCCATATCGAAGTCCGGGAGATAGCCCTGATCGTAACGGTGCTGCCGCTGCTGGCGGGCCAATAGCAGGGCCTCACGTTGTGGTGCAAATCGCGCGACCAGCTTCTCAAGGAAGGCGATCGCTTCGGGTGTTAACACCTCCTGTTCGGCGTGGTTAAAGGGCTGGCTGAAAATCAGGGAATGGCTGATCACTGAGTCTGTCATGCTGGCGCTCTCCTGTATTCAAAGGATCGAATTCAGCGGATCCATAGGGTGCTGGTTTTATGAGCTACAGGATCAGAGCATAAACATTTATTTTCTTAAATCAAAAACTATTTCCATTTTATAAGTGAATGATTCTTATCTGTATGAATTTAATGATATTAAATTTCATAAAGATAAAGGAAAGCTTTTCATTGGCGTTATAGAGGCGAAAAAAAACCGTGCTGCCAGTGGCTAACACGGTTCAGCTGATCCCGGATCGGAACTATTCCAGCGTCGGATTCATGCGGCGCAGATCGAATGGCGTAATCTGGTAAACGTAGTAGTTGAGCCAGTTGGAGAACAGCAGGTTGCCATGACTACGCCAGGTCGCGCGCGGTGGCAGGGCCGGGTTATCCTGCGGAAAGTAGTTATGGGGAATGTCCGGATTCACGCCAGCTTCATAATCGCGATGATATTCACCCGACAGCGTCAGGGCGTCATACTCCGGATGGCCGGTTACAAACACCAGTCGTTTGTCCTTGCTCGCCATCAGATAGGCGCCCGTCTGTTCCGATTCAGCAAACAGCTCAAGATCGGTGTAATCCCTGATCAGCCGGGAAGGGAAATCCGCATAACGTGAATGAGGCGCCAGGAAATTATCGTCAAATCCCCGCGTCAGTAACGCATGGGGATGCAGTATCTGATGCTCGTAGACGCCCGACAGTTTGTTATGCCGGGTTTGCTTGGGGATGCCATACAGAATATTGAGTGCGGCCTGCACTGCCCAGCAGACAAACAGGGTAGAGGTGACATGCTCATTTGCCCAGTGCAGCACGCGCTGGATCTGCGGCCAGTAGGCAACATCATTAAAATCGACCAGCCCGAGTGGCGCACCTGTAACGATTAAGCCGTCATAGTTGTCATGCTGGATATCTTCAAAATTGCAGTAGAAGTTATTGAGGTGCTCAGAGGGGGTGTTACGCGACTCGCGGCTGTCGATACGCAGCAGCTGAATATCGATCTGCAGTGGCGAGTTGGACAGCAGGCGCAGAAACTGATTCTCCGTTTCGATCTTCTTCGGCATCAGATTCAGTATGAGTACTTTAAGCGGGCGGATCTCCTGAACACTGGCGCGCGACGAGGTCATCACAAAGACGTTTTCGTCGCGTAAAAAATTCACTGCCGGTAATTCGTCGGGGATCCTGATTGGCATAGCCTGCTCACCTCTTGCAACCATATAAACGGTTAGACATCTGGATGCCCAACATTAGCCTGATCAGTCGAAATTGTCGAGGCTTGATGCAGAAAATGAAAATGTTTCAGCTTAGACTGGCAGAGTACGGACGTAAAAAAGCCCCGCACTTC
>NZ_JBLWSJ010000005.1:0-395639 GCF_048452665.1 Pantoea graminicola | reverse complement strand
ACCGGAGGGAAGATGGGCCGCGGTGCCGGTGAAGATAACGCCGTAAATCCCCTCTTTATAACTCACGGTGTTGTCGCCGTTGACGGGATCCAGGGTCAGGGCTGGCAGGACAACCGCGTCGGTTTCAGCCGCCGTGGAGGTGATCACTAATGTGGCTGTTTCCGCCGCGTGTGCGAACGTTAAGGTTGAGGCCGCGTCGCCGGAAGTCCCTTCCGTGCCAGACGCCGTCTTCTCAGACGCCTGCGTCTGGTTTTCTGCAACAGAAACTCCAGATAACGCTGGCTCTGAGGCTGCTGTTACGTTGGCCGGGAAAGGGGTCAGCGCATTCGCCCGATCGACAGGCTGCAGGACGGGCGTCAGCGTGATGACAGCCTGATCGTCGTCCATTGTTTCTGTACTGAATTGCGCCTGCTGGAGCAGACTGCCCTGCTGAAACAGTAATGTACTTCGCTCACCTGCCACCTCAGTAAAGAAGTGCTGATAGCGGAGCGTGTCGCTCTCCGGCAGATTGAGAATGAGGTCATCCCCCTGCTTCTGATAGGAAGCAATCTGAGACGGTAAGCCCTGCAGCGTAATAATGGCGGGTTCGCTCAGATTAAAAGATGACGAACTTTGTGCCTGCCGGAGCAGTGGCTGACCGCCTGTCAGCGAGACGACCGTGAAACGGTCCGTGCCTGAAAAAGCCATGGAGATTTCCTTATATACCAGGTAGTGAGTCGCAATGCCGTTAAAAATAAAGCGGCGCTTTACTGATTTCAGGCACGCAGATGCCAGCGACCAGATAAAGGTGCTGAGCCAGACCCGATACTCAACGGATTAATCGCAATCCGTAACAAGGATAATGGTTAAGAAGATCAGCCAGATTAAATAATCAGTTCCACGGACAGTTTCTGTCTGCCAATGAGATTAATCAGCACCATTCATTGCAAGAGTTCGAGCGTCGGCTCATTCGACCCCTATCAATCTCAATGACTTATTGCCATTAAAACAGGAATAGTTGACGCTGGATAGACATAAACTATCCTTCGCCTGCCTCTCTGACTACCAGGTAAAATCTGGAATTTCATTAGGTGAATAGTTGATGCTTTCTGTTGTTTTAAATATTTTTCGGCGTCTGAATACGATCAGCCCTCACGCCGCTTCTTCGTGTCCCTCAGATTTATTAACGGACAAAATTTATCAGTTAATTTAAATAATAAGGTACAGATGGCATCGGCTCGTCACGGCAAGCGCCGCCTGTCGCGCAGCACTTTCCAGCCCCGGTTGATGCAGAACTGGCCCGTCAGTTGACGGAAATTCAGCGTGCAGGGATGGACAGATTTATTTGCGAAGTGGCGCGGGCGCGCAGCATGGCATTTATTTTTGCAACGTTAGCGGTCCGCGGCTGGCTCAAAAACAGACGTGTACGTTAAAACGCCGGTATTGATGGCTGATTTAAACCTGAACGAAATATTCTGTTTATAAATGGCAGCACGATTTAATGTTAACCGGACAGTTATCATGCATTTAAATAAATTTAAGGGCTTATTCAGGTCCGGGCTGACTATTCCTGTAAGCGTTCATGTTCTCAGGGATATCCTGAATTAATCTGGTCTGCTCATCCCGTGACGTTATTCCCGGAATACCTGTTGTGCCGTTTGTAAGGCATGGCGACCGATGTTCACATTTTATCTGCCACGGACTATTTCGATTTGACCAGCCAGTAGCCGCGAACTGCGCAGGGAGTATTCCCCATCCACTTCACTGACCACAAAGGCGTGAAGAGAGCCGTATTCGCGGCGCATCAGATCGGTTGTGCAGAGGATGCCCCCATTACGCCGTAAACGCATCAGCCGTTCGCAATCCGGCTCAGTCAGGTTTGATCTCTTCAATAAGCGTCTCGCCCTGATTACGGATGCTGCCTGCTCTGGCTGACACAGGATGCCAGCAGAAGTCCTTTTCTGGCAGCGCCGCATCCTGAGCGATCTGCTGCGCCCGTTCAGGCGTGGTGTCTTCGCTTAACCATTCGCGTATCGCATCCGCTGTCAGAACCAGCGGGCGACGGTCGTGGATATCGACCATGCCCTTGTTACTCGCCGCTGTGACGATAACGAATCCTTCATGCCCGTGATCCTGACCGTAAGGCGCCCTGCCAATCGCCGCAAAAAACAGCGGCACGCGCGTTCGGTGGTAGATGAAATAGGGCTGCTTTTTATTGCCGTCCCGCTTCCACTCATACCAGCCATCGGCAGGCACGATCGCACGACCATTCTCCCATAGCGGCCTGAACATGCGGCCGGTTGCCGCCGTCTCACCGCGGGCATTGATTAGCGGCTGCTTGTGCCACCACGCCGGGCCGTAGCCCCAGTAAACCGGGTCAAAATGCAACGCATCGTCCCGTTCGTTCAGCAACAGAACCTTAGTGCCTGGCGCAACATTAAAACGCCCGATCGGTTCCGGGTCATAAACAATTTCATCTGCCTTGAGTTTAAGAGCGTCAAAGTAGTCATCTCTGCTGCTGTACTGCGCAAACCGTCCACACATAGATACCTCCTCTGCTAAGGATAGTGTGATATGTGAGCGTCAGGGATGTATCCGGCAACCGGCGGCGGGATTTCTGGATTTTGCAGAGATCCGGCATGGGTTTACCCTGAGATGTTTTTCAGATCGGCCGGACAGATTGTGTAATCGGCAATCACACCATAAGGTTAAATGACGTCATACAACAGCAGAGGTAGAGATGCCCGACGTAATGCTATTTGGTGAAGGCTGGAAAGGTGAAAAAAGGTCAGTGAGCGTGGCAGCGCCTGGTGATTACATCAGCTATTTATCGAAAACAGACTTTACCCAGAATCAGCTCGAGATTGTGGCGCCAGGCCCTGTGCGTTTTAATCAGGGTTTCCGGGTTTCAACCTTTCGCTCTCAATCCGGACAGGCCTATCTCATCGCAGTGTCAGGCGACAGGCCATCTGATGAGTGGGTGGAACAGGCTGTTGCGTCTCATCACCCCGCACCACTTGAGGGATAGCCTCGCAGAAGAAGCCAGCATAAACAGCAACAGGCAGTCAGTGTTATTTCAGGACAGACGGAAGCGCAGATTTTTTGCAGTCTGCCTGAACAGAACGCGTAATCGGAAGGCGAAGTGAAAATGGCTTACAGACCGCGAACGTGCCCTTTCTGCAATTTCCGGGGGCCCCGAAAGTGCCCTGACGGCAAGTTTTCCTGTGACATGTGCGGCCTTGAATGGAAGCCCGAACAGGATAAGCGCGACAAAGACAAACAATGAAACCTGCGTCTGTGGCGTTATTTTCTGCCGGCATTCGACAGGTGAAACATGAACAGGGCTGACCTGATCGGGAAGGGGCTGCTCAGATTAGCGCGATGTGTGATTGCTCAGACCAGACTGCTCTCCCTTCCCATCCGCATCCGGTGCTCACAGAAGCTGAACATATTTCACCGCAGACGCGATCCGGTGTGCTGGCAATTTCAGGACCGGACATCAGCAAGTCACTGCTTTTTGCTTCAGGGCGGCCCTGAACGTCATAAATCATCAGCCAGCCAAAAACAGTAACTGAATTGCGTTTACTGCCTACCCTTAAGCAAAACGGCTTACGACGCGTGAAATAAGGTTGCCCCTGATACCATGCTGCTCTCAGCGCGTTTGCTTTTTTCATACAGGTTGCGCCCCCCATTCAGCAGAGTGAATTGTTCCAGCTAAATAATAGTGAGATTAATGGGGGTGACGTTCACCTTTGTATTTACAATTTTATGGCGCTTTCTCTGCATGAAAATGCAATCAGATGAAAAGAAAATTGAAATTGAGAATGGTAAGGCTTCAGCATGCCTTTTAATCTCAAACCGGATGAGTTTCTGGTCTGAAAGCATATTGTGCTCACTTTTCGAAAATTCGACACTCACGCTACCTATCCAGACGGAATACTGTATAGTGCCCTGGTCAGCCCAGGCTGACACTGCGTTTTTTCCTTTTTTGTTCCAGTTTACGCCTGTGTAACGCGGGCTTCTTTGCCATCGCTTAACCTGAATTCGAACCCGAAAATAAAAAGTGTTAAATAGCTCAACTTTCGCGATTTCCAGGTTTAATATGCCGAAGTGTCCTGAGTTTTAATCTGGCTATACCTCTTTATCAGCGGCATGCTTTTTGCGCTTATTGATGACTGTAAACCGGTATTCTGGCTTTATCACCGCCTGCGTTTGCGATTCAGACAAGCGTTGCGGATGCTGTGGCGATCTATTTATAATTCTGATGCTGACGTTATTAACAGAAACAGGTATATGTCACCTGAACAACCTGAAGGTTAAGCTAGCCTGATGTCAGCGTTCAATTTCTTCATTCCGTCTGCCGAATAGTGTCAGACTTCTTTCGTTACCCAGCCATTTCAGGCTTCTCTGAATTTACCCGGCATAAAGCGACAGGCATTGTAATCGTGTAGCGGGCTGCCTGGTTTTATCGCCATCTGCAGTCATAGCGCCTCTGGTCTGAATGAGTAAAACGTCTGACGATACTTAGCCTGCAGCGATAAGCATTAAAATAGCATCCTGAATGCAGATTAACGGACTCCTGAAAAGTTGAACGTTATAAATTCTCGTGAGGGATAAACAGCAGAGGCTTTAATTATTTGAAAACAGTTAGTCTGATCTTATCAGCTCAGAGTGCTGTTATTTCAGAGAGTTAGATTATTCTGTCACACACTGCCAGCGGTTGAGTATACGCCATTCTTTAGGGACTTTGATTTTCAGAATTTTTGGGCTTTTCACTATCAGGAATAAAAGTTAAAATTTTACGTTTTAACAGGGGGGTATATGAAAAACGTAGTGCTGAGCATGCTTGCCAAAATCTCAAACATCGATGCGAATATGAAACAGCTGACAGCGCGTGTTGAAGCACAGTCTCTGTTGATCAGCGCACTTGTGCTGGCCGTCAGCAAACAGGGCGGCGTGACCGAAATGATCGAGAGCGCTAATAAAGCCATTAATACTGTCATTGATTCCGCTGAGTCGGATGAAATACTTAAGTCCGATGCTGCCATTCTGCTGAGTGAACTGCAGAGCCTGCTGACTATTTCAGCCGCTGTAGAGGGTGCCGATGAAGAAGTTAACCATGAAGGGCTACATGCGCTTCAGGGTGTGACCCCTCTTCAAAATGACAGTTAACATCAGACGTTACTTTCTTCCCTGATCAGGATGCCAGCGCTATTTTCAGTGCTGGTATTATTCACATCAGGCCCGCCAATCCCGGATGCCTTACTTATTAAAACCCATGCTATCACATCTGCATTAACACCTGATTCACTTAAAGCCGACACTGTTGAATAAAAGACTGGTAAAAACCTGACACGTGTCGCTGTATTTTATCAGCCAGCCAGTTTGTAGAATATATAAACCTTAGACTAAAAAATAATAATAAAATACGCTTTCTTATCCAGCAGCGAACCGTAAATGCCCCCCCTTTTTTGCAACGTGATCTTCTGGCATACCCTGTCGCGTACAAACAAATCGCTATCCATCACGATATATTTTCTTCCCTGCCTGCATGCACGTTATGAAAATCACCTGGCCCTCTGATTTTACTGCAAAATCCTGCTCAGCCATCGTCAGTCAGGACGAACGCATTCGTTTTTTTGCGAACCTGAATCATGAGTTCTTCTTGATATATTGACATCAACCTGAATTTATTTTCTATAACGGCGCGATTACCGCTTTGCTTACGCTATAATGAGTTCACCTTTCGTCGAGGGTGTAAGATTTGTTATTTAGCGTCTGGGTGGTTTCTCATCATCACGCTGAATCCCTTTTTACTTTGTCTGACGTCTGTTGCGCTGGTGTTCGCCTTCTGGCTGTTAAACTTCACAATACAAGGCAGAAAGCGTTTGTACGTGACAGGTAAAAAATTTACGCAGCATTATTGCTCACCCGCCAGAGCGGACATTTTACCGACAGACAAAAAGAAGAATGTATGTGCAGAAGTGAAGAAGAATTAGTGAATATCGTGATTGGTGAGGCCGTTTTATCACTCGCGGACGATTATCTTGATATCAGTGTCGTGACGATTGTTGATAAGCTTAAACAGATGCTGAAAGCAGAAACTGATGAAAGTCGTCGTAAGAACATCATTGATGCTATTCAGAAGACCTGCCTGAGTCCTGCCCTTATCCGTAATGACACGGCCCTCCCCTTTGACGCTGAACAGAACACCGCCAGGATTGTTGAGGTCTGGCACTGAGTCGATTTACCGTATCAGTGTTCTATGAGTACAGCGCAAAACGGACGGCGTGATGCACCCACGAAAGCCTGGCGAAGATAAATCAGAACGCAGGCCAGGGTCTCAGCAGGCCCCTTTCCGTCTGGGATCGTCAGCCTCTGCACAGCGTCGCCGGTTGTGCGCAGGCTGAGATAGCGTCTGAGGATTAAAATATCCAGGTCATCACTGTCAGGCATACGTTTTATCAGAAAGCCACTTAGGTTTCCGGCTGCCACTGACAGATCCACAGATCATGCTTCAGGCGTCTCACGCCAGCCGTAAAAAGAGTTCCCTTTTTCCTTCAGCACCCTAAAATCAGGGCACGGCAATTTCACTCATCGCCCTCTCACCTTCATGGGCTGCAACGCGATCCGCACGGTAATAGCGCACCACATCGCCCACAATCAGTAACGATGGCGAGACCGGTTTTTGCTGTTCAACCGTTTCAGGCAACCCGGCCAGTGTGGTGATCAATACCCGCTGGTTCTGGCGCGTACCGTTTTCAATAATTGCCACCGGGGTTGCCGCGCTGCGGCCACATTCCCGTAACCGCGTGCTTATCACGCTGCTCCAGCTTAACCCCATGTAAAACACCAGCGTCTGATTGGTCGCGGTCAGCGCCGCCGCATCCAGCTGCGGTTCGCCGCTGCGCCCGTGCCCGGTAATAAAACGCAATGACTGGGCGCAGTCACGGTGCGTCAGCGGAATGCCGCTGGCCGCCGCGCAGCCCACGGCGGCCGTAATGCCGGGAACCACTTCGCAGACAATATTCGCCTGCTGCAGGCTGACCATCTCTTCCCCGCCACGGCCAAAGATAAAGGGATCGCCACCTTTTAAACGCACGACATTGCGCCCGCTGGCGGCCAGATCCACCAGCAGTTGATTGATCTGAGCCTGCTTCAGGCCGTGGTGACCCGGCTGTTTACCGACATCAATACAGAGCGCGCTGCTGGCGACTTCCGCCATCACCGCTTCGCTGACCAGGCGATCGTAGACCACGACATCCGCGCGTTGCAGCAGACGCAGCGCCCTGACTGTCAACAGCTCCACATCCCCCGGCCCGGCGCCGACCAGCCAGACCTTACCCGGGCTGGACGCGTTTTCCGGCGCCAGCAGTTTATCCAAAGCGTCAATCGCGATTGTCATTCTTCCTCCGGTACAGCAACAGAAAGCAAAAGGTGTTTTAGCTCCGGCAGGCAGGAGCCGCAGTTGGTACCACAGTTGAGCGCATGACCCAGTGCCTGGGTGGTGTGACAGCCCTGTTTAATCGCCTGTAATATCGTGTTTTCCCCGACACCAGAACAGCTACAGATCGTCCGGCCTGCCTCAGCATGCTGTGCCGATTGTCCCGCCAGCAAGGCGTGCCGCGCCGCCGCATTCGACGGTGGCTGGCGAAAAGCCTGTGCGACCTGGGCATGATTGATTGCGGGTAGCGATGCTCCGGCATAAAAGGCCAGTTGCAGTTCGCCGTCGCGCCAGGCCAGCAGGCGGTAATGCGGTTCCGCTGCATGGGCAGTTTGCAGTTGCAGCCCGTCGGGCGGAAGGATTGCCGTGATCCACTGGTCTGGCGAACTGTCGCCGGCCAGGCTGAAACGCTGCGCGCCTTCATAGGGTGTACGCGCCCAGTAGCGCAGTCCGTCAGGCGGGCTTAGGTCGCGCTGCCAGAGCCAGCCCTGCCAGCGGGTGTTGAGCGGCTGAATACGTACGGCGGTTTGTTTGAAAGCGGGCTGTGACGAGACCGGACAGCGGGTAGAGGCCACCAGACTGCCGACCCTGCCCTGCAGGCTGAACTGCCGGTTCCAGTGCATAGGGACAAAGATCTCGCCGCGCCGCAGCCCGCTGTCGAACGTCACGCGCACGGTCATCCAGCCTGATTCGGACTGCACCCGTGCCAGTGCCCCTTCGCACAGGCCATAGCGTTGTGCGTCCTGCGGATGGAGGGCGGCAAACGGCTCATCACAATGCTGCATGAGTCGGGGAACCAGGCCGGTACGCGTCATGGTGTGCCACTGATCGCGGATCCGTCCGTTGTTCATCAGTAATGGGTAAGCCGTTCCGGGGACCACTGGCTGTGGCGTGGCCGGTGGCAACAGGCGGGCTTTGCCATCCGGATGATAAAAGTGGCGGTCGCTGAACAGCCGGGCGCAGCCCTGGGGATAGCGCGCGTTGATCGGCCACTGCACCGGCTTCATCGCGTCCCACTCTGCGTCGCTGATACCCGCCAGGCCGCTGATATCAAAGGCGCGCTGGCCGTTATTCTCAAATCCCGACAACGCCGCATGTTCGCGGAAGATGGCGGCCGGATGAGTCCAGTTAAAGCCTTCACCGAAGCCGAGACGCTGAGCGATCTGCGCGAGTAACCACCAGTCCGGCTTCGCTTCTCCGGCCGGGGGCATGAACGCGCGCTGACGAGAAATCCGGCGTTCAGAATTGGTCACGGTTCCGTTCTTTTCTCCCCAGCCCTGTGCGGGCAGCAAAATATGCGCAAAAGCGGTGGTATCCGTCTGCGCCAGGACATCGGACACAATCACCAGCGGACAGGCCGCCAGCGCCCGGGCAATGCGGTTACCTTCTGGCATCGAAACCGCCGGATTGGTGCCCATAATCCACACGGCTTTGATGGTCCCGCGATCAATGGCGTCAAAGAGATCGACCGCCGTCAGGCCAGGCTCGCGCGCCATGCGCGGACTGCGCCAGAAACGCTGCAAACGGTCGCAATCGTCTGCGGTGAAACTCATGTGCGCCGCCAGCTGGTTGGCCAGCCCCCCGACTTCCCGCCCGCCCATCGCATTCGGCTGCCCGGTCAGCGAAAACGGCCCGCAGCCGGGTCGGCCGATTCTGCCGCTGAGCAGGTGCGCATTGAGAATGGCATTGTTGTTGTCACTGCCGCTTTGTGACTGGTTGATGCCCATGCACCATAAGGTCAGCACGCACTCATGCCGGGCGAACAACCGATAGAATGCAGCGATCAATTCATGGCTGAGATCACAATGGGCTGCCACCGCCGTACAATCCCACCGCCGCGCGGCCTGCAAGGTGGTGTCCACCCCCTCCAGGTGCGGCAGCATCGTGGCGTCAATGCCGCCATGCTGTTCCAGCCAGTGCAGCAGGCCTGAGAACAGCGCCGGATCGCTGCCCGGCCGGAGCGGTAAATGCAGATCGGCGAACTCACAACTGGCCGTACGGCGCGGATCGATGACCACAACCTGCATCTCCGGGCGCTGCACTTTGGCCTGTTTCAGGCGCTGAAACAGCACCGGATGGGCCCAGGCGGCATTCGATCCGACCAGGATAACGACGTCGGCCTGATCCAGATCCTCGTAACAGCACGGTACGGCATCTGCCCCGAAAGCCCGTTTATAGCCTGTCACCGCTGAGGCCATACACAGACGTGAATTGGTATCGATATTGGCGACGCCGAGAAAGCCCTTCATCAGCTTGTTCGCCACATAGTAATCTTCTGTGAGCAGCTGGCCGGAACCGTAAAAGGCCACCGCCTCCGGGCCGTGTGCATCAATAATCCTGCGCAGCCCGTCAGCCGCGGCATCCAGTGCCGTCTCCATGCTGACCCGCTGGTGATGAAGCTCAGGATGAAGCAACCGTCCGGCCAGCGTCAGCGTTTCGCCCAGGGCTGCGCCCTTGACACACAGCCGCCCGGCGTTCGCCGGATGACGGGCATCGCCACTGACCCGGAGCGGCCCGCCCGGCGGCTGCGTGACGTCGACACCGCAGCCCACACCGCAATAGGCGCATGTGGTTTTCATGATGCCTGCGCCATCAGGTTAAGCGGACGGTTCGCGACCCAGACCTGACCGTTCTCCACTCTGACCGGCCAGCAGCGCAACTGATGGTGAGGATTATCAAGGCTCTGTCCGTCCCGCAGGCGCACGCGCTGTTTGTAAAGCGGCGAGATCACGACCGGCTCCCCGGCAACATCCCCCAGGATGCCGCGTGACAGCACACTGGCTTCGCTGCCGGGCTCACAATCCTCCACGGCATAACAGTCCTCACCCATACGGAATAACGCAATACGGACGCTGCCAAGACGGGCTCCGATGCCAGCCTCTGGCGGGATGGCATCCAGGGGGCAGATTTCGCTCCAGGGTTCGGCGGGAAGGTGCATCAGAGGAATACCGGAGGCCTTGTGTGGCTGACGCTGCCCGCGCACGCGCGCATAGTGCAGTGTTTCATCCGGCTGTTCGCTGTTCACAGTGGCGGTAAACAGCGCACGTCTTGAAGGATCGGCCAGCGTGGTCTGCCATTCGCACTGCCAGGTGTCCACCACCTGCTGCATCTCCTGTTCCAGCGCAGCGGCGATCCCCAGGCTGTCGTGAATGACCACCTCACGCAGGTAGTCCAGCCCGCCCTCCATGTTATCCATCCAGACGCTGGTACGCTGCAGGCGGTCCGCCGTGCGCACATAGAACATCAGAATCCGGTCGACGTACCGGATCAGCGTCTCATCATCCAGATCGCTGGCAAACAGGTCGGCATGGCGAGGCTTCATGCCGCCATTGCCGCAGACATACAGGTTCCAGCCATTTTCCGTGGCGATTACGCCGATATCTTTACTTTGCGCTTCCGCACATTCGCGGGTACAGCCGGATACGGCCATCTTGATCTTGTGCGGTGCGCGCAGGCCCTTATAGCGGTTCTCCAGCGCGATGGCAAAAGCAGTGGAATCCTGCACGCCATAACGACACCAGGTCGAACCCACGCAGGATTTCACCGTACGCAGGGATTTGCCGTAGGCATGACCGGTTTCAAACCCGGCGTCCAGCAGGGTTTCCCAGATAGCAGGCAACTGGTCCAGTCGCGCACCAAAGAGATCGATACGCTGGCCGCCGGTTATTTTGGTATAGAGATCGTAACGTGCGGCTACTTCGCCGATGGCGATCAGGCCCTGTGGCGTGATTTCGCCCCCCGGCACACGCGGTACGACCGAATAGGTGCCATCTTTCTGGATATTGGCAAAGTAACGGTCATTGGTGTCCTGCAAGGGTAAATGGGCCGGTTTCAGCAGGTAATCGTTCCAGCAGGAGGCCAGCAGCGAAGCCACCAGCGGTTTACACACTTCGCACCCACAGCCCTGTCCGTGGCGGGTCAGCAGCTCGTCAAAGGTTTTGATGCCATTGACACGGATCAGGTGATACAGCTCCTGACGGGACCAGGCGAAGTGCTCACAGATATCTTTTTTCACGGCGACGCCCAGATCTTCCAGCTGAAACTCCATCACCTGTTTCACCAGCGCAGCGCAGCCGCCACAGCCTGTAGCGGCTTTAGTGCAGCTTTTTATACTGGCCATATCGCCACAGCCATTCTGCACCGCCTGGCAGATATCGCTTTTACTGACGTTATGGCAGGAACAGACCTGGGCACTGTCCGGCAGCGCGGCAACGCCCAATCCTTTGGCCGGCGCGCCATTCATCACGGGAAGGATCAGGGCTTCCGGTGCCGCCGGCAGCGGCATCGCATTTAGCATCATCTGCAGGAGCGTGGCATAGTCGCTGCTGTCTCCCACCAGCACGCCACCCAGCAGGCGTCTGTTGTCGTCGCTGACCACGATCTTCTTGTAAATGCCTTTTGGCCCGTTGGCCCAGTGGTAGCTCAGGCTGCCTGCTGTTTTGCCGTGCGCATCGCCAAAGGAGGCAACCTCTACGCCCAGCAGCTTAAGCTTGGTGCTCATGTCGGCACCGGTGAACTGCGCGGGTTCGGCAGCCAGATGCGCGGCCAGCACGCGCGCCATCTGGTAACCTGGCGCCACCAGGCCAAAAATCTGCCCGTTCCACAGCGCGCATTCGCCGATGGCATAAATGTCGCTGTCACTGGTCTGGCAATGATCATTGATGGTAATGCCGCCGCGCGGCCCCACGCTGATGTCGGCGAGCCGGGCCAGCTCATCACGCGGACGGATACCGGCAGAGAACAGCACCAGATCGGTGGGCAGCTCGCCGCCATCGGCAAAGTGCAGCACCAGACTGCCGTCAGGCCGGGTGGCAATCTGTTCGGTCTGTTTCGAGGTATGCACCGTTACGCCCAGCGAGTCGATCTTTTGCCGCAGCATCAGCGCCCCGCCGTCGTCCAGCTGCACGGCCATCAGGCGTGGCGCAAACTCAACAACGTGTGTCTCCAGCCCCAGTTGCTTCAGCGCATTGGCGGCTTCCAGGCCCAGCAGTCCGCCGCCGATCACCACGCCGCGCTGGCTCTGGCGGGCGCAGGCGGCGATGGCATCCAGGTCGTCCAGCGTGCGATAGACAAAGCAGCGCTCGCCATCATGCCCAGGCACCGGTGGTACAAAGGCGCGGGAGCCGGTGGCCAGCACCAGCTTATCCCAGGCCAGTTCACGGCCCGAGCTGTCACGCAGGCTGCGCTGCTGGCGATCGATCGCCTCTACCCGGCAACCGCTACGCAGTTCAATCGCGTTGCGGGCAAAAAAATCTTCGCTCACCAGCGACAGCTGCGAAGCCGTTTTCCCGGTGAAATAGTCAGAAAGGTGAACCCGATCGTAAGCCTGATAACGCTCTTCACCGTAGACCACAACGTGATAGTGCTGATGCAGGTTACGGGCAACCAGCTGTTCCAGAAAATGGTGGCTGACCATGCCGTGACCGACCACGGCTAATACAGGTTTCATTTGGCTCATCACAGGATTTCCTGCAGCCAGCGGCTGCGTTTCAGGTTCATCAAGGCCGAACAGCGTGTTCACAGAAACCGGTTCGGCGTTATGGAGTGCGTTCAGCAGCGCGCCGCTTCGCTGGCAGTCGCCATACAACAGCACGCCGTTTAATCGGCCGTTTTTCAGGAACAGGCGGCGATAGTGCCCGGCGATCGGATCAAAACTGGTGATGGACGGGGCATCCTCAATGTCGCCAGCGCTGAACAGGGAAATGCCGCTGACTTTGAGACGGGTGCCCGTCGCCGCGCTGTGGAAATCTGCCTGAGGCCGATCGGCCAGTTGCGCCGCCAGAATCTTCGCCTGGGCCAGACAGGGCGCGACCAGACCAAAGGTCTCGCCGCTGATTTCACAACATTCGCCTACGGCATAAATGCCGGCGTGCGCGCTACGCAACTGGCGATCCACCAGAATACCGCGCTGGCAGGGAATACCGGCGGCCTGCGCTACGGCGATTGCCGGCTGAACACCGATAGCCATCACCACCTGCTGCGCCGCCAGCACACGACCATCCTGAAGGATCACACGATCCGTGCGGATTGCCGCAAGGCTGACGTTGAGTTCACAGCGAATGCCGCGCGCCCGGAGCTGAGCCAGCAGTAATTCCCCCGCCCTCACATCCAGCTGCTTGTCGAGCAAACGCGACTGACGATGGATCAGCGTGACCTGGCGCCCCTGCGCCTGAAGTCCGGCGGCGGCTTCGATACCCAGAAAGCCGCCGCCGACCACCACTACCGGGCCGTGCCCCGCCAGCAACGTGTCAACATCCCGCAGCGTGCGAAAGAGGCTCACATGCGGCAGGTCGCTGCCCGGAACAGCGGGTTTGCAGGGCTGCGATCCGGTTGCCATGACCAGCCGGTCCCAGTGCAGGAGGCGCTGGTCGGTGCGTAACGTCCGCTCAGCGACATCCACCTGTTCCACCGTCTCTCCCGCCAGCAGGGTAATGCCGTGATGGTGATACCAGTCAGGGTCGTGGATCAGCGTTTGTTCAGCGGTAGTTTCCCCGGCCAGCAGTGGCGACAACAGCACACGGTTATAGTTGCCGTGCGGCTCACGGCCAATCACAGTGATGTCGTAACGCGCTGGCGCCAGCTGCAACAGGGTTTCAACCATGTGCATACCCGCCATCCCGTTACCCGCAACCAGCAGCCGTTGTTTCATGGTGTCGTCCTTATGCCGCCGTGGTCTGTTTTTCGTAGAGAAAATGCAGCACTTTCTGGCGCAGCTGGTGATAACGCACGTCATCCGCCAGCGCCACGCGTGAACGGGGTCGGGGCAGATCGATCGTCAGGATATCGCCCACCTGCGCCGCCGGACCGTTGGTCATCATCAGCACCCGATCGGACAGCAACACGGCTTCATCCACATCATGCGTAATCAGGACGATGGTGGTGTTCAGCGCCTGCTGGATGCGCATGACGCTGTCCTGCAGATGCGCGCGCGTTAAGGCATCCAGCGCACCGAAGGGTTCGTCGAGCAGCAACACGCGCGGTTTCATGGCCAGCGCACGGGCGATACCGACGCGCTGCTTCATGCCGCCGGAGATCTCACCGGGGCGCTTATGCATGGCGTGACTCATCTGCACCTGGTTGAGGTTGTGCTCGATCCAGTCGCGTCGTTCCGCCTTGTTCATCCTGCCTTTAAACACCTGCTCTACCGCCAGCTCAACGTTCTGATACGCCGTCAGCCAGGGCAACAGCGAGTGGTTCTGAAACACCACGGCGCGCTCAGGGCCGGGGCCCGTCACTTCGCGGTTATCACATAACAGGACCCCGCTGGTGGGTCGGGTCAAACCGGCAATCAGGTTGAGCAGCGTGGATTTCCCGCAGCCGGAGTGGCCGATCAGGCTCAGGGTTTCCCCCTGATGGATATCAAAACTGACCGTATCGAGCGCCAGAAAATCGCCGCCGGAGGTGGTAAAACGCTGGCTGACCTGCTCTACGCGAATGATAGGTTGCATCGTGTTCCCCTTATTTATCCCAGCTAAAGCGACGGGCCAGCAGCATTACTCCCTGCTCAAGCAGCAGGCCGACGACGCCAATCAGCAAAATGGCAATCAGGATGTTTTCAACATTGAGGTTGTTCCACTCGTTCCAGATCCAGAAGCCGATCCCCAGGCCTCCCGTCAGCATTTCCGCAGCCACGATCACCAGCCAGGCGATGCCAATCGACAGGCGAACCCCGGTCAGCACCGCAGGCAGAACGGCAGGAAACAGAATGCGGCGCAGGATGGTCCATTCCGACAGTTGCAGCACGCGCGCGACGTTCAGGTAGTCCTGAGGAATGCGCTGCACGCCTTCTGCGGTGTTGATAATCATCGGCCAGATAGAACAGATAAAAATGGTCCAGCTGGAGGCGGGTTCGGCGCGCTGGAACAGCAGCAGACCAATAGGCAGCCAGGCCAGCGGGCTGACCGGACGCAGTAGTGCGATAACCGGATTAAACATGCGCGCCATAAAGGTAAAACGCCCCAGCAGAAAGCCTGCGGGGATCCCCACCAGTGCGGCGAGACCAAAGCCGATAGCCACGCGCTGCAGCGAGGCCAGCACGTTCCAGCCGATGCCCTGATCGTTGGGGCCGTTGTTATAGAAGGGATCGGCGAACAGGATTTTCGCCGCGTCCCAGGTGGCGTACGGGCCGGGAAAGCCTTTGCTGGAAAGGGCCGCGATCTGCCAGACCAGCAGCAGAAGCAGCACACCGCACAGCGCGGGGATGGCACGCTGCAAAAACGGACGCAGGCGCGCGGGTGAACGCCTCTTTTTTGGCGTGACCTGAAGGGGCACGACCGTAGCGCGGGTGGGCAGCGTATCAGGCTGCGTCAGGGAACGAGTCTGGCTTTTCATCACGACCTCTCTTGGTGGCTAATGGCGAAGCTGGCGGCGTAAGCGGCAGGATTCGTGCCATCCCATACCTTGCCGTCCATCAGGGTGCTGCTGCGCATCTCACTGTCGGGCAGCGTGACGTTGCCGACGGCGCTGGCGGCCTGTTTGTAGATATCGATGTGGTTTATCTGCTTTGCGACAGCCAGATAGTCCGGCTCCTGGGTCAGCATTCCCCAGCGCTTGAGCTGGGTAAGGAACCACATGCCATCGGACAGATAGGGGAAACTGACGCTGCCGTCATGGAAGAAGCGCATGGCGTGCGGGTCCTGCCATTTCTGCCCCAGCCCGTTCTCGTACTGGCCGAGCATACGGCCTTGCAGAATCTCAGGTTTCGTGTTGATCCAGGCGCGCCCGGCCAGCACCTGCGCCGTTTCACGGCGGTTGTCATCGGAGGCATCGATCCAGCGCGCCGCCTCAAGAACAGCCGCCGTCAGCGCGCGCGCAGTGTTGGGGTTTTCTTTCACCCACGCGGCGCGGGTACCCAGAATTTTTTCGGGATGATCGGGCCAAATCTGCTGACTGGTCGCGGCGGTAAAGCCAATATCGTCGCTGATGGCGCGCTGGTTCCACGGCTCGCCCACACAGAAGCCGCTCATATTGCCAATCTTCATATTCATCACCATCTGCGGCGGCGGCACGACAACCGTGCGCACATCCTCAAATGGATTGATGCCGGCACTGGCCAGCCAGTAGTACAGCCACATCGCGTGAGTGCTGGTCGGAAAGGTATGGGCAAAGGTCAGACTGCCTTCAGGCTGACTGTCGATGTGCTTTTTCAGGCTGGCGGCATCGGTGACCTTCTGCGCTTTAAGCTGGTTCGACAGGGAGATCGCCTGACCATTGTTATTGAGCGTCATCAGGTTCGCCATGTCATGCTGCGGCCCGGCCACTCCCAGTTGCAGGCCGTAGATCAGGCTGTAAAGCACATGGGCTGCGTCGAGTTCACCGGAGGTAAGTTTGTCGCGGACGGCTGCCCAGCTCGCCTCTTTGCTGGGTTGCAGCGTCAGGCCATATTTTTTATCAAAGCCTTTCACTGACGCCATGATGACCGGCGCACAGTCGGTCAGCGGAATAAATCCCACCCGCACGGTGGCTTTTTCTGGCGCATCGGAATCCGCCGCCCATACGGCGTTGCGCAATCCCGGCAACAGCCACAGCCCGCCAACCGCGGCACCGGATAACAGCAGTTGACGACGAGACAGTGAAACTGGCGATTTGCTCATTTTTTGCCACCCTCAGGAAATAAAAAAAGGCGTCCTCTCCGCTGCTTTCACAGGGAGATGGACGCCTTTATCCAAAGCACTCGCTTTACCGCCGTTGGCAAAGCAAATACATTTACTCAGTAAGATAAAGCAAACCGCGTGCCAGCTTTTGAAAGGTCCTGCGCGTGGCGTTTCAGGTGTTTACCTGGCGGTTTTTTGATCGATTCTGCACGATGGTGACGCAGATCACGCACAGGCATTGTGCAGCTAACGCTTTAGAGTTATTTCTTCAGCGTGGCCGCCACCGTGACGATCGCCTGGGCAATTTCCGGCAACCGTTTATTCTGATCCATCGCGCTTTTACGCAGCCGTTGCCAGGCCTGCTCTTCACTCAGCCCATGCTGCTGCATCAGCCAGTTTTTGGCCTGGTCGAGTAATTTGCGCTCTTCCAGCGTGGTACGCAGCGTAGCCAGCTCGCTGGCCTGATGCTGCAGACGCTGGGACTGCTCCGCGATCAACGACAGCAGTGAGCGACCGAGCTGGGGCGCCAGCCCGTCGCTGTTCAGCGCACCCGACTCGGCAGGCAGCCAGTCCGCTCCGGAGACATATAACGTAAAATTGCAGCCCGGCTGCGCTACCTGCAGGGGTTCAGCGGCCTGATGTTGTGCCAGTGCGATGGCCTCGCGGCAGCGCGACATCAGCGTGGCTGACAGCTGATCTTCCAGCAATTTCATTTGATCGATACGTTGTGACAGCAGCGAAAACCAGTGCAGTGCGCCGCTGTCGTCCCGCCGCCCGTCAGTACAGGCAATGCGCCGCAGTCGTTCAATTTCGCGGCTGGCCTGCGCCAGCGGTTGCCAGTGCTGTAAAACGGCCTCATCGGCAAACTGCTGGAAGGTCAGAAAACTCTGTTCCTGCGCTTCAATCAAGGCCACCATGCCGCTGCGCTGCGCTGCGCTGAATTGTCCGGCCGCAAAGCCGGCCGCGCCGAGTGCGCGCTCCTGCCCCGCCAGCTCTTTACCCTGCATAAAGCTGAACAGCGCAATGAGCGCGCGCGTAATGTCAGGATGGCTGGCAGTGTCGGCGGCCTCAAAGACCAGGTTCAGTAAGCTACGGATAATGGTGCTGAACGCTGCAACGGCCTGCGCGTGCGCAATCTGCTGTTGCGTAATCTGCTGGCGCAGCGCCGGTAACCCGGCCAGCGCCTGCAACGCGGCGGCGATCAGATTACAGAACCGGCTGTATCCCGGCTGGGCTTCGGCCTGGGGTAAGGCCTCGCAAAAATTCCGCTGGCAGCGCGTCACATCCTGCTCACTGGCGAGCCGCTGCTCGCCGTAAAGTCGGCCTTCAGAACAAATCCACAGATTGCTCGCCCCCCGCTCGCGCTGAAGCTGATGCACCAGCTCGCTGACGGTAGTAATGAGCTTACCGGTCTGGCGAAGGCGTTGCAGGCTGGCAATATCGCTATGCCGTGAGGCCTGTAACCAACTCAGTGCGTCATCCATTGCTGCCCCCTATGATGCAAAAAGGGAGTCAAGCAAAAGCCGTGCCGTTTTCGTACTACATCGAACAGGCTCTCCTGAATCAGGGGAAGCGCCAGACAACAGGGTGCTCTGAATGACGCAGAGCGGCCCCATTCCTGTGACAATCCGTGCGCAGGGTTAAGATGTGGATGAAATTTGTCCTTGCAATGAACAGCGTTATCGACAGACAATATATGAAACATATACGTTTCATATAAGGCTTGCATGGGTATCGTTAAAATCTCCGACCTGATGCACGAGAATCTGCGCATCGCCAGTCAGGCGATGAGCCGCTCGATCAATGCACAGGCAGAACACTGGCTGAAACTGGGTATGCTGGCTGAACTCTACCCGCAGCAGACCCAGCAGGAGCTGGCACAAATGCTGATCCGGCTTGAACTGCAGGGCAGCGCCGATATACGTAATATGCTCGCGAAAGAGAGCCTCACCGCACAGGGAGACGTGTCATGAACAGCGTTAAAATCCATACCGCCGCAGAGATCGAGATGGCGCGCGCAGCCGGTCAGGCGGCGGCCGAGGTGCTCGCGATGATCACGCCTCACGTCCGTCCCGGCATCACCACTGAAGAGCTGGATGATATCTGCCACGACTTCATCGTGAATGAGCTTAAAGTGACGCCCGCGAACATCGGCTATCACGGCTACACCCGCACCACCTGCACCTCGGTTAATCATGTGGTGTGCCACGGTATTCCGGCCAGTAAGAAACTCAAGGATGGCGATATCGTTAATATCGATGTGGCGATCGTTAAAGATGGCTGGTATGGCGATACCAGCCGGATGTATTTTGTCGGCACGCCTTCAGTGCGGGCAAAGCGCCTGGTTGAGATCACCTATCAGTCAATGGTCGCCGGGATCAAAACCGTCCGGCCTGGCGCAACGCTGGGCGATGTGGGTGCCGCTATTCAGCGTGTGGCGGAAGGTGCAGGTTTCTCGGTCGTGCGGGAGTATTGCGGTCACGGTGTCGGGGAGATCTACCATACCGATCCGCAGGTGCTGCACTACGGTACGCCAGGCCAGGGGATGCCGCTGAAGGCCGGGATGATTTTCACTATCGAGCCCATGATCAATGCCGGCAAAGCCGGAACCAGCGTCCTGTCAGATGGCTGGACCGTAGTAACCAAAGATCGCTCACTCTCTGCGCAGTGGGAACACACCGTGGCCGTCACAGAGAGCGGTTTTGACCTGCTGACGCCGTGGCCTGATGGGACCGGCGACTACCCTGCGATCTCATCAGGCGGCTGAGACGTGCGCTCAGGCTGACAGTCAGCTCCTGAATTCACTCAGCGTTTCTGTTGCGCTGGCGTGCCAGATAAGCACATCGTTGCGTCCGGCACGCTTAACCCGATAAAGCGCCTCATCCGCGTATCGCAGCCACGCATGAATCGACGCGGCATCACGCGCGGCGGCAATGCCGATACTGACCGAGCACTGAAAAGTCGGGGAGGCTGGCAACCGCAGCGCCGATATACCCTGCCTGATCTGCTCCGCCAGCCGCCTGATGCTGCTTTCGTCGGCATCTCGCACAATCACGCACAGCTCATCGCCGCCAAAACGGGCAGGCACATCCTTCAGGCCCACGCTGTCACGCAGCAGCGCTGAAATCTCTGCCAGCAGAAAGTCGCCCGCTTCATGTCCGAATGTGTCATTAACCTGCTTGAAGTGGTCGACATCCAGTAACATCAGCCAGGCCTTGCCTTCGCCCCGTTGGGTGCGCAGATATTCGCTTTCCAGCCGCCGCTCGAATAAGCGCCGGTTAGGGATCTTCAGGCCGGGATCCATCAGTGCGATACGTTCCAGCTCCCGGTTCTTTTTGCGCAGACTCAGCGTCAGATTGTGTGACACCACACTCAGCACCAGCAGATACCCGCTGGCAAGCGGCAGAGAGAGCCAGACAGTGCGGGTGCTGAATGTCAGCACGACAGGCGCCCTTTGAGCAAGCCAGACCAGCAGAAAAGCCAGCAGTAAGGCCTGCAGGGCTGATTTCAGCTGGCTCCAGCCGCCAGCGGAGTAGCGATCCGAAATCAGTACCGCCATGATAATGACGGAAGGCAAAGGGCTCAGAGCCATCAGCGCCACCCAGACGCCGCCGAAGGCGGCATCCAGCGTCAGATTCTTACGTTCAAATCCGGTAGGATCGCGCGACCGCAACGCCAGCCTGCAGGCGACATAGGGCCAGATGAACGCGTTGATAAACAGCAGCGCACACACCCCTGCGCTCCTGCCCATCTCCATCAACACAGACAGAATGGGCAGAAAGCAAAGAAAAGTACCAAGCTGGCGCATCATAAACATACGGCGCACAAATCGCGTTGAGCGGCGCTTCAGTTGGGCATCGTCGGGTGTGTAGTAATTCATAGGCAAACTGAAGCAGCGAAAAGTTACCGCAGTTTATCGGCAAATGATAAGGCAGGATATATAATTTGCAGAATATTCTTATTGCATGGGCCACCGTGATTATACTCGCTCTGCCTGAACGCACTCCGCCTGACCTGAGCGGAAAGAGGCCGCGCGCCTGTCCGCAGGCGGCCTCCTTTATCTGCGCCCTTTCGCCACAGAAGCAGACCAGCTGAAATCACTGACTTCACTGGCCGTGAGTGAAGAAGGTTTCTTTTTACGCAGCGGTTTTTTCTGCTTCTCCGCCTGCGCTCTCGCCTTCTCCAGCTTGCGTGCCATCACCTGCTGACGCGCCTCACTGGTAAATTCCCGCTCCTTTTTGCTGTCCGGCTCTTTGCCGGTTCGCTGACGGTATTTCTCAGCCAGCGCCCTGAAAACCTGCTCAACAGCCAGTCGCTCGTCGGCATCGAACTGGTCAATCGAGATCATCTTTTTATCGTTCATAGCGGCATGTCCGGTAGCGGATTGTTAAGGCAGTGTACCGCATTTACGGCCAGCAAACGTGGAGGATGTAGGGCTGACAGTATGCTGCTGATTCTGCCAGCCCGGATAGCGGGTAATTTTTCTTAAACCGACCGGGTAACCCTGCTTAAAGGCGGGTTTTCTCTTAATATAAAACTAATGTTAATCAGGTTAACTCTCAGTGACCACGTACTGCCGGGGAGCTGAAGGCATGATAAAAGGGACCGATCGCCTGTCACAGGCGCTATTACGGCGACATGGCATTGGCGTTAAACAGAAACGTATCTACTTCCGGGGCAGAGATCTGCTGTTTCAGCTGCGCAACGCCCGCTATGATGTATTCAGTGGCGACCGCTGCATTGCCACCGTCGAAACGAACAACATCAACGACGCGATTAAGCAGTTTAAAACGCTGGACAACCCTGGAGAGAAATAGCCATGCCGGACTATCGCCTTTTTCAGAAGGATCAGGTAATCAGAGCGGTAAATATTCTGCGCCCGGACCAGCAGGACGCACTGATCCGTGATGGCTATCGCCTGCTCTGGAATGAGATCCATGCAGATAACGCAGAAGCCGCCGAGCTGCGCTATCAGCAGCTGCGGGAGGAAGATGAGAAGTGCGCGCAGGGATTTGCTACGGATTCTGTGGTAAGCAGCCTGCTCAACCTGATAGCCCGATAAGTCAGCACGGTCAGGCAGTGTAGAGCCAAAGTTACTGTTAATTCATGCCGTGCTGATTAAACTAGGGAAAATTCCCCGACTACAGGTTTCCGATGAAGATCACCATTCACGAAGAAGATGAGCTGTTTATGCACAACTTCTTTGCTGCGCCCTGCCACACCTTCGAAACAGACTCCCCTGAAGCACATCAGCTTCAGCAATCGCTTCATCTGGCTATCCGGCAGAAAGCGGCGGAGTCGCGTGAAGACGGGAAGCGCAGCCTGACGTTTATCCTGCTGTTTCTGTTTCTTTATGCTGCGCTGGGGGCGTCGCTGACGCTGGATCTCAACAGCACGCCCACGGCGCACAAGAGCATTGAATATGCGCTGGAAGCGATTCCGGTACTTATCGCCTTTTCCGGCTTTTTTGTCTCTATTCTCTATCTTTTCCTGACCCGCGCCAGTGCCAGGAAGCAGCGCAACTGGGAGAAAACTATTCTGGTGCTGGAAAAGTACACAATTGGCAACCTGTTTAAGGCGACCCACACCCAGGGCGGTGGCACCAGTAACTACTCTGTCCCTAACCTCGCCATTTCGCTGGCCCTCTTTATCTGCGTCACCTGGCTGGTGATCTACAACTATCTGACCTTTACCACCAGCGGTGTGTTCGGCAGCGTGATCTCGCTGTTTATCAGCACCATGGTCTATGTCATCCTGGATATCCAGCTGCTTAAACCTTTTATCCATGCTGCCGTAACCGTTGAGACGGAAAAGCAGGACGAAGAGAAAGAGCAGGAATAACGCGACTCCTCAGCCATGACCCGGATACCCGGTTCCCTGCCGGGTATTTTTTGCCGCCATAAATCCTCTGCATAACTGATGCGTATCCGGTGCCAGGGAGTGATAACGAATCAGCCAATAGTATGTTGTAACTACAAACAGTCCGGCTCCCTCATCACGAACTGCCCTGTCCCGATTAAAGCCCGCCGTCACAGCGGGCCCGCGATTTTACCAGTGCGTTTTCTGCATATCGATAACGAAACGATATTTCACATCGCCCTTCAGCATGCGGTTGAAGGCGGTTTCGATCGCGTCGCCCGTGATCATCTCCACGTCAGCCGTGATGTTGTGCTGACCACAGAAGTCGAGCATCTGCTGAGTTTCCTGAATGCTGCCAATCGAGGTACCGCTGATGCTGAGACGACGGAATACCATCGGCGTGACGTTCGGTGAAGGGTGCGGCTGATCGGGAATGCCCACCAGCACCAGCTGGCCGTTGGTTTTCAGGGCGTTCAGATAAGGATCGAGGTCATGCGGCGCCGCCACACAGTCGAGAATGATATCCAGCGACGCCTGGCAGGCTGCCATCTGTGCGGCATCGCGCGAGACCACCACGTTTTTTGCCCCCAGTCGCAGTGCATCCTCACCTTTCGACGGAGACGTGGTAAACAGGGTAACGTCTGCGCCCAGCGCGCTGGCTAGTTTCACCGCCATGTGGCCCAGTCCGCCGAGTCCGACGACCCCCACACGATGGCCCGCTTTAATATTGAAGTGCTGCAGCGGCGACCAGACCGTGACGCCCGCGCACAACAGCGGTGCCACCGCGTTCAGTGCCAGATTGTCCGGCACGGTGACCACAAAATGCTGATCGGCAATCACATACTGCGCATAGCCGCCAAAGGTGGTGTGGCCGGTGTATTTATCGGTGCCGTTATAGGTCGGCGTGAACCCGGCTTCACAATATTGCTCTTCCTGCTGCTGACAGAAGTGGCATTCACCGCAGGAGTCGACCATCACACCCACCCCCACCGTCTGCCCGATGGCGAATTTAGTGACATTGTCACCGATAGCGGCGACCCGGCCCACGATTTCATGGCCCGGCACCAGCGGATAGCGGCTGACGCCCCACTCGTTGCGCGCCATATGGAGATCGGAATGGCAGACGCCACAGTAAAGGATTTCGATTCTGACGTCGTCAGCCTGCAGTTCACGAATGTCTGCCTGACCGGCACGCAGCGGCTGGTCGGGCTGTGTCGCTATCAGCGCGTTAATTTTCATCGGTTACCTCTTCTTGCCTGGTCGTTCTGAAGAAAGCGGGACACTATAGACATACAGATACCGGTTTGGTAGTAGTTACCTTTTGGTTACCACTCTCTGCGAGGTCATGATGCCGGTCTGGGTCGAAGGAAAACTGTGCTTTTATGCGGATTCACCCCCGCGTCGTCTGCTGGAACTCTTTTCGGTGAAATGGAGCACGATGGTGCTGCACGCCCTCTATCACTGGCCGGAACATCGGGCGCGAACCGGTGAACTTGAGCGCAGTCTGCAGGGCATTTCGAAGAAGATGTTGATCCAGACGCTGCGCGAACTGGAACAGCGCGGACTGGTCGCCCGGCAGGTCTATCAGGTGGTGCCGCCCAAAGTTGAGTACAGCCTGACCGCGCTGGGGCATACCTTTACCGGGCCAATCGAACAGCTCTATCAGTGGGGGCTGGAGAATCAGGCTGCGCTGGATGCGATGGAGAATCATCTGCGCAGCCATCAGGAGCGTGACGGCTGACGGGCCGTCAGGCCGATCGCCGGGGGATGTCAGTCGAACGGAAATTCACGCGCCAGCACGCGTGAGATGACATTCAGCGCGCCTTCATCGTTGTTACTCTGGGTCTGATAGCGCGCCACCGCCGACACCGCCTCTGCCGCGTTCGCCATGGAGAAGCTGAAGCAGGCCTGACGAAGCATCTCGATATCGTTGGCGCTGTCACCGATCGCCAGCACTTCGCAGTCGCTGATGCCCCATTTTTCCTGCAGCAGCGCGATACCGTGGGCTTTATGGCAGCCGGGAATAATCAGGTCAATAAAGCCAAAGCCGCTTGAAACCGGATGCATAATATTTTCCAGTTCGCCCAGCGAGGCATGCAGTCGCTGCAGCAGGGCATCGACCCCTTCATGCTCCAGCTTCAGCGAGAATTTAAAGATGGTGTCATCGATAGCGTAGAGGTCATCGCGTTTCTCCAGCCGGTGATAGTGGTTCGCGAGCCGGGCCATCATCTCGTCCGACGCGGAGCTGTGCATATAGGCACTGTTGCGTCCACAGACCACCACCGCGATATCGGGTTCATCCGCCAGGATATCCAGGATCTGATGCACCTTCTCCTGGGCTAACTCGCCGCAGAAGATCTCTTCATTGCAGTCAGAGACCCAGGCACCATTTTCTGCCACGAACGCAATTTCATCTTTGATGTCCGGGAAGTAGCGCTGCAACTGGTAGTACTGGTTTCCACTGGCGACCACAAAGCGGATGCCTTTCTGCTTCAGCAGTGCATACTGACGTGAAAACCGCTGAACGTTGTACTGCTTATTATCGTCCAGAAAGGTGCCATCCATATCCACCGCAATCATCTTAACCGCCATTTCACCTGCCCCTTTGTGTTTGCCGTCTGATCCTTTCGGCTGATTGATTTGATTTATGAAGCTTACCCGCTGGGTGAATTAATGAGAATGCAAATAGTGACTTTGCTAACGGCTTTCGGAGCGTTCCGGTTCCACCATTGTGTTATGACGCACAGTTTTTTCCGTTAAAAGGATGTTAATGTCAGCACGTAAATTATGAATGAAGGTTATTTTAATTACGTTCGTAACTCAACCCCGTCAGCAGGAGCCTGAGATGCAGAAATCCGTCCGTTCCACCCCGTTGCCCGAGGATGTCGGAAGTGCGATCCGCGCCCTAAAACAGCAGCTGCGCACGCAGATTGGCGATGTCGATGCCCTGTTCCGCCAGGTGTGCGACAACATCACTGCAGCGATTGCAGCGGCAAAAGCCGATGAACAGCGAACGGGCAGCGCCTGGCCGATCGTGCCGATGCAGGAGATTGCCGCAGGCACGGTTTCAGAAGAAACCCGATTGCTGATTAAATGTCGCGGCTGCGTGGTAATTAAGCAGCATTTTGCGCGTGAGCAGGCGCTGGCCTGGGATAAGTCGATGCTCGACTATCTGGACCACAACCGGTTCGATCAACAGTATCGCGGGCCGGGCGATGACTTTTTCGGTTCGCTGGCCGCCTCACGGCCCGAAATCTACCCTATCTACTGGTCGCAGGCGCAGATGCAGGCCCGGCAGAGTCCGGCGATGGCCGACGCGCAATCTTTTCTGAACCGTCTCTGGAAATCGGAATCGCAGGGTCAGCAGTGGTTCGATCCGGATGTCAGCATTATCTACCCCGATCGCATCCGCCGCCGGTTGCCGGGCACCACCTCAAAAGGCCTGGGGGCGCACACGGATTCCGGGGCACTGGAACGCTGGCTGCTACCCGCTTATCAGCAGGTTTTCGGCAAGCTCTTTCAGGGTGATTTTGCCGCATACGATCCCTGGGATGCCGCGCACCGCACGGAAGTGGATGAGTACGATCTGCCCGGCACCACCAAATGCTCGGTGTTCCGTACGTTCCAGGGCTGGACGGCGCTCTCAGATATGATCCCGGGCCAGGGTCTGCTGCATGTGGTTCCGGTGCCGCAGGCGATGGCCTATGTGCTGCTGCGTCCGCTGCTGTCTGATGTGCCGGAGGAGGAGCTGTGTGGCGTTGCGCCCGGACGGGTGTTGCCGATCAGCGAACAGTGGCATCCCCATCTGATGGCCGGACTCTGTTCGATACCCGCTTTAGAGGCGGGCGATTCGGTATGGTGGCACTGCGATGTTATCCATGCCGTTGCGCCGGTCGAGGATCAGCAGGGCTGGGGCAACGTGATGTATATTCCTGCCGCACCCCTGTGTGAGAAAAACCGCGCCTATGCCACACAGGTCGCGCAGGCGCTGGAGCAGGGCCGCTCGCCGGGAGACTTTCCGCCGGAGGATTATGAGGCGACCTGGGAAAACCGCTTTACCCCGGCCGACCTTAATCTTCACGGCCGCCGGGCGCTGGGGCTGAGCTAATCCGCCGCACGGACGCCGGGTAAACCCTGCTACACTGAAACGCCTGTTTACAGCGAAACGCTATTATGAACCCGCGACATCATCAAATCATTCAACTGGTCAATAGCCGGGGCAGCGTGCCGGTCAGCGTGCTGGCGCAGCTTACCGGAGTGTCCGAAGTGACGGTGCGTCAGGATCTCACGCTGCTGGAGCGCGATCGGCTGCTGCGCCGGGTTCACGGCTCTGCGCTGGCGCTGGACAGCGACAACGTCGGCACCCGCATGAACACCCGCTATCCGGTTAAACAGGCGCTGGCACGTTGTGCGGCCAGCCTGGTTCAGCACGGTGAGTCAGTGTTTATCGAAGGCGGCAGTACCAACGCCCTGCTGGCGCGGGCGCTGGCCGGGCGGGCCGATCTCACGCTGATCACCGTCAGCCACTACATTGCCCAGCTTCTGCGTGAGGCAGCCTGCGAGGTCATCGTTCTGGGGGGCTTACTGCAGAAAAGCAGTGAGTCAGTGGTCGGCCCGCTGGCCCGCTACTCCATCCAGCAGGTTCATTTTCACCGGGCGTTTGTTGGGGTGGATGGGTGGCATCCCGAAACCGGTTTTACCGGCCGTAATATGCTGCGCTGCGATGTGGTGGACGCCGTCCTCTCTAAAGGCGCGGAGAGCTATGCTCTCACCGACGCGTCTAAGTTCGGTCAGGTTCACCCCTATCCGCTCTCTTCCGGTTATCAGGTCGGACATGTAATTACCGACGAAACGCTGGATAGGTTAACGGCCGCGCAACTCCGGGAACAGGGGATCGCGGTCAGCCTGGTCGCGGCAGATCAGCCAGACCCTGGCCCCTGAGCCACGGAATCGCGCAGCATCAGGCTGGCGGTGAAGGGAGCCTGTGGGTGCCAGTCTCCGCCATCCAGCATGGTCAGCAGACGGTGGATCGTCTCATCGATCATGTCGGTGACCGGCAGCTTCATGCTCGAAAGCGACGGCGTGATGTAAGGTGCCAGCGGGATATCATCGAAGCCAATCACCGACACCTGGTCAGGCACCGCGATCCGGCACTCCGTCAGACGTTTGATCGCTCCGATCGCCATCTCATCATTGCTCGCCACCAGCGCGCTGAAGCTCACCCCGCGCGCCAGCAGCGTATCCACGGCGGCCATGCCGCTCTGTGCCGTCCATTTCCCGGTCACGATGCGGTCCGGATCGGCGTCAATGCCCTGCGCAGCCAGCGCGGCGCGATAGCCAGAGAGGCGCTCGACGCCCGTCGGCGAGTCCAGCGATCCGGTGATGAACGCAATCTCCCTGTGTCCCTGCGCCAGCAGATGGCTTACCGCCCTGGCGCTGCTGGCGTGCTGATCGCTGTAGATGCAGTAGCTCTGATTAACGCGCAGCCGCCGGTTAATGACCAGAATCGGCTGTGTATGCCTGGAGATGATCGCATCCAGGGCATCGATGCTCAGAAAACGCGGGTAGATGATGATGCCGTCGCAGCGCAGATCGAGCAGAAACTGAATCGCCGCCTGCTCCTGCTCTGCCGTGTGTTTTCCGTCCGCCAGAATAAGCTGACGGCCCTGCTGCTCCAGGAGGCGCGCGGAGTGCGCCATCAGCTCTGTAAAGTAGCTGCCGCTGTAGAGCGTGTTGGTGATCACCAGTCCGATCGTCTGAGAGGTGCGGGTCGCCAGATTCCGCGCCAGCAGATTGGGCCGGTAGCCGGTTTCAGCGATGGCCTGCAGGACCTGCTCCCGTTTTTGCTGGCCGACATAGCCATTGCCGGAGAGCACGCGTGACACGGTCGCTTTTGAGACGCCCGCCCGTTTTGCCACTTCCTGAATCGTTGCCATGATGCTGCTCCTCTGCTGCGTCCGTCATGCAGTCTACCTAAGCCTCTCAATATTGGAAATATTATCCCGGCGCAGGCGCGGACGCCGCCGTGCCGTCCAGGTGATGCACCTCACAAAACCGAAAACTGCCTGATTTTCACGCTTGCCGCGACTGATAAAGCCCTTCATGATTTTGTGAAACCGGTTTCCTATCGGCCTGTCCGCAGGCGCATAAAACATAAAAACTTTGACCGATTTACCCTACAGAGAAGAACGATCATGTCCCTAAATTATGCCGCGGCCTCACGCGCCATCGTCGATGCGCTAGGCGGCCTCAACAACATTGAAGCCGTGACTCACTGTATGACCCGTCTGCGCTTCGTGGTGAAGGATGAGGCGCAGATTGATTACCCCAGGCTGAAAGCGATCCACGGCGTGATGGGCGTGGTGCATAACGATACGCAGTGTCAGGTGATCATCGGAAACAATGTCTCGCAGGCGTATCAGGCGGTGCTGGCGCTGGGCTCACCCGATGCCTCATCCGCCGCGCCGGTGAAACGCAAAATCACCCTCAGGAGCATCGGCGCCGGCATCCTGGACGCGCTGGTCGGCACCATGTCGCCACTGATCCCGGCCATTATCGGCGGGTCGATGGTGAAACTGCTGGCGATGATTCTGGATATGGCGGGGCTGTTTGAGAAAGGCTCCTCCACGCTGGTGATCCTCAACGTCATTGGCGACGGCGCGTTTTTCTTCCTGCCCGTTATGGTCGCGGCCTCGGCGGCGCTGAAATTTAAAACCAACATGTCGCTGGCGATCGCGATCGCCGGGGTGCTGGTACATCCCACGTTTATCGACCTGATGGCGAAAGCGGCGCAGGGGCAGCCGGTGGCGTTCGCCCTGATCCCGGTGACGGCGGTGAAATATACCTACACCGTTATCCCGGCGCTGGTGATGACCTGGATCCTGTCGCACATTGAGCGCGGCGTGGATCGCATCACCCCTGCCGTGACTAAAAACTTCCTTAAACCGATGCTGATTGTGCTGATTGCCGCGCCCATCGCGATTGTGCTGATTGGCCCGATTGGCATCTGGATCGGCAGCGGTATCTCTGCGCTGGTCTATACCGTTCATGGCTATCTCGGCTGGCTTTCCGTGGCGATTATGGGGGCGATCTGGCCGCTGCTGGTGATGACCGGGATGCATCGGGTCTTTACGCCAACCATTATTCAGACCATCGCCGAAACCGGTAAAGAGGGCATGGTGATGCCGTCAGAGATTGGCGCCAACCTGTCGCTGGGCGGATCCTCCCTGGCGGTGGCGTTTCGCACGAAAAACCGCGAGCTGCGCCAGACCGCGCTGGCCGCAGCCGCCTCCGCCATTGTGGCGGGCATTTCAGAACCGGCGCTGTATGGCGTTGCGGTTCGCCTGAAACGGCCGCTGATCGCCTGTCTTATCAGCGGATTCATCTGCGGCGCAGTTGCGGGAATCGGCGGACTGGCCAGCCATTCGATGGCCTCACCGGGCCTCTTTACCAGCGTCCAGTTCTTCGATCCCGCCAATCCGATGACGATTGTCTGGGTCGGCGCGGTGATGGTGCTGTCGGTGGTGCTGTCGTTTGTCCTGACGCTGCTGCTGGGTTTCGAGGATATCCCGGAGACCGAACCGCAGGCTGCACCGCAGCCATCATCCGTGACTGAACGCACCAGTGCGGTTAACAGCCATTAAAGGAACCGGTCAACGCGACCAGAACAAAGAGGATTGCATGTCTGAATCAAGGTTTCCGCAAGGATTTTTATGGGGTGGCGCGCTGGCCGCGAACCAGAGTGAAGGCGGTTTTCGCGAGGGCGGAAAAGGCTTAACCACCGTCGATATGATCCCGCACGGGCCGCATCGTATGCCGGTCAAGCTGGGGCTGGAAAAGCGATTTACCCTGCGTGACGATGAGTTCTATCCCAGCCATGAGGCTATCGATTTCTATCACCGCTTTCGGGAAGATATTGCGCTGATGGCGGAGATGGGGTTCAGCGTGTTCCGCACCTCGATTGCCTGGAGCCGTCTCTATCCCAACGGCGATGAGCCGGAGCCGAATCCGGCGGGCATCGCCTTTTATCGCGCAGTATTTGAGGAGTGCCGGAAATATCATATCGAACCGCTGGTGACACTCTGCCACTTTGACGTGCCGATGCATCTGGTTACCGAATATGGCTCATGGCGTAACCGGAAGATGGTCGACTTCTTTGCCCGCTACGCCCGCACCTGCTTCGAAGCCTTTAATGGCCTGGTGAAGTACTGGCTGACCTTCAACGAGATCAACATTCTGCTGCACAGCCCCTTTTCCGGCGCGGGCCTGGTGTTCGAACCGGGCGAGAATCAGGAGCAGGTTAAGTATCAGGCGGCGCATCATGAACTGGTCGCCAGCGCGCTGGTGACACGCATCGCCCATGAAATAAACCCGGCGAATCAGGTCGGCTGTATGCTGGCGGGCGGAAACTTCTACCCCTGGTCAAGCAAACCGGAAGATGTCTGGGCGGCGCTGGAAAAGGATCGCGAGAACCTCTTCTTCATCGATGTGCAGGCGCGGGGGGCGTATCCCGCCTATACCGCCCGCCTGTTCCGGGAAAAGGGGATCACTCTTGATGTCGCCGAGGGGGATGATGAGATCCTGAAGAACAGCGTTGATTTTGTCTCGTTCAGCTATTACGCCTCACGCTGCGCCTCGGCAGAGATGAACGAGCAGAACAGCAGCGCCGCCAATGTGGTGAAATCCCTGACTAACCCGCATGTGCCACGCAGCGAATGGGGCTGGGGCATCGACCCGCTTGGTCTGCGCATTACCATGAACATGATGTATGACCGCTATCAGAAGCCGCTGTTCCTGGTGGAAAATGGCCTGGGCGCGCGCGACGAAATCGACGATAACGGCGGGATCGACGATGACTACCGCATCAGCTATCTTCGTGAACATATCCGCGCAATGGGAGAGGCGATTGAAGATGGCGTGCCGGTGCTGGGCTACACCAGCTGGGGCTGCATCGACCTGGTAGCGGCCTCAACGGGTGAGATGAGCAAACGCTACGGATTTGTCTACGTTGACCGCGACGATCGCGGTAACGGCACGCTGGCGCGCACACGTAAGAAATCATTCTGGTGGTACAGGAAAGTGATCGCCAGCAACGGCGGCGATCTGGAGTGACACCGTCACTCAGGGCCGGTAACGGACCCGGCCGCCGCAGAGGCTGAGACGCTGAACGGCCTCTCTGCCGATTGTGCTCCGGCAGAAATTATCGTATAACCACTGTCTCCGAGGGGTGTCCTGTAACGGGCTGAGATGGCGCAAGCCGAACCCTTTGAACCTGATCTGGGTCATGCCAGCGAAGGGACGGGTCGGCAGAATCTACTGCCTCATTGCCTGCATTATCCCCTGTTCCAGACCGTATGCCCGGATCTCCCTGACAACCGGAGATCCTATGTCACATCCGCTTTTCGACACCGGCTTTTATGGCCGTCTGCGCCAGCAGGCGGGGCCGCACTGGCACGCCTATGTCAGGCATGACTTTGTGCAGCAGCTCGGCCAGGGCACGCTGCCCGCCGCCGCCTTCCGCCATTATCTGGTGCAGGACTACCAGTTCCTGCTGCACTTTGCCCGCGCCTGGGGCCTGCTGATCAGCAAGCTTACCGATCCTGAGGCGCTGCGCCATGCAACCGCCTCACTTAACGCCATCATCAGTGAACTGCCGTTACATCAGGCCTACTGTCAGCAATGGGGTATCAGCGAAGCCGCGATGGCAGACGAACCCGAAGCAATGGAGACGCTGAACTACACCCGCTATGTGCTGGATGTCGGCCACACCGGGGATGCGCTGGCACTGCTGACGGCGCTGATGCCGTGCGTTGCCGGGTACGCCGAGATCGGCCTGAGCCTGCTGCACGACCCGGCGACGTGCTTTGAGGGCAACCCCTGTGCGGCGTGGATAGAGAACTATGGCGATGAGACCTATCTGGCGGGCGTCAGCCGCTCACTCTCCCTGTTTGAACGCCTGGCGGACGCATGCGCTGGTGAAGCACGCTTTGACCAGCTGTCGGCGATCTTCACCACGGCGACCCGGCTGGAGTCAGCCTTCTGGCAGATGGGCCTGAACCAGGCGGCCCGCCCGGAGAAAGGTGCATGAAGATGGCGATCCCATCCGGCGCGCCGGGGATTTCGGTACGCCAGCTCAGCCTGGATTTCGGGCAGCAGCCGCTCTTCAGCCAGCTCAATCTGGAGATTGCAGGCGGCAAGATCACCGCGCTGCTCGGTGCCAGCGGCGTCGGCAAAAGCAGCCTGATGCGGGTTATCGCAGGCCTGACTTCGCCCACCGCCGGACAGGTCAGCGGCAGCGACGGCCTGCCGCTGAGCGGCCGCATCGCCTGGATGGGTCAGCAGGATCTGCTCTACCCCTGGCTGACGATAGAACAGAATGTCTGCCTCACCAGCCGCCTGCGCGGGGAAAAGCCCGATCGCGACCGGGCGCAGCATCTGCTGGCGCGGGTCGGGCTGAGCCAGTGCGCCCGCGCACTGCCCGCAACGCTCTCCGGCGGGATGCGGCAGCGTGCGGCGCTGGCACGCACGCTCTACACCCGTCAGCCGATCGTTCTGATGGATGAGCCCTTCTCGGCGCTGGATGCCCTGACCCGCAGCCAGATTCAGACGCTGGCGGCAGACGTGCTCACCGGTCACACCGTGCTGCTGATTACCCATGATGTGGCGGAGGCCTGTCGGCTCGCGCACCATTGTCTGGTTATCGGTCCGGCGGGCGTGGAAGCCTGTGCGCCCCCGGCGGGCGCCCCCCCGCGCGCCGCCGACGACCTCCACGTCATTCAGAGTCAGGCCACGCTGCTGAAACAGCTGAGCAGGGTAGCCGGATGAGATTACAGGCAGGAGTTGACGGCTTTCGCCGTGCCCTGATGCTCGCCGCCGGGCTGATTACGGTGTGGTGGCTGGCCACACTGACCGCCGTTCCAGCCTTTCTGCTGCCCTCGCCCCCATCGGTCGCTGTCGCGCTGTGGCAGAACGCGGGCTATTTAGCCCATCACACGCTGATCACGCTCTCCGAAATCCTCAGCGGCATGGTTGCCGGTGTGCTGCTGGGCGGCGCACTGGCGCTGGGTATGACCTTTTCGCCGGGGCTGCGGCGCTGGATGATGCCGCTGGTAATCAGCAGCCAGGCGATCCCGGTGTTTGCCCTGGCTCCCCTGCTGGTGCTCTGGTTTGGCTTCGGCATGGGGGCCAAAGTCGCAATGGCGATACTGGTGATCTTCTTTCCCGTGACCTCCACTTTTTTCGACGGCCTGCGTCGCGTCCCGCCCGGCTACCTCGATCTGGCCCGCACGATGGGCGCGTCACAGGGGGCGCAGCTGTGGCATGTCCGGCTGCCCGCCGCGTTGCCCGCGCTGGGTTCCGGCCTGCGCATGGCCGCCGCCGTCGCGCCCATCGGCGCCATCATTGGCGAATGGGTCGGTTCCGCGGAAGGGCTGGGATACGTAATGCTGAACGCCAATGCCAGGATGCAGAGTGATCTCTGTTTCGCCGCCCTGTTTATTCTGGTGCTGATGACGCTGGCCCTGTGGCTGATCCTCGATCGTCTGCTGCGCCGCCTGATCGCCTGGGCACCGGAAACGCCTTAATGACCTCACTGATGAGAAACCCCATGACAAAAATGCCTCTGTTTACCCTGCTGTTCAGCGCCTCTCTCGCCGCTCAGGCGCAGACGATGGAAAAACTAACGCTGGTGCTCGACTGGTATATCAATCCCGATCACGCGCCTCTGATGGTGGCCCAGCAGAGCGGGGCCTTTGCCGCTGAGGGGCTGGAGGTGACGATGATCCCGCCCTCCGACCCTGCGCTGCCGCCGCGTCTGGTGGCCGCGAAACAGGCCGACCTGGCCATCACCTATCAGCCGCAGCTGCACTTCTTTGCCGATCAGGGCCTGCCGCTGATGCGGGTCGGCACGCTGGTGAATACGCCTCTGAACACCCTGATGACGCTGGATAAATCCATCCGGCAGCCGGGCGATTTAAAAGGCAAGCGCATCGGCTACTCCGTCAGCGGCATCGAACAGGCGACGCTGGCGACCATGCTGGCGCACAACGGCACTGCCAGCGACCAGGTGAAACTGGTTAACGTCAATTTTCAGCTTACCAGCGCTCTGCTGACCGGCCAGGTGGACGCGGTGATCGGCGGCTATCGCAATATTGAGGCGCTGGAACTGAAGCAGCAGGGAAAAGATCCGGTGGTCTTTAACATCGAGGATTATGGAGTACCGGCCTATGACGAGCTGATCATCGTCGCCAACCGGGATGAGGCGCATGCAGAGAAGATCCGGAAATTCCTGCGCGCGCTGAAGAAGGGGAATGCGGAGCTGCAGGCGCATCCTGAAGCGAGCTGGCAGGCGTTTGCCCGCCTGCATCCGGAACTGAACACACCGCTGAATCACGAGGCCTGGCGCGCCACGCTGCCGCGGTTTGCGGCCGATCCGGCAAAACTGGATCGCGCCCGCTATCAGGCCTATGAGCAGTTTCTGTTTGGGAACAAACTGATTAAAAAAATCACGCCGGTTGAGCGTTACGCCACCGGCAGTGAGTGAGAAACCCGCCCGCAGCCCGCGCTGCGGGCGGATTCAGGCGGGCAACTTCGGCAGAAGCCAGTGCTCAATGTCGCTGGCGGGGAGCGGTTTCGAGAAGAAGTAGCCCTGGATTTGATCGCAGCCGTAGGTTTTCAGCAACGCCAGCGTAGACTCGGACTCGACGCCTTCCGCAAGCACGGTGTAGTTCAGCTCTTTCAGCATCTGAATGATGCATCTGACGATGATTTTTGACGCCTCATCCTCACACATCCGCGAGATCAGCGAGCGATCGATTTTGATCACATCCAGCGGGATATCCTGCAGATAGCTGATATTGCTGTAACCCACGCCGAAATCGTCCAGAGAGATGACGAAGCCGTGCGATTTCAGCGCGGTCAGCCCGTCGATCCCCACATTGCTGCGGGTGATCAGTTCATTCTCCAGACATTCGATGCCCAGAATCGCGTTCGGCAGCTGCACCGCGGCCAGTTTTGCCACCAGCCGATCGGCAAAATCAGGACGGCTGAAGTCGCGTTCGCTGACGTTGATTGACACCGGGATCAGGTTATATTCACGATTCCACTGCGCCAGCTGCGCAACGGTGTGGTCGATGACCCAGTTCGTCAGATCCGAGATCAGGTTGGTTTTCCCCGCTAACGGAATGAATTCAGACGGGAAAAGTTCACCGCGCTCAGGATGGTTCCAGCGGATCAGGGCTTCCAGGCCGACCGTCTTACCGGTTCTGAGGCAGACCTTGGGCTGCCAGGCCAGGTAAAGCTCTTCATCTTTCTTCAGCGCCTGTGCGAGGTCGTTCATGATCATAAAATCATCGTTGCGCCGGGTGTCGTAACTCTCGTCAAACGACATGGCGCTGATCTCTTCATCGATCGCCTCATGCAGCGCACTGACCGCCTGCCGCACCGTCTCGTTGGCATCCATCTGACCCGGCACGAACTCGGTTTCACCGGCGAAAACATCCAGATCCAGGGTGATATTCTCCGCCAGATCGGCCTTCATCCCCCTGAACAGGTCGGGAATGGCGTGGGCGGTGTAGCGGCCCGAATAGGGCTGGATAATGGCAAACCGGCCGGGGGCAAACGTATAGAGCGTTTCGTTGTCCGGCAGATTCAGGCGCTGTGCCGCCTCCTGCGCCATCTGCCTCAGCAGTTTTTCCATTGGCGCAATGCCCACCGCGCGCGAAAGCTCATAGGCACGAATGATATCGAGGCAGTCGATCAGGATCAGGCGAAAGCGGCTGTGCGGCTCGGTAATGGTCAGCTGCTGGATATCGCGGATCAGGCGCGGGCGGTTAGGCAGATGGGTGATAACATCGGCAAAACCGGCGTTGTTCCAGGCATCCAGAAAAGAGGTGACCAGCGTAGCCAGCGAACGCAGCGTGGCCAGCTTTTCATCGCTGAAGGGGTGCGGCTGCGTATCGGTAACGCAGAGCGTGCCCAGCATGGCGCCGTCCAGATTCTGCAGCGAGACACCGGCATAGAAACGGATATGCGGATCGCCTTCAACAAACGGATGCGTCACGAAACGCTCGTCCAGCAGGGTATCCACCACCACCAGATGCCCTTCGCCATCAAGAACGTGACGGCAGAGAGATTCATCACGGGTTGATTGTTTCAGATCGAAGTTGCGGGACGCTTTGATGTATTGATTGTGATCGTCAATAATCGAAATGAAGCTGCCTGAAATCCCCAGCACCTGGCTGGCAAGATGAACAAACCTCTCCAGCACCTTATCGCGGGTTTCGTCCGGGGTGAGAAGGGCTTTAATTGCACTCAGACGTTTTACGTCACTGCCATTTTGCTCGTTATGCACTGAAACCTCTCCTATGCAGGCGCAAAAACCGAAAATAATTTCGCTTAAGATTGCTCAATTAGCGCCCAATTATCAGATAAATAGCGGCTCAATCTGACAGTACTTTCACGGCGAAACAGTGTCGCACGATATCGGATGACTGTCGAAAGCATTTAACGCTGTCGATCAACGTGCGCAACATCCGGCGACTCCATCCTGAACCCCAGTCCAATCAGGCGACCCAGCAGAAAACGCAGAAACGGCAGGCGACGGATGATGCCGGGCACCTTGCTGCCCTGCGTCGCTTTTCGTCTGGCTTTGCTGCGGCTCATTTTAATCTGCAGGAACTGGGTAGCGACGGTCGGAAACTGGCGGCGTTTCTGCACTTTCTCCAGGTCGCGCAGCGACAGCTCGCCCCGTTTCAGGGGCGCGGCCAGCAGATTTGCCGTCGCCACAGCGTCCTGAATAGCCAGATTAACGCCCACCCCGCCAATTGGCGACATCGCATGCGCCGCATCGCCAATGCAGAGCACGCCGGGTCTCGCCCAGCTGTCCAGCCGATCGATGCGTATTGAAAGTAGCTTAAATGCGTCCCAGCTGCTGATTTCTGTCATCCGCGTCGTGTCAAACGGCGACAATGCCGCCACCTCCGCCTTAAAAGCCGCCAGCCCGGCGGCCTGCTTTGCCTCAAACTCCCCTTTGGGAATGGTCAGGCCGCACTGCCAGTACGCGCCGCGATCGATAACGATAAAGTTCTGGCGCGGCCCTTTGTGGCCCATGCCCAGTTCGGGATCCTGCGGCTGCTTGCTCAGGCGGAACCAGATCACATCGCGTGCGGCACCAAACGCCTGTCCTGTCAGCCCGGCGGCTTCACGGACGCGCGAATGACGGCCATCCGCACCGATCACCAGGCTGCAGCGGATATGCAGTTGCTGGTTGCCGCGTTTCGCCGTGAGGCCGCTGACCCGGCCATTCTCCTCGTTGAGCGACTCGAACGCGGTGGATTGCAGCAGCGTGAAGCCGGGATAGCGGGCGCTCTGCTCCGCCATAAAGTTCAGAAAATCCCACTGTGGCATAAAGGCGATAAAGCGACACTGAACCGGCAGGCGGGAGAAGTCCGCCATCGTGACATTCTCGCCTGCGATTTCCGCCTCCAGCTTTTCAGCACGCTGATGCGGCAGCCGCAGAAAAGCCTCCAGCAGTCCGAGCTGATGCATGATCTCCAGCGTCGACGGATGAATGGTGTCTCCGCGAAAATCGTGGAGAAAGTCGGCGTGCTTTTCGATGACCACCACACGCAACCCCGCGCGGGCAAACAGATAGCCCAGCATCAGGCCGGCCGGGCCACCGCCCACGATACAGCAGTCGGCGGTAAGAATTTCAGTGGAATGTGGCTGCATGTCAGCTCCCTTTCGCGCCAGTCGTGCTATGAGTATTGCAGTAACCGCTCGGCTTTGCCGCTGTGGGCGCAGGGTACTCTGCCTAGCAAAGCACGCCCCGCCGCGATCTGCCTGACCCGTCCCGCGGCTGTCGTTAACGTCAGGCGTGTGCGATTGAATCGCCCGACGCTTTCCTGAAGGTTCTCGCGCGGTTAGCCCCGCAGAGAGTGGCCCCTGCGTCAGCCGCTGAGTGCCTGCGAACGTGGTCAGACGAGGCAATCCCGGCCCGCTCTCTTTGCTGACAGCTGTGGCAGCGGTTCCTCGCCAAACGGCAGAATCAGGCCCCGCGCATGGCCGCCGCGCTGGCACTGAAAATCAGCCTGACCCAGCCTACCGCGAACGGATGGCGCAAGTGGTTTGTCCACCACACTGACAGTCACTCTTTTTCCCCGAATGAAATTGATCCTGCCGTTTGTTTTCACCCGGTCTCTCAGTAAACTGGGGCGCTGGTCTGGTTGAACAAGAATGCCTCTTAATGAATGAAGAATCACCGCAGTCGGTTTATGTTCCCCGCTCCATCGCGGCGCGCAGCCGCATGTTTCGCGCGCTGCTCTATCGGGATAAAACGCCGCTGGCCATGCTGTTCTGTGCCGCGCTGGTCGGCACGCTGGTCGGCCTGGCAGGCGTGGCGTTTGCCCGCGCCGTCGAAGCCATCCAGCAGTGGCGGGCCGGGACACTGATCGCCGAACAGTTTCCGGGCTGGACGATCTATGCCGCCGCCTTCGCTATCTCCGCACTGCTGGCGATGGTGGGCTATTTTCTGGTCAGGCGCTTTGCCCCGGAGGCGGGCGGCTCCGGTATTCCTGAAATCGAAGGGGCGCTGGAAGAGCTGCGGCCTGTACGCTGGTGGCGGGTCATTCCGGTGAAGTTCTTCGGCGGCATGGGCACACTGGGAGCCGGGATGGTGCTGGGCCGGGAAGGTCCCACCGTTCAGCTTGGCGGCAACATTGGCCGGATGGTGATCGACCTCATCGGGATGCGCAGTAACGAAGCGCGGCATACCCTGCTGGCAACCGGCGCAGCGGCGGGTCTGGCTGCCGCCTTTAATGCGCCGCTGGCGGGCATCCTGTTTATCATCGAGGAGATGCGCCCGCAGTTTCGCTATAACCTGATCTCGATAAAAGCCGTTTTTACCGGCGTGATTATGGCAAGCATCGTGTTCCGCTGTTTCAACGGTGAACTGGCGGTGATCTCGGTGGGTAAACTGGCGGATGCGCCGGTGCAGACCCTCTGGCTCTATCTGATGCTGGGGATGATTATCGGCATGGTCGGCGTGCTGTTTAATCGCCTGATCTTTCTGACGCAGGATCTGTTTGCCCGCTTTTATGCCGGAAAAACGGCGCGCGTGGTGCTGGCGGGGGCGCTGCTGGGCGGCGGCTGCGGCATCCTGGCGCTGATGTTTGCGCCGGGTGCAGGCGGAGGTTCAGAACTAATCCCCCAGGCGGTTCATGGCGTTTTCCCGCTCACGCTGCTGCTGGTGATTTTCGTGGTCAGGCTGGTCACCACCCTGCTCTGCTTTGGCTCCGGCGCGCCCGGCGGCATTTTCGCGCCGATGCTGGCGCTGGGCACGCTGCTGGGCACCGCCTTTGGCGTGGTCATGACGGACCTGTTCCCCTTTTACCATCTGGAAGCGGGAACCTTTGCGATTGCGGGCATGGGCGCCCTGTTTGCGGCGTCGGTTCGCGCACCGCTGACCGGCATCGTTCTGGTGCTGGAGATGACCGATAATTACCAGCTTATCCTGCCGATGATCATCACCTGTCTGGGTGCTACGCTGCTGGCGCAGTTTATGGGCGGAAAACCGCTCTACTCTTCTATCCTGGCCCGCACGCTGGCCCGCCAGGCCGAAACAATCCGCCCCTAAGGGCGGGTAAACCGCTCAGCTATTTATCATCGAAATAGTCAGCAGGCATCTGTCCCGGTGCCTGATTGATCACCTGATCGTTATCCGGCCCTTCATTCTTCATATAAGTCACTTTCGCAAACTCAGGAATAATCACGTAGGGGTAAGCCGGGCCTTCGTCGCGGAAGCGGTGCATATCCTCAATAAAGTCGTTCTGATAGCAGATGGTTTTCTCCGGATGCTGCCCTTCTCCGGCAATCCACTGCGGGAAGAAAATTGTCCCGTGCAACAGGGTGCGATTCAGGTCAAACAGCAGACTGACACAGGTGCCGGTCGGCTCGTGCCAGTCTACTTTGTAGATCCCTGGCGCAAACTGTACGGCGTGCATCGTCTGATGAGTGACCCAACGGCCGCCCACCAGCCCCTGATGGATCCGGTAGTCGCAGGTGGTTTCGTTTCGCGCGTACCACTCATATTTCCAGCCATTATCATAGGTATAGACAAAATGCGTGCCAACGAACCGTGAGAGATCGCTGGAGATAGCCTCTGGGGAATCTGTAGACATTTTAACCTCGGTAATCTGGCGCCTCAGACGGGCGCACATGGCATAAGAACAAACAGGAGCGTGCATCGTCAGTTATTGACTATGGCGTAACGGAGGCGTTTCGCCACCCCCTCTATCCAGACGGCGGTGATTACTGACCTGAAACAGCGGACAGTCCCGAACAGGCTATCCCGCGCAGGAAAGATGGGAGCTGTCCTGAGACAGAGAGAGAGCCTGCGCGCGGTAAAGGTTGTCGCTGGCGGATTACCGCACCCGAACGCCAGAAAGAGAAAAGCCCTGACTGAGACAGCCAGGGCTTTCAGGTTACTACCGATTTAACATTTACCATTAACTGACTTAATTAAAAGATACAACTCAGGTACTGCTATTAATGAACAGATTCTGCGGATAAAAGCGAACAGGTTTAAAATGTCGCTGTTATTAACGGTTTTAACCACCTGATAGTCTTTTATGAAACGAAGACAGGTCAGGCCCGTATAAATCTGCACACCCCCATCGCGATATATACTCTTTGATGCGTTGCCTTACTTTCATTACGACGTTTAAACCGCAATCGTATCCTGTCGTAAAGTCACGTTCAGAACTACGAGGCCTGACATCATCGCGACGCGATACTGCTTAACTTCGACTCAATTTAACAGGGTTATCAGTAATTAACGAACAGTGTCTGACATGGTTGTTAACAGAAACACCGGTTACAAAAATACAATCGCTCACCGGTACCGTTGACTCAGAACCCTTTCAGTTCTGATTAATCAGGACAGCTATACGCCGCTGACAACTCTTAATCTACGCAGATAAAAAAGGTTGTCAACACTGGTTTTAAAACCATGTTTAAATTTTCAGTTAATTGCGCTTAATAGCGTTTTTAAGACCAGATATGCCCTTTTTTATAACGGATAGCATTAACAAAAAGGCTATTCTATTCGTTCCAGATAGTTCAGCGGGTCACTATTTATTCTGCAATCTGATGCAATAAAAAAAAGGCGCCCGCAGGCGCCCTCTCAGAATGAATCTTTGCTTATTTTGCCAGATTCGACAGCAGTAGTTTCGCGGTTTCCGCTGAGGAGCCGGGGTTCTGTCCGGTGATCAGCAGGCCGTCCTGCACGGTGTAGGATTGCCAGTCATCCCCGCGTGAATAGAGGCCGCCCTTCTCTTTGAGGGCATCTTCCACCAGGAACGGCACCACATCCGTCAGGCCAACGCCCTCTTCTTCGCTATTGGTGAAACCCGTAACCTTCTTGCCTTTGACCAGCGGTGTGCCATCCGCATTTTTAACGTGACGCAGCACGCCAGGCGCATGACAGACCAGCGCAACGGGTTTGCCCGCCTGCAGGGTCTGCTCAATCAGCGAGATGGAGTGCGCGTCGTTCGCCAGATCCCACAGAGGCCCGTGACCGCCCGGATAGAAAACGGCATCGAAAGCGGCCTGATCGACGGTATTCAGCGGCACGGTTGAGGCCAGCGCGGCCTGCGCTTCGCTGTCGGCATGGAAGCGGCGGGTCTCATCCGTCTGAGAATCAGGTTCATCACTTTTCGGATCCAGGGGAGGCTGACCCCCTTTCGGGGATGCCAGCGTAATCTCTGCACCCGCATCCAGAAACGCATAGTAAGGTGCGGCAAGCTCTTCCAGCCAGAAACCGGTCTTCTTACCGGTGTTACCCAACTCATCATGCGAGGTCAAAACCATTAAAATTTTCATTTCCGCTCCATTTCACAGTCAGTGGTTGAGGTTCAGGAATTGTCAGAATCGGCGTTTGCATCGCCCCCTTCTGCGTTGACCCATTAACTATGGCGGGCTCCCGACTATTTATGTAATTTATTTCTTCAATTTCAGCTATTCACAAAGCATTATAGCTCAATGAAATATGACCTGAATTTACTGCCCGTACTGCTGGTGATGATGGAAGAGCGCAACGTCACCCGCGCCGCCGAGCGGCTGGGTATTACGCAGCCCGCGCTCTCCAATGCGCTCAACCGGCTTCGCGATACCCTCAACGATCCGCTATTTATCCGTGAACGTTACGGGATGCGGCCGACGCCAAAAGCAGAGCAGCTGGCGCAGGTGGTGAGTGTTGCGCTCTCCTCTATCGATAATGTCATTCTTGGTCAGCAGGACTTTGATCCGCTTCAGGCAACCCGCCTCTTTACACTCGCGCCGAACAGCTACGTCGAGTTCATTATGATGCCCGCGATTGTGGCACGCCTGCGGGTCTGTGCGCCCGGCATTCGCCTGCGCCTGACGCCGTTTGGTAATGACGTCACCGAAACCGGCGTGATTTCCGGTAATACCGATATGGTACTGGGGCGTATCGTTGATCCTCCCGACAATCTGGTGGTCCAGCACCTGATGAATGAGGGGCTGGCCTGCGTCGTCCGCGCTGACCATCCGCTGGTGGGCGACACCCTCAGCGCCGATCTCTATGAGCAGCTCAGGCACGTCAACGTCTTGCCGCCCGGCCGTATGCGTGCCGGTCTGTATCAGGCGCTGGAACAGCGTGGCCTGCGTCGTCAGGTTGCCGTCTCGGTCACTCACTTTCTGGCTGTGCCTGAAATGATCGCCGTAACGGACTACTGTGCCACCCTGCCGCGCCTTATCTGCCAGCATCTGTCGAGAGACACGCGTCTCCGGATTGTGCCCGCGCCGGTCGACCTTGGTACTTTCCCGGTGGAGATGGGCTGGCATGCGCGCTATCGCGACGATCCGGCCCATCGCTGGTTCCGTTCGCTGATGGTGGAAACGGCGCAGGCACTCGCCGATCCGCTGATAAACAGGTGATCGGACGCCGTTATGTGCCGCAAGAAAAATGGGTCTTAGGGTTAAGCGCTGCATCCTCAAAGCATAAAGGCGTGGCGGTCTGGACATCAGGAATGTGGCGATGAGCAGGCGGAACCTGTTTACTGCCACACTTAATTACTGGCCTCTGCCTCGGGTTGCAAATAATTCTTTAAGTCTGGTCAGGTTGATACGAATGGGTAAGAAAAGTCACGCGTTCATTTTTTCTGTACTCTTCTGGCGAACCAGCGCATTAAGGTATAGCGGGAAGAGAATGGATTATCACCCCGATTAACCTTTAATCGCTGGCAACATAATGAACCGTCTGATTAATGCTGCTTTGACAGCGAAATTTCTTTATGGGTAATTTTCAGAAAGTGACACCTGCATATTCACTCACCGCCCTCCTTACGTTATCCCCCCCTACGCACGACGAAAATGGCATATCAGTGCAGCCTTTTCACGAGTCAGATCACACAATTTACTCAGACCTGCCTGAGTAAATTGATCACGCGCATCTCAGACACGCCATGCGTATTTACATAAAACCAAATTATCTTTAGGTTGAATAACGCAGAAATGAGATAACCAAAAGGACGTGGTTGTGCAACACAACAATCAAATAATAAGCTATTTACAGGCAAATGACATCCTGGCAAATAAACTTGACCATGCCTTTCATGGGGTAAGCAATGCCGTCTTGCATCAGATAGAAACGGTTGGAGCAGGCCTGCAGCGCGCCCTCTTTTACACATCATGTTTCACGACAGAATATCAGACGGTCTGCCAGCAGCAGAGAAGTGAAGATATCCGATTCATGAAGGCTGCTCTTAAGTTAGTTCATCATGGTCATGTCGTGAGCACTCTGCTCAGCCTCTATTTTGATGAGATATTCAGACACAGAACCGCCAGCCAGCTGGCGTGGATTAAACGATCGTTAATGGCACTCAATATTCATATAGCCGCCAGCCATTTAACGCAGCATGGCTTTGCTTTAGCAGTGACGGCAACTATAGCGGCTGGCGTAAACGCAAGTCTTAACATGAGCGTGCTGGCTGGCCGCAGGGCCGGGAACGTTTTCGCGGTTGCCGGAATATATGGAACCATTCAGAACGCCGCAGAGTGCGCTGACCGGTTACATTATACACTGCCAGCCTATTATAACGCTCTGTATGCAGCTGAACTGGAGATGATGTACTTTCTCATTGCCCCCCTGTTTGAGCGGTCCGGGGCAATCAGAAATGCATGGCCATCTGATGAGGAAATAACAGATATCATCACTAAGATGATTCGGTAAGTGGATGATGAAAAACATACTGAAAAGAGTATTCAGGCGAATAGTTAAATCGATGGCTGAGGTATATGGCCCGCCGGTTATTTGCTTTGCTTTTGCGATGATTTTTATCAGCATCTTTCCCGACGGACCTTACTGGCCTATCCCCGTTTTTATCATTCTGGTAATAATCTATTTCCCGCGGATCGTTAAATGGTAAGGACGATTTTGCCGCCACCCTGAATTTATAAGGAAATAAGATGTCCACACCCGCTCACTTATGGCTCGAAGATGAAAAGGGCTCACCCATCATAGGCAGTTGCCAGATGCCGCTCCGGCTCGGCTCCATCGAATTAAAATCATTCTCACACCATGTCACGATACCAGTCGATCCGTCATGGGGGAAATTAACGGGAACGCGCGTTCACAGTCCCGTCACCATCGTGAAGGAGTTTGACAGGACAACGCCCATTCTTTATCGCGGTGTCTGTGAAGGCCGGACGTTTAAAAAAGGCGTCATTAAAATGTACCGCATTACTGAGTCAGGCACGGAGGCCGAGTATTTTAACATCCTGCTTGAGAATATAAAAATAACCACCGTCTCGCCTTATCTCGCCCCCAATGGGCTGAGCAGCACGCACCTTGAGACACTGGAATTACGCTATCAGGCTATCACCTGGAAATATGTTGATGGCAACATACTTTACCGTGACTCGTGGAATGAACTGGCAAGGTGTTAACAATCAGGTGCAAACCTGGCAGCATAAGCCAGTGCGCGGGCGGTCACTGTGCTCACCTGCCTGCCAGCAGTGAACGTGTCGACGTCAGGATTCCGGGTCGCCCGTTGCTGGTCTGCCAAGTCTTTTTAATTGCCCGGAAGATTTTTGATGATCCGCTGCTTTACCCAGGCGCATGCCATCAATTCATGACTTCTTCTCCGGCGGCACCCGTAAAAAAGGCTGCCCTTAAGGCAGCCTTTTCTCTGCAGACTCAGGCGAGCCGGGCAGTGGGAGAATGGCCGGTGCGCCACCACAGAATCAGCGCGGCCAGAGCGATGACGCCGAGGACTGCAAAAGCGGTGCTGTAGGAGTAGCGCGCAGCGATCATCCCGGTCATCGCGGGGCTCAACGCCGCGCCTGCGCCCTGCATCAGCATAATGACACTCTGGCCGGCGTTGACGTGCCCCGTTCCGCGCAGCAGGGAGACGATATAACCCGGCACCGCCACGCCGAGGATCCCGGCCGCAACGCCATCCAATACCTGAACGGGAATCACAAAGATCGGCCCGGCAAAACTCGCCGCGATAACGGCGCGCAGCGGCAGAATCATCAGGGCAATCAGGATGAACAGGCGAAAACCGTGCGATTCAACCCGCTTAGAAACCCACAGCGCGACCGGGATCATGACCAGCTGCGAGATCACCACCGTGGCCGCCGCATAGAGACCAGGACTGACCGCCGCCTGCCCTCCCGCTGAGGCGACGCGCATGCTCAGCATCGGCAGCAGCGCGGCATTGGCCAGATGGAACAGCAGGAGCGTCAATCCAGCGACCAGCAGCGCCGGTTTGCGCATCAGCACGCCCAGGCTCAGCGCGGGCTGGCGTTCCTCATGCTGTTCATAGCCACGCGCGACCTCGTTATCGATCTCATCCCCGCGTATCGCCAGCGTGGCGAAGGCGGCGAAGATCGCCATGGCCGTCATCAGAATGAACACGGCCCCCATTCCCCAGTACCAGGCAGAGAACCCGGCCAGTAAGGCCGCAATGGTGTTACCGCCATGATTGAAGGCTTCGTTGCGGCCCATCTGCTGGTTAAAGCCGCGCTGACCGGTCAGCCCCAGCGTGATCCCTGCCACGGTCGGGCCGATAAAGGCCGCCGCAATGCCCGCGACGATCTGCGACATCATCGCCGTCCAGGTCTGATTGCTGTACCACAGCAGCAGCGTTGCCACGGTAATGACCAGGCAGCCCACCAGCACGATCATCTTTTTATGGCGGGTGGCGTCGGCGGCGATCCCGGCCGGAAGCGTGGCGAGAAGGCCGGCGATGCCGCCACAGGTCATCACCAGACCGATCTCGTCAGGACGCCAGTGTCGCTCCGTCAGAAAAATGCCCAGAAATGGCCCCAGACCGTCGCGGACGTCGGCCAGAAAAAAGCTCATCAGACAGAGCGCGAAGAGTGAACGCTGAGACATAGTGTTTCCCTGGAAGGTAAGTGTTAAAGACTGTTGCGCTTCGGTTAAAAGGGAAATTATGTGTTACAACGAGGAAAGTCACATTTCGTTATAGTAACAAAATGAAAAAGGCCATCCGGCACGCTGTCCGGATGGCCCTTCAGGGATGAATCCCTGGCGTCGGGATTACTTATCGGTGCCGAAACCCTGCTTCAGCAGTGCAGGCAGAACATCCGGGAAGTAGATGTGCTTGTAGTAGCCGCTGACGCTGTCGCTCCAGCTTTCACCGTCGCTGCGACCGATGTTTTTCCAGTGCTGAACCATCTCTTCGTTATAGGCAGCGATCTGCTGTTCCAGGCCCTGCGTCCGGTAGGTCTCATCATGGCGGAAGGTCGCCAGCGGTAAGCGCGGTTTCTGATGCGCCGGCTCATCCACATGTCCGATCACCACACCTGCGACCGGGAAGGTCAGCGGCGGCAGCTCCAGCAGTGAAATCATCGCCTGCGGGTCGCGGCGGATCCCGCCAATCGGTACGATGCCCAGACCCTCTGCCCGCGCGGCCGCCATGACCGATCCCAGCGCGATACCGATGTCTGTTGCGCCCGATACGATGCTCTCGATGCTCTGATGAGCGATCTGCTGCTGGTCAACCGCCTCGATCGCGACCGCCGATTTGTGCATATCCAGCACGAAGGTAATGAAGATCGGGGCTTTGGCGATCCACGGCTGGCCACCCGCAATGGCGGCGATCTCGGCACGGCGTCCGGCATCACGGGTGATGACGACCGAAACCTGCTGCGAGTTTACGGATGTTGGCGCGCGGTAAGCGGTGCTGATAATCCGATCCAGCACAGCCTCGTCGACCGGCTGATCGGTAAAACTGCGTTCACTTTTATGACTTGTAAAAATATCAATCAGATCGCTCATTGTTCCTCCCATTTAAAGCGCAAGAATAGCAGTAAGTCACCGTGAAAAACTTAACCGCACTGGTCATGCGGGTGTGCCATATTCAGTTACCCCAGCGACTTTTCAGATAGTCCACTGCCTGCTGCGTCTGTGGCTGATTCAGATAGTTCTCTCTGAACAGGATCGTGCCGCTGATATTGGGATTCGATTCGTTGAGATCGAGCTGCTTTTTCAGTTCCGGCACCCCGCCCTGACGCGTCCAGTCGGGCTCCATCTTCGAAGGCTCCCCCACTTTATAGAGGGCCAGGCCGATATAGAGTCGGGTGTGGGTCGGTTTCACCACCTCTGCCCACCAGTTCGCCAGCACGTCGTAACGGGCGGCCTGACGGGAAAAAGGCCAGTAAAGCTGAGGCGCGATGTAATCCAGCAGGCCCTGCTGCACCCAGCGGCGGGTATCTGCAAAGGCTTCATCGTAGGCCGCCGCCCCGCGCGTGTCGGATCCGGCAGGGTCGTGTGACAGATTGCGCCAGACGCCCGCCGGGCTGACGCCAAATTCCACGCCCGGCTTCAGCTGCCGGACGGTGCGTGAAACCTGCTCGATCAGCTGCTGAGTGTTGTTGCGCCGCCAGTCCGCTTTGCTGGCAAACCCCTGACCGTAGCGGGCAAACGTCGTGTTATCGTTGAGCAGCGAACCGGCAGATTCCGCATAGAAGTAGTCATCGAACTGCACACCGTCGACGGGATAACGGGCGACCACCTCCGCCACGATGCTGGTGATCCAGTCGCGTACCTCGGGAATGCCGGGGTCGAGCACGTAGCGGTCGCCTGCGGTACGGATCCAGTCCCGGTGCAGGACAAAAACGCTGGCTGGATGCAGCGACAGCGTGCGGTTGAGTTCGCTGACGGTTGAGGGTTTGGTGTTAACCGAGACCCGGTAAGGGTTGAACCAGGCGTGAACTTTGATGCCGCGTTTGTGCGCCTCGTCCAGCATAAACTGCAACGGATCATATCCCGGGTCCTGACCAATCTGTCCGGTCAGCATATCGGACCAGGGCAGAATTTTTGAGGGCCAGAGCGCGGTGGCATCCGGCTTTACCTGGAAGAATACGGTGTTAATTCCCAGGCTTTTCAGCTTATCCAGCTTCTCAATCAGCGACTGCTGCTGCAGGCGGATACGCTGAGCCGGAGAGGTGCCGTTGACCGAGGCGACGGGTGGCCAGTCAAGCCGCGACACCGTCGCCAGCCAGACCCCCCGCATCGGTTCCTGAGCATGTGGCTGAACGGACTGACCCGGCGCAGGCAGGGGCTGTTTGCTGACGGGGGGAAACGGGGTGACCAGCGAGCGCGGCGGCTCAGATGCGCAACTCGCCAGCAACAGCGCCGCAGCCAGCACGGCGCTTCGCTTCACGGCGGTTCTGGCCGCTGCAGAAAAGGGATTAGGGGCGATCATAGACTCCAGTATTCTCTGGTCGGCACGCAAAGAGGGCTATTCTCGGTGACTCTGATTAAATGTCAATGCGTTAGCTCAAGGATGGCCCCGAAACCGCCCCGGCTGAAACGCCGTTACCCCTGCGGCGTGAATGAGATCCCGGCCGACGCCAGGCAGGCTTTCAGCGTGCCGAAGGCATCCTGACACTGGCGCTCATTGACGCAGGCGTACCCCAGCAGCAGCCCGCGCGTCTCCTGAGGATGCATATAATATTGCGAAAGTGGCCGCACTTTGACCCCGCGTTTCAGCGCCTCGGCGGCGATAGCCACATCGTCACTGCCCGGCGGCAGCGGCATCACCAGATGCAGCCCTGCCTCATGATTAAAGGTGGGCAGAAACGCGGGTCCCAGGTAGCGCTCAATCAGCCTGCAGAGGAACTGTCGCCGCTGGCGATAGAGCAGCCGCATCCTTCGGATATGCTCCATGTAATGGCCCAGACGGATAAACTCCGCCAGCGCCCGCTGGATCAGCAGATGTCCACCGCGATAGAGTTCTGCGGCGGCGAGTCGCAGCGGCTGGGCCAGCGATTTAGGCACCACCAGATAGCCAATCCGCAGCGCGGGATAGAGCGTTTTACTGAAGGTGCCCATGTAAATCACCGGCGCATCCGCTTCCAGCCCCTGCAGCGAGGGGTGCGGTTGCCCGGAAAAACGAAATTCACTGTCATAATCATCCTCAACAATCCAGCTCTGATGACGACGCGCCAGGGCGATCAACGCCTGGCGGCGGGCCAGGCTCAGATGCACGCCCAGCGGATACTGGTGCGAGGGCGTGACGAAGACCATTTTCGGTGCCGGGCCGCTGTCCGGCACCAGCCCCTGCTCATCGACCGGCATAGCCCGAATCTTCAGGCCATTCATACGCAGCAGGTTACGGGTGCCCCAGTAGCCCGGCTCCTCCATCCAGACCCGATCGCCAGGGTCACAGAGCACCCGCGTAACCAGATCAACGGCCTGGTGAACGCCTTCGGTGATCAGGATCTGGTCCGCATCGGCCCGCACCGAACGGGCGACCCGCAGGTAATCGACCAGCGCATGCCGCAGATCGGGACAGCCTCCGCCGCTGCTGTAGACCAGCCGATGCACGTCAGGCTCACGATTTAACCGCGCCTGAATCTGACTAAAGAGTTTATGAGGAAATTCGGTCACGTCCGGCGCACCGGGCACAAACGCCCCCCACTGCCAGGGGGAGGCGTTGGCATGACCGAGCAGCGAGGCGCCGCGTTTCGACAGCGTGGCCGGACGCTGTGCTCTGACCGCCTGCAGGTCGGCCACCGCCTCACTCTGCAAAGAGGTTTCCGGCAGCGTCTCGGCGATCCAGGTGCCACTGCCGGTGCGCGCGGTGACATACCCCTGCGCCATCAGACTTTCATAGACGTGCATCACCGTGTTTCGCGACACGCCCAGTTCGCGTGCCAGATCGCGCGTTGCCGGCAAACGGCTCCCGCGCGGAAAGACCTCTTCCGCGATCGCGGCCTGCATACAGTTCAGCAGCCGCTGATGCAGTGAGCCTGTTCTTAAAAACTGTAACCGTGCTAATAGATGATCTGCGTACAAGAGTCGCAATTGGCTCCACCTTTCCTCTGACAATTGGCTCTGGCAACTCACCTCGCCTCAGGCATAAATAAACGTGTTTGTCGGGAATTGTAAATACGCAACTCAACGAGGTGGATGAAATGAGCGAAAAAAATAACCTGATGCAGCAGCGCAAAGCACAGGCTCTCCCTAAAGGCATCGGTACGCTGTGCGACTGGTACGTTGCCCGGGCAGAAAACGCCACCTTATGGGATCAGGCAGGGAACAGCTGGATCGACTTCGCGGGAGGCATTGCCGTGCTGAACACCGGCCATCGCCATCCACGCATTGAACAGGCTATTGCGGATCAGTTAACAAAGTTTACCCATACCGCCTTCCAGATTACGCCTTATGAAAGCTACATCGCACTGGCCGAGCGGATTAACCAGCGTGTGCCCATCGCCGGTGCGGCGAAAACAGCTTTCTTCACTACCGGTGCGGAAGCAGTTGAGAACGCCGTTAAAGTAGCGCGGGCCTATACCCGCCGTCACGGCATCATCACCTTCGGAAATGCGTTTCACGGTCGTACCTTTATGACCATGGCGATGACCGGCAAAGTGGCCCCTTATAAACGCGACTTCGGTCCGATGCCGCCTTCTGTCTTCCATGCGCGTTATCCGAGTGCGGTTCAGGGGATCAGCATCGAAGCGGCACTGACCAGCCTCGATGAAATTTTCACCCAGGATATCGCCCCGCATGATGTGGCGGCGATTGTGCTGGAGCCGGTTCAGGGCGAAGGCGGTTTCCATGCTGCACCGGTGGAGTTCATGGTGCAGCTGCGTGAGCTGGCTGACCGGCACGGCATCCTGCTGATTGCGGATGAAGTGCAGAGCGGCTTTGCCCGTACCGGTAAGCTGTTCGCGATGGAACACTATCCGGTGAAGGCCGATATCATCACTATGGCGAAAAGCCTGGCCGGCGGGATGCCGCTCTCCGCCATCGCCGGACGTGCAGAGGTGATGGACGCCCCTGCGCCGGGTGGTCTGGGTGGCACCTACGCCGGTAACCCGCTGGCCATTGCCTCCGCCCATGCGGTGCTGGATGTGATCGAAGAGGAGCAGCTCTGTCAGCGTGCTGTGGATCTTGGCGCCCGGCTGGAAGCGGAGTTGCAGGCGCAGCAGCGCAGACACCCGGACATTGCCGAAGTGCGTGCACTGGGATCGATGGTGGCGATGGAGTTCTATCAGGCCAGCACCGCCCAGGCGGTTCAGAAAATGGCGATGGAACAGGGCCTGCTGCTGCTGACCTGCGGCGCTAAAGGTAACGTCATCCGTTTCCTCTATCCGCTGACCATCCCGGATGCCCAGTTCAGCCAGGCGCTGACCATTCTCTCTTCAGTGATCAATCACTGTGTTGCCTCAGCCGGACATCCCGTCGTCCCGGCCTGATTCCACTGTGCGTTAACGCAAGTTCATCCCCGTTCGTCCGGCCCCTGGGCCGGACGTCGCCAGGAGACGTTTACATGACGATGACTCAGAGTGCGAATGAAGATTCGCTGGCTCAAAACCTGAAACCCCGCCACGTTCGTATGCTCTCGATCGCTGGCGTGATTGGTGCCGGGCTGTTTGTCGGTTCCGGTCACGCTATTTCGGAAGCCGGTCCCGCGGTTCTGATCTCCTATGCCGCTGCCGGTGCGCTGGTGGTGCTGATTATGCGGATGCTGGCCGAGATGGCCGTCGCCTCCCCCGATTCGGGCTCCTTCTCAACCTATGCGGACAAGGCGCTGGGCCGCTGGGCCGGCTTCACCATCGGCTGGCTCTACTGGTGGTTCTGGGTGCTGGTGATCCCGCTGGAAGCCAATGCGGCCGGAACGATCCTGCACGCCTGGTTCCCTGAAGTGGCTATCTGGCAGTACACCTTCGCGATTACGCTGCTGCTGACCATCACGAATCTGCTGAGCGTGAAAAATTATGGTGAATTTGAGTTCTGGTTTGCCCTGATCAAGGTGGTCGCCATTATTCTGTTCCTGGCGGTGGCGGGTGCGGCCGTTTTCGGCCTGCTGCCCGACAGCAACACCAGTGGCCTGTCGCACCTCTATGACACGCATGGCTTTATGCCGAATGGGATGGGCGCGGTCGTGGCGGCGATTCTCACCACCATGTTCTCCTTTATGGGCACGGAGATCGTGACCATCGCTGCCGCTGAGTCGAAAAATCCGGGCAAACAGATTACCCAGGCCACCAACTCAGTTATCTGGCGTATTGCCCTGTTCTATCTGCTGTCGATTTTCTTTGTCGTCGCGCTGGTGCCATGGAACACGCCGGGGCTGGTTGAACAGGGTTCATGGCAGACGGTGTTGCAGGCGATGAATATTCCGCACGCCCGACTGATTGTCGATCTGGTGGTGCTGATGGCGGTGTGCAGCTGCCTTAACTCGGCGCTCTACACCTCATCACGCATGCTCTACTCTCTGTCGCGCCGTAAAGATGCGCCCGCCGCCGCCTCCCGCACCAACCGCAGCGGCACACCCTGGGTTGCAGTGCTGCTCTCAACGGCCGCCGCGTTTCTGGCCGTGATCGCCAACTACGTGGCGCCCAGCGTCGTGTTTGAGTTCCTGCTGGCGACATCGGGAGCGATTGCCCTGCTGGTCTATCTGGTGATCGCCGTTTCGCATCTGGTGCTGCGTAAGAAACGCGAGAAAGCGGGTGAAGTGCTGGGTTACCGGATGTGGTTATTCCCCGGTCTGACGTGGTTCACTATCCTGTTCATCTCTGCGGTACTGGTGATCATGCTGTTTGATGCCCGTCATCAGGCCGAATTGCTGGCTACCGGCGGACTGACTCTGCTGATTATCGCCACCAGCCTGGTGCTGCGGCGTAAAAAAGAGAAGCGTCCGGCGACCAGATATTTTGCTCAGCGATCGTCTGATCCCTCCTGATGCCGTCGGATTGCCGATGACGATTAAAACCGTGCCCGCCCCTGATAAGGCGGGCATTTTTCTGTCAGGCACAAAATGCCTGTGGCCATCCCGCAGTAAAAGGTATTCTCCTGCCGTTCGCTTAAGCATGGTCCGTAATGCATCTGGTAAAGAGGTAAAACTCAGGAAGTCGATTTAAAGATAGGTGACTTCAATAATTCCCTTATTTTTCTCAGGATTAATCCAGCGCATCTTTATTTCAATCGGTAAGCCGGTCACCGTTTCTGGCTTCATCAGGTCAGCAGTTTTAACGATGGCTTTACCACTCGCCGGATCGTAGCAGTTTAATTCCACCGGATTCTGAGTGAGGTTCATATCGCAGGAGCCATTTGTGATAGCGCCGCTAAAGATGAGGGTGCCTGTCTGCGAGCCTGCGCTGACGGGCCCGACCAGCGTGACCAGTAGTGCAGAGAGGCAAAGTGAGAAGCGTAATTTCATAGCGTGTCCTCCAAAGGTGGTGTTTCCCTTTATCGGCCCACGCAATAAAAAGTTAAGCACGTAATTAATTATTATTCGTAAACTTCAGGCTATAGGTTTTTAAAATCTGCTCATCCCGCAACTTTCATTGCCGCATCACCCGTTAACGTAACAGCTAATTCAATTAGCCCACCAGACCCTTAACTTTCTGCAAAAATCAGATTATCGAAGCTAAATAAAGCATTCGGATGGCTACGGATAACATCAGGTTTTAAGGTAAACAGGTCCTGTCTGCTGATTCAGCACGGCGCGAACGCAGAATATCAGCAGTTTAAAATGATCTTTTTCACATCAGAACACCGGCCTCTTTACGGTCAGGGTTTTGAATGCGGCAGCGTTATTCAGCAAGCAGGGCTTTCTGTTTTTTATCGTGGACTATCTTGAATCGTTCCGGACAGGATTACCGGTTATTCCAGAAACTGACTGAAACGCAACAGATAACCATCCGGGTCCTGAACCAGAAACTCCCGCTGACAGGCGGTGGTCCCGCCGATTTCGTAGTGGTTATCACGTAATGCACGGTAGAGCGCGACCTCGTGCTGCGCCAGACGCCGCAGCACCGCTTCGATATCATCCACTTCGATCTGGAAATTGACGCCCCGGCCCAGCGGCCAGCTCAGTGCGGCGGTATTCCAGCCCTGCGGGTGCCACGCCTCAATCATCAGCTGCGCCCGCCCGTAACAGAGGTAAGCAAAATCGGGCTGCTGACGGACGATCCTCGCCTCAAAACCCAGAATTTCCGTATAGAAACGGAACGACGTGGCAAAGTCTGTGACGGTGAGTTCCGGCACCATCGGGTTCCAGTCCTGTTCCTGTTCGGTTGTCATAAAAAGCGTCCTTTTTTCATGAAGTTCTGCGACGCTGTTCAGTCGCGGAGTCGGGTTTGCAGTTCATCCAGCATCAGCCGCAGCGCGGCAGACTGATGCTCGCGCGACAGATAGAGCCCCCAGATGCCGATGCGCTGCGGCTCATAGTCCGGCAACAGCCTGACCAGTTTTCCGGCCGCCAGCGCCTGATGCGCCTCCTGCTCCGGCACCATTGCAATGCCGCAATGCGCAATCGCCGCCTCACACAACAGCGACGAGATGCCCGCGCTGAAATTTCCCCTGACGGCGACCGCCCTATTTTCCCCGGCTGCTGTCGTAAAGTGCCAGCGCTGTCCGGCAAAGCGACTGTAGTAAAGACAGTTATGTTCGGCGAGATCGCCAGGCGTCTGCGGCGTGCCGTGCTTTTGCAGATAGTCCGGTGAAGCGCAGAGTACGGAGCAGCACTCGCCGAGTTTGCGGGCAATCGCCCCCGGCTCGGGTGCATCGGTGATGCGGATAGCGAGGTCGATTCGCTCACCGATCAGGCTGACCGGCTGATTGTTGATGTCCAGCTCAATACGCAGCGCCGGATAGCGGGCGAGGAAATCGGGGATCGCCGGGCCGACAAGATGCAGCGCGGTAAAGTGGGCGCAGGCGATGCGCAGCGTGCCCGCCGGGATCGCCTGGGTCGTTTCCTGCTCGATCGCCTCAGAGATCACAGCCAGTTGCCGGGTCTTTTGCAGGATCGTTTCCCCGGCGGGCGTCAGGGTCAGCCGGCGCGACGAACGGTGCAGCAGGCGGGTGCCGGCCCACTTTTCCATCTCTTCCAGATAGCGGCTCACCATCGGCCGGGAAATCCCGAGCGCACGCGAGGCTGCACTCAGGCTGCCCAGTTCACATATGCGGTTAAATACGGCGGCCGCCGTCACTCTGTCCACTCTCACCTGCCCGAATGATGAAACTCAGCATCTCTGATTGCGGGAATTCTAACAGATCGCCAGATACGTAAAATAGCGCCACCGACATGCTAAAGCGCCCGTTACCCGGGCTACCCTCTGAGGAGTTACGATGAAAACGCTGATCTACCCTGCCATGCTGATGCTGGCTTCCTCTGCCGCCGGTGCAGCCACGCTGCAGCTGGAAACCTATAACCCCCAGACGAACGCGATCTTCCCCGTCTCCTCCACGCTGGTTTCCGGGCCCACCGAAGCGATTCTGTTCGATGCCCAGTTCAGCATCCAGGATGGCGAGAAGCTGGTGGAGATGGTCAAGAAGAGCAATAAAAAGCTTAAGGAGATTGTGATTACCTCTGGCGATCCTGACTTCTACTTTGGCCTGCAGCCAATCATGAAAGCCTGGCCGGATGTGAAGGTGGTGGCCGCACCCGCCATCGTGAAGCACATCCGGCAGACCCACGACGCCAAGCTGAAATACTGGGGCCCGCAGATGAAAGAGGGCGCGCCGGATAAACTCTTCCTGCCCGATGTGACGCATCAGACCCGCTTCAGCATCGATGGTGAAGTGCTGGAACTGCGTCATCCTGACCAGTACGCCGCCTATATCTGGATCCCTTCGGTGAGCACGATTCTGGGCGGCACGGCGCTCTCCTCCGGCATTCACGTCTGGACGGCGGACACGCAGAGCGCGGAGAGTCGCGCAGCGTGGCGGCATGTCCTGACCGAGATGCAGGGGCTGAAGGCCAGGAATGTGATTCCGGGTCACTATCTGGGTGCGCGCCCTGCCGGCTCGCAGGCGGTCGATTTCACGCTCAGCTACCTGCAGAGTTTTGAGAAGGCGCTGTCCCGGCACAAAAAGTCTGATGCGGTGATTGCTGAGATGACGCAGGCCTGGCCAGACCTGGCCGAACCGGGATCGCTGGAACTCAGCGCGAAAGTGAATACCGGCGAGATGAAATGGTAGGCGCGGGATCTATGACGCGGCTGCGACGCTGAGCCGCACCTGACATACAGCAGGCGCTACCGTTTTGCCAGGGAGCGCCTGTCGTCACGCGCCTGTAGCCGGGCCTCAGCGGGCGTCGGGAAAATATAATCATAGAGATCGCGGTAGAAACTCAGGTTCTTCAGTAATCCCTCCTGAATCGCCTTCGTGATGTCTTTGATCAGGAATGCCTGCGTGGTGTTAAAGTTGGTCATACTGAAAAAGGCTTTGTCATAGACGTTCACCACGCCCTCCCATTTCATTACCTTCTCCTCCGGGGAGGCGCCCTCCGCCGCGACGAATATCCCTTTATGCGACTTCACCCCCTGTTTACTGACATAGGTGGTCAGCGCGTCATAGCCACGCTTGTTGCGCCAGCGGCAGAATTCATAGGGCACGTCGTAATGCGGCAGGACAAAGTCCGGGCTGCGGAAGTGCTCATCGCCGAGCAACCCATCCAGCGTGACCGTGAAATGCAGAAAGTCCTGCAGAAAGTCGAACTGGCGGGTTTTGGTCAGCGTGACGTTGATGCGGTAGTGTCCGGTCTGAACATACCAGTAATTGGTGAAGCCGGTGACCAGAATGGTGAACGCCTGCCAGTCACTGAGTCGTCGATCCCCCGCCAGCCCCCTGAAACGGCTGATCATCAACCGTGATTTGGGATGCTGATACGCTTTCAGCAGCGGATCGTTCATACCTTTCAGTAACATCAGGCACACTCCTTGATAGATTGCGCTTATCCTGCCACGCCCTGATCGGGGTGAAAAGTGTCGTTGTTCTGAATGTGGGGAGGCATCCTCTGCCAGAGGATGTCTGGGGCATGGCATGATGGGGAAATGAACGGGCAGGCTGGCGCATTCGCAATGGCATGTCCTGCCAGCCTGGTCAGAGCCGGGCGCCGCGCTCACCGATGAATTCAAACTATTCTGCGCTTTTCAGCCTGATCAGAAGCACTGCCGCTCCCTGCGAACCTGCCGTCGGGTAAGGTGCCTGTAAAAAACAGAACAGATGGAAGGTGGACGGCAACGGGTTTTGCAGGTCAGGACGCAGCAGTCAGAAAGAGTGCGATGCGGTGGCAGTGACGCAGAGCACCCATTTCGCCTCTGCGTCCGGTCAGGATTAACGTCCTTTTTTCTTTCGTCCGGGCTGAGCAAAACGCTTGCGGGAAGCGCCGTTGGTGTCCGGTTTCGCAGCACTTTTCTGTGGCTTCCTGGCCGGGGCTTTCGCTTTCTTCGCGGGTTTATCTTCTGACGAGGAGTTTTCCAGCAGTTTAAACAGCTCAATCAGTTCATCGTCGGTCAGATCGCGCCACTCCCCCAGCGGCAATCCCTTGAGATTGACGTTCATGATGCGGGTGCGTTCCAGCTTCGTCACTTCATAGCCAAAATGCTTACACATGCGGCGAATCTGCCGGTTCAGCCCCTGCACCAGGGTGATGCGGAAGACAAACGGCGCTTCCTTTTTTACCTTACACTTTTTGGTGACCGTCCCCAGCATCGGCACGCCCGCGCCCATCCCGGCGATAAACTCATCGGTGATCGGTTTGTCGACCGTGACCACATACTCTTTTTCGTGGTTGTTCCCCGCCCGCAGGATCTTATTAACCAGATCGCCGTGGTTGGTGAGGAAAATCAGGCCCTGCGAATCTTTATCGAGCCGGCCAATCGGGAAGACGCGTTTGCTGTGGTTGACGAAATCGCTGATATTATCGCGTTCACCCTCTTCCATCGTCGTGATGATCCCCACCGGCTTATTCAGGGCAATCAGCACCAGATCGTCTTCGTCGCGCGGTTCGATAAGCTGACCGTTAACCTTCACCACGTCGCCTGCAAACACCTGCGCGCCCACAGTAGCGCGTTTGCCGTTAATGAAAACGTTGCCCTGCTCGATGAAACGATCGGCGTCGCGACGGGAGCAGATGCCGCTCTCGCTGATGTATTTGTTGAGACGAGTTGATGAGCCAGTCAGCATGATTCCTCCAAAAAAACGCGGACTATACCTTACCGGCGGGGGCTTGCGAAGTCTTTGCACGGGAAACTTTTGCCCGGCCAGGCCCGCCGGATGATCGCAGACATTCACAGCGTAATCGCCATTTCCATACAGCGTAAATCGCTGCCCGCCAGCTTAGAAGGATAGAGACTTTCACCCAGCGCCCGGAAGCCGTGCCACTGATAAAAACTGACCGCGTTCGGCGTCGACGCCAGCGTCAGCTGCTGATAGCCACGCTGCCGCGCCTCCGCTTTGATAGCGTTGAGGATCAGCCCCGCCATCCCCTGCCCGGTGCAGTCCGGCCGGGTGAAAATCGCCTCTACGCTGGCGGCGGCAAGATCGAGCGCGCCGGTGGAGACCGGGTCCCCATCCGGGCCGTCGATTACAAAAAACGGGTTCTCGCGGATCATGGCAGGAAAGCTGGCCGGCATCCTGTCCGGCGTCCAGGCGGCGATCACATCTGCGGGATAGACCTGCTCACAGCCATGACGGATGGCCAGATTGCGGATATTCCATAAACGGTATGCCTCTTCGGGTGACGCCTGTCTGACAATCATGCTGCTCTCCGGCCCGGAAACGTAACCGCTACGTTATCACATTGTTCTGCTGGCTTCTGCAGCGGCCTGACACAGGCGCCGTCGCGGTTTCTCCCTGCCGCGACGGCCACGCCCAGCCCGATCAGAAACGGGCGTTCAGCCCGACATTCCAGCTCACCTGATGCGTATCGCTGTTGCCCGCCAACGCCGAGACGCCCGCGAACGCATTGACCGACGTGCCGAGCGGCACGCTCGCACCGACGGCCATATCAACCCAGTTATCATCACGGGAGGCGCTGCTGCGGGTAAAGGCGGTACGGGTCGATTTCAGTCCGGCGGTGACGGCCGAATCGCTGTCACCGAACTGATGGTTATAACTCACCTGCGCCCAGGGATTGATCGGTAACGCTTTGGTATCGATGCGCCAGCCCAGCGAGCCGATCTGTGAATGCAGGGTCTGGTCGCCAAAGCGCATCGCGGTGCTGCTGTTCCCCGTCTCTTTATAGCCATCGACCTGGGTGTAGTCGAGCGCATAGCTGGCCATCGGGCCGGTGGAAACGTAACGGCCCAGCGGCAGATCCCAGCCGGTCTGGAGCCGCATGCCCATCAGGCTGCCGTTGCTGCTGCCCTTTTCGGTGCGGGTTGCCGGTCCCAGCCGGATCTGACGCGCGATGTGGTCAAAATCGAGATCGGCATAGTGGACATCCGCGTTAATCCATCCGCCATCGGGGTCACTGAACTGACTCCAGAGCGCCACCATGTTGCCGCGCAGGCGGTAATCAAAGCGCGACGAAGGTTGCTGACGCCCGTTGGTGGTCGAAAGCATCGCACCCGCCTGCCAGTTATCGCTGAGCTGATAGCCCACGCCCACCGTGCCGGTGGCGCTGGTGGCATCGCCATCCTGCAGGCTGTTGCCGCGAAAATCACGCCGCTGTCCGGCATAGCCGCCAAACAGGGTGAACTCTCCCGCGTCGGCGGACTGCTGACGCTGCTGCTGCAGATGGCCATCCAGCGTGTTGTGCGCATCGCCCACCAGCATCGCGGGTGCCTGACTCAGTGCCGCCACCTGCAGCGGCGCATTCAGCACCGACAGGACATAGTCAGCGATCAGCGCATGAACCGCCGGGCTGGGGTGCAGGCGGTCCGCAAACAGATACTGCTGCGCCTGAGAAAATCCCGGCGTTGCGCTGGTGCAGTCCTTCGCAGAGACCCCCGGCGGGCAGGCCATACCGGCGGTGTTGCTGAGGCCATACAGCCCGGGGTTATCGATCACCTCATTAAACAGCCCGTTAATATCCACGCGGGCGATGTTGCCGCCTGCGGCCACCAGTCCCTGCTCTTCCGCCTGATTATAGCGATCGGTGAGGAGTGCGGCCTGCTGGCTGAGCAGTTGCCAGGCGGCGATCAGCTGCTGCGCAATCGTATCTCGAATCAGCGGGATTGAGGAAACCTGACCTGCTGCCTCGCTCAGCGCCGTCTCAATCGCCTGTTGCCTGGCGGCACGATCCGCCGTGGTGGCTGTGCTCAGCGACTGAAACAGCGCCGCCGTGGCGGGCTGTGCGGCTGGCCCCAGCACCTGCAGAATCGCCTGCAGCAGTGCGGGTGTCGCGCCAACGTTCGGCACCGTTGGAACAATGACCGTTCCGGCTCCGGCATTCAGCAACTGGCTGACCTGCAGGGCCGCGGCGCTGGCGCTGTTGTCCACAATCTGCCGGGCGGTCAGGGGGGATAACGCCGCCGCCGCTAAGTCGTTGCCGCCAATCCAGTGAATGTAGAGCCCGTCCGGGTCGGCCCGCCCGCCACGCGCGGCGAGGTAGCTCGCGAGCTGATCCTGGGTGTTAAACCGGGGATCGATCGCGGGCACCGCCACGGCGCCACCTTCCGCATAGTTGCGTCCGCCCTGCGACGAGGGCCGCAGGCTATCGCCCAGCGACTGCGCCACAATATCGTCATACAGTGGATGGGTTGCGCCGTCATAGGTATAACGCCCGACGTTTCCGCCATCACTGAGGCTATCGCCAAAGACGGTCAGGTTGTCCCAGGCCGCCGCAGGCAGCGGCGACAGCAGGCTCAGCGTGGCACAGCAGAAAAGGTATTGCGCGTGAAGGGGTTTCATCAGCAGCTCCGCACAAATCAAAAGGAAAGGAAAAGGTCTGCGCTGTCCACGGGGATCAGCACGCTGTAAGCGTAGTCGTCCTGAAAAATTGACGGCTCAAAAGGCGCGATCGCGCTCGCAAAGCGGAAAAATTTGCGTTAATCCGCCCCCGCGTGCTGCACAGGCCGGGGTTGCGCCATTACTTTTTGCCGGCGGGTTTCAGGCCGCGATAGAGATCCTGCAAGCGTTTCATCGTCTTAACCGTGCGCTGAGGCAGCGTTGAGGCCACCGACAGGATAAGCATCTCCAGACAGACCATAATCGTGCCGTGCAGCGGAATGCGTCCCTTCTCGCCGCCGCGCGGCACGGTGATAACCACGTTCGCCTCGCGGGCAAAAAAGGAGTCGGTGGCGTTGGTCAGCAGAACAATCGGGATATCCAGCCGCTTTGCTTCGCGTACCACGGTCGTTCCTTCCCGGTGTGCCGACTGCTGCGCCATCATCACCAGCACGTCGCCACGCTGTAACGCCAGCATCTGCTCTGCCAGAGCAATGCCGGCACGGTTCAGGGAAAAGGCGGGCAGACCAATCCGGTTAAGCAGCCGCACGCTGTAGTCGGCCAGAATGCCCGACGCGTTAATGCCGAAGATCGCGACCTGGCGCGCTTCGCTCAGCAGGGCGACCGCATCGGCGACCGCGCCCCGGTTCTGCGGCTGCGACAGGATCTCGCAGGCGTGCCGGTGGCCCTGCAGCACAAAGTCAATGGCACTGTTCACGTCACTGGTCACCTCGCTGACGGTGGTGATCATCTTATCTTCGGAGGTCAGCGACGGACCAAACCAGGCTTTCAGCGTCTGTTTGAGATCCCGCAGCCCGCTAAAACCCAGCGCCTGTATGGCGCGGATCACCGTGGCATCAGAGGTGTGGTTCGCCTGTGCGATCTCCATGGCGGTGCTTTCCAGCACCGTCTCACGCTGCTGATCGAGATAGCGGGCCACTGCCAGCAGGCGCGGCGAGAGCTGTTTCTCGCGCGCACGCAGACGCTCAGCCAGTACATCCACCCTGCTTTTTACCGCTCTGTTCTGTTTCATGCTCTGCCCGCTGCCGGTTTTAAGGTCAAAAATGTAGTAAATGCGTCGTTGCCTTTTCGCTTTCACCTGCGGATTACAGGGATTTAGTGTGCCACCCAGTGTAATTACCTCACTAAAAAGACTTACTTTCAGCAAGTTAAACGCTGTCCCCAGCAGAATTTACGCACTAGCCGGACACGCTGAAATGTAGCAAATTTCTCGCAAATTTTATTTACTACTACATTAGCTAATGATTGAATGATTCTCAATTACAGATGAGAAGAATTGTCGTCCGGCCAGGATTTCCCGGACGCGGCCTCTCTCTGATTACGTGGCTGCCCGTTGCAGCAACCTCCAGGATCGCCCTGCATCGCAGATTGCCCGTGTTGCAGCGCATTAATCGCTTCAGAAACGAAAAGAAAAATGAAAAACAGTTCAGATATCCGTTGTCCGGCTCGCTACTCCGCCCTTGCTCTGGCGATCCTCAGCAGCCTTACTCTGCCGCAGGTCCATGCCGCTACCGACAGTTCAGCCGATATGACAGTGACCGCGAATGCCGGTGAAGATGGCCGTTACAGCGCCAGCGAGAGCAGCGTCGCCAGTAAAATGCCGACGGCGCGGCTCGATGAGGCGCAGTCGGTCAGCGTGGTGACGCAGCAGCAGCTGGAGGATTATCAGGCCAGCTCGCTGGCGGATGCGATGCGCTTTGTCAGCGGCGTCGCCGAGGCCAATACTCTGGCCGGAACAGAAGATGGCTTTGTGCGGCGCGGATTCGGCAGCAATGCGGATGGTTCGATCTACCGCGATGGTATCCGCAGCAGTCAGGGGCTGAATTTCGATGCCACCACCGAACGGGTTGAGGTGCTGAAAGGCTCCTCCTCTCTGCTGTATGGCATTCAGAATCCGGGTGGTGTCATTAATGTGGTCAGCAAAAAGCCGCAGTACAGCTGGCACGCCAGCGTTGCCGGACGTTACGCCAGCGAGGGCGGCGGCGCAGGCTCCCTGGATGTCACCGGGCCGCTGGGCAACGGTTTCGCTTTCCGGCTGATCGCCGAAAAACAGAATCAGGATTACTGGCGTAATTTCGGCAGCGACGATCACACCCTGGTCGCTCCTTCTCTGCAGTGGTATGGCGAGCAGGCGAGCTTCCTGATCAGCTACGCCGACTACCGCTACGATATTCCTTACGACCGCGGCACGGCTTTTATCGACGGCAAACCCATCGATCTCGGTTACACATCGCGCCTGGATGACAAAGCCAATCACGCCTGGGGCCACAACAGGACCCTGAATGCCAATTATGAGTGGCAGTTTAATGACGAGTGGCGCACCCGCCTGACGCTGGGCTGGAACCAGCGTCGTTATGACAACAATGAGGTGCGGGTGACGGCGGTGAATGCCAGCAGCGGCGCGGTGACGCGCCGCGCCGATGCCAATCGCGGGTTTAACCACAAAACGAAATATGTGAGCTGGGATCTGCTGGGTAACCCGGAGCTGCTGGGGATGTCACACGCGCTGGTGGTGGGCACCGATTATGAGATGAACCAGACTTATCGTGCCCATCAGTATCAGGGCAGGGTAAATCGCCAGTTTAATTACTTCTCTCCGGCGTATGATCAGCTCTCCCCCATTACGGACGCCAGCACGGAAAACAGCACCGCCGCCAATAATTTGAACCGTATTCATAGCCGTTCGCTCTATGCCAAAGACAGCATTTCGCTCTCATCTGACTGGATCCTGGTGCTGGGCGGCCGTTACCAGCACTATGAGCAGCGCGCCTCGCGCGGTTTTAATCCGCAGGTGGAGACCCTGAACGATGAGGGCAACAAGTTTCTGCCGCAGGCCGGACTGATCTACAAATTTACCCCTGACCTGTCGTTCTATACCAGTGTCAGCAAGTCGTTTACGCCATCAACCGATGTGGATGATGAGGGCAACGTCGGCAAGCCGGAACAGGGCACCAGCTGGGAAGTGGGCAGCAAATGGCAGCTCTCACCGAAACTGTTCGCCACCCTGGCGCTCTACCGGATCGATGAGAAAGCGATGTCGCTGAATATCAATGGCAGCACGCGGCCCATCGACAAGGCCCGTTCCACCGGAGCCGAAGTGGAGCTGAATGGCGAGATCGCCCCCGGCTGGGATCTGAGCGCGAACTACAGCTACGATCAGGCAGAGATCGTCAGCGACAGGGTGAACCCGGACAACAACGGCAATCGCCTGCAGAATGCGCCGCGTCATGCCGGTGCGCTCTACCTGAGCCATGAGCTGCAGATCAGCGGCGTGCCAGGCTCGCTGCGGCTGGGGGGCGGTGCACGCTATGTCGGCACGCGGGCGGGCGACCCGGATAACAGCTTTACCCTGCCTGACTACGTTGTCGCAGACAGCTTCGTGGCGTGGAATAACCGCCTGTTCGGCGAAAAGACCCAGCTGCGTCTGAACATCAACAACCTGTTCAACCAGCACTACTACAGTTCAAGCGGCGGCAATCTGCGCGTCCGTGAAGGTGAAACCCGCAACCTGATGGTACAGGCCCGTGTTGAATTTTAAATTACTGCGTCGTGCGCTGCTGCTGTTCAGCCTGATGGCGACCGCCTCAGGCGTGAACGCCCGCACGCTGACCGACATCACCGGTCGCCAGGTCACGATCCCCGATCATCCGCAACGCATTGTGCTGGGTGAGAGCCGGATGCTCTATAGCGTTGCGCTGCTGACGCCGGGCAATCCGCTGCAGCACATTGCGGGCTGGCCGCTGGATCTGAAAAAGTATGATCCCCAGACCTGGGCTATTTTTGCCCGCCAGTTTCCCGAAATCAGCCAGATCCCGGCGCTGGGTCTGGACGGGGTCAACGATATGAACCCGGAAAAGGTGATTGCACTGAAACCCGATCTGGTGATCCTGCCGCAGCTGGCGCGCGGCAGCGAAAACAGTCTCCTGCTGGAGAAGATGCTGAGCGCCGCCCGCATTCCGGTGGTGAAGATCGATCTGCGGGTGGCGCTGCTGAAAAATACCGAGCGCAGCATGACGCTGCTGGGTGAGATGCTCAACCAGCCCCAGCGGGCCGCTGACTTTAACCGGTTTTATCGCACGCATATGCAGCGCATCGGCGACCGGCTGGCGCACTATCACGGCCCTAAACCCACCGTGCTGCTGCAGCTGCATCTGGGGCGGCGCAGCGAATGCTGCGTGACCTCAGTGAACGGCAGTCTGGGCGAGCTGCTGCGCTTTGCCGGTGGCGAGAATATCGCCAGCCAGCAGGTTAAAGGGGTATTTGGCCGACTAAGCGAGGAGAGCGTGATTGCCGCGCAGCCGGACTTCTACTTCGCAACCGGCACCGGCAGCATCGGTGAAACGGGCGCGCTGAAGCTCGGCCCGGCCGTCACCCCGGCGCAGACCCGTGAAAGCCTGCTGACGCTGACGGGTCAGCAGAACGCGCTGAAGCAGCTGACGGCACTGAAAAACGGTCACGCCGCAGCCCTCTGGCATAACTTCTATCTGAGCCCCTGGCACGTCGTGGCGACGGAGTTCTTTGCCACCACGCTCTACCCGCAGCTTTTCCCTGACGTCGATCCTGAGCAGACCCTGCGGCAGATGTTCCGTGAATTCCTGCCGGTTCCGTTAACGGGCAGCTATCTCTACCGGCTGCCGCCCTCCTCCCCAACCGCATCAGGCGGCTGACGGAGCCGCATTTTTCACCCGGACAATATCGGCCATGACCGACAGCGCAATCTCCGCCGGGGTTTTGCTGCCGATAGGCAGACCGATGGGCGCATGGATGCGGTCCAGGTCGCGGCTCTCCATACCGGCAATATGTTGCAGCCGCGCCCGCCGTTTCTCGCTGTTTTTCGCCGAACCCATAATGCCGATGTAAAAGGCGGGGGTGGCAATCGCTTCCATCATCGTCAGATCGTCAATGCGCGGATCGTGCGTCAGCGCCACAATCGCCACCGCGGCGTGCGCCCCGTTCAGCTCCAGCCAGCGCGCCGGATGCTGTGAAACCAGCGTCACGTTATCCGCCCCGCTGAAATGCGTCTCCAGCTCCGCCAGCTTCTCCGGCCGGTGTTCACAGACCCGGACATGAAAGCCCAGCATCTGCCCGAGCCGGATACACTCATGCGCCACACTGGAGTAGCCCGCTATCAGCAGTTCCGGGATCGCACCAACTGGCAGAAGCAGCTGCTCCTCGCTGGCATCCAGCGCGGGCAGTCGCCTGTCGGTTGCGATCGCTTCCCACTGCGCGCGCTCGCCGGGGCGGATAATTCTGACCACAGGCTGGTCGCCTCGCAGCGCGGCCTGCATCGCCGTGAGCAGCGCCAGCGTGGTGTCGTCAGGCGGCAGGCACTCAATCACAATCTCCAGGCTGCCGCCGCACGGCAGCCGCACGTCCGGGCGGATCCCGCCTTCGCCATAGCGTACCCGCTGACTGGTGGCGCGATAGGCCCCCGCCGCCAGCTGCGCCAGAAAATCCTCTTCAATGCAGCCGCCCGACAGCGAACCGCAATACTCCCCGCTCTCGTTGACCGTCATCAGGGTGCCGGGCGCACGCGGCGATGAGCCATAGGTGCGCAGCACCGTGCAGAGCCAGACTGTCTGGCCTGCCTGACAACTGCTGAGTGCCGCATTAATGACACGTTGATCCAGCGTTATCATGAAAATTCCTTGATTAAGTGCAGATCGGCGGGCAGATCGATGTCATACAGACAGCCACGATCCTGAAGGGGCAATCGTACGGCGGCGGCACTGACCATCGCCTGCGGTCCGGCGTCGCCCTGTAAGGTGCTCAGCGTCGGATAGCAGTGGCGCTGAAAGCCCACCGGATGACCCGGCCTGCCTTCAATCCACGGCCTGACTATCAACGCCTCCGCCAGCGCACGGCCAACGGCGCGGTAACTTTCCGGCGTCACAAACGGCATATCCCCCAGCGCAATCAGCCAGCCATCATAGTGACGGCTGGCTCGTACGCCTGCGGCGATGGATTCACCCAACCCGCCGCTGTCGCACACGACCAGCCTGGCCCGGTTGCAGAGCGCATGTATTGCCGATGCGTCGGGACGTGCCACCACAAAGAGGTCCAGCCCGCTTGCGGCGGCCTGCTCCAGGGTCCGTTGCAGCACCGGTTTGCCGTCCAGGTCGGTCAGCAGCTTATGCCCGCCCGCCTGCTGCTGAAAGCGGCGGCTCAGACCAGCGGCCAGCACAATTAACGCTATCTTCACTGTTTTGCTCCGGCTGGCGTAAAAAACGGGCGCAGACTCCGGTCAGCGCCCGCATCCTTTGAGGCTGATCCGTCATTGCGGGTCAGCCATCCGATCAGATAAGCTTGTCGAGGGTAATCGGCAGATCGCGCACCCGCTTACCGGTCGCATGGAACACCGCATTACTGATTGCGGCTGCCACGCCCACAATCCCCAGCTCACCCACCGGTTTGCCGCCCATCGTGGTCGCCTCGAAGTCCGGCTCGCCGACGTTAATCGTGATGATCTCCGGGATGTCCCCGTTCACCGGCACCAGGTAATCCGCCAGATTGTTGTTGATCACCCGGCCATTGCGCGGATCGACAATGCCCTCTTCCATTAAAGCCTGGCCGACGCCCATGATCATGCCGCCTATCCACTGGCTGCGCGCCAGTTTAGGGTTGTAGAGACGGCCGCTGTCCAGCGCCGCCACCATCCGTTTTACCCGGATAGTGCCGAAATCTTCATCGACCCGCACTTCCACAAAGTGCGCGCTCCAGCTGTGGGCAGAAAATTTCTCCGGGCGACTCATGTCGTTCAGATTACGCACCATTTTGTCGCGTTCTTCCTGCGACATCTCCTCCGGGAAGGTGCCGCCTTTGACCGTCAGGCTCTCCACCGGTGCCAGGGAGGCCAGTTGCACAAACGAAAGGCGCTGGTCACTGCCCTGACCCTGCACGCCGTCGCCTTTTAAGGTCAGCGCAGAAACCGGCGTGCCTTTAAGGGGTGACTGCGGCAGTTCGCTGGCCAGCTTCAGCAACTGGTCGCGCATGCGTCTGGCGGTATCATCCACGGCGGCGGTTACGTTGCCCGCCAGCTGCGACCCTCCTGCCACCCCCGCACGCGGCAGCGCGGTATCCCCCAGCTCCACCGCAATAGCGGTCGACGCCACGTTCAGGATGTCGGCCGCGGTCTGCGCCAGAATGGTGTAGGTGCCGGTGCCGATATCTGCGCCAGCACACTGAACAATAAACCTGCCCTCTGGCGTCAGGATGACTTTTGCCTCGGCTGGCAGTTTGTTGACCGGATAGGTGCCGGAGGCCATGCCCCAGCCAATCAGCTCACGCCCTTCGCGCATTGAGCGCGGTGCCATGATCCGCTGATCCCAGCCAAAGGCCTCAGCCCCTTTCTGGTAGGCTTCTTTCAGGCGTCGCGAACTCCACGGCAGGTCGAGCTGATAATCTTTGTCCGCCCAGTTGCGCAGACGCAGTTCCAGCGGATCGATGTCGAGTGCATAGGCCATCTCATCCATCGCCACCTCCAGACCAAAGGCGCTCGGATTTTCGCCCGGCGCACGCATCCAGCCCGGCGTGACCGTGTTGATTGGCCGGACTTCATGCTGCGCGGAGACGTTCTCCACCGCATACATGCGGGCGGTGACCTTACTGCAGTTCTCGGCAAAGACATCAATCAGTGAGGTTTCGCTGAAGCTGCGCTGGATAATCGCCTGAATCCTGCCGTCACGCGAGGCACCCAGCTCCAGCTGCTGCGAGGTGGCCGGACGGCCGCCGAGACCGGTAAAGGTCTGTGGACGGGTCAGCGAGACTTTGATCGGGCGATTCAGCGCGCGCGACGCCACGCTGGCCAGCGCGACGTGCGTGTAGGGTACTGGCTTGGAGCCAAATCCGCCGCCGACGTAGGGCGAGATAATCCGTACGCTTTCAACATCAATGCCCATCCATTCAGCGATCTCCACTTGCGCACCAGCGACCCACTGGCTGGGTTCCCAGACGGTCATGCGGCCATCCTGCCAGCAGGCTACACAGGCGTGCGGCTCCATCGGCATGTTGTATTCACGCGGCGTGGTATAGCGTTCGCTGAGGCGCACGTCGGCCTGCTGCATGGCCTTCTGCGCATCGCCCATGTCGATATCCTGTTTCGATACCGGTTTCGGCTCAACGCCCTCATCGGTGGCGAAAATCAGCGCGGAGTCGGTTTCATACTCAATCTCCACCAGTGAGGCGGCCCAGGTGGCCTGCTCAAAGGTCTCGGCCACCACCAGACCGATGTTCTGGCCGTTGTGAATAATCTTATCGTCCTGGATCGGGGTGTAGGTTGACTGCGCCGCGCCGCCGTCCGCAATAGCGGTGGGCCTGATGATCTTCAGCGGATTAAGGTGGGTATAAACCGCCACCACGCCCGCAGCCTGCTGCGCTTTATCTGTGGACATGCGGCTGATGCGGCCGCTGGCGACGGTGGACTGGATCACCACGCCATAGAGCGGATTGTCCGGTTGATGTTCGACCGCATAGCGCGCCTCACCGGTCACTTTAACTTTACCGTCACCGCGCGAGCGCGCCGCGCCCAGCCCCTGAACGGCGCTGGCCGGCTCCGTTAACTCCTGACGTGATGTGTCGTTCAGGTCACTCATGCGGTTTCTCCTGCTGCCATCAGCGCGCGTGCAATCACACGCGGCGCCAGTTTCACTTTGTAAGCGTTATGTGTCAGCGCCTGCGTTTCCTGCGTAATCAGCTCTGCGGCCTGGAACACCCTCTCTTCATTGAACGGCTGGCCCTCCAGCGCCTGCTCGACCGACCTGGCCCGCCAGGGTTTTGTCGCCACACCGCCCAGCGCGATGTGCACCTGACGCATCACGCCATTCTCCAGCGTGAAGCCCGCCGCCGCGCTGGCTGCCGCAAACTCATAGGAGCTGCGATCGCGAACCTTGAGGTAGTGAGAGTGGCGCAGTGCATCTGTCTGTGGCACTTCGATAGCAACGATGATCTCATCGTCGCGCAGATCGTGTTCACGGTCCGGCGTGTCGCCCGGCAGCAGGAAGAAATCATCCATCGCCACCCGGCGCGTGTCGCCCTGTGCGTTCTGCAACACGACAGTGGCGTCAAACGCCACCAGCGCAACGGCCAGATCCCCAGGATAGACAGCGATGCAGCTATTGCTGGCCCCCAGAATGGCATGATTGCTGTTGACGCCATCAAGGGCGGCGCAGCCGGAACCAGGCTGACGTTTGTTACAGGCTGAAAACGTCGCCGGATCGCGGTAGTAATTACAGCGGGTGCGCTGGCGTAAATTGCCGCCCAGCGTCGCCATATTTCGGATCTGAGGTGACGCCGCCTGCCAGAGGCTGCCGTAGATAGCTGGCGCGTTCTGCTGGCAGTCAGGATGATCGGCCAGCTGGCTCATGGTCACCAGCGCACCGGCGGTGATCTTCTGGTCATCAAACTGCAGGCTTTTAAGCGCGCTTAACCCGGTGATGCCGATAAGCTGCGGCGGCGTAAAGACGCCGCACTTCATCAAATCGAGCTGCGTGGTACCGCCCGCCAGCAGCTGACTGCCTGACTGCTGCTTCAGAGTGGCCGCCTCTTCAGGCGAGTGGGCGGTTTTCCAGCTGAATTCATTCATACGGACTCCTTCGCCATTTCAGCCGCAGCCTGTCTGATGGCATCCACGATATGCGGATAGGCCCCGCAGCGGCAGAGGTTGCCGCTCATATATTCACGGATCTCATCGTCCGAACCGGCATGTCCCTCTTTGATGCAGGCGACGGCGGACATAATCTGGCCGGGTGTGCAGTAGCCGCACTGGAAAGCATCGTTTTCCATAAAGCAGCGCTGTACCGGATGCAGTTCTCCCTCCGCAGAGGCCAGCCCTTCAATACTGGTGACTTCAGCACCCTCGGCCTGGACTGCCAGCGTCAGACAGCTCAGCACCCGCTGGCCGTTAACCAGTACGGTACAGGCGCCGCACTGCCCCTGATCGCACCCTTTTTTGGTGCCAGTCAGGTTGAGATGCTCACGCAATGCATCAAGTAAGGTGACCCGGGGATCGACCTGCATCGGGTGCGACTGGCCATTGACCTGCATTGTTAGCGATATTTTTTCCGACATTGTCTGCTTCCCATTGTTGGGGGCTAAAAGATGTAATTTTTTTTATGTGTCTCTGACGGGAGTGAAATCGGGGAAATGGTGATAACCCTAATCTTTACGCGCGTATCTCTGTCATAAGGTTTAGCAGCTTTTTGGCAATCTGGTGGCAGGGTCGGTAAAAGTCAGCGTTATCCGAAGCGGAAAGCACCGTGAAAACGCGCCAGCGCCCTGCTTTGGGCGGAATGCGGATCTTTTCCCCAGGGTTTCTGCCGGCACTGCGGATAGGTATTTGACCGTAAAGAGCGGGACAGGAATGGGAGCGGAAGTTGACTGATGTGATCGCCAGGAAACGTTCCGGTTTCCTCAATTTTTGCTTGCAGGAAAATGCAGTTTATTTTAGATTTTACTAAATTTAGATTTAACTAAAATAAAGAGATGAACACTCCTTTACAGCTACAGGAAAGCGCCTCGCGCGCAACTACCCTGCTTAAGTCGATGAGCCACCCCCGTCGGCTGCTGATCCTCTGCGTGCTTATCGAGAAGCCTGGCACCTCATCAGGTGAGCTGAGTCAGCTGACCGGCCTTTCGCCCTCGGCAACCTCTCAGCATCTGGCGAAGATGAAAGAGGATGGCGTCATTGCATCTGAAAGAGTGGCGCAGAGAATGAACTACTTCATCAAAGATGAGGCGGTGAAAAAAGTTATCTCCACGCTAAAAGCGATTTATTGTCCAGAGGAGTTCAGATGAGTCCGGAATCTGTCGCACCCGAAAAGGCTAAAACACTGATTGAGCATGGGGCGTTGCTCATTGATATCCGCGATACCTCAGAATATCTGCGTGAACACATTCCTGGTGCGCGTTCCTTTCCCCTGACCGATATCCAGGCAGGTAAAACGATAGAGAATCCAGAGGGACGGCCTCTCATCTTTCACTGTCTGTCAGGCGGTCGCACGGCTCAGAATGCCCGTTCGCTCATGGCCGCAGCAGGCCCGGTACCCGCGTTGATACTGGCGGGTGGCATTAATGCCTGGAAGCGCGCCAGCCTCCCGGTGGTGGAAGACAAGAAGCAACCCTTGCCAATTATGAGGCAGGTCCAGATTGTTGCAGGCACACTGATTCTTACCGGGATTGTTCTGGGTTACAGCATAGACAGCCGTCTGTTTTTACTCGCTGGCTTTACCGGCGCGGGATTACTTTTTGCAGGCGTCAGCGGTATCTGTGGCATGGCAAATTTACTGTTAAAAATGCCCTGGAACAGAATGCATCAATAACGATTAGTAGAGTATGCGCAGATGAGTGCGCTGCTTGCGCCGGTTAAATAGTTAAGCGTTGAAGGTCAGCGATGAGCGAGAAGCGGACATTCATTTTAAATTTTTTCCCAAAATGCCTTCTTGCGATGCATTACCAGCTTTGCCATTAGGGGTGAATATGCTCGGCCCTTACGTAGCAAAGTGTCGGACTAAACAGCGGCCTATAATTATCCCCACCTATTACCGTGGGAGTCAGCATATGTTTGAAGGATTTACACATACACGAGTCAGCCTTTCAGAAGCAGAACTCAATGTGCGATTTGGGGGGATCGGACCACCTGTTCTGTTATTACATGGACACCCTCGTACACATGTAACCTGGTCAAAAGTGGCTCCCGAGCTGGCTAAATCATTTACCGTGGTATGTCCTGATTTGCGGGGGGTCGGTCAATCGTCAAAGCCAGCTGATCAGTTTGATCATGCTGGTTCTTCAAAAAGAGCTATAGCCAGTGGTCACCATATGGCCGAGGAAAATCCAAAAGAAGTCACGGCTGAATTACAGCGTTTTCTGTTGCAACCTTGCTAGCAGCATACAGATATATACTTATAGTGAAAGCGAAGACGCCGCGGTAAACATAAAAAGCCCCTGCTGAGCAGCGGCTTTTTTTATTACTGCACTCTTCGGCAAAACGTACCTGTCAGGCGTACTTAAAAATTTTTCTCATGTTTTCGCTTTTGTTGCCGATAACCTGATTGCTGGCTGAGTGATGATTTCACTCAGCATTTTTTTTATTTCAAGCGATAAGGATATTTATGAACAAGCTTTGTGTTGCGGCAGTACTGGCTCTGAGTTTAACCGGCTGTGCGCAGCAGACTTTCGTAATGAAACAGAATCAGGTTGGCGCGGCGACAAAAACCACCAGCCAGCCGTTCTTTGTTTCAGGTATCGGTCAGCGTAAGAGCATTGATGCAGCGCAGGTGTGCGGCGGCCAGGAAAAAGTTAATCGGGTTGAAGTGCAGCAGACGTTTGTTAATGGCTTACTGAGCGTAGTGACGTTTGGCATCTACACGCCTCGTGAAGCGCGCGTTTATTGCGCCATCTGATCATGCCTGAGGCCGGTTCGCCGGCCTAATCCTCCTCAGTTATTAAATCGCATCAATCTATTATTAACTTCTGCTGTCGCACCGCTGTACGGCTTGCCTGCTGACGACGATAAAGCGCTGAGCGCGCGTGAAGAGATTATCGCAGCCCCGATTTCCTTCAGCAGCGTCATGTTGATACCCACAGCCTGACCCGCCTTCTCACTGTTTTACACCCGCAAAAAAACGTTCCCTGTCACTTTGAACGATCCAGGGGAAAATCATCTTCTATACTGAGTGACGTTTATTGCGCTTTGCCGCTGCTTTTCGCGTCCCGTTGGGTTTTCCGTCATTACCTTGTGCATAAAAGAGCGGCATAACCCTGCCTCAGACCTTATTAACGACTCATTTTCTCAGGGGACTTCCTACGATGTTGCACTCTCAATCTTCACGCATGGGTAGCTTACTGCTGCTGCTGGCAGGCGTGATTGGCTTCTCGGTCGCGCTGTACGCATGGCTGACACCACTCACCGGTGTTACCGGCACCATCGGTGCGCTGGGTGTCGCCATCGCCAGCGCCGTGCTGGCGCTCCTGGCGCTTCTGTTACGTGGCGTATCCCGTCGGGGCATGCGCACTTCGTTAATTATTATGACTGTAGTGCTGTTGTCGGGTATCGGTTTTGCAGCCGCGCTGTTGCATCAGTACCTCATTACAGCCGCGATGGTGATCGGCCTGATAGGTCTGATTATGCTGAGCCGCAACCCCGTTGCCCCTAATCATCGCGCCAGAGCCTGAGGATCCGCCCGTGCATAACAAATACTCACCCATGAAAGTCAGCATGACGGCACTGGCTCTGCTTCTCACCCCGCTGATGTCGCAGGCGCAGGATAAAGCCGCTGAAGCCTCTATGGGGACGCAGGAAAAACTGAACGTGGACGCGGCCGACCAACAATCGCCGGGAACGACAAAAACCAGTAGCGAAGCCTCAACCGGCAAGCGCGATGGAGAGAAAGTCGATTCTGCCCCTCAGACAGGCTCCCCGCTGGTGCCTGCGACTGCCACCTGGGACAGCTTTCATGGTCAGCTCAACGCACAGAAATACAGCCCTCTTAAGCAGATTACGGCTGAAAACGTCAGCAAATTAAAAAAAGTCTGGGAGTTTCATACCGGCGATGTCTCAGATGGTAAAGGCGACACGCCAGCCACCGTCTGGTCGGCCACGCCTATCTTTGCCAATGAGACGATTTATATCGGAACCCCTTTCGATCGCCTGATTGCATTGGATCCAGGCACAGGTAAAGAGAAGTGGCACTATGATACAAAATCTCCGCGCAAAGCTCTGACGCAGCCGGTACTGAAAAACCGGGGCGTCTCTTACTGGCAGGCAAAAAATCCGGTTGTCGGGCAGGCGTGTCAGAAGATTGTCTATATGGGCACCGTTGACGGCAAGCTGTTTGCACTGGATGCCGACTCCGGTAAGCCGTGCACGGATTTTGCTGATAATGGCGTCCTGAATCTTAATCAATGGAACACGATTAATGCTAAATACCCGCTATCCGTGTTGCAGCCGCCAACGGTTGTTGGCAACCACGTCCTGATAGGCTGGGCGGGTAAAGACTGGGCCTATGCTGAAGCGCCTCCGGGCACCGTGTTTGCCGTTAACGCACAGACAGGCAAGCGCGAATGGGTATTTGAAGCGATCCCTGCAGCAATCCGTGAACGTACCGGTACGGCCAACGTCTGGACCCATATGTCCGCTGACGAGGCGCACGGTCTGGTTTATCTGCCCGTGTCGTCCCCTTCCCCCAACTACTGGGGCGGTAACCGCGTCGATCCGATTCCACTCGGCACCTCGACCACCGCGCTGGATATCAATACCGGTCGCGTTGTCTGGTCTCGTCAGTGGGTGCATCACGATGTATGGGATTACGATATCAACTCAGCACCGACGCTGATGGATATTACCGTAAACGGCAAGCAGATCCCGGCACTGATTCAGGCGACCAAGCAGGGTTTCCTGTTTGTAGTGAACCGTCTGACGGGCGAGGATGTCTGGCCGATTGAAGAGCGTCCGGTGCCGCAGGGTGATGGTTCCGTACAGGGCGAAATGCTCTCGCCAACACAGCCCTTCCCGACGAAACCTGCGCCGCTGCTCGATCAATCGAAAAAGCCCGCGGTCTGGAAACTGGCGGATGTGGTGGGTGCAGGTCAGTGTTCAAGACTGTGGGATAAGCTGACCTATGAGGGTATGTACACGCCGCCAACCACCAAAGGTGAAGGCGCGCTGACCTATCCCGACAGTGCCGGAGGCGTCCAGTGGGGCGGCGTAGCGTTCGATCCGCAGAAACAGATTGCGATCGTCAATACCTCACACATTGTGCAGTACGTGAAGCTTTATAACCGCAAAGACTACGAAAAAGCGGACAGTGGTTCCGGTAATGAAAACGGTTTTGCACCGCAGGAAGGGGCGCCTTATGGCCTGCGTCTGATGGTGGCAAATAACTGGCTGGGGATGCCATGCTGGCAGCCGCCCTTTGGTGAAATGGTGGCGATCGACATGCATACGGGTGATGTAAAATGGCGTCGCCCGGTGGGGGCATCGCAGCAGTATGGCTTCTTTATGCCGGAAAGCTGGGGTTCACCCACCATCGGCGGCCCCGCCGTGACGGCTGGCGGTGTGGTTTTCATTGGCGCCTCAATGGATGCCAAAGTCCGTGCCTACTCGGTGGATAACGGTGAGGAACTGTGGTCTGATCAGGCCGAAGCCCCTGCCGTAGCAAACCCTTCAATCTACGAGTATAAAGGTCGTCAGTATGTTGCTTTCGTCGCGGGGGGCAACACCATCCTGAAAGATCAGGTGGGCGATCAGGTCGTGGTATACGCGTTGCCTGAGTAATCGTTTGTAAGACGCCTTAATGCACGCATCGTGGGGCCTCAGTGCCCCACGCTTTAAATGCAGCAGAGCGTCTGTTGATTAGTAACGACTGACCAGAGAAAACCTATTCCCTCGCATAGGCCTTGCGGACATGGATGAGCTCGACCAGTGTAATAACCGGCCGCAGCAGCAACTGCAGGCTGCCCGCCACAAATAACCACGTTCCGTCAGTCATCAGGGAGTCGTAAAAGAAGAAAATACTGCCGATGAAAAACCATATCGCTATCAGTAAATCGTTCAGCGCACCCAGCGCCCGATAACGCCGCTCGATAATTATGTGGTCGGCCCCGATGTCTATTTCTGCTTCGCGCTTTCGCATCCACTCCCCATGCTTAATAAACTTTTCTGTCCTGATAAGATTAGCACCCGTGTTGTAAATATTGCTGACGCTGAAGATAAAAAGCAGTCAGCATGGGCTGGAGTGCGATTATCGGGACTGCGCTGGTCCTGTGACTGTCTGTTTAACCACAACACCAGGGCAGCCTCTGCGCAGACCCGTAACGGAGTACCGTTTATGAGTGATATCACCATTTACCACAACCCGGCCTGTGGAACGTCGCGTAATACCCTGGCGCTTATCCGCAACAGTGGCGCGGAGCCAGCAGTGATTTTATATCTGGAGACACCCCCCTCCCGGGACGCGCTTAAAAAGCTGATAGCTGATATGGGTATCCGCCCTCGCGCCCTGCTGCGCAAAAACACAGAGCCGTATGAGCAACTGGGGCTGGCAGAAGATCGGTTCAGCGATGACGAACTGCTGAATGCAATGCTGGCTCACCCCATCCTTATCAACCGTCCGGTGGTGGTGACGCCGCTCGGCACAAGATTCTGTCGTCCGTCTGAAGCGGTTCTGGATATTCTGCCCGACCCGCAGCAGGGAGCATTTACCAAAGAGGACGGCGAAAAAGTCATTGATGAACACGGAAACCGGATCAGCCACTGATTTTTCAGTGTGCTGCCAGCGGAAGGGAGAGGCAAAAACAGAGGCCAGCTTTTTCATACGCTTCCGGTTAACGGCGTTGAGTCACCTGTTTTTCTGCGGACGGGATGTAGCGATCTTATCCCGGCGCTGTTCAGCGGAGGCGGGGTGGCGACGCCCGATCACGACAGAGATCGCCGTGATGAACAGGGTAAGGATGGCAGATAAAAGCAGCGTACCGGGTATCCCGTATCGCTCCAGCAGCATGGCGTAAACTGACGGGGCGATCGCCGCGAGGAAAAAAGCGGGTGACAGCAGTATGCCTGTCCTGCGGGCATACTGCTGCGGCTCAAACAGTACCAGCGGGAGTACGGCCTTTACTACCGTGCTCAGTCCGTTCACAGCGCCGTAACTCAGAACAAAGATGGCTGCAGCCACAGGATTCACGTTCCCCGCCAGCCCGGCCAGAAAGCAGAGTGGCAGAAGAATACCGATAATCAGATTCAGACGGACAGCAGAGGTTCGTGCGCCAGAAGCAACGTCCAGCAGTCGGGCGCTCACCTGCCCCACCCCCCACAACATGCCGGTCATGGCGGACATGCCCCAGGCGGCCAGTATCTGAGGAAAATGAGTGGATACGCCGGTGGAAACAAAGCTCATCAGTGCTATCAGCGTGGCGTACCACAGGCCGCTGACGGATGCTTTTCGCTCTTCTGCTGTTCCGCTTGTCGCACGCGCGGACTGCCCGGTAACGAAAGGGTTACGCCGGTGCCCTGCCGGAACGGTGGACAGGAGAAGCAGGCTGACGATGCCCGCACAACCGTAAACGATAAGAGCATGCCGCCAGTCGGTAACATGCAGTAGCGCAGCGCCAGCAGGCCAGAACAGGGCTGAAGCGAGTCCACCCAGTAATGTAACCAGGGCGACCGCCCGGCGGGCCGCTGCGCCAGTAATCTCCACAAGCAGAGCAAACGCGGCATCATACAGAGCGAGTCGCATACCGGCTCCCATCAGAAGCCAGACGGCCATCCACGATGTGGTTGAACGGGTAAACGCCATCAGAAAACAACCGAGGATAATGGCGAAAGTACCCGCCATCATCATTGTTCGTCCGCCGGTACGGGCGATCAGGGGGCCGGTGAGCGGCGACACAAGCCCCATAACGAGCATGGCAATAGTCAACCCGAAGAAGGTCACAACCGGCGACCAGCCTGTCTCCGCCATGATGGCAGTCCCGAAGACGCCCGGCATATAGAAGGTAATACCCCAGTTGATAAGCTGCGTCATGCCAATGCAGAAAAGGGTGCGTCCTGTCAGATGCCCGTCACTCAACCTGCGCACTCCGGCAATGTGGCGTTCCCCTGCCCGAGCGTACGCTGCAGGATGACCGTATCGAGCCAGCGTCCATGCTTGAATCCTACGGATTTAAGGGTCCCTGTCATGCTGAAGCCTGCCGCACAATGCAGGGCAAGAGAGGCGGTATTTTCGCTGTTTCCCACCACGGCCACGAGCTGACGGAAGCCCTTAGCCTCTGCCCAGGCAACCGCACTTGATAACAACTTTTTTCCGATCCCCTGTCCCTGGCTGCCGGGGGCAATATATACAGAGTCCTCCAGGGTGAACCTGTATGCATGCCGTTCACGATAGCGTGACAGGTAGCAGTATCCGCTGACACTGCCCGCCTCAACCGCCACAAACCAGGGTAATCCTGCTGCACGCAACTTTTTCATACGGGCTGTTATTTCAGCCACGTCCGGCGGTTCGGTCTCAAAAGTGGCAGTGCCATGCAATACGTGATAAGCATAAATCTGCTGGATGGCAGGAATATGTCGTTCATCTGCTTCGGTTATTTCCATCGGTACGGCTCCTTTCAGGTCAGAAGCGGAGACTAACCCGGATGAATAATTTGAGGCAGTCAGCAGGACTTATCAGCGGCATAAGGAAAATTTTGGTATGGCTAACCTGAACCTCGATCACCTTGCTACTTTCAGACTGGTCATCAGCCGGGGCAGTTTCTCCGGAGCGGCTGAGGCACTGGGTCTGTCACAGCCTGCAGTGAGCCTGCAGATCAGACAACTGGAGCAGGCGCTTCAGGTCCGGCTGATTGAGCGCACCAGCCGGGGAGTCAGGCCCACACCTGCCGGGCTGACGCTGGTTGAACACAGCCTGAAAATTGATGCTGCGGTCAGTACAGCGGTTGAATCGGTGTGCCTGCACTCCAGCGAGATAAGCGGCACAGTGACTGTCGGCACAGGCGCAACGGCCTGTATTCATCTGCTGCCTCCCTTACTGCAGCAGCTGCGACAGGCGCATCCCCTGCTGAAGGTGGACGTACGCACAGGCAACACGTCCGAAATTGTACGGGCCGTAGAGGAAAATCGTATAGATATTGGCCTGGTGACGCTGCCAGCCACCGGTAAAAATCTGAGCATTACCCCGCTGGGTAGGGATGAGTTCGTCGTCATCATGGAAAAGGATGTCGCGGCGCTGAGCGCGAAAATCTGGACGCCGGGCGCCTTGCTGCCGCTGCCCTTAATCATTTTTGAACCGGGGAGCGGAACACGCGCCCTGATTGACCACTGGTTCCGTGAGGCGGGACATGTGGCCTGCCCGGTCATGGAGCTTGGCAGTATCGAGGCGGTTAAAAGAATGGTCCGTGCTGGTCTTGGCTACAGCATTGTTCCCCGGATGTCCGTTGCATCCATTGAAGAAAGATCGGGGCTCGATATTTACCCTGTGACGCCCTCTCTTCACCGGACGCTCGGAGCCGTTATGCGGGAGGATCGGATTGTAAGCAGAGGAATCAATGAAGTGCTGAAAAGCCTGAACAGCTGTTTTGCAAAAACCGAAAGCAGATAGATGTTATCGGGCATCCAGGCCGGACAGGTGCGGACTGAAGGGGAGAAGTCTCCCCGCAGCATGAACCCGCTTACCCCTGCCCGCTTCTGGTACTGAGCGGGCAGGCCAGCCAACGTCCGCAATGGGCGAAAAGCGGAAGTTAGCAGCTACCTTACAGTTGATAGGGAATTTGCTAAGAAGTCACGTATTGTTTTATAGAGGGCAGGCCACATAGGCTTCAAAAAGGGGAGAGTATTTCTGTATTTTCTAATAATAAAAACAGCCCTCTGTTAGAGAGATTTTTTCTTATTTAGGATTTTTTATTCCTAAAGTGTGATCACTTTACACGCCCATCCTTAAAGACCATTTGCTTATCTCCTGATGAATAGTTTTGAACGATACCTAGAAGTTCTTTGGAGTAATCAATTATTGATGTAACTTTTGCTGGCTCGCGGTACACATAGCTCAATTTGTATCCCCTAAGCTTAACTCTCAGATCTCCATCGTCAGACTCTAAATAAGAATTATATAACTCCTCACTATATGTCCCCTCCCCATACTGCATATCAGGGATTTTATCAGCCAGCGAGTTAGCCAAGTCATACAGTGAAAATCTAACGCCAGTCACTTCGTTACATATATAAACTTCATTATTTAGCGTCATGCTGAATTTATTGTTTATTTTTTCAATGTCAAGCTCCGGCTGAGATTCCAACCATGAAGCATCAACAAAAGGAGAAAACGACGTAATATTTGGAGGGGATATGGCGATGATGTTCAAATTGATGATTTTTATTAGTGGCGTTCCATCAGGTGCAGTCCAGTCCTCATCAACCCCTTCTCGTATAATAAGAAGATCTACTTTATGCTGATCTGTTTTTCTTTGTGCTCCGCTCTGGTAGCCAGTTTTCGTAGCGTAGATGAGCCTAAGTCCTGGTATGTCTTGTGCCTTGCCAATAAATGCGTCAATTTTATCTATGGTGACTGAAGATGCATAGTCTTTGCATTCGATTACAGTCTTATAATCATAACCACCTAAATTAAACTCCCAATACACATCGAACTGCCTTAAAATCCCGTTTCTATCTTCAATTTTTTTGTTTACTTCCACTTTTATATTTTTCAAATGTGACATCCCTTCAGCATTAATCAAACTTTGCTGTATGGCACCAACAAATTCCTCATACTCCTTTCCAGTGTTTTTTTCATATCAGCCTCTTAACTTCAACATTGAAAATTTTTTTCACTCTAATATTTTGTTAGATCTCGTGCTTCGCTTTATTTACTAAATTGTTTTACATTGCTTCCATTTGACACTGTTTTAACGGGTTTTTTCACGGCTTAACTTTATACCGTCAGTGAGTTTCTGTCGTTCCTGTAACTTTTACCATAACATTCTTGCCAATATCCAGACAAAGATTCTTTCTTTTTCGGCCTATAGCCACCACTTTGAATGAACGAAAAATATTGCAGTCCATCGATAAGATGATCAGAAAACCCACGTCCGCGTCTGGCACATAGTGGACGGTGGCTGCTGAAGCCGCGCGGTGTTCGAAAAGCGGAAGGCACCGACGTCCGCAATTTCGTGAAAAAACCAGCTTGCAGGCAGAGGGTTACCTGCGCGGGTTCAGAGGATAAGCGTCAGGGATGCCGGAACTCTCACTGGTGTGCCGGGTAATAAGGATTCAATTCCTTCCAGGCCGCAGGATCATCACGCCAGCATCCGATGCTGCCAGGATGGTCAGATGCCCGCACAGGCGACCCATCGGTAAGCCTGCCTTTGATTGCCGGATGAGTGCCATCGCCCTGCCGGATAATCTGCACAGGCTCCACCGGATTCAACTCTGCTCATCCTGCACTGTCCCGCACCCAGCAAGCCCTGTCTCGCTGTTCTCTGTAACGCGATCATGATGCCGCAAAACGTGCAATGCTGAGCAATTTCAGGTCTGATAGCCACTCAGTCGGCAACGCAGATCGCCGCACAGGGATCTCAGCCCCCCCTGCTTCTCTCTACTTCCAGGTCACACAGCCGATGCTGAAAGAAAACGTTAACGATTTAATTTATCTGGTCGTCGTGGCCGAAGCGCGCAGCTTTACCCGGGCCGCAGCTAAACTGGGCGTCTCCCAGTCTGCCCTAAGCCATGCCATTCGCGGGCTGGAAGCGCGCCTCAACGTCCGACTGCTGACGCGTACCACCCGGAGCGTCGCACCGACCGAAGCGGGTGAGCAGCTGATCAAAACGCTCGCTCCGCTGTTCAGCGAGATCGAAGCAGAGCTGATCGGTGTCACCGAACGTCAGGATAAGATCGCGGGCACTATCCGAATCACCTCCAGCGAGCATGCGCTCACCTCCACGCTCTGGCCGCGCCTGAAACCCTTTCTGCAGCGTTATCCCGATGTGAACCTCGAATTTTCCGTGGATAACAGCCTGACCGATATCGTCAGCGATCGGTTCGACGCGGGCGTGCGGCTGGGCGAACAGGTCGAAAAGGATATGGTCGCGGTGCGTATCGGGCCGGACTGGAATATGTGCGTGGTCGCCACTCACGCCTATTTTGAGCAACATGGCAAACCGGCAACGCCCTATGAACTGCAGCATCACAACTGCATCAATCTGCGTCTGCCGACACTGGGCGGCCTCTATAACTGGGAATTTATGCGTGATGGCAAACCCATCAGAGTCAAAACGCAGGGGCAGCTAATTTTTAACCATCTCCCGTCGCGTATTGACGCCGCGCTGAGCGGAATGGGGATCGCCTGTGTTCCGCAGGATAGCGTAGCTGAGCACCTGAAACAGGGCCGTCTGGTTCAGGTGCTGCATGAGTGGTGTGAACCTTTTCCGGGCTATTTCCTTTACTACCCCAGCCGACGACAGCACACCCGCGCCTTTTCGCTGCTGCTTGAGGCGATACGCTATCGTGGCTGATGCGCTGTAGAAGCTATTGGCCGGCGTCTGTCACCTGAGGCTGAGACGGCCGGGCCTGACGTCCGGCCGTGACCATCGCCACGACAAACACCAGTGCGAACAGCACGACGATGGTCGGTGCGGGTGCGCTGTCGATAAAGAACGACAGATAAACCCCGCTTAGCGACACCAGCACGGAAACGATGACGGCCACCAGCAGCGCGTGGGAAAACCGACGGGTGAGCAGGAGCGCAATCGCGCCTGGCGCAATCAGCAGAGAGATCGACAGGATAACCCCTACCGCCTTCAGTGTTCCGACAAGCGTCAGGGAGACCATGCAGAGCAGCCCATAATGCAGCCAGCGCGTGGGCAATCCCGAAACCTGTGCCTGCTGCGCATCAAAACTGAACAGCATAAAGTCACGCCATTTCAGCACCATTACGGCTACGACAATGACAGCAATGATCGCAGTCTGGATCATGTCTGCGCCGGTAATGCCGAGCATGTTACCAAACAGGATATGGTCGAGATGCACGTCAGGTTTAACGGCGATGTAGAGGATCAGCCCCGCCGCAAACATGCCTGAGAAGACGATCCCCAGCACCGTATCCTGTTTGATGCGGCTGTTGTTTTGCAAAAATCCACTGGCCACTGCGCAGAATATGCCCGCGACAAAGGCGCCTGCCGCCAGCGGCAGCCCCGCCATCCAGGCAAGCACGATGCCGGGGAATACCGCATGGCTCATGGCATCCCCCATCAGCGCCCAGCCTTTCAGCACCAGAAACACGGACAGGATGGCACAGGGGATCGCCACCATCAGCACCGTCAGTAAGGCGCTGTTCATAAAAGCAAACCGGAAAGGTTCAAGGATCCACATCGGCCAGCTCCTTTTCGCTCTGATAGCGGCTACGACGGCGTTGAGCCAGTAAGCCCTGTTTCGGGGCAAACACAAATGCCAGCAGGAACAACAACGTCTGCGCCACGACAATAATGCCGCCCGTCGCGCCATCCAGATAGTAGCTTGCCCAGGCTCCCAGAAAACTGGTGATGCTGCCGATTGCGACCGCAATGATCAGCAGGCGGGGAAAGCGGTCGGTGAGCAGCCACGCCGTGGCGCCCGGCGTCACCACCAGAGAGATCACCAGAAACGCCCCGACGGTCTGCAGTGCCGCCACCGTCGACGCCGCCAGCAGCGTAAAGAACAGGACTTTCAGCCTTTCAGGATGCAGCCCGACGGCGCGCGCATGATTCTCGTCAAAGAAGGTCAGCATCAGATCTTTCCATTTAAACAGCAGGATCAGGCCCGACAGCCCGCCGATCAGGCCCAGCTGAAGGATGTCAGCGGGGTCGATCGCCAGAATGTTGCCCAGCACAATAGTCTGGATGTTCACCGCCGTGGGATTGAGCGACACCATAAACAGGCCAAGACCAAAGAAGGAAGAGAAGATCAGGCCGATAATCGCATCTTCTTTCAGGCGTGTGCGCTGATTCAGTAACAGCATACTGCCCGCCGCCAGCCCACCGGAGAGAAACGCGCCCAGCGCAAACGGCAGCCCCAGCATGTAAGCGCCTGCGACGCCCGGCACAATCGAGTGTGACAGCGCATCACCGATCAGCGACCAGCCTTTCAGCATCAGATAGCAGGAGAGAAACGCGCAGAGTGCGCCCACCATCGCAGCAACCCACATCGCATTGAGCATGTAGTGATAACCAAAGGGTTCCAGAAGCCACGTCATCATCTGGCCTCCCCTTTCTGCGAGGCCCGGGACAGAGGCTGCATGTCATTTACAAGCCCGTTAACCGCGGAATGGCGCAGCGCGCCGCCGAAGGCGCGCTCAAGGTTGGCTGACGTAAAGGTGGTCAGGGTCGGACCGCTGGCGATAACGGTGCCTTTTACCATGACGGTGTAGTCGCAGAATTGGGTGATCGAATCCAGATCATGCGTCGAGACCAGCATTGTCCTGCCTTCGTCGCGCAGCTCGCCCAGCAGGGCGATGATCCGCGCCTCGGTCTGTACATCCACACCGGTAAAAGGTTCGTCCAGCAGAATGACCCGGCCCTGCTGGGCGATGGCGCGCGCCAGAAAGACGCGTTTCTTCTGTCCGCCAGAGAGTTCGCCAATCTGGCGATGCCGGTACGCCAGCATATCCACCCTCGCCAGCGCCTCACTGACAATCTGCTGATCATGTGCGGTCGGGCGGCGCAGCAGGCCCATGTGACCGTAACGCCCCATCATCACCACATCGTCCACCAGCACCGGAAAAGACCAGTCCACCTCTTCTGACTGCGGCACATAAGCCACCAGATTCTGACGCAGCGCCTGGCGGGTCGGCATACCCAGAACAGAGATTGTGCCGCTGGCGAGCCGGACAAACCCCATCAGCGCCCTGAACAGCGTCGATTTACCGGAACCGTTGACCCCCACCAGCGCCGCAATCGATCCGCCCGGCACGCTGAAGCTGGCATCCCGCAGCGCAGTATGACCGTTGCGGTAAATCACAGTGACGCCTGAAACCACGATAGTCTCACTCATTCTGCTTTTTCTCCCGCCGTGATGCCCTGAACCAGCGTGCGGGTGGTGACGGTGAGCAGATCGAGATAGGTCGGCACGGGGCCATCGGGCGTGCTTAAGGAGTCGACATAAAGCACACCCCCATAATGCGCACCGGTTTCCCGCGCGACCTGACGGGCAGGTTTATCCGGGACGGTGCTTTCACTGAACACCGCCGGGATCTTGAGTTTCCTGACCTGGTCGATGACTTTTCTCACCTGCTGCGGCGAACCCTGCTGGTCAGCATTGATCGGCCACAGATAGAGTTCTTTCATGCCCAGGTCACGGGCCAGATAGGAGAACGCGCCTTCGCTGGTCACCAGCCAGCGTTTATTCTCCGGGATAGTCGCAATCTGCTGCCGAAGCGGGTCCAGCGCCGCGCTGATTTTTTGTTTATAGGCCGCCGCATTCTGGCGATAGGTTTCCGCACGGGCCGGGTCATGCTGGATCAGCGCATTCCGGATGTTATCAACGTAAATCAGCGCATTGTCGGGTGACATCCAGGCGTGAGGATTAGGTTTCCCGTTATAGGGCCCCTCGCCGATGCCAATCGGCTGAATGCCGTCGGAAACCACCACTTCCGGCACGCCGTCGAGGTGCTGATAGAAACGCTGAAACCAGCGTTCGAGGTTAAGGCCGTTTGCCATAATTAATTGCGCACCCTGAGCCCGCTTAATATCGCCCGGCGTTGGCTGATATTCATGTATCTCCGCACCCGGCCGGGTGATGGAAACGACCTCTGCCGCCTCGCCCGCGACGTTCCTGACCATGTCAGCAACAACAGTGAAGGTGGTCACTATCTTAAATTTCTCTGTTGCATTACTGCTGGTGGGCATCAGCGCGATCAGCAGCGCGCCGGTTAAGAACGCAGCCATCTTCTTTATCGGGGCCATGAAGCGATCTCCGGATATGGTGAAATTTCAGGCATAATTAGCCTCTGCTATTTTTTATAGCACAGGCTATATTTTACTGACAGCATCGGAATGTGAAGTTTTTTAAGCGTCGGCGGGTGAATGTGAAGTTGTGTCAGCTAAATAAATAAGCTACTGATATATAGTCTTTTAATCCTGTCTGAAAACTGGCCCTGTCTTTCGCTTTTTTCTGCAGAGCGGGGCAGTAGCCGTCTGTTTAATCGTATTGTCGTCAGGAGAGCGTGCAACCACCCGTTTCCCGGCTCAGAAAAAAAGATAACCCGGCCACCCGACGGGTGTCGGCCTGCAGAGCATCAGAACAGGCGCGGGATATCATCCGGATAATTAAAATAATCTCATTGATAGGCTGAATTGATTAAATTCAGTAATTTTTTTTGCTAGAGTTAAAGTTACTTACCGCAATCACCCAGGAGGATATTTTGTTTTTTTCAAGCGACGAAAAAGCGAATGTCATCATTGGCGAAGCCGCAATGAACCTGTTTAATGCCGGTCAGGAAGTGAACGTTGAACTGCTGATTAAAGAACTGCTGATTATGGCTGGCTCAGAAGTCAACGAGTACCGCCTTGAGCAGATGCAGGATGCGCGTCAATGGTTATCAGGATTTAAAACGATCGGTTCCCGTACCGGTGCGGCAAACTGGCTGTCCGGAAACGTCGCAACAGAATCCGTCGTTTCTGAATCTGCTGATGATATTTATTTCAGGCACTGATTTCTGCCCCTGACTCTCCCGACCTGTACAACAGGTCGGAGCTATCCCGGATTGAAACGATACAACTTTCTGGTACAATTTCTCCCTCGCTGTAACCCCCCCTCAACACGCTGTTTTAAAAGGCTTAGCACTTTTTGCACAAAAATTGTAATCTTAAAAACTCAAAATCTTGTACAAGTTTTTTAAAAAGGTATAACTTACGCACATCTGCGATGTATAACTTACGCACATCTGTGATGTATAACTTGTGCATCACTGTGCGATTGATTTAAATCACCTGAGGAAAAATAACATGCGTCAGAACGGACAGTCCCCGGAAACGTTCAGCGACATTGCCCGTTACTTCAATCAGGCCAGCTCTCCTTCTCAACAGGAAACGCTGGGATCTGTTGTGGTGGAAATTCTGCGCGCAGGCAACAGCCTCAGCCGTAAAGCCATCTGCAGTAAGCTTCTGCATCGTCTTGAACAGGCTTCGACGCCAGCAGAAGAGCAGCACCTGCACGAATTAATTTCGATGCTTTTCCGCCGCGAAGAGTAATTGCCTTTACGGCAGCATGAGTTATTCAGGATGCCCGTTTTTCAGTAGTCCAGGACGGTTTAACGTAGTAAAAAGCCCAGTACTGCTTTCCCGTATACGGTGCGCCCGACCGCACCCGATGACGCATACGGACCCGCAGCATGGCCATTGATTCGTAATCAGAGAAGCCAGTATGTACAGAAGTGAAGATGAGAAACTGACAGATGTGATGATCGGCGAAGCCGTTCTTACATTGCTGAAGTCAGACAAACCGGTGTCCAGCAACGCCCTGATCGCGCAACTTGAGATAATGGCGGCTCACGCAGATAACGACGCAAAAGTGTCGGTTATCCGCAAAGCCATAACTGAGGTGCGCAACGGCATGGTCGCTGCGCGCAAACGTGTCCAGAATGAGGGTGCGGAACGCGACAAGACGGTACATCGTATGACCAGCGATGGCCCGCCTGAGGGTTCGAAAAAGCACTGATAGAAGGTATTGCTTACCTGTTGCAGACGGCTGGTAATAAGCGAAGCGGCAAAGCAACAGAGAAATGTTTTTATGCAGGCTGGGCAAAACGATAACAGCATCTACACTCGTTTTGACATCAACCATTGCGTCTGACTAATTTTCTTCAGAGAACGAAAAAATCATGCAACACTCTTCATCAGATTCTTCCATCATTGACTATTTTCGTGGCGAAGGCGATCTGCTGGCTCAGGAAACCGAACTGCTCGGTGCGCTGATCAGAGACATCGTGGCCGATCAGGGTCGCGTCACCAATAAAGCCATTATTCTCTATCTGATTGCAGAACTGGAATGCACGTCAGATGTGGTCAGACTGGATGTGCTGCGCAAAACGCTGGAAATAGTGGTGGGTCGCACGCCTGACGACACCGGCATCTGATTTCCTTTCCTGCGCTGTCCCTGACAGCGCAGGTTAACTCTCCGCCGCGATGTTGATGCCTGCCTTATTTCTGTTTGCTGACGCGCCTGTGTCTCTTAAGAAAAATCCTGTATAACATCCTGATATTATTAATTTTTGAAAATATAAGAGAAAGCGATCCTGACAGCCGATCGCTTTCCACGGACAGGTCACTTCTGCACAGCATAATAAAGAACCGGACAGCATAAGCCGGTTATTTTATGAACAGAGATTATCTTTCCATTCTGATTGAAATATAACCGGCGGTGTGAAAAATAAAGCCCCTGACGCCTGACAGCTGTGTATTGCGGCTTATTCTCAGCTCAGAAAAGGATTCAGGGGGATATGAGAGGGGCGTTTCTGGAGGGCGCCTGGCGTCGGCCCCACCGGCTTTAGTGCATCTTGCGGCTGAAAAAGCTTATCGCTTCCTGGCACAATGCTCTCAGCCTGCTGTCACGCGTCTCTTCGCTCAGGCGAAACAGCGCGTCCGTAATGTCGTGAAAATGAACTGGCTCTCCCGCCTTGATCAAATCACTGACCACCGCGCCGACAAGCGCACGGATTTCATTATCATTATCGTACTTCACACGACCTCCCGACGGTGTATGAATATCCAGTCTAACATCAGCAGGAGCTAAAAACCAAAAAAGCCAGCGCAGCCGAAATATAAGCGAAGCGGCAGAAAGGTTATTTATTAACCGATAACAGGCGCCTCTCTGATATTATTTATGCCTGCGTGACCTGCCACTGAATAATAGATAGAAGAGTCTCGTATTCCTTGCCAGATTAATTTTCTGTTTATAAATGTTAACCGCCTGAATTTAAACCGCACGGACCCTGCGCCCGCCTTCTCTTCTCCAGATAAACTTCACCGACGCCAGGTCCCAGCAGAGTGTGCGACCCGCCATATTCTGAACAAAGATCTCAGTCCGTCAGCAAAAGCGGCCCCGCGCTATGATAAAACGGTGCTTATCTTCCGCAGTCGTGAGCAGCGAATGGTCCGATTCACCCACAAACAAATTGCAGCCCAGTCGGGACTGAGCCTGGCAACGGTTGATCGTGCTCTGCATCAGCGCGGTAATGTTCATCCGCGAACCCAGCATCGCATCCAGCAGGCGATAGCGGACCTGGAGCTGATGCAGAAAGCCGGACTCGCCAGGGGACGAACCCTCTACTTTGACGTGATTATGCATATCCCGGATCGTTTTCAGCCCCTGATCCGTGAGGCGCTGACCAGCCAGATCGCCAGCTTTGCTGCTTTCAGGCTTCAGCTTCGCTTTCACTTTGGCGCAAACCTCACCGCCGAGGCGATTAATCAGCTGCTGAATAAAAAGGCCCTGCACAGCCACGGCGTCATTCTGAAAGCAGCCTGCTCCGGCGAACTGAACCCCACGGTTGAAGCCCTGCTCCGCCAGCGTGTGCCGTTGGTGACCATGATGAGCGATTTGCCTGGCAGCGCGCGTCTGCGCTATATCGGCATGGATAACTTCGACGCCGGTAAAGTGGCGGCATTTCTGATGTCCCGATGGCTGCGGGTGACTCGTTCGCACATCGTTGCGGTAACCGGCAGTCACGATTTCATTGGTGAGCAGGAGCGAATCCAGGGGTTTCAGCAAGCGATGCAGACGTTTGCGCCTCAGCATCGGGTCAGCGTGGTGGCAGGTGGCTATGGTATCGATGCACGGATGCACCAGTCGGTCACACAATTTCTGCAGCAACATCCGGATGCGGATGCCGTCTATACGGTCGGCGGCGGTAATCCCGGCATATTACGCGCCTTTGCGGAACAGAAGCGCCAGATCAACGCGGTTATCGGGCACGATCTCGATCAGGAAAACTGCGCACTGTTGCAGGCAGGAAAAATCGATGCGCTGATCGAGCATAATCTGCAGCTTGATGCACTGCACGCCTTCCGGACGCTGCTTGAGTTTCATGGGTTTCTGCCGGCAACCACCCCGCCCGCCCCCTATTCTAAGATCAATATCATCACCCGCTACAACATGACGGCCTGACTCATCAAGTCATTCATGAGCACCACTCATAGCCGCTTGCAGAACAGGCGGTCTAATCACATTCTGCCTCATCAATTACACTATCCATAAACCTCAACGACAGGAGTGGATGATGAAAATTATTACCAGCGGTTCGCAGCCTTCCCGAAACGGCCCCGCCGACTATTTTACCGGCAGAGTACGGATTGATGCCCCCTTTCAGGCAACTGAACCCGCCCGCGTGGGCGGCGCAACGGTGACCTTCGAACCGGGTGCGCGTACGGCATGGCACACCCATCCCCTCGGCCAGACCCTGATCGTCACGCACGGCCAGGGCTGGATCCAGTGTGAGGGTGAAGCCATTCAGGTGATGAACTGCGGGGATATCGTCTGGATCCCGGAGAATGTAAAACACTGGCATGGTGCTACGCCAGATAACGCGATGACCCATATCGCGATAGCGGAATCCCTGAATGGCTCACCGGTGACGTGGCTGGAGCAGGTCAGCGACGCGCAGTATCAGTGCTGATGGCCGCAGATCCAATCCTGACATGATCGATCAGGGCACGCAGTTTGGGTGCCAGGTTTTTGCGGCTGGGAAAGTAGAGATAGAAGCCGTCAAAGGCGGGCAGCCACTCATCGAGCAGGGTCACCAGTTCACCGCGCGCAATAAAGGGCTGAAACGTCTCCTCCATGCCAAAGCTGATGCCGCCGCCCGCGCAGGCGGTGCGGATCATCACCCCCATGTCATTGGTGGTGAGCTGTGGATTGACAGCAACATCAAATTCCCGGCCCTGCTCAGCGAACTCCCAGCGATAGGGGGCCAGCCCCGGCCCTTTTCGCCAGCCGATGCAGCGATGATGAACCAGATCCTGGGGATGGCGCGGCATTCCCGCACGCGCCAGATAGTCGGGTGAGGCGACCGCCACCTGCCGCTGCGGCCGGGACACCGGCACCGCGATCATATCCTGCGCGATCACCTCCCCCAGCCTCACCCCCGCGTCATAGCCCTGCCCGACGATATCAAACTCCTCATCGGTGACGGTGATGTCCAGCTCAATACGCGGATAGGCGGTGATGAAGCCTGCCAGCAGTTCTCCACCCAGCATCCGCTCTGCTATCGAAGAGATAGCCAGCCGCAGCTGACCGCGCGGCTCAGCCGCCAGTTCAGCGACATCCGCTACGGCGCGGTTTAGCTGATTAATCGCTGGCGCGACTTCGGCATAGAGCCGCTGCCCGGCCTCCGTCAGCTGCACCGAACGTGTGGTGCGCTGCAGCAGCGTGATATTAAGGCGGTCTTCCAGCCGCCGCAGACTCTGACTGATCGCCGGGCGGCTGACGCCCAGCTGCTCTGCCGCCAGCCGGAAATTCTGCGTCCGGGCCACAATCACAAAGATTTCAAGGGCATTTTTATCAGTCATCATTGGTTAGCCTGAGTTACCAGTCCATGAAGTAATCAGTGGATTATCTTTATAATCCAGCCGCCGTATGATCGCCAGTGACAACTTAACGGGAGAAATTCTATGTCTCAGAAAGTGATTTTAATTACCGGCGCATCAAGTGGCATCGGCGCAGGCATTGCGCGTGAACTGGCAAAAACCGGGGCCACTCTGCTGCTGGGCGCACGGCGTGAAGATCGTCTGACGGCGCTGGCGGAAGAGCTGCGATTCAATGGTGCAGAGGTTGCGATCAAGGCGGTGGACGTGACGCGCCGTGACGAGGTCGCACAGTTTGCGGAATATGCACGGGAGAAATGGGGCCGGGTCGATGTGATGATCAACAATGCTGGCATTATGCCGCTTTCTCCGATGGCGTCGCTGCGGGTCGAAGAGTGGGATCAGATGATCGACGTGAATATCAAAGGCGTGCTTTACGGCATCGCGGCCGTGCTGCCTGGCATGCTGGCCCGCCAGTGCGGGCACATCATTAATATTGCTTCGATAGGCGCGCTCGCCGTGTCGCCGACGGCGGCAGTTTACTGCGCCACCAAGTTCGCGGTGCGGGCGATTTCCGACGGACTGCGCCAGGAGAACAGCCAGCTGCGGGTGACCTGCATACATCCGGGCGTGGTCGAGAGTGAGCTGGCGTCCACCATCACCGATCCAACCGCCGCCGAAGCGATGCGGCACTATCGCGCTATCGCGTTGCAGCCCGACGCCATTGGACGTGCCGTGCGCTACGCCATCGAACAGCCCGAAGAGGTGGATGTGAACGAAATTGTGGTGCGGCCAACCCGGACTCAACAATAAAAAAATGGCCCGATGCGCAGTGCATCGGGCCATAGGATCAGTACAGGATTTTGCGGGTTCGCTGTATGGTAATGGCAATCGCTGTCAGCGCCACCAGCATCAGGAATATCCCCAGCCCCACCATCGCGTTAAAGCCATACGCCTTAAACAGCAGCAGCCCGGCAATACAGCCGCTCAGGAACGAAAACACCGTGGTCAGGTGCGTGTGCAGGACCTTCTGGAAAAAGCGACGATCGTCGGTTTCAAGATGCACAGCGTGTGACGTATGCGCGAAGATCCAGGAGCCCAGCGCAATACCGGCATCGGTCAGCGTACCGGTGATATGGGTCGATCTGACGCGGCCATTGGAGAGCTGCGTGGAGGTGGCATTGTGAATGCCCATTAAAAAGCCCAGCATCACCAGCACTTCGCCATTGAAACTCGGCCGGTAGAACATCAGTTCAAAAATTGACGCCGCCGTCAGCGCCGCCCCTTCCGCCAGAATAATCAGACAGAAAATGGTGCGTAGTCTGTATTTGTGCCCCACCACGACCGCCAGCCGCGCAACGGTGCAGCCCAGCACAAAAGCCCCGATCAGCGCCATCAGAAACAGCATGGTATGCAGGTCGCTGGTGGTCACTTCCTCCGAGATCTGCGACGTATTACCGCTCATGTGCGATGGAAAAAACCCAAAGGCACCCAGCGCCATGGCGTTAAGAATGCCGGCCGTGGTGGCCAGCACCAGCGCCAGCAGACGATCTTCAGTATGCGAACGAACTTTCTTCTTTTTTATCAGCACAGGCTTCCCCACATCAGATGAATGCTTAACGTTCCTTCAAACTTTCAAGCATACAACCTGACAGCGATAATTCCTGTCAGAACCAGAATACTCTGACGAAATAAGCCATTAATTTTGCTGATTTTTATAAAGCAGTTTCAGTTTACTTTTAAAAGTGTCAACGACGTGATAATTCACTTACATAAGCGCAGCGGCAGGGTCCCTCGCAGCCTCAGTCAACCACAAAGAGGGTGGCGCCGACGGCGGTCGATGAGCGATGCGGTTCGGCATTATCCGCCACCTGATAACTGACGCCCGGCGTCAGCACAAACTGACGACCATCGGCCAGTTCGGTGTGCAGTTCGCCTGCCATACAGAGCAGGATATGGCCTTTGGTGCACCAGTGATCGGCGACATAACCGGGGGAATAGTCGACCATCCGCACGCGGATAGTGTTAAACGTGACCGTCCGCCAGGTCGCCTGCCCCTGGTCGCCGGGATGAATCGTCTCTTCAACCTGATCCCAGTGCGTCAGGCCAAACGGCAGATTTTCAATTTTCATCCTGTCTCTCTGAAATGGGTTGAAAGGAACGCGTTACGCCAGCGCCTGGGTCACCGCTTCTTGCGCGTGAATCAGGGTGGTATCGAAAAGCGGTACGCTGGCATCGGTGGTGTCCACCAGCAGGGTAATTTCGGTGCAGCCCAGAATAATGGCTTCGGCCCCCTGCGCCACCAGCTTCTGCATAATCTCCCGGTAGCGCAGACGCGACGCGGGATTGATCTCACCCAGGCATAGCTCGTGATAAATCACCTCATGGACAAACATCCGATCTGCTTCATCCGGGATAATGATCTCAAGATCAAACTGCTCCCGGAGCCGTCCGCAATAGAAATCCTGTTCCATGGTAAAGCGCGTTGCCAGCAGCCCTGCTTTACGCACTCCGGCCTCGCGGATCCGCCGTCCGGTGGCGTCAGCAATGTGCAACAGCGGGAGAGCCGTCGCGGCGCTGATTTGTCCGACCACTTTGTGCATGGTGTTGGTACAGAGCACAATAAACTGCGCGCCAGCCCGTTCCAGATTACGTGCCGCTTCAGCCAGGATCTCACCTGCCTGCTGCCATTCGCCCGCAGCCTGAAGCTGTTCGATACGCTGAAAATCCACGCTGTAGAGCACCAGCTCCGCCGAGTGAAGACCGCCAAGCTGCTGTTTAACCTGCTGGTTCAGGATACGGTAATAGAGAGCGGTGGATTCCCATGACATGCCGCCTAACAATCCAATGACTTTCACAACGGACTCCGGGTTCAGGGGGTGAAATCCCAGCATGCCAGATTGCCATTAATCGGCAATGCGTTTATTCAGCCGCTACGCCGCCCGGATGGCGTACAAACAACCTGAACGTTGCCTCAACAATGGCTAAACGGGGTTAACGGCAGGCAGAATCTGTGGCAGGATACGCGCCCTGCGTCTGGCCATACCCGGCTGACTTAACTGCTTATAACCGGTGACTCAAATGGCTAAAGTTAAAATCCTCCTTCCCCTGCTGCTGATCCTCGCGCTGGCCGCCTGGTGGTTTATCCCCCATGACAGCGAAGAGGATAAGGCGTATTACGTGGCGGTGTTCTGCGCGATTGATCATCAGGATAGCCAGACGGCTGATCAGCAGATGCGCAATGTGATCGAGGGCGGCAATTCCGACTATGCTCTGCAAAAAATCCATTATAAATCGTCGCTGGGTCGCCGTGTCATCAGCCACTGGCAGGATCTCACACCGGATGAACAGCAGCGCGCCACGCAGGATAATTCTGCCTGTCAGCAGTTATTGAATCGCTAATCCGGGGTGCAGGGAGCTCCTCTGTTCACTGAAATGATGAAAGAGCCTCCCGGGCCCGGCCAGAATGTCAACACTTCCCGTAACGGGCGATACAAAACCGCCCTGTCTGCATGCCGTTAAACATGGCACGATAAATAAAGCCTTATTTCAGCATGAAGTTGAGAGGCTATATTTGCCTGGGAGTAATGATGTGCGCATATCATATAGCTGCGCGTTATCTCTTCATCGTCCTTAAATGACAAGCCTCTGCTGCCCATTCTCATTGCCAGCTTCATCCTTTCTGTAATTATCGCTTCTGCGTTTTCAGGGGTGCAGAGAGGTTTCTTCAAAAGGGATTGAGCATGGGGGCAAAATTAATGGCTCAGTTAATCAGCACGACGCTCTGGTCTGCTCCCCTGCGGAGTAACGTTTTCGTGCTGCCCGTCATTGCATCTTCTCTGCCTCAGGCAGTCGCTGTAAAAGCATCATAAAATCGTAAGGAAACAGTAAAACCGGACATACAGATGCGGTAGAATTCCGAAAAATAGCTTTATTAATAATGCCAGGAAGGTATTCCCTCTGATGATTTACGATTGTTTCCTCTATTACGACGAAGACATGCTATTAGAGCTGCGTCTGAATACGCTTTATGAACATGTTGACCGGTTTGTCATCGTGGAGTCTCTTTACACTTTTACCGGCAGGCGTCGTGAAAAACTTAATTTCGATATTGAAAAATTTGCGGCTTTTCGTGACAAGATTATTTACGTGATCAATGACGCCGTGCCGACCATTTATCAGCATGAGTTCGTCTCCGGCAGTTCAGTTGTAAAAGCAGGTGAAACCGATCCGTGGGAAAATGAGACCATTGCACGTAACGCGATTATGCGCGGCCTCGACTTTGCCCAGGACGACGACGTTATTATGGTATCGGACGTTGACGAGATCCCTCGCCCCGAGGCCCTGCAACAGTTCAGCCCGCGCCACCTCTGCACGACGCTGTACCAGAATTTTTATAACTTTAAATTTAATGTTCAGGTGCTCAATGACGACGGCTCTGCGCGTCTGTGCCGCCTGCCAAAGATGACCACCATGAAGAACCTGAAGCACTTCTTCCACGGCCAGCCAGAGCTGCTGCGCAATGTGAAGCGCAAAGGTACGCCAATCAGGGACAGCTGGTGGCGCTGGAAGCTGCTTAAGCTACGCACCCGCACGATCAGGGACGCCGGGTGGCACTTTTCATGGGTGATGACAGATGCCCGTATCAGCGAGAAAATGGCGACGATTTCCCATACGGAAAATAATCTTCCGGAGTTCAACAATCCGGATCATATCCGTCGCTGTGTTGAGCAGAATATTGATATCTGGAACCGGCCCCGGAAGATGGTGATCAGGCCCGTCACGCATGAATATATGCCTGCCTGGCTGGTGGTTAATCAGGACCGATTTAGTGACTTTATTAAACGTTAAGCACCTGGTTTTAGCCCGCACTGAGCGGGCTTTTCTCCCCCGGATCTGCGCATTGAGATTGAGGCCATATTCGCCCTCTGAGCGACGGGCGTCAGAGCAGCATTGCTGAGGCGGCCGCGCCGCGCGCCAGATAGCCGATGCGATAGACCTCCTGCTCACCCGCGGGCCGCTGAGAGGAGGCACGGAGCGTTATCCCCTGCCAGCGGGTCACATCCCAGGCGCTGAAACCGGATCTCTCAGGCAGCGCGGTAAGATCCGTATGAGGCGCGATCGTCCAGCGGTCCAGCGTCATAAAGCGGGCTTCGGCTAAATCCGGTATCGGAGCCTGGTCCTCAGAAGCCAGCCAGCATTCGGGAGTCGGCCAGCCAAAATCGCGGACCAGCGCGGCGAAGCCGGGCGTCTGCAGAAAACGCTGCATCGCTCGTGCCTCCTGCCAGAAATAGATCGGCGCATAGCGGTTTTCCCCTAAGCCCCCCTCCTCACGGCGGGCACAGAGATACGCTTTGGCTATCAGCCCCGGAAAGCCATCCAGCCTGGCGCCATTCTCTCTGATCCGATGTTCGATAATGCCCATGTCATAGTCGGCGGGCAGGGTAAAACGGTAGTGCATCACAATCATAACGCCTCCTGAGCCAGCATCCGGCCGCCGCTGAAGCTCCACTCTTCGGTGGTGTTAAACTGGATAACGATCATTACATCGTCAGGACTGATTCCCATCTCCCTCTGCAGCGCCGTGCAGAGCGCATGATAAAACTGCTGCTTCTGCTGCCGGGATCGCGGCCTGCCTGCCGTTATCTGAAACAGTACAAAATCATCGCTGCGGCCGCCGCTCAGATAGTGACGATCGAATACCCGCTGAGCGACAGGCAGCATCTCAATGATCTGAAAGCAGTCCTGCCGGGGGACGGAAAACTCCGCCACCAGCGCCTGCTGAAGCAGCCCGGAGAGCTGACGCAGCGCCGCATCGCTGTAGCCCTGACGCAGGGTTATTCGTGTGACGGGCATGTGTTGTCCTCCAGATAGTTCAGCGCGGTAACGGCGGCAGGCCAGCCCGCGTAAAACGCCAGATGCGTGAAACTTTCCACCAGCTCATCCCGGCTCAGTCCGTTTTGCCGGGCAAACCGGATATGCCAGGGGAGCTGCTCAACCCGTCCCAGCGCCGTCAGGGTTGCCAGCGTCAGCAGGCTGCGCTCCCGTGCTGACAGCTGGTCGCGCTGCCAGATATCGTCAAACAGCACCTCACGGGTCAGTTCTGCCAGTTTCGGTGCCTGCTGTGCCAGTGTTTCTCTGTTCAGTGAAGTTTTCATTGCACACTCCTTAGGGGTCAGACAGAGTGTCACCCGGGATGATCATCCTGAAAATCAAATTAATCAGCACCAACCCTTCACCTTTGCAGGACGATAATGGACAGGTTACCGGAATCTCTGGATATGGATGCGCTGCGCAGTTTTGTGGCGGGAATAGATGCGGGGAGCTTTGCCCTGGCCGCGCAGCATCTCTGCCGGTCCGCCTCAGCCGTCAGCGCGCAGCTCAAAAAACTCGAGCAGCAATGCGGTACGCCGCTGGTAATGAAAAAAGGGCGACATCTGCAACTGACCCGCAGCGGAGAACAGCTGATGAGCTATGCCCGACGGCTGCTGACGCTGAACGACGAGGCGCTGCGGGCGGTAAAAGGCGAAGGATTACAGGGGGAGATCCGTATCGGCATGCAGGAGGATTTTGGCGAAGCCCTGATGCCCGCCATTCTCGGCGCTTTTAACCGCCAGCATCCGGATGTGATGCTGACAGCAAGGGTTGACCGCAATCAGGCGCTGCTCACGGCGCTGGCGCGTCATGAACTGGACCTGGCGCTACTCTGGCAGTCTGAACGGCAGCGTGGCACGCAGCTGATTGGCCACTGTCCGCTAGCCTGGATACAGCATCCGGCTTTTGATCTGGCGGGCTTTTTGCAGCGGGCGGAGCCGCTGCCGCTGGTGGTCTTCGATGCACCCTGCGTGATGCGGTCCCGCGCCACGGAGGCACTGGATCGGGCCGGTATTCCGTGGCGCGTGGTGTTTACCAGCCACAGCCTGAGCGGGATCTGGGCCGCACTGCAGGCCGGGCTGGGGATAACGCTGCGCACCCGCGCCGGGTTGCCGGAGACGCTTGTGGTGGAATCGCAGCGGCTGCCCGCGCCCGGCTCTCTGGATATCGCGCTGGCCTGCGCCGATCAGGAAAATGATCCGGCACGCGCGCTGTTGCAGCATCTGATCGCAGAAGCCGCTCTGCCCTTTGTGACGGGCTGACGGCGGTTCACAGGGCCTGCTGGATCAGCGACGCGCAATACTCCGCAGAAAGCTCGCGATCGCCGAACAGGATATGGAACATGACGGGTGCCACGACCAGATCGACCACGCGATTAACGTCAAATCCCGTCTCTCCGCGCGCCAGCGCACGACTGTTGAGCGTTTCCAGATGCTGATAAGTGAAGCCGCAGCATCGCTGGCTGGCCTGTTCCGCATGACTGCCAATCACATCGGCCAGCAGTTCACGGCCAACCTTCGACGACATCTCCTCAACATAGTGCTGAATAAAGACATTAAGGTCGCCAGTCATCGAACCGGTATCTTCCGGTTCCGCGATCGGCCGCATCCGCGCCAGGGCCACGTCCGCCAGCAACTGCGCCAGATCGCCCCAGCGCCGATAAATCGTTGAGGGCGTAACGCCTGCCTGATCTGCGATCATCGGCACCGTAATGGCAGAACGTTCATGCGTTTCCAGTAACCGGTTTACCGTCGCATGCACCTCCGCCTGGATACGTGCGCTGCGTCCACCCTGACGAATCATCTCCTTCGCCATCTCTCTCTCCTGCTTTCGCTATCCTGGTCATTTTAAAGCAACGAAGTTGCATTAACAGATAGCGGCAGTGTACCGCATCTCAGGCTGAGCAGGCGGTAAAGTGTGCTAAACGAAGTCGGGCGCGGCTAAAGCCGCACCTCGGGTAAAGCGGGAAGGGATTAACCGGACGTCGCGTCACCCTTTTGCGTCGCCAGCCAGTCACGGCGGGTCAGGGTGTACATCAGGCTCGGCGGCAGGTCTTTCAGATCCTTTACCTTTTTCAGAAAGGTTAAGCCTGCTTTTTCCAGCACCCGGCGTGACGCCAGATGATTTTCCCGCACGACACCCGTAATGATGCTCAGCCCGGCCTCTTCAAACCCGTAACGGATGGCTCTTTGCGAAAGCTCGGTCGCGTAGCCTTTGCCCCAGGCGTCCGGCTCAAACCGGTAGCCGAGGTTATTGGTCGGATGACCATCAAACCGGCTTCTGAAAACGCCCCCAAAACCGATGATTTTCTCCGGGCGTGCTTTCTCAAAAATGGTCCAGTCGCCGAACCCGTCATCCTTATAGCTCTGTAATCTGAGTTCCATAGAATGAACCGCGTGTGCCCTGTCAGGCCACGGGCCCCTCGGGTTAAATCTGTGTGTCTCAGGGTCGCCAAAGATTCTGAAGAGATCGTCCAGGTCTTCACGAAGGGTATAACGGTAAAGCAAACGCTCTGACTCCCAATACATCGACGGCTCCTTGTGGGTACTGAAATTCACTTTGTGTCAGCGACCTGTTCTGCCGCCCGGCTGTGCAGAGACGACAGCAGGCAGCCAGAAAAATGAATATTCCGGTAATCGGCTGTTTTCCCTTGTTTTTAGCACCAGCACGCTGAACAAAGATCACAAACCACAGTGCCACAGTTCCGGCGGCGATGCCATTGGTGTTAATGTTCTGTTAAAGCCGGACGCCGGTTTTTTCGTCTGTCATCGCTGGCGTCCTGAAGCGTGGATTATTCAGCAGAGAGGATATGAATGGCTGAACAGAGCAACATCATCACTGAACTGGCGGAACTCGAGAGTCTTTATGGCAGTGTCGCCCGCCCTTCTATTGCAAAGGTCACCGCTTACATTCACCCCGCCTATCGTCCGTTTATCGAAGCCTCACCTTTTGTGGCGCTGGCGACCTCGGGGCCGGAGGGACTGGATGTCTCCCCGCGCGGCGATCCGGCCGGATTTGTTGAGATCCAGGATGAAAAAACGCTGCTGCTGCCCGACAGACGCGGAAATAACCGTATCGACAGCCTGCGCAACATTCTGCATGACAACCGGGTTGCGCTGCTGTTTCTTATCCCCGGCATTGGCGAGACGCTGCGGGTGAACGGCACGGCGGCGATCAGCACCGATCCGGCGTTGCTGAAGCGGTTTGCCGTCAACCATCATCAGCCCGGAACTGTACTGCGCATCAGTGTGGAGAGCGTCTTCTTTCAGTGCAGCCGCGCCATTATCCGCGCAGGATTATGGGATGCCGACACGCAGATTTCCCGCCAGGCCCTGCCGAGCACCGGTTCGATTCTGAAACAGATTGCAGAGATCGACGGGGATGCCTACGACAAAGCGCTGCCGGAAAGGCTGAAGAATTCACTGTATTGAGTGCCGTTCTGGTCTGATGATCTCGCCGCCAGCGTTAAGCCGTGCATGGCCAGCCAGAGCGGCACCGATGACCAAAACCGGGCGTTACACGAGGTTCTCAAGCCGTTGCTTTGCATCAGGATACTCGTAAGAGGTGACTTCAATTTTGTTATCACTGAGATCGCTGAAATAAACGGACATGGAGACGTCATGGTCACTGACGCTGAAGGGAATATTATGTTGCTTCAGGACCGGAATCAGTTCGCTGAATGACCGGGCTGCGACCCTGAAAGCCACCGTATGACCCGGATGCTGCGATCGCCGGAGAAAAAGGGAAAGGGATGCCCCGTGATTACGAATCACCAGCGGGCCGCCCTGCCCGAACCAGAACAGGAGGGAGTCGTCGCGAGAAAAGCCCAGGATGGTCTGGTACCACCGCTCGGCAAGCTCAATGTTTTCAACGTACAGATGAATATGGTCGATCTCGTCTATTTTCATTTTCCCGCCTCCTGTTGGTTTCAGAAATCTTCGCCAGGTTCCCTCTGCTTAACAACCCGATGAGCACACAGGAACATGAAACTCCTGGTTATTCTGGCGTGCAGAAATCGACCTTATGACTTCACTCACAGCCTGAGTAAGGCTCTTTCATAAAAACCTCGGCCGGTTTCAGCGTTCCTTTCCCTCTTCCTTCCCGCAGCAGGATTTGTTAAAGCAAAGATATTGCATTAAGGCACCGTTCGCCGTATACCTTAAAGCTAATATTTTGCATTAAGGTGATCGTTATGAACCCTGTCCTGACGCCTGCAGCCGCCACCCGCACCACACTTTTCAGCTTTACCAGTGCAGTACTGATTTCAGCGACCAGCAGCGCCCCCACGCCGCTTTATCCGCTCTATCGTACGCTGTTCCACCTGTCGCCGCTCATGCTGACGCTGGTCTTTGGCGCCTACGCTTTTGCCCTGCTGGCCGCGCTGCTGACGGCAGGAAAAGTGTCGGACTTCACGGGGCGGCGACCGCTGATGCTGCTGGCCCTGGCGCTCAATGCGCTTGCGCTGGTGATTTTCATGCTGGCCAGCTCGGCGGCAACGCTGATTACTGCCCGGCTGGTGCAGGGGTTTGCGACCGGCATCGCCCTGCCAACCTTTGGAGCCAGCCTGATCGACGCCAGCAAAACCCGCGGGCCGCTGCTGAACTCCTTTACGGCATTCCTGGGAATGACCCTGGGCACGCTGGCAGGCGGATTTCTGGTGAGCTTTGCCCCTTTTCCTACCGTCACGCTCTACGCGCTCTTGCTGCTGATGATGCTGGCGGCCATGGCGCTCTTACTTCTGATACCAGAAACCATCACGCCTCAGCCTGGCGTTCTGGCCGCCCTGCGTCCTCAGGTCACCATTCCGCGCCGCGCGCTGGGCCCTCTGCTGAAAGTGACGCCGGTGAATATCGCCACCTGGATGCTGGGCGGCTTCTACCTTTCTCTCATGCCAGGCATGGTCGCCAGTGCCACCGGGCTGACCTCACCGCTTATCGGCGGATCGGTTGTCGCCACGCTGATGCTGAGCGCAACGGCTGCGGTGTTACTCTTCCGTCGGCTTCCCCCTGCACGCGCACTGGTTATCGGGACGCTGATGCTGATAACCGGCGTCACGGTCACCCTGACCGGCCTCTCTCTGCACAGCGTGGCCTGGCTCTATGTCGGCACGGCGATTGCGGGCCAGGGATTCGGATCAATTTTCTCCAGCGTGCTGAAAATCATTTTGCCGCTGGCGGAAGGTCACGAGCGCGCCGGTCTGTTTGCGGCCTTTTTAGTGAAAAGTTACCTCGCCTTTGCCCTGCCCGCGATTGCCGCTGGCATCGCTGCTCCCCATATCGGGCTGAACCAGACCGCCTGGTATTACGGCATGACGCTGATTGTGCTGGCGCTGATGTCGCTGCTGGCCGTCAGAGGGCGTGCATTCGCGGACATACCCGGTTCCTGACATCGCGCCACGCACCCTATAGCCGTTGCATCCCCCTGAAGCGGCATTTTCACTTACACTCAACGGATTAATTTCAGGCGCAGTGGACGCACAATCCCATGAGTATGATGTCAGCAGCCCGGTCAGAGGCGATCTTAGCCCGTTTCTCAGCCGCCACGCGGCAATGGTTCTCTGCCGCCTTTTCGGCCCCGACGCCGGTTCAGCTGGCGGCCTGGGAAGCCATCGCCCGTGGCGAGCATGCGCTGGTAATCGCCCCCACCGGCTCCGGGAAAACGCTGGCGGCCTTTCTTACCGCCATCGACACCCTGTTCAGAGCCAGAACGGACGATCCCGCACCCGCGCGTGAAAACACCACCCGCATTCTCTATATTTCGCCTGTGAAGGCGCTGGCGGCTGACGTGCAGCGTAACCTGACGCTGCCACTGGCCGGGGTCAGCGCCCGCCGTGAGGCACTGAACGCGCCCGCCATCACCCTGAATGTCGGCATGCGTTCCGGAGATACCTCCGGCGCAGAGCGCGCCCGGCTGCTGCGGTATCCGCCCGATATCCTCATTACTACTCCGGAATCGCTGTTTCTGATGCTGACATCGAAAGCCCGCACCACACTGCAGGGAGTGACGACGGTGATCGTTGATGAGGTACATGCGGTCGCGGGGTCGAAACGGGGGTCCCAGCTGGCGCTGAGCCTGGAGCGGCTGGATGCGCTGCTGCCACAGCCCGCTCAGCGCATCGGGCTCTCGGCCACCGTGCAGCCGGTCGAACGCGTTGCGGCCTTTCTGGGCGGCTGTCAGCCCGTCCAGGTTGTCAATCCGGCCGCCACACGCACGCTGCATCTGACGATCGAGGTGCCGGTCGCCGATATGACCGACATCGCCGAGGGTGAAGATCCCACGACTGAATCCCCTGCTGTCGGCGGTTCGATCTGGCCACACATTGAGGCGCGTATTCTGCAGCAGGTGATGGCGCATCGCGCCACGCTCGTCTTTGTCAATTCGCGGGGACTGGCGGAAAAACTGACGGCGCGTCTTAACGCACGCTATCTTGCCGGATGCCGTCCGGCTGGCGATCGGGAGAGTGATAACAACAGGGACGACAACCTTATCGCCCGCTCGCATCACGGTTCCGTGTCGAAAGAGCAGCGAAGTCATATTGAAGCCGCGCTCAAAGAGGGCAGCGTGCGTTGCGTGGTGGCGACGTCGAGCCTGGAGCTGGGCATCGATATGGGTCCGGTGGATCTGGTGATCCAGGTTGGCGCGCCGCTGTCGGTCGCCAGCGCGCTGCAACGGGCAGGAAGGGCCGGGCATCAGGTCGGCGGCGTATCGACCGGGATCCTGTTTCCCCGCACCCGGCGCGATCTGCTGGATACCGCCGTCACACTCGAACTGATGCAGACCGGGCAGCTGGAGGCGCTGACCCCGCCGCATAACCCGCTCGATATTCTGGCGCAGCAGACGCTGGCGGCGGTTGCCATGGAGAGTCTGCACGCCGACAGCTGGTTTGAACGGGTGCGCCGGGCCGACCCGTTCCGCGCGCTGCCTCGCCGGCTGTTTGACGCGACGCTGGATATGCTGGCTGGAAAATTTCCCTCAGATGCCTTTGCTCAGCTCAGGCCGCAGCTGGTGTGGGATCGGGAGAATGGCCTGCTGACAGCACGCCCCGGCGCGCAGAAACTTGCCGTGACCAGCGGCGGCACCATTCCCGATCGGGGCACGTTCAGCGTGATCCTGCCGGAAGGCGAGGAGCAGGCGGGCTCCAGGCGCGTGGGCGAGCTGGATGAGGAGATGGTCTATGAGTCACGGATCAACGACATCGTGACTCTGGGCGCGACATCGTGGCGCATCCAGCAGATCACCCATGACCAGGTTGTGGTGGTGCCAGCGCCGGGTCGTCCCGCCCGCCTGCCGTTCTGGCGCGGAGAAGGGGTGGGCCGCAGCGCCGATTCAGGTGCCCGCCTCGGCAGGTTTCTGCGTCAGCTGAACCGCGACGCGTCAGAGGATGATGCAGCCCGGCTCAGTGCGCTGGGACTGAATCATCATGCCGTCAGTAATCTGCTGGCGCTGGTGGCTGAACAGCGTGCTGCCACCGGCGTCGTGCCGGATGACCAGACGCTGCTGATTGAACGCTGCCGGGACGAAATTGGCGACTGGCGGCTGATCCTGCATTCGCCGTGGGGAAAACGGGTCAATGCGCCCTGGGCGCTGGCAATCGGCGCACGCATCCGGCAACGCCTGGGCATTGATGCCTCCGTTGCTGCCAGCGATGATGGCATCGTCGCCCATTTTCCCGCCAGTGAAGGCGATTTGCCTGGCGCTGACCTGTTTCTCTTCGACGCGGATACACTCTTCCGGTTCGTAGCGGAAAGCGTCGGCCAGTCGGCGCTGTTTGCCGCCCGTTTCCGGGAGTGCGCCGCACGGGCACTGCTGCTGCCGAGGCGCAATCCGGGTAAGCGTTCGCCGCTCTGGCAGCAGCGACTGCGTGCCGGTCAGCTGCTGGCCGTCGCACAGCAGTATGATGATTTCCCCATCATGATCGAAACCGCCCGCGAATGTCTGCAGGATGTCTATGACCTGCCTGCCCTGCATGCGCTGATGAAACAGGTGGCGGAGGATCGCGTCAGCGTGGTTGAGGTGACGACCGCCCGGCCCTCTCCTTTCGCCGCGCCGCTTTTATTCGGCTACGTCTCGGAATTTATCTACGCCAGCGATGCTCCGCAGGCGGAACGGCAGGCCTCCCTGCTGACGCTCGACAGCAGCCTGCTGGGTGAGCTGCTCGGCCAGATACCGGAACGCGATCTGCTCAACGCGGAGGCCGTGAAGCAGACTGAGCAGCTTCTGCAACGCCTTGATCCCCGCTATCAGGTTTCGCACGCCGAGGGCATTGTCGATCTGCTGCGCGACCTCGGCCCGCTCTCCGTGGCGGCCATCGCGGCCCGCTTTGCCGGCAATCCTGAAGCGATCTCCCCGGCCATCACGCAGTTCGCGGCTGCCCGGCGGATTATTCCGGTCACTGTCGCTGGCGAATCGCGCTGGGCGGTGATCGAAGATGCAGGCCGCCTGCGCGATGCGCTGGCCTGCACGCTGCCGGATGATCTGCCCGCCACCTTCCTGGCATCAATGGCCGATCCGCTGAGCGATCTGATCAGCCGCTACGCCCGCACGCATGCGCTGTTTACTACCCGACAGCTCGCCGGGCATTTCGGGCTGGGCACCGCCGTAGTAAACGGGCGGCTGCACGCCCTGCAATCCCAGGGCAGCCTGATGAACATCGGTGCAGTCGCAGGCGCGTCAGAAACAGAGTGGGTCACTGCGGAGAACTTCAGACGTCTGCGCTTACGTTCACTGCAATCAGCTCGCGAGGCGACCGAGCCGGTGCCCCCTTCCGCCTGGGTTCGCCTGCTGCTGGAGCGGCACGGTTTAGATGATCTGCAGCGGGAAGAAAGTCAGGGTGCCAGCGGGCTGCTGCGGGTAATTGAACAGCTCGCTGGCGTGCCGCTTCCGGCTTCATTGTGGGAATCACAGATCCTGCGGGCCCGGATCCGCGACTATCAGCCTGCAATGCTCGACGCGCTGTTAGCCAGTGGCGAGGTGATCTGGTGCGGGCATAAAGCCCTGGGCCAGAATGATGGCCTGATCTCATTTCACCTCTCTGACTTTGCGGCAGAAACGCTGCCGGTGCAGGAGACCACGCCAGCTCTCTCCCCGCTTCAGCAGGCTCTTTACGACGCACTAAGCCAGGGAGGCGCATGGCTTGTTCATGAGCTGACGGCGAAAATGGAAGCGAGTGCACCGGAAACGGCGGATATCAATGACGCGCTGTGGCAACTGGTGTGGCAGGGCTGCATCACCGCGGATAGCTGGATTGCCGTGCGCAGCCGTCTGAGTGCGCCTGGCGTGACACGTTCACGTCCGGCGCGGACCCTGCGCACCCGATTCGGTCATCGCTTTACGCCAGGCGCGTTGCCCGCACGCCGTCCGATGGTCAGCACGCTGCCCGGGCGCTGGTCGCGGATAGCGCGGCAGGCGGTTGCGCCTGCCCGGCTGGCCCTGTCGCTGGCGGAGAACCTGCTGGACCGCTATGGGGTCATCACGCGCGGCTGTGTGGTTTCAGAACAGATCCCCGGCGGCTTTCCGGCCCTGCAACCGGTATTGCGCGGCATGGAAGATGCCGGGCGGCTGCTACGGGGCCGGTTTGTTGACGGCGCAGGCGGCGCGCAGTTTGCCGATCATCGGACCATTGAGCGGCTGCGGCAGCTGGCAGAAGACTCCGGGGCCGCGGCGGAGGCGGTCGTGCTGGCGGCCTCTGATCCGGCGAATCCGTTTGGCGCGATGCTCAGCTGGCCGTCACACGCCAGCGCAACCCGGCCTGTCCGCCGTCAGGGCGCGCGGGTGGTCATCGCGGACGGTGCCCTGATGCTCTACCTGACGCCGGGTGGCAAAGAGTTACTGACGTTCAGTGACGATGTCACACGGCTGGAAGCCGCGGTTGCCGCGCTGGGTGCGTCGCTGAAACGTGAAAAACCTGCGAGCTTTACGCTGGAAACGGTGGCGGGTCAACCGGTGTCGCACTCACCCCTGTTTAATGCGCTGCGCCACGCCGGTTTTTCCCGGGTACCGCAGGGATTCAGCTGGTACCGCTAGCGCAGGTTTCAGCACATCGGCGAACGCCTGCGCGGTCATCCTGGATCGGTCCGCAGGCTGAATGCCGCCCTCTTCCGCACACTCTTTCCTCAAAGAACGCCGCTTTATTTCTCGCGCCTGTCAACACCCGATAGTTGCCCTGCTGAATCACCATTACACTTGATCTACACCCATGCAGGAGGTTCTCATGTCAGACAACACCATGACTTACCAGTTAGGCGATCGTAACGTAAACCGTATCGGTTTTGGCGCAATGCAGCTCGCCGGGCCGGGCGTGTTCGGGCCGGTGAAAGATGAAGCCCGTGCCATGCAGGTTTTGCGCGACGCGATTGAAGCAGGCGTCAATCATATCGACACCAGCGATTTTTACGGCCCGCACGAAACCAATCTGTTAATCAAAAAGAGCCTCTATCCCTATCCGCAGGATCTGTGCATTGTGACTAAAGTCGGTGCCCGCCGTGACGCCAAAGGCGGCTGGCATGCGGCGATGGAACCGGAGGCGCTGACCCAGGCCGTGGAAGATAATCTGCGTCATCTGGGGCTGGACGTGATTGAGGTAGTGAATCTGCGCAGTATGCTGCATCCGGCCAGACCGAAGGAAGGTTCGCTTGCCCCGCAACTGGAAGCGCTGATGGCCTTAAAGGATCGTGGGCTCATCCGTCACATTGGCCTGAGTAACGTGACCGCCACCCAGATCGCTGAAGCTCAGGCGCTGACACCGATTGTCTGCGTGCAGAATATGTATAACCTCGCGCACCGTCAGGATGATGAGCTGGTGGACAGCCTGGCTCAGCAGGGCATTGCCTGGGTGCCCTTTTTCCCACTGGGCGGCTTTGCGCCGCTGAAGCTGGCGAAGCTGAATGAGGTTGCTGCCTCTCTGAATGCGACACCGATGCAGGTCGCGCTGGCGTGGCTGCTGCGCCGTTCACCCAATATCCTGCTCATCCCCGGCACCTCCTCCCCTGAACATCTGCGGGAGAATCTGGCCAGCGGCAATCTGGCGTTGTCGGATGAGGTGATGGCGACGCTGAATGCTCTGTAACCTTCATCGGACGAGGTCACCAGGATGTGATGCCGTCACGTCTGTCACCCATAGACAGTGGCCTGTTTCTGCCAGCAGGCTTTTGGCGAAAGAAAACGGATGACGATCAGTCTGTAGCGGATGATATGCCCGGCTCACGGGCGTTTCCGGCGATAACCGGCCAGAATTTCACTGCCCGGTTCTGGCGATTTCAGGCTGAAATCGCCAGCGTTGCACCCGCTCTCATCTGCCCTTTACAGTGAACGCTGACGGTTTGCATGAGGCGAGAACGAAGACAGGCACGTCGCAGAAAGCGGATAAAAAAAACCGGATTCAGCGTCGGGCTGAATCCGGTGATGGGTCAGACGGCTTCAGCCTCTTTCGGCTTTTCACCAAACTTCTCTTTCATGTGTGTCTCGATCTCTTCCAGACTCTTGCCCCGCGTTTCAGGGACCATCGTCAATACAAAGATCAGTGAACCTGCATTGATGGCGGCGAAGAGAAAGAAGGTCGTGCTGCCGGCATATTCCATGACCGGTGGGAAACCAAAGGCGACTACGGCGTTAAATATCCACTGCAGCGAAACGGCCCCGCCGGTCAGCACACCGCGCAGCTGCATCGGGAACAGCTCCGACATCATCAGCCAGTAGACCGGTGAAATACACATCTGCATGCAGAACAGGAACAGCAGAATACAGGCCAGAGCCAGATAGCTCTGCATCAGGCTGGAACTCATAAAGGTCAGCACGCCGCCCAGCAGGATCTGCGCGGTGATCACCAGACACAGACCGGTAATCAGCATCGTGCGGCGCGGGAAGCGGCTGATGGCCCAGATGCCGACAAAGGTCGCCAGCACGGAGACCACGCCGTTGCCGATGGTGGCGGCGATCGAGGCGCTGGTGCCCATTCCGGTGGACTTCAGGATAATCGGCGTGTAGTACATGAAGCCGTTGACCCCGGTAAACTGCGCGACAAAGCCAAGACCGACACCGATGATCATCAGACGAATCACCCATTTCTCGCGGATCAGTGTTTTCGCATCCGGGCCGCGCTCGGCTGCCCTGGCCTGCTTCTTCATCTGTGCCATCTCATGACGGACTTCGCGTGGCGTTTCACGCAGATACTTCAGGATTTTTTTCGCCTCGCGCAGACGTCCTTCCGCCACCAGCCAGTGCGGCGACGCCGGTACGAAGAAGGTGCCGATAAACAGCAGCAGGCCCGGCACCATCGCAATCGCCAGCATGTAACGCCACAGGTGCTCATCGTGCAGCAGATAGCTCAGCAGCGTACTGGCGACATAAGCCACCAGCTGGCCGGTGACGATCATCAGTTCGTTGCGGCTGACCAGCGGCGCGCGCAATCGCGGCCCGGCAATTTCAGCGATAAACACCGGCACGGTTGACGAGCCACCGCCCACCGCGATACCCAGCAGGAAGCGCATCGCCACCATCACATTGACCGAAGGTGCCAGCGCCGTACCCAGTGAACCCAGCACAAAGATCACCGCCAGGCTGCGCAGCGTAATACGGCGGCCAAAACGGTCAGAGAAGAAACCACTCAGGAAGGAGCCAATGGCGGCGCCGAACACCAGCGAAGAGGCGACGAGTCCTTCCGTAAAGGCGTTCAGTCCCAGCCCGCCCTTATCCGGCGGTGAGGTCATATAGGGCAGTGCGCCCGAAATGATCCCGGTGTCATAACCAAAGGCCAGCGCCCCCATCGTCGCTACCAGCACCACTAAAAAAATACGCTGGCGTACCGTATCCGCAGGCGCGTGATCGCCTGCATCACCAGAATCTGGTGTATTTGCACTCATAATATTCCTGCCATTAATAAGTTAAACATCCGCATGGTTAAATTTCATACGGAATAGAAATGAAACATATTTACCGATTGGGTAAGGAAGTGTAGACGCTATTTTTAAACTGGCATGAGCAATACGCCGTTAATAAGCGGGAGAGGGAAAAGAAGAAATAAACCGGCGAAACAGTGACTGAAAGAAAGTTATTTCAGGGCATCCCTTTCAGCTCATCCTGGATCCAGTTAAGAAAATGAGCCACGCGAGGAAACCGGGCAAATCCGCGCGGAAAGACCAGATGATGCGCGCTGACGGGCAGGCTCTCCTGTTCAGAGAATACCCTGACAAGTTTCCCGCTGCGCAGATACGCTTCCGCCAGCAATTCACTCTCAAAAATCAGCCCGTGGCCCAGCATGGCCGCTTCAAGGCTCATATAGGAACGATCAAAGCGAAACAGCCACTCTTTATCCGGCTGGGGCAGCTGCCGGGAAGCAAACCACTGCGGCCACTGTATCAGCGGCGACTCCGATAAGATCAGCGCATGATGACGCAGATCGGCCGCCTGCTGAACCGGATGCTGTGCCAGATAGGCCGGTGACGCCAGAACCGACATGCGCTCGTGGCGGATCGTTTTGATTTCAAACGCCTTCCAGTCCGGGAAGCCGTGCCGTATCGCCAGATCGATATTATCCCGGCTGAAGGAAAGATTTTCATACGAGCAGGAAAGGGTAAGCTGAAACTCCGGATAGCTCTCCCGGAACTTATGGATGCGCGGCAACAGCCAGAGCAGCCCGAAGCTGGGCGCGCAGTGTATCCGCAGATTGCTGCGGGCGTTCTCATTACTGATGCGTGCCGTCGCCTGCGCCAGCCCCAGCAGGATCGGACCGATCTCCCGCAGATAATGCTCACCCGAGAGCGTCAGCGTGACCCCTCTGGCAGAGCGATTGAACAGAATACAGCCCAGTTCCCGCTCCAGTTTAGCCAGCTGATGGCTGGCCGCCGAAGGGGTAATACTGAGTGTCTCCGCCGCGCGCGCCACATTACCGAAATGGGCAACCTGCTCAAACACCCGCAGCGCTTTAATTGAAGGTAAGTGATCAGACTGCTTTTCCATCCGCCTCTCCGCGCCGCGATTTTGTGACAGGTGCCCGTTTCTCTGTTGCAGAACTGTTAACTGCATCAAACCAACAAATTCATTCAGCATCAAATGAATTTTTTTGCATTGCCAATTTTCGCCGCGTTATCAATTCTGATCGTGACCCTGCCGGTAGCGATACCGAACCACTAATAATTATTCTTCTGGAGTGGACCATGTTACTTGAAAATAAAGTTGCGATTATCACCGGCGCCGCCTCTCAGCGCGGTATTGGCCGGGCAACGGCGGCCTGTTTTGCTCAGCATGGCGCGCGCGTCGTGGTGCTCGATTTAGATCCCGAGGCCGCGCAGGCCAGCGCCCTGTCGTGCGGCGAAGGACATCTCGGCCTGGCGACCGATGTGACCGATCCCCTCTCCATCCGCCGGGCCGTCGACCAGATCCTTGCGCATTACGGGCGCATTGATGTACTGGTCAACAACGCCGGCATCACGCAGCCGGTGAAGACGCTGGAGATTGGCCTGAGTGACTACAACCGGATCCTCGACGTCAATCTGCGCGGCACGCTGCTGATGTCCCAGGCGGTGATCCCGACCATGCAGCAGCAGCAAAGCGGCAGCATCATCTGTCTCTCGTCGGTATCGGCTCAGCGCGGCGGCGGAATTTTCGGTGGCCCGCACTACAGCGCAGCGAAAGCGGGCGTACTCGGCCTGACTAAAGCGATGGCGCGCGAGTTTGGTCCGGACCAGATCCGCATCAACGCCCTGACGCCCGGTCTTATCCAGACAGACATTACGGGCGGATTGCTTCAGGATGAGCGTCGTCACGCCATCATCGACAGCATACCGCTCGGCCGCCTGGGCACGGCCAGCGACGTCGCCAGCGCGGCGCTGTTTCTTGCCAGCGATCTCTCCGGCTATCTCACCGGCATCACGCTGGATGTAAATGGCGGCATGCTGATCCACTAAGCAACGCCCTTCCCTGCCCGCCCGTCCGGCGGGCGCCCTTCGGGAGTGAACATCATGACCACGCTTAATCTGAGCGCAGCCGCGGCTGCGCGCGATATCACCTATCGTAAAATTGCCTGGCGGCTGATGCCCTGGCTGATGCTCTGTTATCTCTGTGCCTATCTTGACCGCGTCAATGTGGGTTTTGCGAAGCTGCAGATGATGGACGATCTGTCGCTGAGCGAAACGGTTTACGGGCTGGGTGCCGGCATCTTTTTTATCGGCTACTTCTTCTTTGAGGTACCCAGCAACCTGATCCTGCACCGGGTCGGCGCGCGCCGCTGGATTGCCCGCATCATGATTAGCTGGGGCCTCATCTCGGCGCTCTTCGCCTTTGTGGAGACCGCCTGGCAGTTCTACCTGCTGCGCTTTCTGCTGGGCGTGGCGGAAGCTGGTCTGGCGCCCGGCCTGCTGCTCTACCTCACCTACTGGTTTCCCGCGCACCGTCGCGCACGTATGACGGTACTCTGGTTTGTGGCCATTCCGCTTTCCGGGATGCTGGGCGGCCCGCTCTCCGGCTGGATCATGGCCACCTTTGCCGGCTTCCATGGCTGGGCGGGCTGGCAGTGGATGTTTTTGCTGGAAGCCATACCGACCATCGTGATGGGCTGTGTGGTGCTGCTGGTGCTCAGGGATCGGGTCGAGCAGGCGGAGTGGCTGGACGACGACGAGAAGCGCCGGGTGCGTGCCGACCTGGATGAGGATAATCAGCAGAAGGCCTGCCACGGCACGTTGCGGGCATTTGTCGCCGACCGTCGTCTGTGGCTGCTGGCCCTTATCTACTTCTGTGTCGTGATGGGTCAGTATGCCCTGACGTTCTGGTTGCCGACGCTGGTGAGAAACTCAGGCGTGAGCGAGCCGCTGCATATTGGTCTGCTGACCAGTCTGCCCTACCTCTGTGCCATCGTCGTGATGCTGCTCGCCGGTCGCAGTGGTGACCGCTGCCGTGAACGCCGCTGGCATCTCATCGTGCCGATGGTGGCCGGTCTGACGGGTCTGACGCTGGCGACGCTGCTGAGTCACAGCACCGCTTTCTCCCTGCTCTGCCTCTGTCTCGCTGCGGCAGGCATCCTTTCCGCCTCATCACTGTTCTGGATGCTGCCGACCAATCTGCTGGGCGGCGTCTCTGCGGCCGCGGGCATCGCCGCGGTGAACTGCTTCGCCAATCTCGCCGGCTTTTTCTCGCCGTGGCTGATCGGTGCCATCACCACGGCAACCGGCACCCCCTCATCCGGCATGTATTTTATTGCTGCGGTCCTGCTGGGTGGTGCGCTCTGCGTGCTGCGCATCCGGGCGGCGGATGTTAATCGTTAATCAGGAGGCCACATGACAGACCCTCAATACAGAGCCGACACGCTCTCCTTACAGCAACGCGCCACACGCATCCGTCGCCATGCCTTACTGATGGGCCAGGTGCAGGGCCAGGGCTATATCGGGCAGGCATTAGGCGCAGCCGACCTCCTCGCGGTCAGCTATTTTCATGCCCTGAACTACCGGCCCGGTGAACCTGATTGGGAAGGACGTGACCGCTTTTATCTCTCGATCGGCCACTACGCAATCGCGCTCTATGCCGCTCTGCTGGAAGCAGGCGTCATTCCCGAAGAGGAACGGGAAACCTACGGCACCGATGAGAGCCGGTTGCCGATGTCGGGCATGGCGGCTTACACCCCCGGCATGGAGATCACCGGCGGCTCGCTGGGCCACGGGTTGGGCATTGCCGTAGGCGCCTGTCTGGGGCTGAAGCAGAAAGGCTCAACGGCCCGGGTCTTTAACCTGCTTTCAGATGGCGAACTGAATGAAGGTTCAACCTGGGAAGCCGTGATGTCCGCGTCACACTGGCAGCTCGATAACCTGATCGCCATCGTCGATGTCAATAATCAGCAGGCTGACGGCCACAGCAGTGAGATTCTGGCTTTTGAGCCGATCGTGGAGCGCTGGCAGGCGTTTGGCTGGTTTGTTCAGCGGGTCGACGGCAACGATATTCCTGCACTGCAGGCCGCGTTTGACGCCGCACGTAACCAGGTGGGGCCGCAGCCGCGCGTCATTATCTGCGACACCCGGATGGGCAAGGGCGTGCCGTTTCTGGAAAGCCGTGAAAAGACTCACTTTATCCGCGTCGACGCCGATGAGTGGGACAAAGCACTGACCGCACTGGAACAGGGAGTCTGAGATGAACCTACAACCACAGAAAAAACGGCTAACCACCTCGGCCATGATTGCGTCTATCGCCGCAGAAGGCCAGCCGACGGTGTCTGCACCCTTTGGTCATGCTCTGGTTTCGCTGGCGCAGCAGCGTCCTGATATAGTCGGCCTGACGGCGGATCTGAGCAAATACACCGATCTGCATCTGTTTGCAGACGCCTTTCCTGCGCGCTTTTATCAGATGGGCATGGCGGAGCAGTTACTGATGAGCGCCGCGGCGGGCATGGCGCGTGAAGGATTTATGCCCTTTGTCACCACCTATGCCGTGTTTGCATCCCGTCGCGCCTATGACTTTATCTGCATGGCGATCGCCGAAGAGAACCTGAATGTCAGGATTGCCTGCGCGCTGCCCGGCCTGACGACCGGCTATGGGCCGAGTCATCAGGCTACCGACGATCTCGCCATCTTCAGGGGAATGCCTAATCTGACCATCATCGATCCCTGCGATGCGCTTGAAATCAGTCAGGTCGTTCCGGCTATTGCCGACCATCGGGGTCCGGTGTATCTGCGGCTGCTGCGCGGCAAGGTGCCGCTGGTGCTGGATAAGTATGCGTACCGCTATCAGCACGGAAAGGCTCAGCGTCTGCGCAGCGGTAAACATGCCGTCATCATCAGCAGTGGCCTGATGACCATGCGCGCCCTGGAGGCGGCTGAGGTGCTGGAGAGCCGGGGCATTGAGGTTGGCGTCGTACATTCGCCCGTGATCAAGCCGCTGGATGAAGAGACGATCCTGCGTGAAGCCGGGGAGGCGCTGCACCACAATCAGCTGGTGATCACTGCTGAGAACCATTCAGTCACTGGCGGCCTGGGCGAAGCGATTGCGGGGCTGTTAATGCGGCAGGGCGTGACGCCACGCTTCAGACAGATTGCGCTGCCGGATGCCTTCCTGGCTGCTGGCGCGTTACCCACGCTGCATGACCGCTATGGCCTCTCAACCGAGGCGGTGGTGAAGCAGATCACCGCCTGGCTGGAAGGCTGAAGGGAACTTAACCGGGCCACCGGCCCGGTTTTCCGCCAGGCTGCTTCACAGAATATCGTCAGTTTTACTGATTGCAGTGGACCACGCCTTTCACTCTGTTTGCCACGCCACAATCCCTGAAAACGGGGCAGACGGGCGGATGCAGGATCCTGAAGAACCGGCCGGTGCCGATTCACTGTAAACAGCACGCTTATCTGACCATCGCAGGCGTCTGGCAGGCGCTTCAACCATCCTGTGAGATTCAGGCTAATCCCGTGACGCTGCACAGCCGCTGAATGAGCGCGGCGCGGGTCAACACTGAAGAGAGTTTTACCCCAGAAGTCGTTGTCGTGTTCAGTCAGCATTAGCGTCTTTCACTGTCCATGAAAAAATAATTTTACTGCACAGAAAAAGTTATCCACTTTTTCTGTGGATAACTGAGGGATATTTTCTGGGTATCTTTTTTCGTGCCGGAATCAGGTGTTAGCTGTCAACCTGTCACACTCCCTTTTTCGACGTTCTTTTTCAGGCTGACCGATAACAGGCTGGACCTTTCCGCCAGCTTTCCTGGCGATTTCAGCCTGAAATTTCTATGTAAATTGCAATATAAACAAAAGGTTAATGATGAATTTAGGCTGGCGGAGGGTTCCGCTGTAAACGGGTTAATCAGGGGATGCGTGTGCATCCGGGGGCAGTCAGGTGTTCAGAGCACTGGGGGGAATAAGGTTGGTCACAAATGAACCAGTGCCGGAAATTCTTCTCTTGCAATATCGTGATGAGCCAGCCTGCGCTCAGGACACAGCAGCCTGTCAGCCGATCTCATAACGCAGACTCATCATGGGCTGTGATAAATTGCGCAAAGGTACGGAGCAGAATCTGACCTCAACTGAAATTTCACAAAAGCCTGGCGATTTCAGGCTGGTAATAATTAAAAAAGAAGAATAATTTCAATAAATTAGCCATTAACCACCGTGATAAAGCGTGGCGATTTCAGCCTGAAATTGGCTGCATCCCGGATGAAACAGTGATGAGCAGGCAAAAAAAAACCGGCGCAGCGCACCGGTTTCTTCAGGCTGAGACCGTTAACGGTTCAGATACTTCTTCAGCGTCTCTGCGATCACTTTATCCAGCTCTTCCTGCAGCTCTTTCGACTGACGATTAAACTCATAACTGAACATCCGGCCACGCACCTTTTTACGGGCGAAGCGATCTTTGTCCGCGAAGGACCAGAGCGTTGTCGCCTGAGTTTTATCTTTCTCCGGCTCCTTCACCAGCGTCTGGCTGCCCTGACGGATCAGACGCAGGATGTGATTCTTCAGCTCATCCTCAGCCAGGCCTTCGCGGGCACGGACAACATCAATTTCCCGCGAAATAGCATTGATTAACGTGTCGATGCTTTGTCCGGATTCGCTTAACTTGTCCGTGGCCTGTAACAGTGCCTTGTAGTCAGGATAGGTCAGCTCGGCATGATTCGGAAAAAGTGTGATCAGGTCGGCTGGCACGCTGGCCGCCTGCAGGGCACGGGTCACTTTCGCCTGGGAGAGTCCCTGATTCTCAGCAATCTCTTTCTGCGACAGGCCGCCCTCTTTCAGCGTCAGCAGGCGCATCCCCACTTCACGCAGATTATGTTCACGCGCCGTCTGAATATCCTGTGCCAGCCTGCGCGCTTCATCCGCAGTAATGGCGGCATCCGTGACCAGCACGTCAAGGCCGGTTTTGCAGTGCAGCGCGGCCGCACGGCGGCGTGAGCCGTCGAGGATCTCGATACGCTCGTCACGCATCACGCCAATGGCCGGAAAGAACTGCTGCAGCTTAATCGTGCGGATGATGTCACGCAGTGAATCGGGCGTCAGGCCAGCCTGATCGCGTCCGTTGGTTTCCATCGTGACAAACGTTTTACTCTCAACCTCAGCAGCGGCAATACGTTCAAAGCGAAACAGGGCGCGCTTGCCCGTGGCCAGTACGAAAGTCTGATTATGCTGGCTGTCAGGCGCTTCATTTTCCAGGGGAGTCTGGCTGAAGGTTCTGCCAATCGTAATTCTTTTTGCGCTCATACAAACCTCAGTTCAGGCGAATAAATTCGATACGATCGAACACGGCTTTTGCAAAATCCTCAGCGGCTGAGCGCGCATTTTTCAGCGCTTCGCTGCTGCCGACGTAGGTCGACGGATTGGCGGAGATGACCGTATCAAATGATTCCCCGCAGCGTTCGAAGCCATCGAGGCGGGGAAGGGCGGCATCGAGCATGTCGCCCCCAAAAATCTCTTTTGCCAGACTATGGCAAAGTTTGTGATCGGCTTTGTTGGAAAGCTTGGACATAAAGCCGATGTTACCCTGCAGCCGACAGGTCGCGCCGGAATCTTCAATAATCGCAATCAGCTCCGGCAGGCGCGTCAGGTATTTCAGCGTCGAGTGGAAATCAACCTGAGCGGGAGGAACAGGCGTCATCAGCAGATCGGAAGCCGCAATCGCATTTTTCAGAAACGCATCCAGGTGCGGCCCGCTGTCGATAAAGATAAAGTCATAATCTTTCTTCAGTTTGGCAATGACGTTCTCGTAGAGCACGGCATGAATGTTCTGTTGTGGCAGATGTTCAGCGCACAGCTCATCCCAGCGCGAAGCGATAAAGGCGTCATCGATTGAAGCGGGCAGCACATCCACGCCCGGAATAATCGACGGGACGATAAATTCGTTAATCAGCTCGTCACGCGAAACATTCTGCAGCATCGCCTGCGCGGCGGTCGCTTCTACCAGCCCCACTGAACGCTCATGATTCAGAAACATGGTGGCAGAGGATTGTGGATCGAGATCAATGACCAGGATCCGCAGATCTTCATACAAAAGGTGAGGGTGGGCACGCAGCGCATGCGCCAGCGAAACGGTGGAAACCGTTTTAGAGACCCCGCCTTTCAGATTGCCGACAAACAGCGTATAGGCCTCATGATGGCGATCCCGGTACTTCGGCACGCCACGATGATGATAGATATCGATAATATTCTGAATCGACATGGCGTATTTGACGGAAGATCCCGCTGCGCGTTTATCGAACTGATAACCGCTCTCTTCCATCTCGTTGACAGCATAATCCACACTGGCCCGGGTCAGTTTAGGCAACTTCGCCAGTGCCGCTTTGGCATAGACCTGATAATAGGTGTTTTCGTGCAGTTCCTGCTTCTGCGCCTGGATTTGTTCGGTGAGGCTCAGCAGCATGCGTTCTGAACGCTGTGCAACCTTCATCACCTGCTTGTCATCGTTAGCCATCGTTGCTCCAAACATGTAGGATTTACGACTTTATACATAAATCCTGCACATGAGGCAATATTTTATCTTGCCAACCTAAACTTTGATTATATGCAACCGCACCGATTCTGGTGAGGTTCATCACATTATTTTTACTTCACTGCCAGAATGACCACACAGCCGCCGGAGAAGATTCACTGTAATCAGCAAAACGTTCACTGTAATCAGTCATGGAGATGGCGATCGCCAGGCGGGAGAGGAGCCGGACAGGCAGATGATTGAAAAGCGAACAGAAAAAAGTGAACGTTCACTGTAATCAGTAAGGCGGTCGGCAAAACGTGCCGGATCGGATGACTCTGTCTATTTCAGCATAAATGTTGAGGGAGCAGGCAGTAACGCAAAGCATCAGACGTTCACTGTAATCAGCAGTTTCTTAGCGCGAAAAGGAACCGCTTCACGACCAGACGTTCACTGTAATCAGTAAACTTTTCGGCGTTGAGCCACAGATGGTGGAAAAAACAGCGATGGTGGAGAGAAAACAGTCAAAATTAACCGTGATCGCAGTCGCAAAAGAGAGCATTACTCAATATTCACTGTAGTCAGTGACCGCAGAACAGTGAAACGTTGACTATAGTCAGTGAAAACCACTCCGCTGCACAAAGATTCACTGTAATCAGCAGAGAGGTGGATTGAGCGGCGACGTGACCCGGGAGCAGGTCCGGGAACATCAATCGACGAAGCTTTGCCGTGAGCGCGTGGGCCAAAGGGACATTCTGGTATGCTCAGGAGTGCTCCAGGCATGGATGTGCTGGCAAGCTTACCTCAACGCCTTATTCTGGCTGCACGGACTTAATCTGGCAGCTGCGTAATAAGGCGTGATGATCTGTCGTTCACTGTAATCAGTAAACCGGATGGCTGATTCAGCAATCCGTTTGCTGACATTCACTGTAATCAGTAAGCGTTCACTGCAATCAGTAGTGGCAGCCGATCTGACCCGCAAATGAAGAGCGGATGCGCAGCATTGCGCCCGCGGTTAACGTTCACTGTAATCAGCAGGTAACCCCAGGAAAGATGAATAGCGACCGTTTGCTGACATCATTCACTGTAATCAGTAACAGTGTCACGCCTTTCATCCCGCTCAACAGGCCTTCCTTCAGGCCGCATTGCGTTCTCCTCAGCCTTAACGGCAGAGCAGGGCTCATCATTCACTGTAATCAGTGACGTTCACTGTGTTCAGTAAACCGCGATCCTGCCGACCCTCAACGCATTCACTGTAGTCAGTAAGGGGGCCGTTATAAACCGACTCAAAAAAGTATGTAAGCACACACTTACTATCAGGAGCTTATAGGGTGTGGGATTGAAAGTGAGTAATTGACTGACAGAGCTTTATGCAGGGTGCTGAGCACTGATTACAGTGAATGGTGCTGATTACAGTGAACAGGCAGTTAAGCGCTGATTACAGTGAATGCAGTGGAAGACAAGCTGACATCAGCAGTGACAGAAGAGGTGACACTGCAACAGAGTCATACTGATTACAGTGAACGTCAGCGATCACTCATCAAACTCAATTTCATCCAGGGAATCAATGCTCTCAAGATTGCTGATGCCATCAAGCTTAGGCGTGCGGCTGTGGATGATGAAAAAGACGGAGCGCCCGCGTTTCACTTCTGAGTAATCCAGATAGCCAATCTCTTTAAGCTGCTCCATAGCTCGCCGCACCACATGGTTCTGTGTAGTGGTTTTCGAACCCAGATTCAGTCGCATCCGCAGACGCGCAAGTGAAATGGGCGCCGGATTGGTAGGCAGGCTCTCCAGAAAAGTATAAAGCGCCTGTGCAGACTCTTTGCGCTTAAGGCGGGATATGGCGCGAAGCTGAAGCAGCACCTTATGGTCAAAGTTGTAGAGTTCAAACAGCTTGGGATCGGCCTGGATACGCACGATATCTTTTTCACGATCGTAGTAGGCAGACTGAACAAGGTGGGTGTGGTACGCCTTTCCATTGCCCTCAAAGGAGAGCGTGTTGGTCGCTATACGGCGCAGAGAGGCATCCAGACGCTTACGCAGCGCAGCAGAGGAATTGGCAGAGGGGATACCACACATCTTCACAAAGTCGATAAACGGCAGCGTTACCGTGTCGCCTTTGGTCGGGTAGCGCGAGAAAGACTGGATGATCCCTGCCCAGGTTTTGAAATCGTTATCCATATCCAGCCGCGCGCCGGTGATGGTAATCTTTTCGTAGCCCTCGGCTTTCACCAGCGTCAGGTTCTTCAGCTCTTTAGTGGCATCCGTTGAGGCCATCGCACCGGATTTGCCGCGTGCCGTCGATTTCAGCGTCGGCACAAAAAGTCCCAGGCGCATTAATGCCACCGGCTGAACGGTATTATTCTTGTTGGGATGAAGCTGGATAACTTCACCGCTGTTTTTGGTCACTGACAGAAAAGGTTCGAGTAACGCTTTGTTTTCTTTATCTTTATCTGCCATGGTTTTAAGATCTTCATTCTGTGGATGAAAAGGATCGTTTTCTGACTACAGTGAACATTAGCACTGTTTATAGTGAACATTCTACCTGGTACAGTGAATAAAGTACTGATTACAGTGAACACTTTACTGATTATAGTGAACACGATCACCCTTTGAGCCCTTGGGGTGTGCGGCCTGCGACGATCGGGGATCTCTTTGGATCTCTCTATGATCTGTTAAGGATCGTTTTTTAGGATCTGGTCACTGTATAAGTGGAAAACCTCAGCAACAGGCGCTCCTCAGCGGTCTGTCCTGGAGGCTGATAGCAGCAGAACGCAGGGATCCTGATCGTCTGACTGAACAGATCCTGCCTGTAATGATTCACTTTTAATAAACAACTTCCTCACTATTATTCATTTTTCATCATCATTGAGAGCGCGTATCGTTTTTTCATCACTGACAGAATGAGGAAAACGGCATCATGACTGAACATGTCCTATCACGTAACCCTGCGACAGGTGAAATTCTGACGCGCTGGCCTTTGCAATCCGCCGCAGAGCTGGAGCAGTCACTGACAGAAAGTGCGGCGGCATATGCGGAATGGCAACACAGCGATATGGCAGTCAGAGTGCGTGTATTACGCCAGCTGGGTGAACAGCTCCGCCAGCGGGAGCCGGAACTCTCCCGCACCATCACGCTGGAGATGGGCAAACCCATCGCCCAGGCCCGCGCTGAAGTCCTGAAATGTGCGAATTTATGCGACTGGTATGCTGAACATGGCCCGGCAATGCTTGCGGATCAGCCGACTCAGGTTGCAGATGCGTGGCAGCGATTCCGTCCGATTGGGGTCATCCTGGCGGTCATGCCGTGGAATTTCCCCCTGTGGCAGGTTCTGCGAGGCGCTGTCAGCATGCTGCTGGCGGGTAACACCTATCTGCTGAAACATGCGCCTAACGTCATGGGAAGCGCCACACTGATGGCTGAGCTATTCAGAGCAACCGATCTGCCCGCAGGCGGCTTTAATCTCATTAACGTCGATAACGATGGCGTGTCCATCGCGATTAAAGATGACCGGATCGCCGCGGTTGCCGTGACCGGCAGTGTCCGTGCAGGTGCCGCAATCGCTGCGCAGGCGGGTGCCGCCCTGAAGAAAACCGTGCTGGAGCTGGGCGGTTCGGATCCTTTCATCGTGCTGAGCGATGCCGACCTCGATGAAGCCGTTAAGTCTGCCGTGATCGGACGCTTCCAGAATACCGGGCAGGTCTGCATGGCGGCCAAACGCTTTATTGTCGAAGCGCCGATTGCCGACGAGTTTGAAAAACGCTTTACGGCAGCAGTTCAGGCACTGACCATGGGCGATCCGCTGGACGAGAAGACGTTTCTCGGCCCGATGGCGCGCGCCGATCTGCGTGACGAACTGGACAGCCAGGTCAAAGCCACACTGGCGGAAGGCGCGCGTCTGGTCATGGGCGGCGAAAAGATCGCGGGGCAGGGTAACTACTATGCACCGACGATCCTTGCGGATGTCACCAGCAACATGACGGCGTTTCGTCAGGAACTGTTTGGCCCGGTTGCCGCGATCGCCGTTGCACGGGATCCCCGGCATGCGCTGGAGATCGCCAACGACAGTGATTTTGGCCTCAGCGCCACTGTCTGGAGCGGCAATGAAGAGACAGCCGATTGGCTGGCACTGCAACTGGAAGTCGGAGCCGTGTTTGTGAACGGTAACGGCGCCTCCGATCCGCGTGTCACCATTGGGGGCGTGAAGAAGAGCGGCTACGGTCGTGAGCTGTCACACTTTGGTGTGCACGAATTCTGTAACGTACAGACCGTGTGGAAGAACCGCCGCTGAGGGTTACTGCGCCGCAGGAAGATAGGCGGGTGCGCACCTGATGCCCGCACTGAGCGGTCGCAGCAGCCGATGCGGTGCAAAATCATTCAGCATCGGCGAGACGGTGCCGCTCAGCATCTCTTCCGCCACCAGCCTGCCCAGCAGCGGGGCCAGGGTCATGCCGCTGTGGGTGACCATCAGATAGATCTTTGACGATGCACTGAGATAGCCCAGCGCGGGTAATCCGTCAGCCGGGCGCGACCGCTGCCCGGTTTCAATCTTCTCAATTTTTGCCCCCTCACTGTGCCTGAACAGCCGCTGCAGCCGTCGCAGCATCTCTTTGCCAATCAGCCCATCCGGCGAAACCGGGCGGGCCGGATCGGCATGCTGATCCAGATCGAGCGCCTGCAGCATAAGGCGGCCTCCGCCGTCTGGCCGCACGTTAAGTTCCGGCGTGATCAGATTGCAGTTAAGCAGGATCGGCAGCGGCTGGGTGTGCGCCAGAAAACTGCAAGCCACCGGATCGGCACGGTTCGCATTGGTCATCGCCAGTTCAACCCCGCACTGGCTGAGCAGCTCAGGTGCCCAGCGGCCGGTTGCCAGAACCAGCTGATCGCCGCGCCACTCTTCACCGCTGGCCAGCGTCAGATGCACACCCCGGTCCGACTCCGCCAGCGTGGTGACCTCACTCTGAGAAATGAGTCGCCCCCCGCTGGCGTGCAGATCGGCCAGCAGAGAGGCGATGTAGAGGCTGGGATAGAGCAGGCATTCCGAGGAAAAAAACCACGCCTGCTGAACGCGGGGATCAAGCCGCAGACCGGGCAGGGCGCTGAGCAGCGCCTCGCGGTCGCGCGTTTCACAGGGATAACCCAGCGCCGTGAGTTTCCCGGCACGCCGGGTCAGCTGCTGGTGGATAGCGGGATCGGCCGCCCACTCCAGCGTGCCGGTTTCCAGCAGCCAGCGGGGCGAGGCCGGATGGCTGGCCTGCCAGCGCCGGTGCGCCTCTGTCGCGTGCGCATTGAGTGCGTGGTAGCTGGCGGGATCCTTGCCGTTGGCATTCACCCAGGCGTAACTGATCTGGCTGGTGCCGCCGCCGGGACAGCCCTTGTCGAAAACGGTGACCTGCGCACCCTGACGGGAAAGGCACTGTGCGACGGCTAAACCCAGCACACCTGCACCAATAACGGCAATACGTTGCGGCATCTGCGGCACCTCCTGAACAGGGATCGGCGGGCGATCGTCACCCGCGCGGTTGTGTCACTATTGCGGAGCCCGGCCATGCCGTCAACCGGTGCGTCAGGCCGTTACCTCGTCAAACCAGGCGGGAACCGGGTCCGCCAGCGTGACCCACTGTTCCGGGCCGGCCGCCATCTCCTGCTCCGTCAGCAGCGCGCGATCCAGCGCCGCACGGATGCGCAGCTCATCCATTTCGATACCGATAAAGACCAGCTCCTGACGCGCATCGCCGGTGCCTTCCTGCCACTGTCCGGCGATGAAGTTAAGGGACTCCGCATCCTGCGGCCAGTCGGCGCGCGGAACGCTGACCCACCAGCGGCCGGCATATCCCTGACGCGCCACTGCGCCCGCCTGCGACCAGAGTCCGGCATAGTCGGGGCGGCTGGCCAGCCAGAAGTAGCCTTTGGAACGGATGATCCCGTCGAGTTCGTGGTTCACCACCTGCCAGAAACGCTGCGGATGAAACGGCCGGCGGGCGCGATAGACAAAACTCCGGATGCCATACTCCTCCGATTCCGGCTGATGCTCTCCGCGCAGCGTCTGTAGCCAGCCGGGTGCCTGAGCCGCCCGATCAAAGTCGAACCGGCCGGTATTCAGGAGTGCGTCCAGCGGCACCTGGCCGAATTCGCTCTCCACAATACGGGCGTGCGGGTTAAGCGCGTGCAGCATGCCCTGCAGTTCATGGCGTTCCGCCTGGCTCAGCAGATCTGTTTTGTTGAGCACCAGCAGATCGCAGAATTCAATCTGATCCACCAGCAGATCCACCACGGAGCGCTCATCCTGTTCGCCCAGCGATTCACCACGCGACTGAAGATCGTCGACCGAGCGGTAATCCCGCAGGAAGTTGAGGCCATCCACGACCGTGATCATGCTGTCCAGCCGGGCATAAGCGGAGAGGCTTTCCCCATCTTCATCCTCAAAGGTGAACGTTTCCGCCACCGGCAGGGGTTCGGAAATGCCGGTGGATTCGATCACCAGGTGGTCGAACCGACCAGCCTGCGCCAGACGTTTCACCTCCAGCAGCAGATCTTCACGCAGCGTGCAGCAGATGCAGCCGTTGCTCATCTCGACCAGTTTTTCATCGGTACGGGAGAGTTCTGCGCCGCCGTTGCGCACCAGCGCCGCATCGATATTGATCTCAGACATATCATTGACGATGACCGCGATCCGCCGTCCTTCGCGGTTGTTCAGGATATGGTTAAGCAGGGTGGTTTTGCCTGCGCCAAGAAAGCCGGAGAGCACCGCCACCGGCAGGCGGGGATCGAGGGGAGTGACTGAGGAGAGGGTCATAGCGTTACCTTACAATGCACGTTAATTATTATGTTATAACATAACATTAAGGATTTTGTTTTCAACCCGTAATTGTGTTTAGTTGTCCGGATAACCACAGATGAGCAGGAGAAAAGATGCAGCGGCTTACACTCGTTCCGCGCCTGATACCGGCCGTCCGGCGCGGCGAAAAAACCTCAACGATACGCTGGCAGGAGGGGGTGATCGTCCCTGGCCTGCTGAGACTGGAAAATCGGCAGGATGCAGCCGACGCGGTCACTGTGTGGGTGACGCACGTTGAGACTCTGCGTTTAAGTGAGGTGGCTGCGCGGCTGGGAAAAGCGGCGGAATGGCCGGATGCGTGGCTCCTGGCGGGGATGCGCGAACACTATCCGGCTATCTGCCTGAGCAGCGAGGTGCAGCTCATCCATCACCTCACCCCCGCGCAGACAGAGGCGAAACGCGCCGGAGGCTAATCAGGTGTGTTCAATCACCAGCAGCGCCAGCGTATCGGGTTCCAGCGCCCGGAACATATGCAGCTCATCGCCCGGATAGGTGATGTAATCTCCTACGTCCAGATCGACCGCACTGTCGACCGGTCCCACCCGCGCACGCCCTCTGGCGATAATGATGTGCTCGATGGTATTGGGAATATGGGGCTGTGAAACGCGCTCGCTGCCGGGCTGAACCTCCAGCAGATAGATGTCACGCCGCGCACCGGGCGGGCAGGAGGCCAGCAGAACGGCCTGATAATCCGCCAGGTCGGCCGTCACCGTCAGTCCTTCCCCGCGCCGGATCACCTGCAGACGGCGGGCATCCGGCTCCAGCAGCCGCGAAAACGGGATATTCAGCGTCACGCAGAGCGACCACAGGGTTTCAATGCCCGGATTGCCATTTCCTGCCTCCAGCTGGGAAAGCGTGGATTTGGCAATGCCGGCGCGGCGCGCCACCTCAGCCAGTGACAGCCCTGATCGCTGACGTTCCCGCACGAGGGCATTGGCAATAATGCTGATAGGGGTATTCAAACGCACTCCTGATAACCTGAATGTTTTTTATATCGAACGTTACGTTCATCTTGTAAAACGATGTCTGGCTGTTCATTATATCGGAATATACGTTCATTATGAGAGGGGATGATGATTTTTCCGCAGAAGCAGTTGCTGGATAAAGGGGTGATAAAAGCGATTTTTCTGGTCTGCCTGGCGGACGGGATCGTGGGCCTTTCTTATGGTTCGCTGGCCTCCGCCGACGGTTTCCCCCTCTGGGTGCCGCTGGCCTTGTCAACGCTGGTGCTGGCGGGCGCGTCGGAGTTCCTGTTTATCGGCATCGTGGCGGGCGGGGGCAGTCCCTTTACCGCCGCCGCGGCCGGACTGCTGGTCAATGCGCGCCACCTGCCGTTTGGCATTGCGGTAAAGGATCTGGTGGGCAGGGGGCCGTCGGGCTGGTTTGGCTGTCACATCATGAACGATGAAAGCGTGGTGTTTGGCATCTCTCAGCCTCAGCTGGCCCAGCGCCGCAGCGCCTACTGGCTGTGCGGGATCGGGATTGGCCTGATCTGGCCGGTCAGCGTGATGACCGGCGCGGCAATAGGGCAGTTCATTCCGGATGTCTCGCTGATTGGCCTGGATGCCGTCTTCCCGGCCATCCTGATCGCCCTGATCTTCCCGGCGCTGCGCCAGCGTCGCACCCGGCTACCCGCCACCGTCGGCGTACTCCTCTCCCTGCTGGCGACGCCCCTGGTTCCGGCGGGCATGCCGGTACTGTTTTCGTTACTGGGCCTGCTGACATGGAGATCGCGCAAATGACGCACCAGGGATTGATCATCGCCGGCATCGCCCTGCTGGCCGCCGGAACCTATCTGATGCGCTTTGCGGGTGTCCGGCTGGGTAACCGGCTGCCCATCAGTGAGCGCACGCAGCAGATGCTCTCTGACGCGGCCACGATACTGCTGCTGGCCGTCGCCGCAACCACCACGCTGTTCGAAGGCCAGCATTTTGCCGGTGTGGCGCGGGTCGCGGGTGTGGGTTTTGCGCTGCTGCTGGCCTGGCGGCGGGCACCTCTGATCTTAATTATTCTGGGGGCCGCAATGATGACGGCGCTGCTGCGTTTTCTCGGCGTGGCCTGACGCCTCCCTTCCGCGCTTTCGGCGGGGCGGCCCGGTTCCCTGGTCAGATTCGGGCCGCCTTTCATCCCGCGCTAGTCCGCTCCGCCCGATCCCGAAACCCCGGCTTTCACCGGGCAGGATAAAAAAGCTTCACACCGCAGAGGATTCGGTTTATGTTCAGGGAAATGATCGTTTCCTAAAGGTGCCCGCGATGAACGATAACCGCTACAAGGATCGGGGGCGGCCACGCGCCTTTGATGCCGATGAGGTGCTCGATCGTGCGATGCTGCTGTTTCGTCAGAAAGGGTATCACGCCACCTCGATCGGGGATCTGAGCCAGGCGATGCAGCTTACCACGGGCAGCATCTACAAAGCCTTTACCGACAAGCGCACGCTGTTTGCAGACGTTTTTGCCCGCTATCTCTCCATGCGTAACAGCAGCCTGTCGCAGCGGCTGGCGCAGTGTGAAAACGGCCGGGCAAAACTGGCAGAGCTGCTGGCGTTCTATGTGGATTCCGTGCGCGACATAGAAGGCGAGCGCGGTTGTCTGGTGGCGGTCAGCGCGGTGGAGCTGCAGACGCTGGATGAAGAGCTGGCGGGCGCGGTCGGGGCGGCGCTGATGCGTAATTATCAGAACCTGCAGCAGCTTATCCTTCAGGGGCAGCAGGATGGCTCGGTTAATCCCTCGCTCGACAGTGCACCGGCGGCCTCTCTGCTGCTCTGCGTCGTGCTGGGGATGAGGGTCGCAGGTAAAGTTGCAGCGACCCGCCCGGACGCCAGCGTGATTCCACTGGCGATGAAGCTGCTCGATTAATTTTTTTACCAATAAAGGAAATGATCGTTTCCTTAATATCCGGAGGTTCTATGTCGTCGCATCCCGCGTTTCAGCATCACTTTGTCACTGTCGGCTCACAGCGTCTGCACTATCTGCATGCAGGCGGTGATCACCCGGAAACCGTGGTTCTGCTGGCCGGATTTCCACAGAGCAGCTATGCCTGGCGGGATGTGATCCCTCTGCTGGCCCGCCGTTTCAACGTTATCGCCCCCGATCTGCCCGGTCAGGGAGATTCAGATTTCCCCTTCGACGGTTACGACACGGACACGGTGGCCGGGCGGATCGTCGAGCTGCTGCAACAGCTCGGCGTGGAACGTTTCTCGCTGGCCGGTCATGATGTCGGTGCCTGGGTGGCGTGGTCACTGGCAGCCCGGTACCGCGGAAAGGTCAGCCGGGTGGCGCTGCTGGACGGGGGCATCCCCGGCGTCACGCTTCCGGAGACGCTGCCGCTGACAGGGGAGAGCGCCCGGAAAATCTGGCACTTTGCGTTTCACTTTGTGCAGGACCTGCCGGAAGCCCTGATCGCGGGCAGAGAAGGCCTCTATCTCGACTGGTTTTTCAACCAGAAAGCCGCCAGCCCGCATCGCATCGATCCGGCGGCCCGCCGGGAATATCTGCGTGTCTTTCAGCAGCCAGGCGCACTGCGGGCCGGGCTTGCGTTCTATCGGGCGTTTGAGCAGTCCGCACAGCAGAATCGCCTGCGTGCGCAGCAGGGTAAACTGTCCCTGCCGCTGCTGGCGGTAAGTGCCGATCGCGGTTCGATTCCTGATATGGCGGCACCCTTACGTGCTGTTGCACAGCAGGTTTATGGTGAAACGATAACTGACTGCGGCCACTTTATACCGGATGAGCAACCCGAAAAACTGGCGGACAGCCTGACCCGTTTTTTTACCCGACAGGCCGGGACAAACGCAGAGGCGCTGTTGTAACGCGCGGGCGAGGATGTGCTGCGCCGCTACAGAAATCCGCCGCGGCCTGCGCATTGCTATCTGAACAGCCATCCGGGCATGATGGGGGCCACTGTTTCCCGGAGTATCCACATGAACCCTGCACTGAAAATAGGCCTGTTGCTGTTTCCTGATGTCACCCAGCTCGATCTGACCGGCCCCTGGGAGGTGTTCGCGCGCACGCCGGGCGTCGAATGCTTCCTGATCTGGAAAGATCGTCATCCGGTGCGTTCCGATCGCGGCCTGTCGATCGTGCCGACCGTGACGTTTGCGGATTGTCCGCCACTGGATGTGATCTGTGTGCCGGGCGGACCAGGGCAGATCGCTCTGATGTCAGATGCCGTCACGCTGGATTTTCTGCGGCAGCAGGCGGAACAGGCGCAGTGGGTTACGTCCGTCTGTACCGGATCGCTGGTGCTGGGCGCGGCCGGGCTGCTGCAGGGCTACCGTGCCACCTGCCACTGGGGTTCCCTCGATCAGCTGGCCCTGCTGGGGGCGGACCCGGTAAGCCAGCGCGTGGTGCGAGACCGCAACCGCATCACCGGCGCGGGCGTCACCTCTGGCATCGATTTTGCGCTGACGCTGGTGGCGGAAATCGCCGGTGAAAACACCGCCAGAGCGGTGCAGTTGCAGATGGAATATGATCCTGAACCTCCCTTCAGCAGCGGTTCCCCCCGCACCGCTGCTGAAGGGAGGTGGCACAGGCACAGGCTCAGATGGCTCCCTTTATCGCCACACGCCGTGCGGCAACAGAAAGGGCGGCTGCCTGGTTGCAGGCTCAGCCGCGTGCTCACGCTGGCGGGAACGGGGCGGAATAACGCTATCTGAAAGCCCGGCCAGGTTGCGCTGTTTCGTCCGGCGATTTTCGATTATTTATTCCGGATGCGAACGCCATAACGTCAGCGTAAATTACGCTGACGTATTTTCAGTGCTGGAATAAAAGGCCCCCGCCGTAAAAGTAGGGAAAGTAATGTTGCGAGATGGATTATTAATATTATTGCTGATCCGCTGTTATCTCATACGACTTTCCAATAATTAATTCTATCTTATTGATTTATAGTAATTGATTGCCGCTTTTCCCGCGTTGCTTTCTGCAACGTGCTGTGAATAAATAAACGGTCATCAACATCCGCCATCAGGATGAATAAAATGAAGGTCGGCCGGAGCCTGCCGACCTCATATTGCCGGGGCTGCTATGAATCAGGAAAAAGCACGACTGGCCGGGGAATTAAAAGCCAGAGTTAATGAACTTGAACCGCAGTTAGTCGCGATTCGACGGGATATTCACGCCCATCCGGAATTAGGATTTGATACGCTGCGAACGGCCGGTCTGGTCACAGACTACCTGCAGGCGCTGGGGCTTCATCCCCGCAGCGGAGTAGGCCGCAGCGGCGTTGTGGTCGATATTGAGGGCGCAGAGCCGGGTAAAACGCTGCTGCTGCGCGCCGATATGGATGCGCTGCCTATTCATGAGCAGACCGGTTTACCCTTTGCCAGCCGCTTTCCCGGAAAAATGCACGCCTGCGGGCATGATATTCACACGGCGACCCTGCTGGGTGTAGCGACGATCCTGCCGCACTACCGCCAGCAGCTTAAAGGCCGCGTCCGGCTGATATTCCAGCCCGCGGAAGAGACGCCGGACAGCGGCGCGGCCGCCATGATTGCGGATGGCGTGGCGGACGGTATCGACTGGGCCGTAACCCTGCATAACAAACCCGAGCTGGCGGCGGGCGAGATTGCCCTGACGCGCGGGTCCAGCACGGCCTCCAGCGACGAATTCGATGTGACGGTGCACGGCGTCTCGACCCACGCGGCCCGGCCGCATATGGGCACCGATCCGATCATCGCCACCGTCCACCTTATCAGCCAGCTGCAGACCCTGATTTCGCGTGAACGCGACCCCGCGCACTCCGCCGTTCTGACGATCGGACATATTCAGGGCGGAACCACCCACAACATCATTCCCGACAGCTGCCTGTTTCAGGGCACGATCCGCACCAAATCGCCCGAGGTCCGCGCGGCTATGGAGGCCTCATTCAAACGGATGTGTGAAGGCGTCGCCCTGGCGCAGAATGTGCGCATCGACGTTAACTTTCAGCGTGGCGTGCCGCCCCTGATGAATGACGATCGCCTGATCGACGCGCTGGAAACCATCCTGTCGCACCAGTTTGATCAGACGATCGTCGGGCAGCCCAGTGCCAGCTTTGGAGCAGAAGATTTTTCACTGTTTACCGAACGCGTACCCGGCTGCCAGATCCACATCGGATCTGCCACGCCGGGTCGTGATGACCATCTGCATAACTCCGACTATCAGCCGGATGAACGCAGCATTGCCGCCGGGACGCAGGCGCTGACGCGCCTCGCGATTGATTTACTCTCTTAATTATAACAATGAGGTTTCTATGATGATGCGCAACCGCCTGTTCACGGCGTCACTGACCGTGGCGCTGCTCGCCACGTCGGCGTTCAGCCAGGCGAAAGATTTTGGCACCCTGAAATTTGCGACCGAAGCGGCCTATCCTCCGTTTAACCAGACGACCCCGAGTGGCAAAATCGTCGGCTATGAGCCGGATATGGTGGCGGAGCTGGCGAAGCGCGCGGGCTTTAAATATGAAATCATCGCGCAGAAGTGGTCAGGTATGATCCCGGGGCTGATCGACGGTAAATATGATGCCGTAGTCGATGCGGTGACCGTAACGCCAAAACGCGCTGAAGCGATCGACTTTACCCATCAGTACACCGTCAGCGTCTCCAGCTTTGTGACCGCGAAAAAAAGCCCACTGGCGACCCTGCCGGGCAGCGGCACGGTGGTCGCGGCAGATGACGAAGCCGGAATGAAAAAAGCGATCGACGATCTGAAAACCACCTTCAAAGGTAAAACCATTGCGGTGCAGGTCGCGACCATTCAGGCGGATTTCCTGCAGAAATATCTGGGCGATGTCGCCACGATCCGCACCTATCAGGCGGGTCCGGAAACCTATGCCGATCTGCTGAATGGCCGCGTTGATGCGGTGATGGCGTCGCGCACCAACCTCAACGCCTTTGTGAAAAAACAGAGCGATGCGATCAGCAGCAGCGGCTATGGCTTCACCGGTGGCGTGCTGGGTGCCGGCTCGGCGATTGGCCTGCGCAAGGGCAACAGCGAGCTGCAGCAGGCGCTGAACCAGGCGCTGGAGTCGATGATCAAAGACGGAACGCTGAGCAAACTGTCGATCAAATGGTTCGGCGAAGATGTCGCGCCGAAAGCGTAACCCCGGATGCTGATGACTATTGACTGGCAGATACTGGGCTTCGGCGATGAGGGATGGGGCGGCGTGCTGCTTAACGCCGCCGCCGTCACCGTCAGCGTGTCGCTCTGCGCCTGGCTACTGGGGGCGATGCTGGGCAGCGTGCTCTGCTGGATGCAGATTGCCGGTTCGCGCTGGCAGCAGCGGCTGGCGGCAGGCTACATCACACTGTTTCGCGGCGTGCCGGAGCTGCTGGTTATCTATCTCTTCTACTTCGGCGGACGGCAGGTCGTCTCCACCGTCGGCACCGCGCTGGGCTTTCAGGGGCCGTTTGATGTCAACGGTTTTGTGGCCGGGGCGATTGCCATCGGGCTGATTTCGGGGGCCTATCAGAGCGGCGTGTTTCGTGGCGCCTTCTATGCCATTCCGGGCGGCACGCTGGAGGCGGCCACCGTAACCGGCATGGGCAGGCTGATGATGTTCCGGCGCATTATTGTGCCGCAGGCGTTACGCACCGCGCTGCCGGGCATGGGCAACCAGTGGCAGTCGGTGATCAAAGAGTCGGCGCTGGTTTCCGTGACCGGCCTGGTGGAAACCATGAACCAGGTCTCTACCGCCGCAAACTCCACCCAGATGTCCTTTTTCTTCTACAGCGTCGGGGCGGTGATCTACCTGATTATCACGACCTGTTCCGATATGGTTTTCCGCTACGTGGAAAAGTTTGCGATGCGCGGTCAACAGCGCGTAAAGGGATAAGGAGAGCTCATGGATATCATCTTTTTACAGCAGACGCTGCTGGCGCTGCTGAAAGGATTGCCGCTGACAATCAACCTGGCGCTGCTCTCTCTGCTGGGCGGTGGCGTGCTGGCGCTGCTGCTGAATCTGCTGCGCATGACGCGCGTCGGCAGCCTGTTCTGCCGGTTCTACGTCTGGCTGTTTCGCGGCACGCCGCTGCTGATCCAGATTTTCATGGTCTATTACGGCCTGGGCAGCTTACCGGCGGTGCGGGAGAGCCTCTTCTGGCCGCTGCTGCGCGATCCTTACTGGTGCGGCTTGCTGGCGCTGATCCTCAACGATGCGGCCTACACCTCGGAGATCCTGCGCGGCGGGCTGCGCGCCGTCAGTCAGCAGTCGCTGGAGGCCGCGAAAGTGTCGGGCATGTCGTCGTATAAGATGTTCACCCGTATCACCTTACCCATTGCTGTCCGTCAGGCGTTACCCGCCTACAGCAATGAAATCATCTCCATGATCAAAGCGACATCACTGGTCAGTACCATCAGCCTGATGGAGATGACCGGCATTGCCGATTCCATCGTCTCGTCCACGTTCCGGGCGCTGGAGGTGTTTCTGAGCGCAGCCCTGATCTACCTGTTGCTGACCATCCTGGTCAGTAAAGGGGTGTCGATGCTGGAACGACGCTTATCACCTTACTACTTTGGAGCACGCTCATGACCGCACCTACCATCATGCTGAGCCACCTCAGAAAGAGTTATGCGGGACACGAAGTGCTGCATGATATCAGCCTGACCGCGCAGGATGGCGACGTCATTTCGCTGATCGGGGCAAGCGGGTCGGGCAAAAGTACGCTGTTACGCTGCATCCCGTTTCTGGAAGTGCCCCAGGCGGGCGAGATCGCCGTTGGCGACGTCAGCGTCACGCTGGACAACGCCGAGGAGAAACTGAGCCGTGAGCAGCGCCGTCGCATTAAACTGATGCGGATGCAGCTCGGTTTCGTGTTTCAGAGCTTTAACCTGTGGCCGCATAAGACGGTAATGCAGAATATCATTGAAGCGCCGGTGCATGTGCAGAAGCGCAGCCACAAAGAGGCGCTCGAAGAGGCTGAGGCGCTGCTGCACAAGGTCGGACTCTATGCAAAGCGTGACGCCTGGCCGTCGCAGCTTTCAGGCGGACAGCAGCAGCGTGTGGCGATTGCCCGGGCGCTGGCGCAGCAGCCGAAAGCGATACTGTTTGATGAACCGACCTCCGCGCTGGATCCGGAACTGGTGGGGGAGGTGTTGCGGGTCATCCGGGGCCTGGCAGAAGAGGGACGCACCATGATCATCGTGACGCATGAGATGGGTTTTGCGCGTGACGTGTCGAACAAAGCGGTGTTTCTGCATCAGGGCATAATCGAAGAGTCCGGCTCACCGGAACAGGTCTTTCTGGATCCGATCTCCCCTCGCTGTCGCGCCTTTGTGAACAGCCATTTTGAACGCAATGCAGGCTGACGCAGACAGGCGCCGCAGCGCCTGATTTCCCCCTGCGGTACACCCGGATATCACGTCGCGCCATTTAGTCACCCGAATGGCGCGGCCGTTTCCGCATTCTTCTGTACGCTGCCGCTCCATTTAACCTGTTAAAAATCATAATCTTAAATTTTATTTCGACCTGCCGAAAAAAAATTTAAATTTTTTGCATCCGTTTTCCCTGCTCATTCGTATTAACAGATAAGGGCACATCGGCCCTGTCCGTAAACTCAATGAGGAAAGTGAAAATGAAACCATTCATGCCAGCTCTGCTTTTTTCTGCTTTAGTTTTCAGCGGTGCCTCTTATGCAGCGACCATGGACAGCGACACGGTGATGGTCGGTGGGGCAGCGATGTACCCGTCGAAAAATATTGTACAGAACGCCATTAACTCCAAAGATCACACCACGCTGGTGGCGGCCGTTAAAGCGGCGGGTCTGGTGCCGACGCTGGAAGGCAAAGGGCCGTTTACCGTTTTCGCGCCGACTAATGCCGCGTTCGAAAAACTGCCGCAGGGCACCGTCGACTCCCTGCTGAAACCCGAAAACAAACAGAAACTCACCAGCGTGCTGACCTATCATGTCGTGGCCGGGAAACTGGATATGAAAGCACTGCAGAAAAAAATCAAAGCGGGTGGCGGCAAAGCCGAACTGAAAACGGTGCAGGGTGGCGCGCTGTGGGTGATGGCAAACGGCCCGCACAACATCCAGCTGAAAGATGCCCAGGGCAACATTGCCAATATCACCACCTATGATGTGAACCAGAGTAATGGCGTCATTGACGTTATCGATACCGTGCTGATGCCATAAAAGGTGTCATCTATACTGTGTGTAGCCACTGATGTGGCTACACCTTTAACAGGGAAGACGATGACAAAAAACGTGCCTCACATTCAGGCTGAGTTAATGAATCAGATTGCCTGTGGCGACAAAGCCGCGCTGGCGCAGCTGTATCACAGCCTCTCTCCGAAGCTGTTCGGCATTATCCTGCGTATGGTCCGGCGCCGTGACTGGGCAGAAGAGATCCTCCACGACACCTTCCTTCAGATCTGGCAATCGGCAACCTATTACGACGACAGGCGCAGCGAACCGCAGATATGGCTCTGTCACATCGCCCGCAATCGGGCGATCGATTTTCTGCGAAAACATGATAACCGGTGCTGTTCGATGGAGGAGATTACCGAAGCGGAAGCGGGCTTACATACCCTGCTCTCTGCCGATGGCGGACATGCAGAGGCGCGCCGTCTTCAGCACTGTATGGCGCATCTGCCGTCAGAGCAGCGCCAGACGCTTTCGCTCGCCTATTATCGTGGCCTGTCCCAGAGTGAAATTGCCCTCTCCCTGAGCCAGCCGGAAGGCACCATAAAAAGCTGGATCCGTCGCGCGTTAACCCATCTGCGGGAGTGCATAGGCCTATGAGTGCTCAGGAAAACGAAGACCTTGTCGCCGCGGAATATGTGCTTGGGCTGACCGATGACGCCACCCGTCAGTCGCTGGATAAACGGCTTAATGAGGACGCAGCCTTTGCTGCCGAAGTGCTGCACTGGCAGAAAGCCTTTAGCGGACTCGATCGCATCACCCCGGCGGTCGCGCCTGCGCCCGGCGTCTGGCAGCGGATTGAGCGGGATCTCAGCCGCGCCGCTCCCACAGCCTCTTCACCCCGCATATCCGCTCATCCCGGATTCTGGCTCGGCTGGGGGCTGGCGGCGGCGCTGGCGGGCTTTCTGATCGTCAGTTACGTGACCAGGCCCGATGTTACCCCTGCTCTGCAGCCGGTGGCGGTGCTCAGCGGGGCGCGGCCTGATGCGCAGTTTGTGGTGAGTCTGGATAAGTCCGCTTCGCTGATTGAGGTGTCTGCCCTCAACATCACGCTGCCTGCGGATAAAAACTTTGAGCTATGGCTGATCAAAGGCAGTGCCGCACCGCGGTCGCTGGGGCTGATCGCGCGTCGCGAGGGCAATGCCTTTAAACTGCCCGCCGGGGCGCTGGATAACCAGACGGTGCTGGCGGTCAGTCTCGAACCGCTGGGCGGCTCTAAACAGGCCGGGCCATCGGGGCCGGTCGTTTTCCAGGGCAGGGTCACACTTCTCTAATCGGGCCGCAGACCTGCGCTTTTAACCATCCGGCCCGCAGCAGGCTGTGCTGCCGGGCCGGTGCTCAGGGCTGACGTCTGCAGCTCGCCAGAATGTCGTCAGTGGCGACATATTCGCGGGTCTGCACGCCCGTCATTCCCAGCAGCGTGGAAAAGAGATTGTCGTGGGAATATTTCTGCGTCGCGGCATGCTGGCCCAGACAGTGATAGTCCACGCCATAACGCTGCTGGTAGTCCGGCGACAGCCAGATCAGCAGCGGAACGTGGGTCTGAACGTCGGGCGCAATGGCGTAGGGCAGGCCATGCAGATAAACACCGTTTTCGCCCAGAGACTCACCGTGATCTGACAGATACACCAGGCTGGTCGTAAATCGCGCCTGATGGGCTTTGAGTAACGCTATCGCTTTATCAACGATGTAGTCCGCATAGAGGATCGTATTGTCATAAGTGTTGATCAGCTGCGCCTGAGAGCACTCCTGAATCTGTTTCGTTTCACAGGTGGGTGTGAATCTGCGGAACGCCGGGGGATAGCGGTGGTTGTAGGTGGGCCCGTGGCTGCCAATGGTGTGCAGCACGATAATGCCATTGCCCTGCAACTGGCTGATGTACGCCTCCAGACCATGAAAAAGCACGTCGTCGTAGCATTCGCCGTTGATGCACATCTCCGGCAGATTGAGGTCGGTCATCTCCTGATTCGGCACCCGTGCGCACGCACCCTTGCAGCCGCCATCATTCTCATTCCATAACACGCTCAGCCCGGCGCGCTGCAGGATGTCCAGCAGGCCCTCCTGATGGCTGGCCAGCGCATCGTCATAATGGCTGCGCGGCATATTTGAGAACATGCAGGGAACGGAGACGGCGGTGGAGGTGCCGCAGGAAGAGGTCGCCGGAAAATAGACGACATCCTCTTTTGCCAGCAATGGATTGGTTTCCCGGCCGTAACCGCCCAGAGAGAAATTAGCGGCCCGTGAGGTTTCACCCACCACCAGGATCGTCAGGTTCTTTTTCGGGCCGTTCAGCCGCTGAGGCTGCTGACGGGCATCCTCGCCTATTTTCACCAGCGGAAGGTTGGCCCGCTCGCGATGGCTGTAGTAAGAGAGTGACGCGGCAATAAAATTCGAGGGGCTGAGTGATTTTAATAGCGAATGGTTATTGCGAATCAGCGAGGCGTAATCTTTATAAAAAACCAGGGCAATCAGGGCAATAAGCAGCAGGGAGAGGGTGAGGCTGATGCCGCGCTGTACGACCCCTTTCCACACCGGAACGGCCTGTTTAAACGCAGGCCAGAAGGCCAGCGCCGCGACAAACACGCCGCTCGCCACTATCACCAGGATCATCTGAGGCGTCAGCAGCGCCAGGCTTTCAGCGGGCGTGGTATCCACCATGTTGGTGATCATCGAGCGGTCGAGGACGATGCCGTAGTGCTGAATAAAGTACTGCGCGGTGGCGGCAATCATGACAAACAGCGCAATGATTATCCTGTCGAGCCACAAAAAGGAGGCGAGCGTCACCACCATATTAATGACGCAGAACGCCACCACCGGCATAGAGAGGAAAAAGAGCAGGTTACCCGCGCCGTTAAACGGAATGAGTGAACTGGCCTGGCGGTAAAAAGGGAGGTTAAGGAAAACCGAAATATAGAGCGAGAATAAAATAATGAATGTCACGCGGTGCAACGCGGGCTGAGTGATTCTGAATCGTGGCATGAAGGTATTCCATAACCCTGAAGAGAGCTGAACAAATAAAAATTAATTTCTGAGTGGGCGGGCTAGAATTAATCAGAATTTTGCGCCGGTTAGAGCAAATAAACGAAGTCAGGGATCGTCATTAATAAAATGGCACGTTATTACCTTTACCTGATGAGACAGCGAACAGGGCGGGGGCCGCATGGGGGCCTTTTCAGAGCCAATACTGTTAAGCATTAATGAACTTTTTGCTATAGATAGTGCGATTATCATCGTTGATGTGTGATGCTGATCACATTGTTTTGCTAACGGCGGCCTGGTTAGTTAAGCAGGGCGTGCAGTTACGGTGAATCAGGCGGGTCGATGATGCCAGGTTCAGCAGACACGCCCCGGAGACGTGTCCGCTGAGACTCAGGTCAGTAGAGTAGTTTATCGCTGCGCTTCTTTCCGATTACGCTGACGGTTAAACCTCTTTTCTGCCCAGATAACGCTCTTTCTGCAGCGAGAGGGCAATCCCGATATCCAGCAACGGTGAGGGGGGCATAAAACTGGCTTTACCGAGCGACAGCATATCTGCCAGGTGCGGATTATCCTGTTTCAGCATGAAATCAGCCAGCAGGCTGCCTGCGACCGTCTGCTTTGACACACCCGCGCCGTTACAGCCGCCTGCCGTACAGACAAACCGGTTCAGTTGGCCCCACTCCGGCGCGCCGTTGCGCGTGACGCTCAGGGTCCCGGACCAGGTCTGGCTGATGCTGACTTCGCGCAGGGTTGGATAGACTTTATGGAACAAGTGCTGATGCAGCTGAGTTGCCTGCCAGGTCTGCACGGCATTTATCTGACCTTTCAGCGCGGGGATCACATGCTGACGGATCAGGAAACGGCGGTCGGGGGTAAAGCGGAAGGTGGCACCGGCAATAGCATTGACCGGCGTAAGCCCCCAGCTTTGCATCGGCGGCAGAGACGCCAGCTGCTCCGCCGTCAGCGGATCGGTAAGGCTGGCGAAGGTCGCCATCGCCGCCTGACGTGAAAGACCTGGTCGCAGCTCTGGCGATAATGCGTTAGTCGCCAGCATTATTCTGGGAGTAGTAATCACGCCATAAGGGGTCAGCACCTCAGCCACGCTGCCGTAGCGCATCCCCAGCACGGGCGTATTATCGAAACGTTGTACGTTCTCGGGCAGGCAGTGGTTCAGGCCGGCAATCAGCTGAGCCGGATTGACCAGTACGCAGCCCGGCGTATAGATGCCCTGACTGTAAAAGCGCGTCCCAAGTTTCTGATAGAGCGCGTCCCCCTCTGCCAGCGTCCAGGGCTCCTCCACTGAATCGAGCTGACGGGCATACTCCTGCAGAATACGGTCGTTACCCCGTTCGGCCTGACAGTGATATTTACCCACCTTTTCCCAGTCGCACTCAATGTGATGCTGAGCGATCACCTGCTCCAGCTGCCGGATGCCCTCCTGCAGCAAATGACGATAGGCGCTGGCCTTTTTTAATTCGGCCGTTGAGCTGCCGATATTATGGGGCAGGCCAATGACAAAGCCGGAGTTACGGGCCGATGAACTGTCGCGCGGGCTGCAGGCGTCGACGATGAGTATCCTCAGATCGGGATTGATTTCCGACAGGCGGCGCGCAAACGCCACACCGGCAAATCCTGCTCCGACGATAAGCCAGTCGGCTGTAAACCGACCCCGCAGCATCGGCTGGGGTGCAAAGGCGTACTGACCCGCTGGCCAGCCCACCTGATTGTGGTTGAATGGTAGTGATGCGTAGCGCAATTCCCTGTGCCTCATCTGAAAAATGAAGCCAATTTATAAGAGAAAGCGGCGTATGCGGGCCAGCGCTAATCTGACCAGCGTTGATTTCAGACAAGGAAACGTCAGGTGAAGATTTTTCATTTTGCTGCTGTGCGCGGCAGGGATGGATGCCCGCAGGCGGGGCCTACCCGATTCCGCAGAATCATGTCCCGCAGACGCAGGCGGTGCTTTCAACGCATGTTGCTCCGGCAGGTAGCTGACAATGGAACGGGGGCGCGTTATGCCAGCCTGAGAAGTCAGCGCAGTGCGTTGATTGCCTTAATGATCTGCAGCATCGCCTCATTCAGGCTCCCCTCATTGCGGCACAGCAACCAGCCGTTGCGGGCTATCTCCTGCTCGAAGGCGCGGGTAGAAGCCGCGTGCTCTTCCAGCCGGTGGATCACCGTACTGCCCAGGCCCCGCGATCGTGCTGCGGCTCTTGCCCACGACACCTCAGAGGCGGTCACTACGCCGACGTGCAGGTCCGGCACACGCACGTTGTGCTCCCTGTTGAGCCGTAAGATCTCTGCAAATGGGATCATCCGGCGAAACGCGGCATCTGAGGGATACCAGCGGTCCATCAGGATAATGCTGTCGGCTGGCTGTCTGGTCAGAACCTGCTGTGAAATCCAGGCGCGGCTGCGGGCAAAGCGTTCACAAATTTCCCGTTCCAGCTCAGCAGAGGGCTGTCTGACGAGCCGGTTCACAAGCAACATGGTTTCCGATCTGAAAGGATCGCTTTTCCTCTCGCAAAGCCGGACCACCTTGCGTTTCTCTGCCCTCAGGCCCTGGGTGATCGCTTCCAGCAGGGTGGTTTTCCCGACGCCTTTGAGACCATCCAGCGTGACAAACAGCGGACGGTTCACCACTGGAATGACAGGCAGCAGGCGTGACGGATAAAGCGGGGATCTGACATAAGCATTCTCTGTTGCGGGCCGGGTCTGTTTTCATCTGCAATCCTGGGTGCCGCGGAGCGATCCGGCAGGCTGCAGGATCATCCGGGGCAGCGATCCGACATCCTGAGCGCCCTGTTTTGCGGATAACGTGGGATGGTCAGCGGAGCAGTGTAGTGTAAGAACGCCGGAGGGAAAACGAAAAGTATCGCGGTCTGATCAGGCCCTTGCCGTTGCGGTTCTCCACTTCCTCTGCGGTATCGCCACGGCGGATGAAAAAAGCCGCCACGGCGGGCGGCTCTGATCACAGCGATGAAGGCGGGTCGTCGCGTCAGCCTGTCGTGACACGACGGGTTGCGGGACGCTGAGGCAGCAGAACCAGGAAGGCGATAATCATCAGCGCCAGGGCCAGCGAGGCACCGTAGCGACTCAGCGCCAGTCCGCCTGCGGCAAAAGGTTTATCCAGGAAGTCACCAACAACCGCACCCAGGGGGCGGGTCAGAATAAACGCGGCCCAGAAAAGTGCGGTGCGTGAGAGAGCAGTAAAGCAACTGGCCGCCCAGATGATAGCCAGGGCACCGACAAACAGCAGGATCCCGCCATCGTAGCCCAGCCCTTCGCTGTCGGCTGTCCAGTCACCCAGTGCGGTGCCCAGCGTCTGGGAGAACATAATAGTGACCCAGTAAAACGTCTCAGTCACGCCGTTGCTGACCGAGCTGACCGCCACGGTTCCGCAGGTCACTTTCCAGAGAAAGAGTGAGAGGGCCAGCAGGATGCTCAGCAGCAGGGTGCCACCCAGATAACCAATCCCCAGCGAACGGTCTGCAAAATCCGCCAGTGTCGTTCCGACGGTAGTGGTCGCGACCACGGTGAACCAGTAGATCCATTTGTTAAAGCTGTGGCGATTGATTTGAACCGCCACCGCAACCAGAAAGATGATGGCGAAAATCAGCGTGCCGGTCAGATAGCCGAGATTCATCGACATCGTCACCGCGTCACCACCGGTTTCACCCAGCGTTGTCGCCGCGATTTTAGTCAGCCAGAACGCTGTGGTCACGGCTGGCACTTTACTGAAAGAGAGAGAGGCTGTGTGTTTATTTTGCATGGATAACACTCCGGACAAGCCCAACATGAGCTAATACAGCGGTGAGGTTATAAGAACAATCTTAAGCAAAGATTAAGCACCAAGCGGCGGAAGCGATTTTGCTGAGCAATCGAATCTGGCTCACAAAAGCGGGCTGAGCCTGCTCCAGGATCTGACCTGGGGTTTGACTTAATGGCGCACCAGCGGGGACTTTGCTCTGCATTTCAGGCGCAGTTAATGGACGAAAAGTCGGAGGCTGGGTTTTGAAAGAACGCCAGACGTTCTCTCAGCGGCGCCGAATCGCTTAAGAAAAATAAACAATGCCGCCGCAGCTGCTGATAAAGCCTGCATCTGTTTGCATGCCTCTTAATTTCGTCAGGCGGATAAAAAAGGTGTCAGGCTGGTGAGGGGGTAAAAAACGCACACAACCGTTAGGACGAGCGGGGCGGTATAACGGATACCCGGGTTAAAGGTTTCCGGCTCATCAGCCGATAAACACAGGCTAATACTTTACCACTGCATCCTGTTATATATGCGCAGAGCCACAGGGAGAAGGGCACCTCAGAAAATGCAGCCGGAAAGGTTTCAGTTGCAGCCATCGTTCAGGGCAGAGAATCTCGCAGGAATAAACTTCCGCCCGGTACCGCCTTCCGTGCCAGCTGGGGGTTTAAGGTTATAATCAGGTCTGTGCGACGGGTATTCAGTTTGTTAAATATCGTCAGTCACGTCGGAGCCGACCGCCATGTACACAATGATTAAACCCTCCTTTACCGCCGTCTGGTCTACAGACGCACAGGGTGTCTGTATCGCCAGTCAGGAAAGTCCTGCCGGCGTGATGCCCGAACTCAGGGGTGTCACGCTGAGTTCATGGCTGAGGCTGGCGCAGGCCGATGATGATGCAAAGGTCGCATTGCAGCTCACGGCGGCGCTGGAAGGTCTGACCCCTTTTCACATTGAGGTGCCGATTCACTGTCTGGATGGCAGGACGCGCCGTGTCCTTGTTTCTGGCCTGCCCGATTCGCAGCCTGGCGCCTCTCATCAGCAGTACAGTGGCTTTATCCTTGATGTGACCGGACAGCGCAAAGCACTGGAGGATGCACTGCGCACGGCGGCGGAGTATCGTCTGTTAATCGAAAACAGCACCGATCTGATCGCCCACTGCGATGCGCAGGGCCGGTACGTTTCCATCTCCCCCTCCTATTGCGAAATGATCGGCTGGACCGCAGAAGAGGTGATTGGTCGCCGGGTGGTGGATTTACTGCATCCCGACGATCGTCAGCCCGCTACGGAAGCGCTGGCTACGCTCTTCAGCGGTGGCGTGCTGCCGGATGTGGTGGAGGTGCGCAAACTGCATCGCGACGGCCATTACATGATCGTGGGTACTAAAGCCTGTGGCGTGACCAATCCCTCAACGGGCAAAAATATCGGTGCCGTGCTGGTATCCCGCGACATCTCGCGAGACAAAGAGAAGTTGCGCGATCTTGAAAAGCTGGCAACGCTGGACCAGCTGACCGGACTGCATAATCGCGCCTGGATCAACAACAGGGTTGAGCAGATGCTGGCCAGGAGGGATGAACAGGGCTATACCACGGTGATGTTCATCGATCTCAACGGCTTTAAGGCGGTAAACGATCTGATGGGGCACGCGACAGGGGATGCGTTGCTGCAGCAGGTCAGTAAACGGCTGCAACGCTGTATGCGTCCCGGTGACGCGGTGGCACGTCTGGGGGGCGATGAGTTTGTGGTGGCAGCCCGATGCACGGACCGTGAAGCGGCGGCGTCAATCGCCCTGCGTATCAACAGTAGCCTGCAAAAGCCCTTTACCATTAATAACGTGGAGGTACGCATCGGCGCCGCGATTGGTATCAGCTTTGCCCGCTCTGGCACCGCCTCCGCAAAAATGTTATTTGAAAATGCGGATAAGGCAATGTATCAGGCTAAAGCTCGCCGTGACGGCACCTGGCAGTTTTTTGATTTACCGCCTCAGTCCGCTGGCGAGTAAATGACGGCTGGCGGGGTCATTTCCGCCTTCCCCGCGTGGCTCTGTGCCCGACAGAGGAGCCTGATGCCTTTCCTGACCGAAACAGAGCAGGGATCAGGTCCGGCCCTGATAAACGCGGGACACATCCGTCAATGGGATCCGCCGGCGGCGAGAGCGCGGCGCGGCATCTGCCTTTTCAGACCCTGGCGAGCTCAACTTTGCGCCGCTGCGCGCGAATTTATTCAATTCCGTTTTCACCTTCGGCGTCATAGGCCGCCTGCGCCTGTTCCAGTGTCGCTCCATGTTGCTTTGCCCAGCCGACCAGCGCGACAAAAGGGGTCTGCAGAGTCTGGCCCAGCGGCGTAATCGCATATTCTACGGCCACGGGCGATGAGGCAATCACCCTGCGGCTCACTAATCCATTACGTTCCAGTCGCCGCAGGGCTTCTGTCAGAGACTTATGGGTAATCGGATCGAGTCTGCGCTTGATCGCGTTAAAGCGTGCGGGCTGAGTGCACAGCACGGTCAGGATCAGAACCGACCATTTGTTCGCCACCTGTTCCAGGATAGGGCGGGTACTGTTGATTTCGGCCAGCAGCGTCGTGATGTCGGTTGTCACAGGGTTTCCTCGTGGATATCTGGTATACATCAGGTGCGTAATTGACACTAAATATACAAAATATATCATCAGGTGTCTAACATCCGTCTGGAGTCACCCTGATGAAACTACGTGGAAAAGTTGCCCTGATTACCGGCGGCAGCAGCGGTATTGGCCTCGCTATTGCCCGTCGATTTGCCCTGGAAGGCGCCCGGGTCTTTATTACCGGCCGCCGCGAAACGCAGCTGGCTGAGGCTGTTGCTTCGATCGATGGGCAGATCGAGACCATCGCCGGCGATCTCACCCATGCTGACGATCTTGCGCAGCTGTTCGATACGCTGCAGGCCAGAGCTGGCCGTCTCGACATCCTCGTCAGCTCATCGGGTGTGGCAGAACCGGCGAGCCTGGATGAAACGACGGAGGCGCACTTTGACCGAGCCTTTAATCTGAACGTGCGGGCCATGGTGCTGGCGGTGCAGCGTGCGATGCGGCTTATGGGGGAGGGCAGCGCCATCGTGCTGGTGGGTTCGATCGCAGGCAGCATGGCGAATCCGGGTTACGGCACCTATTCCGCCAGCAAGGCCGCGGTGCGATCTTACGCCCGAACCTGGAGTCATGAGCTGGCCCCGCGCGGCATCCGGGTCAATACCCTTAGCCCCGGCCCGACCGACACGCCGATGTTTGATCAGGCAAGCGACGACGTCAGGGAGGCGCTGAGCGCGCAGATACCGGCAAAACGACTGGGTCAGCCCGATGAGGTCGCGTCAGCGGCGCTGTTCCTGGCCTGCGACGAGAGCCGCTATATCAGCGGCACGGAACTGGTGATTGATGGCGGCATGTCTGCATAGCAAGGCTTTGTGCTGACGCTGCCCGCGCTCCGCACAGGAGGGCGGATAGCGCCGGGGATCATCGCGACAGGGGATGACAGGTTGTCCAGTTATAGTTCACGCTGGCCAGAATCAGCTCGCCGCAGACTTCGCCATAATCCCGGTCCTGATGTTCCAGAAAATAGCGGCGCAGGCTGTCGGGCAGAAAATCAGCGTGGTAGCGCAGGATCGTACTGTGCCAGAATGGCGCGGGCAGCGCCCGGCCGGCATGGCGCATCAGCAGCTCCGCTTTCCAGTCAGACTGCATCACCTGTTCGCAGAAGGTCTGGCGCAGGTCAGCGGCCGGGCTTTCGGGGATGCCAGCCAGCAGCAACTGATCGGGCAGCGCCACCAGGCGAAGATGCCGGATGACCAGTTTTTTTGCCTCATAGTCTGACCAGATAGCCGCCAGTTGCGCCACTTTCTCCGGCAATGGTTCATGTTCTTTATACAGCGGCAAGGTCAGCGGTAAAAAGGTCAAATGAAAGCCTCGTGCGGGCAGCAGATCCGCCAGAGGATCGTGCTGAATGCACTGTTGTAACGCAGTAATCAGCCGTGACACCGCCGCTGACAATGGCGGCTGAATACCCGTCGCCAGAGCAAGCTTCACCGGGTCATAATAATTTTCCTCTTTTACCTTACCAATCCCGGGTTTTTCCGCCCATGTCGCGACCGTTTTCGCATTGGCAGAACGGTAGATCTCTTCCAGCGTGGCTGATTTCATCACAGACCTTCAGACGAGGGCATCGTCACCTTCCTGATGCGGTTAACGGGGATGCGATAGCGTTGCGGTGAATCTTCCACTGACGACCGGTCCGGTGGCCGAATCCCGGACGTCTGACGCCTCTCACAGGGTATTCTGCAATCGCGCCACTATTCTGCGTCTGCAGACGAAGATAATGACGCAGAGCAGAAGGCTCAGCAACGCCGTGCAGATAAATACTCCGGCACCGGTCCATGCCAGCATCACGCCACCGATTAACGGCCCCGCCGCAATCCCCAGGGTAGACAGCATGGACGCGCCTAGATAGGCCCCCCGGTGCGCTGGCGGCGCCAACTGGTCGAGCAGAATGTTCAGATTTGGCATCAGGATCGCCTCACCCATACTGAACACACAGGTCACCGTGAGCCATATCCAGGCATCCGGAGAACGTACCGAAAAAAAGCAGAGTTGTGATATGGCGAAAATCAAGCCACCCAGCAGAATGCGTTTTGGCAGCGCATAGCCCGCCAGAAACCGCATGATAAAGGTCTGAAACACCAGTACGGTGCACGCGTTGGTCACCAGTATCAGGGTAATCAGCCTGATGGCCTTCTCGCCGTTCAGCAGAAGGAGGTACTGAGGCAGAACCGCTTCGTAATGCATAAACACCACGGTACACAGAATGCTGCACAGCAGCGCCGCAATAAATACCCTGTCCCTGATGATAATGCCCGTTACCTGATGCAGCCTGAGCTTTATCTCGCTCTCTTTCTGCTCTCCCGCCAGTAATGTCCCTGCCGGGATGAACAGCAGCACGTAAACGAAAAAAGGCAGGTAGGAGAGGCCGGTGATCAGGAATGTGCCTTTCTGCGAGGTCAGCCCGAAGGCTATCCCGACAAGAGGACCAAATACGGCCGCGACGTTGATCAGGTAATAACGCATCTGCAGCGCAAGCGCCCGGCGACGGCGATCGCCCAGTAAATCACTCATCAGCGCGCGCAGTGGCGGATCCACCCAGGCAAAGGAGACGCCAATAACCATCAGGCCGGTAATAAACAGCCCCATTCCTGCCGCCTTCGCGAGAATGATGTAGCCGAGGGCCGAAAAGGCACAGCCGAGTAAAAGAATCACGCGTCGGCCAAGTCTGTCCGAGATCTGTCCGCCGTACATGCCGAGCACCACCGAGATCAGAGCGCTGCTGGTCATCGCGCCACCAATGGCGATCGGAGACATGTGGTAGTTCTGTGTCATGATCACGGCAATAAAGGGCCACGCCATAAAATAGCTAAAGCGGATAACCAACGTGAAAAAGAGCAGGGCGTGGACGGTTCCCGGAAACGTCCGCAGCGTCCGAAATAATCCCGGTGTCTGACACGCACCGTCGGCAGGTTCAGATTTCATAAAATATCCTTATATGAGAATGATTAGCGATTCTTTGGGCGTGCAGTCATAAGCGACTAAATAGTAATAATTTTATTCATCCGTCATCGCAACCGGATTGTTAATGAACTGTTGATTTCACCCGCTTATCAGGTAAACACCGTTAACCGAAGAGGAATATAAAGGGAACAGGCCAGCCGGAATCAAAAACGCCGACGGAAGTGCTGAATTAAGGGATGCAGGCAGAGGCGGGGCGGGCAAGAGCCTAAGCAGAGGAACATTGCGCGGCAGACCCGGAGCCGGATAAACCGGCCAGGTCGGGCCTGTTACTGCCTGGTTGGGGGGGCCACCGTGACCTATTTCAGATCAAACAGCCGGAATAATGCTGTCCGGCCTGCATCCGTCACGTTCACCTCACGATACCCCGATACCCGCGTGAACCATTTCTTTTGCAGAAACAGCGTTAGCAGTGCAGAGCCAGCATTTCCGCCTAAATGATAACGTCGCTCGCTCCAGTCCAGACACGGGCAGCAGGGCCTGCGGCGTGATCGAGGCTCAGGTACGACGCCCATTTTTGCAAAACAGATTTTCCCGGACGAGGTCAGCCCAGAGCCATCAACTGTCAGCCATTTTTCCCGCAGCATGTATTCATAGATACTGACAGCAAGCTCACCTGCAAGATGGTCATAGCAGGTGCGTGCGTAACCGTTTTTGTCGATGAGTCAGGTATGGGGTTGGTGCTGCTTAGCGATAGGCTCATCGCTATCACAATGTATTAGTTATTGATTTTAATAAACTTTAATAATCCTCAATCCGCTTGGGCTTGCATGTTCCCCGCCGGTAAATTCACTTCTGGGGCGTGGTTCACTTTTCGCTGTCGTGCGGGGTAATTAATTACTCACCGTTGCCGATAATAATGATTCCGCATTACCTGCTGCGGGGCTTTATACCAATACCTCCTGTTAACAGGGGAACCTTTTTGCATCAGCGGTATGCCTTCATGCTGATGCCTTACACCATAGGGTAAGTATGAATAACATCAGGATAGGAATCAGGCTCGGCGCTGCCTTCGGCTTTATGGCGCTCCTTGTCATGTTTATGGTGCTCATCGGCATCATAAAAATTAACTCTCTCGGACAGGCCAACGATGAAATATCCGGCAGTCTGTATGTCAAAGCCTCCACATCGCTTTCACTCCGCTACTACACCTCAGATATGAGTCGTCTGGCGCGAAACGCCATCCTCCTGAGCGATGCCACCAAACGTGAAAAAGCTATCAGCGACTATCGCGATGAAAGGCGTATGGTGGACGGTCTGATCACGCTTATCGGCGACCAGCTCAACACGCCGCAGGGAAAGGCGATTTATGCCCGTCTTAAAGACCACGCTGCGCTCTTTCTGCCCTTCATTGATGACGTTGTAACCCTGGCGCAACAGGGCAAAAGCGAAGAGGCCACACAGCTGCTTTTCGGCCCCCGTTATCAGACTCAGGGCGACTACATGGCGTCCCTGAAGGAGATGCAGACCTTCCAGGAAGGGCGTATGAGTGCCGCCGCAGCCAAAGCGCGCGACGACCGTGCTGGTGCACTGACGATCATAACCATTGCCGGCGTGGTGGCCCTGCTGCTGGCGGCTATCTCTGCGTGGATCATTACGCGCAGTATCACGCGTCCTCTTCAGGATGCGGTAGAGGCGGCCCAGCGTGTTTCGCGCGGGGATCTCAGTAGTGTGGTTCGCAGCGACCGCCGGGACGAAACCGGCAAACTGCTGACGGCCATCGGTGAGATGCAGGACTCACTGATTAACACCGTCAGCCTGGTGAGGAGCAATGCCGAAAATGTGGCTTCCGCCAGTACCCAGATTGCCCAGGGCAATGCCGATCTCTCGCAGCGGACTGAGGAGCAGGCCAGTGCACTTGAGCAGACGGCCGCGACCATGACACAGCTCGGGATGACCGTTAAAAACAACGCCGATAACGCCCGCCAGGCAGGTCAGCTGGCCGTCAACGTGCGTGACGTCGCCAGTAAAGGCAACGAGGCGACGGTGGCTATTACCGGCACGATGAAATCCATCAGCGAAAGCTCCGGTCGCATCGGTGAAATCACCGCCGTTATCGATGGCATCGCCTTCCAGACCAATATCCTGGCGCTGAATGCCGCAGTTGAAGCCGCACGCGCCGGTGAACATGGCCGCGGCTTTGCGGTCGTCGCCAGCGAGGTCCGGTCACTGGCGCAGCGCAGCGCCTCTGCTGCGGGGGAGATTCGTCAGCTGATTGCAGCTAATGCCACGACCGTCGGACAGGGTAATGAGCTGGTGGTCCATGCTTCTGAGACCATGTCGGGCATTCTCTCTGCGGTCGGGAGACTCACGGATACGGTCGAAGAGATTAATTCAGCCAGTGCCGAACAGGCTCGCGGAATTGAGCAGGTAGGTATAGCCGTAACAGAAATGGATACCAGCACGCAGCAGAATGCCTCGCTGGTTGAAGAGTCAGCCTCTGCGGCATCGAGCCTCAGAGAGCAGGCGGCGCTTCTTCTTCAGGCGGTCTCTGTATTCAGCCTGGGAAATCATGCGGCTCCTGGGGCTGTTCAGGTTCCGGCTGCTACCGCCAGAGCGTCTGTCCAGACTGCGGTCGTTAAGCCCCGCGAGGAAACCGTGGACGACGGCTGGACGAGCTTCTGATGACGTCACCGCGCCTCAGGCAGGCGCGGTGCGTTTCTAAACACCGGCTGCAGCGACGTCAGCTAAAGGCGAAATCGCTGCGGCTTATATTGAGCGTTGAAACAGCAGAATACAGACCTCTTGTTTCCGCGTGGGCAGAGGCAGATAGGCAGGACTGCAGGAAAGGTGCGCCAGAGACGTGATAACATCCTGCCAGCAACGTACTAATCATCAGTCAGTGCTATACGCAGATGATCCTCAATAAAGCTCGCTTTTAACGCGCTGTAACGATGTGGTTCATTACCGCTGAGTAAAGCTGCTGTGTATTTAATTTCTGCATACTTCGCTGCAATTTCGCGGTTATTACGAAGATAATCGCGGAAAGCAAGGTGTCTTAATAACTGGATATTTCCAGTGGCGAACGCATGCAGCTGATAGCTACGCTTATCACCGCCTTTAGTGAAATATCTGCGTTCCTTAATCCCGTTTTCATTGCGAGCAACATATCCGGCGCGAGACATAGCTTCATTACAGGTATCCAGTTCATGAATGTCTGAGACTTCCAGCATAATATCAATGACGGGTTTTGCAGAGAGACCCGGTACAGCCGTGCTGCCAATATGATGGACAGCCATCACGACGCCATTGAGTATTCTGCTTATCAGTAAACTTTCCGTTTCAAATTCCTCAGGCCATTTATCATCATAAGGCACAACAACCACTGTCCGCATTAACAAGTCTCCTGCGCTGAATATGCTTTCTGGGCATTTATGCACCTACTTGTGCCGTGCCTGCTGCAGGCGTTCCCTGATGAAAAACCAGACGCCACTGACCCTGATCTGAACAAATCCAGCAGGATGAACGTAACGCAGGACGGCTGCCATCAGCGTAACAGGTCCGATAGTGAAGCAGGACGCAGTTGAATCCCAGGTCGGTGAGCCGGAAATCGCTGCTATGGATAGAAGGCAGAGTTTCCTCCCTCAGCAGCGATATGATGGTCTCTGAACGGCTGACAACAACCCCTGACCGGGTAATTTCCCGAAATTCAGGATGAAGGATCAACTCAAGCCACTCGCGGTCTTTTCGTCTTTCGCCGTGAAGCGAGCACTCAAGCAACTTGAGATTTTCCAGAAGCATTCAGCTTATCCTCCAAAGGTTTTGCCGGACATTCACAGCGTAGCGAAATTTTAATTTGCATGACATTCGTTACCGTCGATCCTCCGGCATGAAACGGCAGCTCAGATACGGCCTGACATAAATCGGGATACACAAGTAACAGGCATCATGAAACAGCATTGAGGCTGTCTGTAACGTTTTCTGACGGCACATTATTTTCAGCAGCCATGAAAGCGAAGCGTCCGTAGCTCATCCTTTCCTGAATATGATCAGAGAGTATCTGTTAATAGAGCAAATCAAGTTGTTCAGGTTCACTGATAAGATGGATAACACCCTGACTGTTGGAGCTGAAGAGAGCCTGATAACGTACGGTATCCACTCCCATGACCAGGTTATCGAGATCCGTATTGGCAATACGAACTGAGTGATTTTTTGCCCACTCAGGCAGACCTTGAATGTAATAAGTGAAGGTCACATAAGTAATGCCTTCTTTGTCTGATGAGATAGTTTTGATAGCTCTGACGCGCAGAGTTCCATAGCAGAAGTCATGATGTTTTTTGAACAGGGCCTGACCGTAAGGCGTTAGCTCCCATATTTTTTGTCCTGCTTCCATATGAGAGATAATCAGACCGGCATCGACTAGTGCCTCCATTTTTGCATTAATCCATACATCGGTTCCTGCTCTGATTGAGACTGGCCACTGCTTCTCACCCAGGCAAAGAGACTGCTGGTTGAGTGACTGCTGTATCAGATCACTATAGGAACTTTTGTCCATCGCATGGGCACAACACGACAGGAATAAAAGCAAAATGCCTGAGAAGCGCATTAACGAAATTTCTCCATATCCAGGGTTTTGAACGCTTTATCCACATCGTCAAACGTCTGTTTTGTAAGATAGGAACCTGCAGGTGCCCAGTAAAAAACTGATGTCCCGGGATCGTCGCTATTTTCTTCGAGCCGAAAGCGAGAAAATCTGACCGGCAATGTGTCAGTAACATCTTCATTGCCAGAGCTGCCGGCATATTTTGTCGCCCGGACAACATAAACGTGTTGCTTATAGCGGTGAAGTTCTGTGCCGCTTACCTTAAGCGTGGACGCTGACAGTCTCAAATCTGTCCAGGTAAAACCCTCGTCGTCCGGAATCGGCACGATAAACCAGTTTTTTTCCTGGCGAATAAATATATTGAGGGTTTCACTTGGATGAGAAGTGTTATTGTCATAAGTGGCGGCAAAAATAGCATCAGGTATACCGTCATTATTTAAATCCAGGCTATTCAGTCCCGTATTCAGATAAAGGCGGGTGTCTGTCTGCGAAAAAGCGCAAAGGCTAATCAGCATAGTGGCCAGTGCTATAAAAGCTATGTTCAGTTTCATCATTTACGCACCAGTCTGAAGCCGGTGTCTGGTAAAGCGTATCCTGCACTGTGCATGTCGCAGTTGGCCAGATTCATCGTAGGTAACAGGAAACTGCCGCCACAGAAATAATACATCTTTACGCCGGAAACGGTGGTGAAAGTATCAACCCATTCCGAAACATTCCCGCTCATATCATACAGACCGAGCGCGTTGGGCTGGGGGCTTTTCACACGCACAGTGCCGAATTGCGGATCGCTAAAATCAGGAAACCATGCAACAGTTTTTGCGTGATTGCTGCCGGAGAATCTGAAACCGTAAGTGGCATTTTTCAGTCCGTTTTTTCCTCCACGGGCGGCAATTTGCCACTCTTCCGCTGTGGGTAAGCGATAACCATCTTCCTGAGCATCCTGCATAAAATCGTCGCGGGAGCTGTCCCGCGCCGGAACGCCTTCTGGCGTGAGATAAACCGGCTTCATTCCTGCCTTTTCACTCAAGGCATTTGCAAAGATCACCGCATCTGACCATTCCACATTGGTAACCGGATGCCTACCGTTATCTGTATCCGCCGGGCGGCACTCCTCATAAATGGCACCGTTACATCCGCTACCGAATGCATAGCCACGGCTTAGTGCCCATTCATGGATAGCTGAGTAGAGCAGGTAGGTGACTTCTGTCTGCATAATTCTGAATGAGCGCAGCGTGATATTCGTATGTGCTGCATAGTCATGCTGGCCAAAAACGTTACCGGCATAATATCTGCCGCCGTCCATGACGATTTCATCGGGGGGTTGTGTTGCACGAGCAAAAGCGGAGCAGATCAATAACAGATATAAGCATTTAGTTTTCACAGAGCCATCCTGGCGGCTTAAAAAGGCCATTTTCACGGCAGTTTTTTTACATTATCAGACTATAGCAATGCTGTCTGACTGAAGCGAAGCGTATTAATCCATTAAATTCTGAGATTCATTCTGATAACCTCTTTATTCACAGCTTACATTCGATGAAAAGGTTGTCGCTATCCTATTTCCAGCGTACGTTTCCGGTACAGACAAAATAGCTATGCTGGAAAGGGAATGCGAGCATGACCCGGACCGGCCATCACTTTTAGTCGATGATGCCTGCTGCAGCCAGCACGTTGCTGACTTTGCATCTCAAAATATTTAAAGTCACATAAACCCGATTTATGCGCATCCATCAGAGAGAACAATATGCTTACGGGCCTGAATCACGTCACCCTTGCAGTAAGTCACCTACCGAAGAGCCTGGCTTTTTACGTTGAAATGCTTGGATTCACGCTGAAAGCAAAATGGAATCATGGCGCTTATCTCTTGCTGGGGGATTTCTGGCTATGCCTTTCTCTGGATAAAGTCTCTGTCGGGGATGATTACACTCACTATGCTTTCACTATTTCACCAGAGAATTTTGATTCATTCGCTGAACGATTGAGAGCATCAGGCGTTACAGAGTGGAAAACCAACAAAAGTGAGGGGAAATCTCTCTACTTCTTAGACCCCGATGGTCATCGGCTTGAAATTCATGATGGCGATCTTCAAAGCCGCCTGACCGCCTGTCTTAATCAGCCTTATGCAGGAATGGAGTTCTTCTGATCCAACGGTTTGCCTGTAAAAGACGTAACCCCGTAATTATGAGTTTTCGCCAGAGGCTTTGTACCTGTGCTTGAGGCACAAAGCCGACAGAGTACATTTCGTTAATTAAGAGCGCCAAACCGGCTTACCGGCATCCTGATTGAAACAGATAACCTCTCCCGAACAGGTGCCATCGTGAATATCAACGATGACCAGCGCGGCGCAATCTTCGGGTGCCTGAGCGATACGTTCTCCCCTGGCATTCCATGCGGCGCTTTTACCCACCGGTTTCCAGCCTCCTGACGGCCCGCAATAATTCGCCATCAGGGTGGGCAGGGCATAAAGTCTGGCGTAATCCTCAAGCTGCTGCGCATCATTATCATAGCCACCGGCGCTCAACACTGAGTTCAGATAAATTTCAGCACCCTGCTGTACTGTTCGCTCTGCATGAAGTGGCTGTCCGGCATCGGCGCATATTGATAAGCCCAGATGAAATGCCCTTTCCTCAATAACGCACTCACTGGTGCCTGCTGAAAAATAGTCGGATTCACCTGGATGAAGGTGCATTTTCAGGTAACAGGTAACCGGGCGATGGGATGAAATAACATATGCACCAACAGCAGGCTTTTTCCCTTCAACAGACACTGGCGCGCCTGCAATAATTGTTATGTCATATCTGTCAGACAATGCCTGAAGGGGAGCAAGGCAGGTTTCATCGGAGAGAGCCAGTTCAGCCGCCAGCTCAGGTTCATAACCCGTCAGAGAAAGTTCAGGGAAAATGATAAGATTAACGCTAGCAGAGGCTGCAGATGTCACCAGGAATTCGTGGTGACGCCTGTTTTCTTCGATACAGCCACGCGCCGGGGCAAACTGTCCGGCTGCGATTCTTAACTTTCTCTCAGTTGCGTCCATAGACTGTCCTGTCTGATTAAGGTCTCCGGGTTACCATACGGAAACAGACGTCTGGCGTCATCACTCTGGCCGCGTAAAAAAGACCTGTTAACTTCCGGCACTCAGCGACACCCGGAAGCCAGGCGCAGTACCCTGATCATTACCGGCGCTCAGTTAATCCCGTCGTTTATGCAGAGTGAAATGCAGGAGGATTTAATGGATATCCAGTTTGCGAAGATTACCCCGGACAGCACCGGCTTTGGGCCGCTGAAATCGCAGAGTATAGCCGGGGGATTTAATATGCTGCGTCGGCTGGAAGAAAACTGGCTCAGCGGACATAACCGTTTTGACAGGCCCGGAGAAAAACTGATGGGCGCTTACGCTGGTGGCCTTATGGTCGGCGTATGCGGACTTAATATCGATCCTTTTGTACCGGAAACGGGCATCGGGCGGCTGCGACATTTCTATATTGACAGGGAATGGCGAAACAGGCGGACAGGCAGCCGTCTGCTCAGTGAAATACTCCGGGATGCCGACCGCTGGTTCGATCGGATTAATACCAATGCGCCCTTATCGGCATTTGCTTTCTACGAACAGGCGGGCTTTGTTGCGTTATCGGGCAGAGATAAAGTCACACATCAGTTCTGCCTCAGCCATCCAGCCTGACCGCAAAAGCACCCACTGTCTTACAACTCATATTCATCCATTCTCCAGAAAACGTTTCATACACGTTCTGAAACACGGAATAGAAGGTAGCAATCACAGCAGAAATCCCCTCCATGCTTTCGTTCGCCATCACCCGTATCGCCTCGTTCTTTGAAATAACATATCGGGCACGGAGTTGCCGACATTCAGCGTCTGCTAATTCACGCAATTGGTAAAAAATTTTATCAGTTGTAACGGATAATCGGCTGACCAGAAATTAAAACGCGTCGTGTTGATTAACGATAAGTGCGCATATTTTAGGGGGAAAACCCTGACAGATATACGGAGATTAAACAGTCTTAATTTTTCTGAATACATTCACCAGCCTTGACTGTTCATACGGTTATTCCAATGCCTCTCCAGTGTTACAAAATTGTTGCTGCCTTCATTTTCAGCGCGTCTATAACGGTAGGGCGTTAGCAAAATAAGACCAGAGATAAACACTATTCTGAGGATGGATGGCTATGAAAACACTGACAAGAAGACACTTTATGGCTTTTGCGGCAGGGGGAACGGTCGCGCTTGCGGCTGGTCAGGCGATGGCTCACGACAATACCGTGAAGACGTTTCCTGCCGGAACGGGTGGCGGAGGACGGGATCCCGGCCCTCATGATCCCGTCCGCGAAGCAGAAAACCCCGATATCGTTAATCCGCCTGCAACAGACAGTGGAACACTGCCGAATCTGCGCTTCTCTTTCAGTGACGCGCACGTTCGTAAGGGAAGCGGTGGCTGGACGCGGCAGGTGACGCAGCGTGAGCTGGGCATCTCTACGACGATTGCGGGCGTCGATATGCGCCTTAATGCAGGGGGCATCCGCGAGCTGCACTGGCACAAGGAGGGCGAATGGGCTTATATGACATACGGCAATGCGCGGGTGACAGCGTTTGACACCAGCGGCGGATGGTTCGTCGACGACATTGCGGCGGGCGATCTCTGGTATTTTCCACCGGGCATTCCCCACTCGATTCAGGGGCTCGGTCCCGATGGCTGCGAGTTTTTACTGGCTTTTGACGACGGCAATTTTGATGAGGACAGCACTTTTCTGCTGTCAGATTGGTTCAGACACATTCCGCCGGAAATTCTCGCCAAAAACTTTAAGGTACCCGTCTCTTCTTTTGCGCATCTTCCTTCGCCTGATGATGAATATATCTTTGCCGGTAATGTGCCGGGCAGTCTGGAATCGGACAGCATAAAAGGCGCCAAAAAGTCGAAAATCCGCTTTACCCACAGGATGCTGGCTCAGGAACCGGTGCGCGCGCCGGGAGGAACCGTCAGGATCACTGACTCATCCAATTTCCCGGTATCTAAAACCATTTCCGCCGCGCTGGTGGAAATTGAGCCGGGCGGCCTACGCGAGCTGCACTGGCACCCTAATAATGATGAGTGGCAGTATTATCTGGAAGGTGAGGGGCGGATGGGGGTCTTTGCCTCGTCCGGTCAGGCAAGAACGTTCGATTATCGCGCCGGAGATGTTGGCTATGTGCCTTTTGCAATGGGACACTACATTGAAAATACCGGTAAAGGGCCGCTGCGTTTTTTTGAGCTGTTTAAAAGCGATTACTATGCCGATATTTCGCTTAACCAGTGGCTGGCGAGCACACCACCTGAACTTGTCCGGCAGCATCTGCACCTGGATGATGAGTTTATGAACATGCTCTCCCTTAAAAAGAACCCGGTAGTGAAGTAAACGGGAAGCGTCTGTGCCTGAATTTCAGGTGCAGACGCCAGTCTGATAAGAGGTGAAAGAAACAGTGTGCTTTGAGTGAGAAGCGGACGTCAAACCTATGGGATAAAGATGTTATTCCGTATTAGACCTACTATCTATATTGCGCTCTGGAAGTCAGGCCAGTGAAATGTTCCGCCACCCTATCCGTTAACTCAAAAATACAATCGAGATGTGTACTCTCTGCTACAACCCGAATGCTTACATTCGGATTGCCGCAGCTCCTGAAAAATTTATCCATTCGGCTTACATCAAACAGTTCATCATGCTCAGCGAGCATGACTGTTACCGGAATAGAGATTTCTTTAAGTTGCCTTTCGGGATTACGAGGGGTAAGGGCGTTAGCCATATTAACGCTGTACGTATGAACAAAGTCAGGCCTCGCATTGATTACCTCACAGGGGAAATTAAGCCTTACTCCTGCACGACGTCCACACAAAAAACCTGCACTCATTGCATTGACTATGAAACTCAAACGGTTTATCGATGCAAAGGGAGAGGAAAAGTCGCGGTTCAGATCCGGAGGTGAAAAAGGACCTAATGCTGGGGCCAGCAGGATCAGGCTTTCAACACTCCTCGATTGAGAGTATTGAGTGAAGTAATTTATCAGCATGCCGCCTCCACTGGAATGGCCAAGCAAGTGAATTCTGGCATCACAAAAAGAGGTTCGGACATAATCAATGACAACATCTATATCCCGCCAGATTTGAACCGGACTGGAAGCTTCTCCCCGGACACCAACTGAACGACCGTGCCCACGGATATCGACGAGACAAACACAGACGGGCAGATCGTAACTCAACTGTCGTGCAAGAATGTCGTAGCCTGCGTCAGAGTTTACCCCGCCACCATGGTAGACAATAAGAACCTCATTGAGATCTGCCACTGGCGCGTATACCCGGATATATAAATCATTGATCCGGCACTCGGTGATGTTATCAGATGGGAGTGATGAAGCGTCAAACTGCTCATAACGCTCGACAAAACGCATGAAGTCAATCACGTCCTGAATTCCTTATTTAATTAGATTCACTACCTGTGAATTTGTGACATGAAGCATGCACCATTTCCTTCATGCACGAGATTTATTTTACATAAAAGTGGCTGGGCGCACCCCTGCGGGCACTCTCCACGCGTTTCTGACGCGGGCGGACTAAAAGCGGGACCTTTCTTGCCCGTATTCTAAAAAACTGTCCTGAAGATTTCAGCGCGTCTGCATGGCTATGCAGTGAGCGCTCGTCTCGAAAGATTAATGCATGCAGATGCTGAAAACGTCTGCTTCTGGTACGGAGCAGGCATGTCAGCCAGCGTCTACTTTGAGCGAGAAGCGGGCATCGAGACTCGGAGAGTATTTCTGATAAGATAAGACATTGATGAGAAAGTACTCAATTTCCAGCGTTTGGCGAAGACAATGAAATGGAGGCGTAATGTTCACCCCGGAGTTTATAAATGAAGAACGCGGCGTGTTTCTACTTTTGTCCAACCACAGTCTGGCATCACCGGAATCAATAAGACTCAGTATTGCATACAATATTGCCAGAATAAGCTGGTGACTATCGCAGCTTCCACCGCACATTCAAACTTGCCGGGTCGTCTATGACATCAGAGGGCAGTCTATCCCTGATCAGGCTCAGGCCTTGGTCAGGCAAGCGCTTGAGCAGGTAGCGATTGTGGAGTTTAGAAGCTGATGGGACTCCAGTTAATTATCAAAGCAGAGCGTAACAAGATAGAAAAAGCATTGGGAGCGCTGACATCAGAATGTGAAATATTTCCGGTCGCTGAAGGCCTTTTCGGTATTTCTATTTCGGAGCGAAGTCTCTTATCTGCGGGTGAAGTTGCCGTTCTAAAAAACTCGAACCACTCACACGTTTTGACCTGTGGCACGGAGCCTGGCAAGAATCCAGGCGACGTTGGCTTTGGTGAGCTTCAGCGCTGAGCGAGGTAAGGAAGTCGCATTGCATGTCGGGCGTAGATCCCCGGTTTTCATTAGCAAAGCGGTTAAAGTTCTCAATATTGAAAAATCAATGTCCGCGTCTGGCACTAAGCGGACGGTGACAGCTTTATCTCCACAATGAGCGAACAGCGGGCCACGCTGTTAGGGTAATGCCATTAATCATCGGCTTTCTGCCATTGCGCATAATAAGGCGTATCCTGAATTTCACTGAGCCACGGGGCATCATGAGAGCACCAGATATATGAAATTGCCGCAGAAAAAGGTGGCTCATCCAGGGTTGCCACGCGCACGATGACGTGGCCCTGATGCGGCCTCTCTGCCATCAGGTTTGAGCCGCAGAGTGAACAGAGATGACGCAATTTATCCGGGGAAGAGGCATATGAACTGAGGTACTCACTTCCCTTTAGCCATCTGAAATGTTCACGTTTTACCCCCGCTGCCGGGACATATGGGGCGGCGTGTGCTTTTCTGCAGGTATGACAGTGACAGTTCAGAATTCCCTCTTCCATCACATCGCATTCATACTGGATTTTCTTACACAGACAGCTTCCTTTCATAACGGCTCCTGATAGCGGTCAGACATCTCCTGAAACGTCATACTTAACCAGTCCTGATTAAGTTAACAATGCTTTAACACCCTTCAGGGGTGATGACTCTCTATTGATTATCTGCTTTTGCCGTCAGCCCGACCTGACGATGCTTCCGGCTCCCGCCAGCCAATCCTGGCTGTCCGCACCCCCGCGTTTCGTTCAGGCTGAACAGCTCTCAGCGGCACGCTCATCCACGTTAAGGTTTTTTTAATCTTCGACGGTAAGAATGAAGGTCGCTCTTTTTCTGACCCGTCTGGCCGTTTTGCAATCGTCATTTACTGGCCTCTGACCAGGGGCCTTTGTTGCCGGAATGCATTGCCGGACATGCCTGCTGAAAAGCTGTCTCGGGACAGATGTCTGCTTCGGGTTTGTATGGCGCAGGCGCTGTCGTTTTTCATTAAAAATGTTATTGCATAGTGGCTTTCCGGAGCCAGTCGGCTCACCGCATAACGTTAGTGATATTAGTTTACCTTACTGATTATCGACAATCGCTGGATGCGGAGATACAAGCCAAAAGAGTGACAGTCTCGCTCTGCCCGTCATTGCAAATGGCTTAACCGGCGTGTCAGTGAAGAAAATATATGCGACGTCACTCCCGACGCATGAAAAATCTGCTGTTCGGCAAGTTGACATTTTGTGCTATTTGGATATTTTAATATAAGTTATTCTTAACCTTTAACAGACTGGCGGACTGGTAAATGCGTATTCTGATATTTGATAAAAATCAGGCTTCCTCCCGCTTTGCCCCGGCGTTGATCTCACGGCTGGGATTTGTGACCGATACCTTCTCAGACACGGATAACGCACTGCGTTCGCTTAAAAAATTCTCTCCTGACGTGTTTATCATCAGCACACATTTGCTCTGTGAGCAGCACTGCGCGCTGATCAGACGTTACCGCAAAAGGGGATTTACAACGCCGGTGATCGTCACCGCAGCTGATAGCACGCAGGCTCTGAGGATCGCAGCCTACGAAGCCGGCGCGGATGACATTGTTTCCGATGAGATTGAGCCTGAAGAGTTTGTCGCGCGTATCAGCGCCATCGACCGCCGCAGCCGGGGGATTGCCTCAAGCCGGATAAGGCTGCCGCCTTATGAGCTCGATCTAACGGGGAAACAGGTATTAAGAAATGGCACGCAGGTCGAGCTGACCAACTTCGAGTATCTGGTTGCTGAGTTCCTGATGAAGCGAAATGGGAAAGTCGTGACGCGGGATGAACTGATGGGCCAGCTTTACGCGGATGCTGACCTGCGCAATCAGGATGTGGTTAACGTTCTGATTTGTCGGCTCAAGAAGAAACTGTGTCGGGATTCCGGGTTTCAGATCCAGAGTATCCGCGGGCTTGGATATGTCTTCCGGCAGCAGCTATAGCGGCCCGACTCTGAGCCGGTTCGCGTAAGCTAACGCGGGCGAGTCCCGCATCGCGAGCGATTGCTCAGGGCCGGGCGTCGGTGTCATGCCGGACAATCTGCGTGGCAGGGCCGGGCAGACGGAATCTCCGCCTCTCTTTTAGCGCGGAGTCAGTGATATCGGTTTCAGCAGAGGCCTGCTTATCACGCCGCGCCATAAAAAAGGGCCTGCGCCGCAGGCCCCGAAAGTTAACGCAGCCTCAGCTGCTTCTGAACGTCACCACCGGAAAGCGTGATCGCTCATCCATGGCCCCAATGGCCCTGTTCCCGGCCGTCCGGGCCGCAGACGCACAGACCAGGCGGGCTGAGGATGATCCGATCACCCGGTATTCAGGATGCCACTCCTGAGAATCAATGACCGCTCAGCAGTTTTTCCGCTTCTTCGGGTTTTTCATGCACGCCGAAACGATCGACGAGCGTCCGGGTCGCGTCATTCATCCCTCTGATTTCCACCACGGCGCCTTCCTGGCGGAACTTAATCACAATACGATCCAGCGCGCTGACCGACGTGATGTCCCAGAAATGGGCGTGCGTCACGTCGATGATTACGCGCTTCAGCGGCTCGCGAAAGTCGAAGTGGCGGGTGAAGCGATCGGCCGAAGCAAAGAAGACCTGACCGGTAACCGTATAGGTCCGGGTCTCCTCTTTCCGCTCAGAGGTGACTGCCATAAAGCGGGCTACCTTCGTGGCGAAGTTCAGGGACGCAATCAGTACACCGGTCAGCACGCCAAACGCCAGGTTGTGTGTTGCCACCACCACGGCAACGGTCGCCAGCATCACCACGCTGGTTGAAAGCGGATGCGTGCGCAGGTTCGCAATCGAACGCCATGAGAAGGTGCCGATGGAAACCATGATCATCACCGCCACCAGCGCGGCCATAGGGATCTGCGACACCCAGTCGCGCAGGAACACCACCATCAACAGCAGCACCACGCCCGCCGTCAGCGTAGAGAGTCGCCCGCGACCGCCCGACCTGACGTTAATCACCGACTGACCAATCATCGCGCAGCCCGCCATCCCGCCAATAAACGACGTGCAGATATTGGCGATGCCCTGCGCCTTGCACTCGCGGTTCTTATCGCTCGGCGTGTCGGTCATGTCATCCACAATGGTGGCCGTCATCATGGACTCCAGCAGTCCGACCACGGCGAGTCCCGCTGAGTAGGGCAGGATAATCAGCAGGGTATTAAGGTTAAGCGGGATGTCCGGAAGGAGGAACACCGGCAGGCTGTCCGGCAGTTTGCCCATGTCACCCACCGTGCGCACATCCAGATGCAGCCACATGGAAATCGCGGTCAGCACAACGATGCAGACCAGCGGGGAGGGAAGGGTTTTATTCAGGAGGGGGAAGAGATAAATAATCGCCAGACCGGCAGCCGTGAGCGCGTAGACGTGCCAGGTCACGTGGGTCAGCTCCGGCAGCTGCGCCATGAATATCAGTATGGCCAGCGCATTAACAAATCCGGTCACGACCGAACGGGAGACATAGCGCATCAGGCTGCCAAGCTTCAGGTATCCGGCCATCAGCTGGATGATGCCGGTCAGCACGGAGGCAGCCAGCAGATACTGCAGCCCGTGATCTTTCACCAGCGTGACCATCAGCAGCGCCATCGCGCCGGTGGAGGAGGAGATCATCGCCGGGCGACCGCCCAGAAAGGCCATGACGAGGGGGATGCAGAAGGCGGAATAGAGCCCGACCTGCGGATCGACGCCAGCAATGATAGAAAAGGCGATCGCTTCAGGAATAAGCGCGAGCGCAACCACAATACCGGCAAGGACGTCACCACGGACGTTACCCAGCCAGTCCTTACGCGTTGAGGACAGCAGCATAGTCATTTCTCAGATTTTAGATACGGTCAGCCCATGAGGGCAGAAAATTCAGGTACGAAAAAGCACATCCGCAGACGGGATGTTATTGAGTGCGCGACTGAGATGTCTCAGTGCAGCAGGGAAGGGGGACGACTCAGGGTGGCGTAAGACGCATGATGTCTGAAATCTCCTTTACGGCAACAGCGTGCCTTCAGGATGGATGTAAACCAGGCTCCGGTGACGGGCGCTGGCGGCGAAGTCCGATCGGCACATCAGGCCGATCAGGACAGGCTGAATACTATAAACGAAAGCAGGATGAGGTCAATCTCTGCTCAAAATGCCGGGCAGGGACAAAAAGCAGTGCATGGCTGACGACGCGCGGGGGAATCCGGCCCGGCAGGATCGCATCAGGCAGGACAGAGGTAAATCGTGCACCCCCGGCTATGCTTACTCTGAAGCCGGATGCGCGCCGCGCCGGGCGTAACCCACGCGGGCCCTCTCTGGCGATACCGTTACAGCCGCTGTTCTTCACTCCGGGGGTGCAGCAGAACGATCATCTCAGAGGCCGTGCTGACTGTTCAGCCGTAACTGAAATTAAGATAACAGGTGACATGATGTCTAAAACGCAGTGGATTATTCATCGGCTGACCCGCCAGCTCTGGTTTCGCAGCTCACTGTTCGCCGTGCTGGCGGTGATCACTGCCCTGGTCGCCATTGCGATTAAGCCTTTCATTCCCATCTCTATGTCGGGCATTGTGGGAAGTGACGCGGTGGATAAGATACTGACTATCCTGGCCTCCAGTATGCTGGCCGTGACGACCTTTTCGCTTAACATCATGGTGACGGCGTACAATTCTGCCAGCAGCAGCGTCACGCCGCGCGCGACGGTTCTGCTGCTTGAAGACAGCACCACCCAGACCATGCTGGCAACCTTTATCGGCTCTTTCCTGTACAGCCTGGTGGGAATTATCGCGCTCGGCATGGGGGCTTATGGCATGCAGGGGCGCGTTATTCTGTTTTTTGTCACCCTGGCCGTGATTGCCATGATCGTGATCACCCTGCTGCGCTGGATACAGCATCTGGCGCAGTTTGGCTGCCTGTCTGATACGTCGCATCGCGTTGAGGAGGCCACGACGGCGGCCCTTCACCACCGCCTACGGTCGCCTTGTATGGGCTGCGCCTTCTGGGACGGCATCCTGCCGGAAACGATCCCGCTGCACCGCGTTTACCCGCCGCAGGCGGGCTATCTGCAGCATCTGGATCTGCAGGAACTCGCCGGCTTCGCAGAGGAAAAAGCGTGCCATCTCTATCTCACCGCGCAGCCCGGCAGTTTTGTGCATGGCGCGGCCCCGCTGTTCTGGTGCGACAGGCCGCTTGCGGATGAGGACCTTCAGCGACTGCTCAGCGCGTTTACCCTGGGTGAACAGCGCTCGTTTGAACAGGACCCCCGTTTCGGACTCTGCGTCCTGTCTGAAATTGCCTCACGCGCACTCTCTCCGGCGGTTAACGACCCCGGCACGGCAATCGATATTATCGGGCGGGCGGTCCGGCTGTTCAGCCCCAGCGAACCGCAGGAATCGGAGACGCCGCAGTATCCCCGGCTCTTTATGCAGCCCGCCGGGATAGGCGATATGTTCGACGATATGTTTACCGGCATCGCACGCGATGGGGCCGCCCTGGTGGAGGTACAGCTGCGCCTGCAGAAAGCGCTTCAGGCGTTAGCGATGATTGCACCGCATCGCTATGGCGCGGAGGCGAAGCGTCATGCGCAGCTTGCGCTGGTGCGTGCCAGCCTCGCAATGACCAGCGAAGCGGACAAAGCGGCGGTGGAACGGGTTGCCCGCTGGCAGGCAGAGGCCGTTATCTCCGACAAATCGCTGAATAACTGACCAAACGGCGCCGTTTCGCTTTTACTCTTTTATACTGATTGTTACATTTGGTCTTCATTCATCTTGATCAGGATACCTATGTCTTCATCAGAAACTGAAACGCAACACAAGCGAAGCCACATTAATCCACCCGTATTTTTCACCTCTGCCGCACTGATTTTTATCCTGGTTGCCTTTGCTGCGCTCTTCCCTGAACAGGCTGATGTGCAGCTGGGCGCACTGCAAAACTCCCTGTTCGCCAACGCCAGCTGGTTCTATATCCTGGCCGTTGCGCTGATTTTGCTGACGGTCGCCTACCTGGGGTTCTCCCGCTATGGCGACATCAAGCTCGGCCCGGATCATGCGGAACCCGATTTCAGCTACCACTCCTGGTTTGCCATGCTCTTTTCGGCAGGTATGGGCATCGGACTGATGTTCTTCGGCGTGGCGGAACCCGTGATGCACTACATGGCACCGCCCACGGGTCAGCCGGAAACGGTTGAGGCCGCACGGGAAGCCCTGCGCATCACCTTCTTCCACTGGGGTCTGCACGCCTGGGCCATTTATGCCATCGTGGCGCTGATTCTGGCGTTCTTCAGCTACCGCCACGGATTACCGCTGACGCTGCGCTCGGCGCTCTATCCGATTATCGGCGATCGGATCTACGGCTGGATGGGCCATGCTGTCGATATTTTTGCCGTTATCGGTACGGTCCTGGGCGTGGCGACCTCGCTGGGTTACGGCGTGCTGCAGGTGAATGCCGGGCTGAATCACCTGTTTGGTCTGCCGGTTAACCAGACCATGCAGGTCATTCTGATTGTCGGGATTACCGCGCTGGCGACACTCTCCGTGGTTTCGGGGCTGGATAAGGGCATCCGCATCCTGTCCGAAATCAATCTGACGCTGGCCGTGCTGCTGCTGATTATGGTGGGCGCACTGGGTCCGACCGTGCTGCTGCTGAAATCTTTTGTCGAGAACACCGGCGGCTATCTCTCCGAACTGGTCACCAAAACCTTCAACCTCTACGCGTATGAGCCTAAATCGGGTAAGTGGCTCGGCGGCTGGACGCTGTTTTACTGGGGCTGGTGGCTGGCCTGGTCGCCGTTTGTCGGAATGTTTATTGCCCGTGTTTCACGCGGCCGCACCATCCGCGAGTTCGTGACCGGCGTCCTTTTCGTGCCCGCCGGATTTACGCTGCTCTGGATGACGTTCTTCGGCAACAGCGCAATCTGGCTGATTATGCAGGAGGGGGCCACCGATCTGGCGCAGACGGTGATGAGCGACCAGACCCTGGCGCTGTTCAACTTCCTGGAGCATTTCCCCTTCAGCGCGGTGCTCTCCTTTATCGCCATGGCGATGGTCGTCGTGTTCTTTGTCACCTCCGCCGACTCCGGCGCGATGGTGGTGGATACGCTGGCGGCGGGCGGAAACGACAACACACCGGTCTGGCAGCGCATCTTCTGGGCCGGTCTGATGGGTGTCGTCGCGGTCACGCTGCTGCTGGCGGGCGGAATGAAGGCCCTGCAGACCGTGACCATCGCCAGCGCACTGCCCTTTGCGGTGATTCTGCTGATGTCGATCTATGGCCTGCTGAAGGCGCTGCGCATCGATGCCTGGAAACGTGACAGTAAGCAGATTGCCACCATCGCCCCAACCGCGGCGCGTAACCCGATCCCCTGGCAGCGGCGGTTACGCAATATCGCGCACTTCCCAAAACGCTCACAGGTGAAGCGGTTTATGGCCGAGGTGATCTATCCGGCGATGGAGATGGTAGAGCAGGAGCTGGCGAAGCAGAATACCGTGTCGCATACCTCAAACGAGGTTGAAGATCGGGTGCGCTTCGAGGTGGATTTGGGCGACGAGCTTAACTTTGTCTATGAAGTGCGGGCCCGCGCCTATCTGCAGCCAGCCTTTGCCCTGGCGGGCATGTCTGGCAGTGACAAGACAGAGGAGCAGAAATATTACCGTGCCGATGTTTATCTCAAGGAGGGGGGGCAGGATTATGATGTGATGGGCTGGAATCAGGAGCAGATCATCAATGATATTCTTGATCAGTATGAGAAGCATCTGCACTTCCTGCACATCGTACGCTGATGCAGCGCTGAGTTGAAAAAGAGGAGCCTGGCTCCTCTTTTTTATCCTGGCGCTTTCTGTTCCCGCGACGGCGGGCCCTCTCTCTCCGGTTGCGCAGAGCGCTAAGCCCGGTCCCGCCGTCACGCTCAACGGCAGTCGGGCACGGCAGACTGGCGCTGTCCGCGCTGCGTTCTTCTGGATCTTTCTTTTTCAGCCCGCCTGCTGCTGTGTGACATCATCCGACAGGGAGCACATCCGCGCCTGCCGGTCATGCTGCGCTGAATCGCGAGTCAGCGCGGCACGCCGTGCCGTGGCGACCAACGTAGCCTGCGTCATGCTGCCCGTGACGGTCAGATCCCCAGACTGGCCAGCAGATCATCCACGTCATCCTGACTGGCCGCCTGTTCTGAGGGCGCAGGCGACTGAAGCGGCGCGGCACGTTCGCTGGTGGCCGCTGACGCGGATTTATCGCGGATGATCTGAATCAGCTGCTGTTCGCACTGATTCAGAACCGCCATCATGCGTTGCACAATCTGTCCGGTCAGATCCTGAAACCCCTGCGCCATCATAATGGCGTGAAGCTGCTGCTGAGTCAGGCCGGTGATACGCGGCACGTCATCCAGCCAGGCCCGCGTGTCCGCCGCCAGCGTCTGCGCCTGGTCGTCTGTAAACGGACGTTCGGCGTTCGCTTCCCAGCGTTGCGTGAGTTGCTCTGCGTGATCGGCCAGCTGTGTCTGCATCGGCTGAGTAATTTCGACGCTGTTAATGACGCCATCTGCGGCTTCCCGCGTCAGCGTGACGACGTAGCCGAGCCGTTCACGCGCGTCCGGGATGCTGCCCGCCACCTCGGCAATGGTTTTATCAAGCCCCAGCTGTTGCAGACTGTCGTGCAGCGTCCGCAGGATAGCGCCAGTCCGCGCGGTGATCTCGCTGATTTGCTGTTGCTCACTGTGGGTATCGGGTAATGGCATGGATGTTATCTCCTGTGTACAAAATGTCGCTACCAGTGGTTATCGGCAGTTCGCCACGGTTTTTGAATCTCCTGAAAATCTTTCATGCCAGAGAGACGGACAACAGAAGAGGGCGTCACAGGCCGGACATGCCCGAAGCGCGCAGGCCTTTGCCCTGAGCGGCGCTTCCGTCAACGGCGTGCATGCGTCAGGTCAGTGATGGCGGGGCGGCCAGCGGGCCAGCGCGGTAAACCGGCTAGACAAGCCCTGTCAGAGTCCGTAGCCTGAATAAAAAAGTTTATTGCTCCTTAAAGAGTTCATGATGAAAAGTGATATCAGGGGGTTGGATCTCAATCTTCTCAAAGCCCTGGATGCGCTGCTCGATGAAGGCAGCGTGACGCGCGCCGCCCGGCGTCTCTCGCTGACGCAGCCTGCCGTCAGCGGTATGCTGACCCGTTTACGTGACTATTTTGACGACCCGCTTTTTGTTCGCAGCAGTCACGGTATGGTGCCGACAAGGCGGGCCACCGAACTGGCGGGGCCGGTAAAAAAAATCCTTACGGATATCGCCGTTCTGGTTAAATCGCCGGAATTTGACCCTGAAACCGCAGAGATGATCTATTCGATCGCCGCCACCGATTATGCTCTCAGCGCGGTGGTCGTTCCCCTGATCGCCCGGCTGAAAAAGCAGGCGTCCCATATCCGGATTGCGGTAAGGCCCGTTGATGACGAGCGCATGCATCAGCAGTTGTCCCGTGGCGAACTTGACCTGGCACTGGTCACGCCGCAGACCACGCCCGAAGATCTGCATGCAAGAGCGCTTTTTGAGGAGGAGTATGTCTGTGTCGCGGGCCGTCACCATCCTCTGGCCGCCGCCACGGCAGACATGACGCTTGAACAGTTCTGCGAACAGGAGCACATCCTGGTTTCAACGGAAGGACGCTTTGCGGGCGTCACCGACGAGGTGCTGGCGCAACGGGGCCGCGAAAGGCGGGTGGGCGTGTCGGTAAACAGTTTTCTGGTCGTTCCCGATATTCTGCGCGTGACCGAAATGATAGCGGTCGTGCCCGGACGTCTGGTGCCGATGGACAGCAACCTGGCTGTGATCCCGCTGCCTTTTGCGATTCCGGGTTTTACGAAAAGCATGGCGTGGCATGAACGCACTCATTGCGATCCGGCACATCAATGGATCCGCGCCCTGTGCCTTGAAACAGTCCGCAATACCGCCTCCTGATATAAGTTAACTTATAGGGTCAATCACGATTCGCGATTCGTTTTATTACACGGGTGGCTGAATAATGGCGACTGCCGCGTCAGATAGCCTTTATTGATGGCAGAAACGCTGCAGAAGATAACCACCACTGGAGAAAACGATGAATGCGATTTACTGGCCGGAAGGCTTTGCGCCTGGCTTCACTGATAACTTTGTTTCAAATGAGACGATTATCGCGGGGCTGGCGGTTGAAACGATCTGGCCTTTGCTGAGTCAGCCATTTCTGTGGCCGGACTATTATAAAAACGCCGCCGATATCCGCTTTTATGACAGTAAAGGTCCGGTGCTGGAGGATGGGGTGCGTTTCTACTTCAGCACGTTTGGATTTCCGGTTGAGGCGCAGGTGGTGGAATGTGTGCCTCCGGCAAAGGGGCAGCCTGCGCGCCTGGCATGGCACGGCTGGTCGGGTGAAGAGAACACGCCTGAGCGTCTGGATGTGCATCATGCCTGGCTGCTGGAGGATCTTCCCGGCAACCGGGTTCGTATCCTGACGCAGGAAACGCAGAAGGGCGCGCCGGCAAAGGCGCTGGCCATCACCCGCCCGAATCCTATGCTGAATGGCCATCAGGAATGGCTCGATGGACTGACTGAAGCGGCAATGAAAAAATGACCACTTTCCGGTGACGGCGTTAACCGGGGCGACGGGCCGTTCAGCGTGCCAGCATGCTGGCACGTTTTTATGAGATTAAAACACCGGCAGCAGATGAAACTCGCTGAGCGTCCACGAGAGGATATTCAGCACCGCGAAGGTCATGATAATACCCAGCTGCAGCGGATCCCACCTGCTGCTCTGATAGCCGGAAGCGGGGCGTGCCTTCATCTTCAGATGGAGCATTCCCGGAATAATGACGGCCCAGAGCGTCGCGAGCAGGCCCGCATAGCCGATGGCGCTGACGAATCCATCAGGATAAAGCAGCGACAGACTTAACGGCGGCAGAAAGGTGATTGCCGTGGCTTTGAGGCGGCCCATCCGGGTGGTGGGAATGCTGAAGCGATCGCTGATGTAGTCCACCAGCCCGGCGGTGACTCCCACGAAAGAGCAGATAACCGCAAAATGTGAAAACACAGAGAAGAGCAGCGAGAGCCGGGTGGTTACGCCGTCAGGGTTAAACGCCCGCATCAGGGCGGCAATGTCACCGCCCTGTCGGGCGATCTGCGGGAATGCGGAACGGGGCAGGTTGCCCATGGTGCAGACGATCCAGAACAGATAGATAACCAGCGCCATCGCCGTGCCGATGCACAGGCACCGTTTCACCCGGCGGGCATCGCCGTCGTAATAGGCGATCAGGCCGGTGATGTTACCGTGATAGCCGAACGAGGCCAGGCAGAAAGGCACGATACCGAGCATATAGGGCCAGTAAGTGCCTGTCTGATTGTCGCTATCCAGTAAATAACCGCTGTTCACGGTCGTCACTAACCCGCCAAACAAGGCCAGCAGCAGGAAAATTTTGGCGATCAGCATAACGGACATAATCCGGCCGATGCTGCTGGTTCCCAGCCAGACGATAGCGGCAACCGTCACGCCCAGGATGACTTTCGCCTCTGCGGACGAGACGCTGAGGCCGGTCAGGGCGCTCAGTGAGTGTTCGTAAACCGGCCCGGTAGCGGAAATATAGGCATAGGTCAGAATGCCCAGCACAAACATCAGGCTCAGACCATTCATTTCCGCCCAGCCGCGACCTGAGAGGTCACGTACGATTTTGTCATAGCCGGTTTCCAGCGGATAGTGCTGGCTGACGCGCTGAAACATCAGGCCACTGATCAGCATACTGATCCAGCTGAACGCCAGTATCAGCAACGACCAGCCGAACCAGGCGCCCGCCATCACAACCGGCAGGATAAACATTCCTGCACCAACCACCGTGCCGCAAATGATGGTCGCTCCCCAGAACACCGAAGGGGAACGCTCCGTAATTGCACTCTCTGACATGTGGGATTCCTGAAGCGTTAAATTGAGCGCAGAAGAATAGCGTCATTAGCAGGGTTCTGGCTAATCAACTTGCGATCTTCTTCCGGTTATCTGTGCGGGGACAGGTAAACTGCGCCGTTCACTGGTCAGGGTACAGAAGATCATGTTAACCGACGTCTGAGTCGTCAGGGGCGGTGATCACTGCGGCAGTGATGTCTCGTGCAGATGACGCCAGAGAATGTCACCCTCTCTTTTTAATTCGAATACCACCGTTGAGAAGCGCAGCGTCGGCGGCTGGCCGGGCAGTTGCTGTAACTCTTTATAGACAACCGTTGCGCCCTTTTCGCCCTCAGCAATGATTCGCATATCGCTGATCTCAATCTCCAGACCCGACCGGGCAGCGCGCTGCGTGCGGAAGAACGAGGTCAGGGTCGTGAAATCCAGCATGCCGCCGCCAGGCGTTACCATAGAAAAAGCGGGGCTGAAACGCGCCAGAAGCTGGTCACAGATTTCATCCTTTGCCGCGTGGTTGCCCAGCCACGCCCTGATTAAGTCATGGGCATCCAGGACTTCCTGAAAATAGCGATTCATTGTGACTCCCCGTTAAGCATAACTATTATCCTGTGGTTGGCGATGCGCAGGGCGCACAGCAGCGGGATTGCCGCACTGCAGGCCGCAATCGCAAAGCAGAGATGATAAGCGTGTTGCGGGGCCATCCCCGCGTTCGCCAGAAGATTGAACAGCAGGCTGACCAGCGTCACACCGAGGCAGAAACTGAGCTGGCGATTGATATTCCACAGGGCGCTGGCATCCGCCAGATCGCGATCGGCAATCTGTATAAACGCCGCACTTTGCGCCGTGCTGCTGCACAGGCTGCCCCCGAACCCCATCAGCACAAAGGCCAGCAGACAGAGCGGGGTGTCCGCTGCCTGCCCCGTCAGCGCCAGCAGGCCCATCCCTGCCGCCTGTGCCAGACATCCGGCAATCAGCAGCGGACGCGGCCCCCAGTGGTTAAACCGCCTGCCCGTCAGGCTGATAGCAGCAAAAGAGGCCAGCGACCACGGCAGCATCAGCGCCCCCGCAGCACTGGCGGGCATACCCAGCTGATTCTGCAGATAGAGCATGGTGATCACACTCACGCCGGTGAATATGCCAGGGATAAACTGGTAGATCAGCATTGCGGTATGCAGCAGCGGGTCCTTCACCAGATGCAGGTTAAGCAGAGGATGGCTTTTCCTGCGCGCGTTTCTGATATACCCGGCCAGCACGACCAGACCGGCCAGCAGCATCAGTGCGCCTTCGCCAGGCCGCGCCGCCTCGCCCAGCGCGGTCAGCCCGAGCAGGATCAGCGTCAGCGCAGCACTTCCGCTAAGGAGCCCTGTGAAATCCAGCGGATCGGTTATCTTCGCCGGACGATCCGGCCTGAGCCATAACCCCGCCAGCACAAAGGCCACCACCGCCAGGGGCAGGCTGACAAGAAAAACCCCTCGCCAGCTGAGATACTCAACCAGCACGCCTCCCAGAGCGGGTGAGAGTGCCGGTGCCAGCAGAGCAACCAGCATCACTACGGATGAGAGCCTGGCGCGCTCATGGTTCTGGTAAAGGGCATAGGTCAGCGTCTGACCAATGGGGATCAGGAGTCCGCCACCGATACCCTGCAACCCGCGCCAGGCGATAAGCTGTGAAATCGATTCGGCCGCACTGACTCCGCAGGTACTCACGATAAAAATGAGCAGCGAGAGCATAAACAGACGCCGGGCACCCAGGCGGCTGGCCAGCCAGCGACTTAAAGGGATCACCAGGGTCAGCCCCAGAATGTAGCCGTTACTGATCCACGCCAGCTGGCTGACCGGGGCATCGAAGTGTCGGCCGATCTCCGGGTAGGCGACGCTGGCGATAAACATGTTCACCAAATCGATAAAAAATCCCAGCAGATAAACGCTGGCGACGCGGACGCGATAGGTCATTTTTATTCCGGTAGCGGGGGCCTGTGGCGCGCAGTATAGGCGTGACGACGATCGGGATAAATTCAGTTCCTGTTGTTACACTGTCAAAATTATTTTGACAATTGGCCAGCGCAAAGGAGAGGGCCATGATCAATATGCAACGGCTGGGGATATTCGTCGCGGTGGCGGAAGCGGGCAGTTTTACCGGTGCGGCGCAGACGCTCGGGCTGACCAAAGCGGTGGTCAGTTTTAACGTCAGGCAGCTTGAGCAGGAGCTGGGTGTCTCGCTGCTCATCAGGAGTACCCGCCGTGTTTCAACCACTGATACCGGTGAACGGTTTTATCATCGCTGCCTTCAACTGCTGCAGGATGCGGAAAGCGTGCTGGAGGATGTACGCAGCGATCATGCTGGCTTAAGCGGACTGCTCAGGATCACAACGACGCCCGAGTATGGCGCCCGCGTGGTTGTTCCGGCGCTGGCCGCCTTTGCCGCCATCCATCCACAGTTGCGCATTCAGCACGTCTCATCCTCTCAGAATGACGATCTGATTGCCGGTCGTTTTGATGTCGCGATCCGGCTTGGTCAGCTGGCCGATTCAAATCATCACGCCCGGCTTATCGACAGGTTCGATATTCTGGCGGTGGCGGCACCAGGCTATCTCGACACGCTGGAAGGGGCTGCTGTCCGGGACCTGACACAGCTCGCGTCGGCAGACTGGATTGCGCACAGCCGCCTTGCGACGCCGCTGAACTGGCAGGTGATGACGCCTGGCGGAGAAAGTGTGCTTTTCAGCGCCCGCTATCCCGCCATGATCACGGCAGACAGTGCCTCTTCGCTGCTGGCTTTTGCTCTGGCGGGGGCGGGTGTGGCTGTCCTGCCTGGCTGGCTGGTGCAGGAGGAGATAGAGAACGGCAGGTTGACGCATGTGCTGCCCGATCATCGCTTTCCGCGTCAGGGAATTTACGCGCTCTATCCCAATACCCGCCATGTGCCGGAGAAGGTGCGCGCCTTTATCGATTTTCTGAGCGACCGTTCAGGCGCTTCTGGCGGTGCGTGATGACCGGAAAAGGCGAATGCCTGTCCGGATTAAAGGGCCGCCTTAATCGCCGCGTCCATCTTTTCCGGCGGGGTGATTGGTGCGAAACGCCTGAGCGGCTGACCATCTCGCCCGATTAAAAACTTCGTGAAGTTCCACTTAATCCGGCCGCCCAGGACGCCGGGTAACGCCGTTTTCAGATAGCGAAACAGCGGATGCGCCGACGCGCCATTGACCTCGACTTTAGCGAACATCGGAAAACTGACTCCGTAGTTGATGTGGCAGGTCTGCGCGATCTCGTCGGCCCCGCCAGGCTCCTGCTTACCAAACTGATTGCAGGGGAATCCCAGGATCACCAGACCCTGAGCGGCATACTTTTTATAGAGCACTTCCAGGCCCGCATACTGCGGCGTGAATCCACATCTGCTGGCGGTATTCACCACCAGCACCACCTTGCCCCCGAAGTCGGCCATCGTGACAGGCTGGCCATCCAGGCGGGTGGCGGTGAATTGATAAAAGGGCGACATACCATAATCCTCAGAGCAGAATCCGTTTTGCATCCACCATAGCACAGTGAGCGCAGCCGCCGTTCAGCTGAACGCCTCTGCGGGCGCGGGTCGCCCGCCGTCCGGTAGGCGGGCGGAAAGGCTCTCTCCGCCCGTCTGAACGTTTATCTCAGGCATCGGTTCAGGGGGTCAGCCGTTGTCGCGGAAGCCGGGATAGAGGCTCATTCCGCCATCAATAAACAGCGTGGTGCCATGCACATAGTCAGACAGGTCACTGGCGAGCCACACGACCGCATTGGCCACATCTTCCGCTTCGCCGATGCGGCCATAGGGGATCAGTTTCAGCAGCTCTTTGCCTGCTTCACCCTGGGTGGTGTCTTCATTGATTGCGGTAGCGATCGCGCCCGGTGCGATGCCGTTAACGCGGATGCGCTCTTCACCCACCTCCTGTGCCAGGGTCTGCATCAGCAGATCCACGCCCCCTTTGGAGGCGGCGTAATTGACGTGGCCCGCCCACGGAATACGCTGGTGCACCGAACTCATATGGATAATTTTGCCCGCCGCGCGGCTGATCTGTGTGTCGTGGTTCTGTTTGCGGAACTGGCGCAACGCGGCGCGTGCGCAGAGAAACTGGCCGGTCAGATTCACGTCAATGACGGTGTTCCAGTCTTCCAGTGACATCTCGATGGAGGGCGCATCTTTCTGGAGGCCGGAGTTAGCGACCAGGATATCCAGCCTGCCAAATGCCGCGATCGTCTGGCTGAAAAGGGCGTCAACGTCCGCCTCTTTCGACACGTCCCCCTTCACGGCGATGGCCTGGCCTCCCGCTGCGCGGATTTTTTCAACCAGTTCCTCGGCCGGTTCTGCCTGACGATGGTAGTTCACCACCACACTGGCTCCAGCCCTGGCGAGTCCTTCTGCACAGGCATAGCCGAGGCCAGAGCTGGCGCCGGTGACCAGTGCAACCTGGTTTTCGAGTGATAAGATCATGAGGCTTCCTTTATTGGCAGATGATGAGCTTCATTAACCCGGCTGGCGTTGTCCAGGGCATAAACGTCGATGCTTCGCTGACATGACGTTCAGTCACCCTGACGCTGGCTGACGCGCGCCCCGGGGCTGAGTCACTGAATTATAGATGCGAAGTCGGGGTTTGGCCGTTATCAGGGGAGTGAGGGGATCGCACGCTGCAATGCGTTAACAGAAATGGATCAGACCTGCACCACTGGCTGGTGGACGACGGAGAAAGTGCTCCGCACCCGGCTGCGATGAAAATATGAGCGGGATGTTAAAAGCCTGACAGGCATGGAATTGACGTTTTAACAATTCTGATTCCAGTGCCGCAATACGCCATGGTGCCTGCGAAGGGATAGCATTACCGATTTTTAGCGAGGACTACAGGCTGCCAGCGGCGCTGGCGCTCACCAGGACAGCCCTGCTCCCTCTTTACGCCCGGGCACGCCACGTTTCACACGCGCCGCAACGCACGTACAGGGGCTGCGACACCGACGCATGAAAAAATCCCCGCATCACCCCGCCAACATGAATTTCCTTCATGTTCGTTGAAAATTGATCACTTTTTTTCAACTCCGGGTTGAGGCATAAAGTAAGAATTGTTAATAACTTTGTGTCATATGACCGTTTGTTAAGGGAAATAGCCCTCGACGTTCATATCAGCGAGCAGGATACCGACAGCGATGAATACTTTAGCCTTTACCCTCAAGCGCATTCGTTTCGACGAAAACTATAACCCTTCGAAAAATACGCGGGCGACGACTAACTTCGCTAACTTAGCGCGTGGCGAAAAACGTCAGGAGAATCTGCGTAACGCCCTGGCAATGATCAACAATCGCTTTAACGCACTGGCAAACTGGGATAACCCAAAAGCCGACCGGTATTCTGTTGAACTTGAGATTATCTCGGCGGAGCTGAACCTCTCTGCCAGTGGCACCGATGAATCCTTCCCGGCAATTGAAATTCTGAAAACGCAGATTGTCGATCATCATACCGGCCAGCGCATCGAAGGCATTGTGGGCAATAATTTCTCATCCTACGTGCGTGATTACGATTTCAGCGTGGTACTGGCGGAATATAACAAAGGCCAGACGGAATTCAGTACGCCCGAAGATTTCGGCCAGCTGCACGGAAACATCTTCAAAAGCTTTGTTAATTCGGCGGCTTATAAAGAGAATTTCAGCAAATCACCGGTTATCTGCCTGAGCGTGTCCAGTAAAAACACCTACGTGCGCACCGGTAATCAGCATCCGGTGCTGGGGATCGAATACCAGCAGGATGCGCCTTCGCTGACTGACTTCTATTTCGGAAAAATGGGCCTGAAGGTGCGCTTCTTTATGCCGCAGGGCAGCGTTGCGCCGCTGGCGTTCTATTTCCACGGCGATCTGCTCAGCGATTACACCAATCTTGAGCTGATCAGCACCATCAGCACCATGGAAACGTTCCAGAAGATCTATCGCCCGGAAATTTATAACGCCAATTCTGCAGCCGGTCACTGCTATCAGCCGACGCTGCAGCATCAGGACTATTCGCTTACCCGTATTGTTTACGATCGCGAAGAGCGCAGCCGTCTGGCGGTTGAGCAGGGCAGATTTACTGAGACGCACTTCATTAAGCCGAATCAGACGCTGCTCTCACAATGGTCTGCTGAATCCGTTCTTTGATTAATTAAACAGAAATAAGGTCACCTGCTATGAAAACGTTATTACCGACATCCACTGCGGGCAGCTTGCCTAAACCCTCATGGATTGCGCAGCCAGAAGTTCTCTGGTCACCCTGGAAACTGCAGGATGGCGAGCTGGTTGATGGTAAAAGAGATGCCCTGCGTCTCTGTCTGGATGACCAGGTGCGGGCCGGTATCGACATCGTGAGCGACGGCGAACAGACCCGTCAGCACTTCGTGACCACCTTTATTGAACACCTCAGCGGCGTGGATTTTGAGAAGCGCGAAGTGGTTCGTATCCGTAATCGCTACGACGCCAGCGTGCCGACCGTGGTGGGTGAAGTCTCCCGTCCGACGTCCGTCTTCGTTGAAGATGCAAAGATTCTGCGTAAGCTGACCGATCGCCCAATCAAATGGGCGTTACCGGGCCCGATGACCATGATCGATACGCTGTATGACAACCACTATAAAAGTCGCGAAAAGCTGGCCTGGGAGTTCGCCCGAATCCTGAATCAGGAAGCCAGAGAGCTCGAAGCGGCGGGTGTCGATATCATTCAGTTTGATGAACCCGCGTTTAACGTCTTCTTCGATGAAGTAAACGACTGGGGCATCGCGGCGCTGGAGCGCGCGGTCGAAGGGCTGAAGTGTGAAACTGCGGTGCACATCTGCTACGGTTACGGCATCAAAGCCAACACCGACTGGAAAAAGACCCTGGGAACAGAGTGGCGTCAGTATGAAGAGGTCTTCCCGAAACTGCAGCGTTCGGCTATCGATATCGTCTCGCTGGAGTGCCAGAACTCACGCGTGCCGATGGATCTGATCGAGCTGATTCGCGGTAAGAAAGTCATGGTCGGTGCCATCGACGTGGCGACCCATGAGATCGAGACGCCTGAAGCCGTGGCCGACACCCTGCGTAAGGCGCTGCAGTTTGTGGATGCGGAGAACCTCTATCCCTCCACCAACTGCGGCATGATCCCGCTGCCGCGCCACGTTGCAAATGGCAAACTGCATGCGCTGAGCGCGGGTGCAGAAATTGTGCGCAGAGAGATCCTGGGCAAATAATCCTGTCTTCCCACGCTGTCCAGCTGGCGACGCTGGCCGGACAGCGTGCAAATCCGCTTTCCTCAGCCGCTGTGTTACATCCCCCCTTTTTCTGCGTTTATTCAGCGTCTTAATGCGTTTCGGTCATAAAGAGACATGGCATTTTCTGGCCTCAGCCGATATAACTGAGCGTTCATCCCGCCCTCCAGAGGAATCACATGGCGCTTTCACACGAACTGCTGCTGATTTTTACGACCTATCTCGTCGCGACGGTCAGCCCCGGACCGAGCAACATGGCGATTATGGGCACGGCAATGAAAAAGGGCAGAGGCGCCGCGCTGGCGCTGGCGGCAGGGGTGGTGAGCGGGTCGCTGCTCTGGGCGCTGCTGGCCGCCTGCGGTGTGCTGACCGTGCTGGCTGCCTTTGCTCAGTTGCTGATCGTGCTAAAAATCGGCGGTGGCCTGTATCTGCTCTGGCTGGCGTTTAAAGCGGGTAAATCGGCCTTACGCCGGACGGAAGCCGCGGCCCTGAACGCCAGCGGGGAGCGGGTCGCCTATGGCCGGCTTTTCCGGCAGGGCATCCTGATGCACGTCGGCAACCCCAAAGCGATTCTGACCTGGGTGGCGATTATGTCCTTTGCGATGAAGCCGGAGGGAGGCGCTTCGACGCTGCCGATCATCCTCTGCGGCTGCGCCGCGATCTGCATCTGCGTTTTCGGCGGCTACGCGCTGCTCTTCTCCACCGCCGTGATGAGCGCCTTTTACCTGCGCATTCGTCGCGGGCTCGATGCGCTGTTAGCCTGCTGCTTTGCGCTGGCAGGCGTGAAACTGCTCTTCAGCCGAAGCTAACTGCTTCTCTGCCGGGTCTGCCGATGGCCCGGCATCTCAACCTGTAAGGCTATGAAATGAAAGGCACCTGTCTGTGTGAAACCGTGACGTTTGAACTCGCCGTCACGCCAGCATTCTATTACCGCTGCCACTGTTCCCTGTGCAGAAAACAGAGCGGAACCGGCCATAACCTCGCGACACTGGTAAAAGAGCGTGACTTCACCTGGTTATCGGGAGAGGCGCAGATCGCGTCATGGTCAAAACCAGGCGGTTATCGATGCGATTTCTGTTCATGCTGCGGCTCGCCGGTGCCGAACCGGTTGCGTAACCCTGCGTATATCTGGATCCCGGTAGGTTTGCTCAGCGAACCTGCCGACATGCAGTGCATCGGGGATTACTGCACCGCTGACGCCATGCCCTGGGACACTACCCGATCGGCATCTGACCACGCCGGACCCGTCGCGTCGCTGGACGCGCTGCTGGTGAGCCTGAAGCTCGTTGATTAATGGCTGGTGTTACCGGGGGTTGTTCAGCGCTAACCCCCAGGTTTCCGAACAGGCTTTAATCTCATTCCGTGAGTGGAGCCGGATTTTTGGCAGGCTTACCTGAGCAAAGATCTGCTGATGGCGTTTCCTCTGGCTGAATCCTGCGGACGGATGCGCGCAGCAACTGTGTCTCTGTCGCGCTCTAAAAAGGCGATGACCATAATAAGCGACAAAAGGGCCATTCGTCACAATACGCGGATGCCGGGCGCACAGGAGAGGCGGAGGAGGACACCGTCCGTCTGCGGAAACGCCTGACTACCCTTCGCCCGGCAGGGCAGGCGTTCACTGAAAAACGTTTCAAACGCTTCGCGTCATCCTGCATCGGATACGCTAACCCGAAAAAAACGATAATACATTTACAAATTTAAATGTGTAAATATAATGACGGCTTTTCACGCATCCGAGGATTTTTTTTATGCCGTCACTGTTCAGCCCCCTGACCCTGGGCGATCTCAGCCTTCGTAACCGCATCGTCCTGCCGCCGCTGACTCGCTGCCGCAGCGAACAGCCGGGCAATATCCCCGGCGAGATGATGGTGGAGTATTACCGCCAGCGTGCCAGTGCCGGGCTGATGATCACCGAGGGTACCCAGATTGAGCCACGCGGGCAGGGCTACGCTTGGACGCCGGGCATCCACAGTGAGGCGCAGATTGCGGGCTGGAAAAAGGTGACAGAGGCGGTGCATCAGCAGGGCGCCACGATTTTCTGTCAGCTCTGGCACGTAGGCCGCGTCTCTCACAATGCGCTTCAGCCGGGCAATGAAGCACCGGTTGCCCCCTCGGCCATCGCCGCCGATAACGTCCGGGTATTTATCGAAACCGGACCGGGTACCGGGATGCTGACCGCACCCAGCGAGCCACGCGAGCTGACCACCTGCGAAGTCAAAGAGATCGTGGCGCTCTACCGGCGTGCGGCGGAGAACGCTAAAGCTGCCGGATTCGACGGCGTTGAGCTGCATGCTGCCAACGGTTATCTGATCAACCAGTTTATTTCGGCGCAGACAAACTTCCGCACGGATGAATATGGCGGCTCGGCAGAGAAGCGTCTGCGCTTCCTGCGTGAAGTGGTTCAGGCGGTCAGCGCAGTCTTTGGCAGCCATCGTGTTGGCGTCCGGTTTGCGCCGCTGTTTTCGAGCACCGACGAAGAGCGCGTTTACCTCGGTCTGGTTGAACGCGATCCGCATGCCACCTATATCCACGCTGCGCAGCTGCTGAATACGCTGGAAGTCGGCTATCTCTCCATCGCCGAAGCGGACTGGGATAACAGCCCGGCGATGCCGGAGAGTTTCCGTATCGCACTGCGCGATACCTTCCATTCTCCGATCATCTATTCCGGCCGCTACACCGCAGAGAAAGCGCAGCAGATGCTGGAAAAAGGCTGGGGCGATCTGTTTGGGTTTGGCCGCAGCTTCATCGCCAACCCCGATCTGCCTGCGCGTATCCGGTCGGGTTACCCCCTGAACGCGGTGGACCACGCCTCGCTGTATGGCGGCGGTGAGAAAGGGTATACTGACTATCCTTTTTACCCATCCTGATACCCTGTGAGGCGGCATGTCCCCGGAAAATGCCCTGAAGCTGCTGGCCAACCCGACGCGTGTGGCCGTGCTGAAGTGGCTTAAAGAACCTGACGAGGCGTTTGCGGGCTATTCGCAGCTCTATCCCTTCGATCAGTACGGTGTCTGTGCCAGCCTCATCCAGGACAAGGCGGGCTTATCACAGCCCGCCACCTCGTTATGCCTCAAGGCCCTGCAGAGTGCCGGTCTGGTAGAAGCCAGCAAAGTCGGTAAGTGGACCTACTACCGCCGCGCCGAACCGCGTATCCGCGAAGTCACTGATGCCCTGACACAGGCGTTGCAGGCGCTCTGATCGCCCTGGCTCCCTGGCGTCGTCAAACGAACCGGAGTTGCCTGTGCCTTTTCATTCCCCCGCGCTTTTCTGTCCCTGCTTTGTGCCCGCGTCTTGACGAACCCGCCCGCTTAACTTACAACTAGAGCCGTCAGGGGAGTCTCGCCGGAGAGACTGAGAGGCTAATAGCGCATCGCGCGGCTTAGCGACCCTTAGAACCTGACCCAGTTGATACTGGCGTAGGAAGACGGGTATCGCCGCCGATACTTGCCGCAGGGGCGCATGCGCCTTTGCCTTTTCCCTCTGTATCACGGGTCTTCGTTAACCAAAACGAGGGCAATGTGAAAAATCTTATCCTGAAACCTTCTCTTCCTGCCGGATGGCGGTCATGAGCCGCTGGTCGGTGCTCGGCAGCGGCGTGGCCGGGCTGTGCGTCGCCACGCTGCTGATGGAGCGCGGCGAAACGGTCGAAATCATCACGCAGCCAGCGTGCCGTGCCGCGTCCCACTGGGCGGGCGGGATGCTCGCACCCTGGTGCGAAGCCGAAAGCGCGCCGCCGGAAGTGATCGCCTGGGGCCAGCACGCGGCCGGCTGGTGGGCGAAGCGCGTGGCGGGTGTAGAGCAGCATGGCACGCTGGTGGTGGCCCCCCCGCGCGACAGCCGCGAACTGATCCGCTTTGCCAGTCTGACCCAGGCGCATCAGTGGGTCACGCCCGGCGAAATCGAACCCGCGCTGGAAAACCGCTTTGCCCGCGGCCTGTTCTTTGCCGGGGAAGCGCATCTCGATCCACGCCGGGCGATGCAGCAGCTGCGCGACACCCTGCAGCAGGCGGGCGTTGCCTTTCACAGCGGACAACCTGCCGGAAAAATCATCGACTGCCGTGGCATTCACGCCGCTGCACAGCAGCCCACACTGCGCGCGGTGCGGGGCGAAATGGTGATCCTGCAGACGTCCGACATCCAGCTTTCCCGTCCGGTACGGCTGCTGCATCCCCGCTTTCCCTGCTATCTGGTGCCGCGTGCCGGGGGGCACTTCATGCTGGGGGCGACCATGGTCGAAAGCCACGACAGCAGCCCGATCAGCGCCAGGGCGATGATGGAGCTGCTCAGCGCCGCCTACAGCCTGCATCCGGCGCTGGCCGAAGCCCGCATTGTGGAGAGCGGCACCGGTCTGCGTCCCGCCTACCGGCAGAACCTGCCGGAGGTGCGCTACGAAGAGGGCCGTTTCTCGCTGAATGGCCTCTACCGCCACGGCTTCCTGCTGGCCCCGATCATGGCTGAAAAACTTATGCTGCAACTGACCCAGGAGATGACACATGCGGGTTGAACTCAATGGACGCACAATCGAAACCACTGCCAGCACGCTGGCAGAACTGATGGCGGAGCAGCAGATCGATCCGCGCAGCGTCGCCACCGCCCTGAACGGTGCATTTGTGCCGCGCAGCGGCTATGCCAGCCAGCGGCTTGAGGCGGGTTGTCAGGTCGAAGTTCTGTCACCGATGCAGGGAGGTTAATCATGTTTTATCAGTTCGAACCCCGATCGCGCTTTCTGCTGGGCACCGCCGGGTATCCCTCGCCGGAGATCCTTCACCAGGCGATCGACGCCTCCGGCACGGAAATTATTACCGTCAGCCTGCGGCGCGAAGGCAACGAAGGCGGGGCCTTCCGCTCGCTGCTGCAACAGGTGAATAAACGGATTCTGCCCAACACCGCGGGCTGCCACACGGTTAAAGAAGCGGTGACGACGGCGCAGATGGCGCGCGAACTCTTCGACACCCCGTGGATCAAGCTGGAGGTCATCGGTCACGCCGACACGCTGCAGCCCGATCCTTTTGCGCTGGTGGAAGCGGCCCGGATCCTCTGCGCGGAGGGTTTTCAGGTCTTTCCCTACACCACGGAAGATCTGATCGTAGGTGAAAAACTGCTGGAGGCGGGTTGTGAAGTGCTGATGCCCTGGGGGGCGCCGATCGGCTCCGGCCAGGGACTGCGCAACATCGAAGGGCTGCGCGCCATGCGCGCCTGGTTCAGCGATATACCGCTGATTATCGATGCGGGCATTGGCGCACCGAGCCAGGCGGCGCAGGCAATGGAGATGGGCTTCGACGGCGTACTGCTCAACACGGCGGTCGCCAAAGCACGCGATCCGGTGCGAATGGCCGGGGCCTTTGCCGCCGCCATTCGCGGCGGCCGCGAGGCATTTGAGGCGGGGCTGATGGAGCCTCGCGATATGGCATCGGCCTCGACGCCGATTTTCGGGCTGGCACAGTTCAGTTAAGGAGCGGCAATGGATCGTTATCAGCGACAGACGATGCTGCCGGAGATCGGCGACGCGGGCCAGCAGCGGCTGAGCCGGGCGCGGGTTCTGGTGGTGGGGGCGGGCGGACTCAGCGCGGCGCTGCTGCCATTACTGGCGGGGGCGGGCACAGGGTTCATTCGTCTTTATGATGGCGACCGGGTTGAACTGCACAACCTTCATCGGCAGACGCTGTTCGGCGTCGACGATGTGGGGCAGCCAAAAGCCCTCTGCGCGCAACGCGCGCTGTCAGAGCGGAATCCGGACTGCCAGGTAGAGGCGCATCCCTCTGCGCTCAGCGCCAGTCAGTTGCCACAGGCGCTGGAAGGTATCGATCTGGTGGTGGATGCGGCGGATAATTTTGCCATTACCTACCAGCTTTCCGATGCCTGCTATCCGCGAGGTGTGCCACTGATCTGCGCATCGGTACTGGGACGCAAAGGTTACGTCGGTGGATTCTGCGGTGGCGCGCCGGGCTATCGTGCGCTCTTTTCGGAGTTGCCTGCCGCCGCGGGAAACTGTAATACCGCTGGCGTGATGGGACCCGCTGTCGCGACGCTGGGTGCGATGCAGGCGCAGATGGCGCTGAGCGTATTGCTGGACCTGACGCCGTCACCGCTGGGCTGCATGATCCACTGCGATTTTGCAGAGTGGCACATCCGGCGCTTCCGCTTTGACGATGCGCAGGAGCCTGACGGACCCATAACGCCTTTCATCGATCGGTCCATGCTGACGGAAGAGGATTGCATCGTGGAGCTACGCAGTACGGAAGAGGCGCCGGTCAGCGTTGCCGGGCGGGTCAAGCGGATCCTGCCGCAGCAGATCGCCAGCTGGCAGCCGCCGGCGCATCAGCGCGTGGTGCTGGTCTGCGCCAGTGGACTCCGCGCCGCTCAGGCGGCGGAGATCCTCGCCGCGCGGGGTGTCACGCGGCTGGCGCTGATGGCAGCTAACACGCTGTAAGCCGGTTCAGAGCACCTCGACCAGCTGGAAGGTTTCGAAAATCAGCTCCATCTCGGCGTGAAAATAGCCACCACGCTGGAAATAGCGTTGATGTTCCTGCCGCCAGTGGTCGAGGCTCAGATCGCCTTCGCCTTCCAGCATTGCCATTTCAGAGGTCACCCGGTCAAAACGGGTCAGAAACAGCCCGGTGGTGCGAATCACGCAGACGGGCTTTTGTTCGCCGTTCAGCACGATAGTGTAGCCGCCCGGCTGTGGCAGCGGATCCTGTTCCTGCCAGCTCTGTAACGCGCCACAGGTGGCCACCTTTTTTCCCGCGATAATCAATGTGGCCAGCTCATCCGCTAATGCCGGTGAGTCACCGAAAGCATCGGTTATCGCACCCGGGTATCTTTCCTTTACCTGTTCCAGCGTCATCGTCATCTGCAATTCCTTAATAAATAGCGCGTCTCTGGCATTGTCGCTGCCTGCCGCAGTCACACCGTTATGATGAACAGCCGCAATGTCTTACGTGCAGCCAGAGGCTGAGAGCGGTACAGCTTAACCGCCCTCATGACGGAGAAACAATCATAATGTCAGGTAATTATGTCTGCCGGGCGGAAAGGTGAAGCGCATCACGCAATCCCGTTTTGCACGGTTAACGCGTCAGGAAACTCGCCCAGTGCGCAATGTCGTCACCACTGCCGATCTCAGGCTGCACCAGGCCATTGACCATAAAGGTTGGCGAAACGTGAATGCCATTCTGCCGGGCATATTTGCAGTGCCATTTGATAGCATTCTGCAGGTCGGGCCGATCGAACGCGGCGGTAGCATCCACGCCGCTGTACGCTTTCAGACGGTTAAGGATCTGATTTGGTGTGGCATCGCGATTCGGGCCGGTACAGTGATCGGTGAACTCAAACTCTTCACGATGATCGGCCACCGCCTGCATCACCCGCTTCGCGGCGGCTTTACTGTCACAGGCCGCGGCAAGGATATAGCGCACGATCACCCCGGAATAGAGGTGCCACGGCTGCGACTGCAGACGGATCTTCAGCGTCATCTGATCTTCCCCCACCAGCGCCAGTAACGCGTCTGATTTATTGAATGCCCGCACCGAAAAAGGACAGGTGGGTTCCAGAAACATCTCAAACACCGCAGGGCCATGACCCCAGACCAGCTGATCAGCAGGTTGACTCATTGACAACTCCTTAAAGATAATCGGAATGAAAAGGCACTTTACCCTGGCAAATTGCCGACACATCAGCCAGTTAATCTGCGGCTGTAATTGTTACAAAAAGCAGCAGTCAGTCGCGTCCCGGCGCGAAGCAGGCGACAACCCGGTCCATTAGTCGCTAGAATTGCTGGCCCAGGTATCCTCCGCTGCAAACGTCCCGGCTGATGAGCAGCTATAGTTATTCGCTGAGTGTGCCTGACCCATGATTAAGCCATGGCAGTGACGTCCTGTTATTGGTCTGCCCGGAGCCGACCTGCGCTAAAAGAGGTTAATTTTGTATACCGATCTCACCTGGAAAACGCTTCACCGCGTCATCAACCAGACGATCTCAGACATGCTGGATGAGCAGCAGACTCTAAATGTTCCGTCATTGCGCGCCCGACTGCACGACATGGCGGAGAAAGAGGATGATGAGCTCATGGTGCTTTGCTACTGGCAGGCAAGTAAAATTCTGACGCGATTACCCGCTACCGTTACCGCCAGTCAGCTGATTGATGCGGCCCGTCATGCTTTTCGCACACCGCTGGATCACTCCCGCCTCTAAACCCAATAAGGTCGTGGCATCAGATGAGGTGCCTGTTAAATTTAACGCTGATTATTCCGCGACATCATTAGCACGGGTGCACGCGTTCCTCATTTATTGCAACGTTATTATACCTTCTCCATAATATAAATTCTAATTTGGGAATAAATAAATATATATTGTGTATTGTTAAATGCTGAATGGTTAATGTGGTATTAAATTAATTCTAATTTTTTCTTTTTATGCGCTAATTACCCCGTTATTTTGATATAAGTCAACAATAATGGAATGACCACACTTCTGTTTAAGTGGTTAAACGTCTCGTTTATCTTTTATATAGTTCTGTTGAATTACTATGCCGTCAGCATAATAAACCATGTGTTGTTATGTTGGCGCATTTTATAAATGCATATCTAGGTATCTGGTGGTTGATTTCAGCCACATTGCATGTGATGAAAAGAGACAGATTTGATGAAAATCAGAAAAGGTATTCTGCCAGTCGCGCTGGCCGGTCTTATGGTTTCAGTATCAGCATTAGCAGGAACAACCCCTGCTGATGGCCCTTCTCCCATCAAACCTAACCCAGGAACGTCTGCGGGTACGCAGGGCGCAGGTGGCCAGGTTAACTTTACGGGTGAAATCACAGACGATTCCTGCAACGTTTCGACAACCAGTGTCGATGTTGATTTGGGCAAATGGGCGAAATCGTATTTTGAAAGCCGCAGTGAAACAACCGAAACACCCTTTACTATTTCAGTGAAAGATTGCCCTGAATCTGTCAAAACCGTAGCGGTGTTATTCGATGGTGATAAAGATAAAGGAGACAATACGCTGCTGAAACTGACCGGCGGTGAAGGAAGTGCCAGTGGTGTAGGCATTAAACTTTATAATTCTGACCGTAAGACACAGATTCCAGTCGGAACCATTTCTGCCGCGGTAAACGTCGCTCATGACAGCCTGAATGCCGGCAGTGGGACTGCGACAGGGGGAAGTGCAGATTTAAACTTCTTCGCCAATTATAAAAGCGACGGTGCCGCCTCGGCTATTACGGTCGGTAAAGCAAATTCAGTTTCAAACTTTGTAATGGTTTATAACTGATTATTGACAGGTTAAGCCTGCCCCCCTAAAACGATTAACGGCGTATATGACTATGTTAAAAGCACTAAGATCGATTTCGCTCATCTCTGCATGCATACTGAGCATGACTGCGCATGCCGGTGTTGTTATGGGGGGGACGCGCGTTATTTTTGATGAAGGAAAAAAAGAGGCTTCCCTTTCCGTCACCAATCAGGAAAAAAATATCCCCTATCTGATTGAATCCTGGGTCAGCAATTTTGATCAGAATAATCATGGCAAGGTGCCTTTTATTGTTACGCCGCCTCTGTTCCGACTGGATGCGGGTAAGGAAAATATATTACGTATTACTTATCTGGGCATGCCGCTGCCGGAAGATCGCGAATCTGTCTTCTGGCTGAATGTGAAATCTATTGCACCTTTACCTCGCGATAAAAACAATGAGCTTCAGGTAAATATCAAATCTGAATTTAAGCTCTTTTATCGGCCTAAAGGTCTGGCGGGTAAACCCTCAGAAGCCTGGCAGCAACTGACGTTCCGCCACGAGGGCAACCAGTTAATTGCGCACAATCCAACGCCCTATTTTGTTTCATTCTATTCGCTCGACGTTGCCCATCACGCGGTTAAAGACCCGGGCATGATCGCTCCGTTTGCGGATCGTCACTGGACCGTCACGGATTCAGGGGCTGTAACCTGGTCTGCGATAAACGATTATGGCGGCGTCACCGAACAACGCACGCGTTAAGCACGGCTGCTTTCTGCCTGTTTTACTTTGTTTTCGGGGCGTCAATAGTGAAAGTGACTCACTCTTATCTGAAGGGAAAAATAAGGTCTGCGACGCCGCTTACTGTCTCGCCGTGGCTGGCAGGCATTCCGGGTTTAATGTTTATGCTGGTTTGCCCGTTACGGTCTGTACGCGCGGATGATTATTTCAATCCGGCAGCACTGGAATTTTCGACTGACCAACATCGTGTCGCCGATCTCCACTATTTTGATCATGAGGGGGGAGAGCAGCCTGGCACTTACCACGTCACCCTTATGCTGAACAACAGAGCGATTGACAGTCGCGATGTGACTTTCGTACAGGGCTCATCCGGGCTGGTTCCGCAATTTACTGCAGCAGAGCTGGATGCGATGGGAATAAATGTCAAAGGCTTCCCGGCGCTTAGCCAGTTACAAAAGAATGAAGCCATTCATGAGCTCGGTAAGTACATTCCTGATGCGTCGACAGATTTTGATTTTGCCCATCTGCAGTTAAACCTGTCAGTGCCGCAAATTGCCCTGAAAATGAAAGATCGTGATTATATTGATCCGGCTCGCTGGGATGAGGGTGTCCCCGCCGCGTTTGTCGACTATAACCTCACCGGCAGCAGCAGCCGCCATCAGAATGAACGCTGGAACACCACGCTACTCAGCCTGCGCAGCGGCGCTAATCTTGGGGCATGGCGACTGCGAAATAGCGCCACCTGGCGCTATGATCTCATTAGTCACTGGCAATCTCAGAGTACCTACCTGGAACGGGACCTGAAAACACTGAAAAGTCAGTTCAGCGTAGGGGATACCTATACGTCCGGTGACGTTTTCGACAGCGTGCAATTCCGCGGCCTGCAGCTTATGTCTGATGACAGTATGCTGCCTGAAAGTCAGCGTGGCTTTGCCCCGGTGATTCGCGGCATCGCACACAGCAATGCCCGGGTGACAGTGACGCAGCACGGTTATGTGATTTATGAAACGATCGTCGCACCTGGTGCATTCGAAATTAAAGATCTTTTTCCCACTGCGCAGAGCGGCGATCTTGACGTGACTATCCATGAAACGGATGGTTCAACACGGACTTTTACGCAGCCCTATTCCGCGATTCCCTATATGCTGCGTCAGGGGCATCTGAAATACAGTATCAGTGCGGGCCGTTACCATTACTCAGGCGGCGAGAGTCTGCGATCGCCTGACTTTGTGCAAACGACACTGTTTTATGGCCTGCCCCATGATTACACGGTTTTTGGCGGTATGCAGGCTGCGCAAAATTATCATGCTCTGGCTTTGGGACTGGGTAAAAGTCTGGGAGATTATGGCTCACTGGGCACCGATGTCACGCTGGCAAAAACCCTGTTACCGGAGGGGCAGAGCCGTAGCGGTCACTCTGTGCGTGTTCAGTATCAGAAAGATTTTGACTCAACCAACACCAGTTTCAGCATGGCGAGCTATCGCTACTCCTCCAGCGGTTTCTATGCTTTCAGCGAAGCAAATGCGATGACCAGTCCGGCAAGCTATGTGATGAACAAGCGAAGTCGCTCGGAAATCGCGCTCTCTCAGGGACTTGGCGATTTTGGCAGTCTGAGCGCCTCAGCGTATATTCAGCGTTACTGGCGCTCAAATGAAGTTGACCGCACGCTGCATCTCGGTTTTTACAGCAATTACAAAAGCGTCTCATGGGGAGTGGCCTGGTTTTATACCGACTCCACCCGCGCCCGCAAAGCCGATCGCGCCATCACATTCAATCTCTCTGTGCCCTTTAGCGCTCTGTTACCAGGCAGTGCGATCAACTACAGCATGAATGCAGGCAATGACGGTAATGTGTCACAGCAGGTCAGCCTCTCCGGCAGCGCGTTGCAGGATAATAAACTCCATTACAACCTGCAGCAGGGTCATAACAGTCAGGGTCAGAACGTTAACAGCAATGGCTCACTGGACTATCGGGGCAGCCGTGGCAGCGTAAACGTCGGTGTCAGCCATGATCGACACAGCAGTCAGTTTAACTACGGTCTCTCTGGCGGCATCGTTGCGCATGCCCACGGAATTACGCTCAGTCAGCCTCTGGGCGATACCTTCGCGATTGTCCGGGTGCCGGATGCCGCGGATGTTGGCGTCCAGAACAGTACGAATGTTTATACCGATCAATGGGGCTATGCGATTGTGCCGTCACTTTCGCCCTATCAGGAAAACGCCATTGAATTAAAAACAGACACGCTGCCCGATAACATTGATGTCGAGCTTGACGGAAAAACGACGGTCCCCACGCGTGGCGCAATCGTGATGGCCGATTACACCACACACGTTGGTAACCGCGTACTCTTCACGCTGACGTATCAGAATGCCTTTCCGCCATTTGGTGCCACAGGCAGTATCGCACTGGACGAAAAGGGTAAAGAGAGCAGCAGCAGTGGCATCGTTGCCGAAAAAGGTGAGCTTTATCTGAGCGGTGTCCCGGTTCAGGGTGTCATCGTGGTGAGCTGGCAGGAAGATGGAGAGCAGAAACGCTGTCGCGCACCGTTCCGCCTGCCTGCCTCGGCCCAGACTAATCCGGTCAGGCTGATTACCGCAGTCTGCCAGTAAAGCATAGGAATTCAGAATGAAATCAATCAGGCATTTACTAACGTGGAGTGCGCTCATCGTGACTGCACTCTTTTGTCTGCAGGCGACAGCACAGGAGTCCTGTCAGGGAATTGGGCAGGCGGTGGTGCAGGTGCATAATGTCAATTATGTCCCAGGGGCCGCGGATGGCACGCCGATTTCCGCCCAGATACCCATGCAGATTAACAATGTCTTTACTTGCATCAAAAACAGCGGCGAACAGGGATTTAATTATAAGGATCTGGGTTTTGAAATTGATGCTGAAGAATCTGGTTTACAGACCAATATCGCAGGCGGGCACAATACGCCCATTTATCGTATTGCAGGTTTAGATAGCATAGGTTTTGCTTTAGGCTTTAAAGAGCCCGCGTTGTGTGGCTCATCGTTTTTCGATACCACGGGCAAAGGCCAGACCAGCTCAGTCTGTACTTCAGAGATGAATCCGCAGATCAAGGATGCCAGAACCCTCAATCTGCAACCCTATATCGTATTTTATAAAATTCCGGGTCAGCGCTCGCCCCTTAATCCTGGCAATCAGCCGGTCAGTTTTGGTGAGATTAGCATTGGTAATGCCAGTCTGAAGGTGGGTGACAATGCGGCCAGCAGTCAGCCCGTCAATGATAAGCCCCAGATTTTATTGTCGAGTTTTACCGTTCAGTACGGCAGTTGCGCCGTGGTGACCTCTGAAACCTCAATCAATGTTGATATGGGTAAGGTCAGCAGGAGTGATTTTCGGGGCGTTGGCAGCATGGCAGGCAGTCCGAAAAGTTTTCAGATTCAGGTGATGTGTGAGCATAGTGCTGCGGTCAAAGTAGGATTCTTTGGGATGACCACTTCAGGTGATAAGGATGCGATTAGCCTGACTCCGCAAAGTAACACCGCTTCGGGCGTCGGCATCGCCCTGACGTATGGGCCAGGCCTGCAGGTGCCTGAAGGCCAGCGTGTGCCCCTGAATGTTTCCACCGATCAGCTCCCGGTACTGACAACCGTTTCTTCACCCGACCAGGCTGCCTCAATGGCGTTCAATGCCCGATATATTCAGACCGACGGCCAGGTCATGGCGGGCAAAGCGGATGGTACAGTGACCTTTAATCTCGTCTATAACTAGAGACCATTTCAGTGTGCATCAATGGTTTATACCGTGATGCACACTGATTATGCTGTCTGCTTTGCTGACGCAGGCCTCAGCTGATCCCGTTCATGCAGCCATCGTAAAAACCCGTCAAACCCGATCCGCCGTTTTCCACAATCTCTGTTAAAATTGAACCGCTGCGCCACCGTGCAGGATGCCTATTCGGGAGAAACTATGTTGTGGATTTGGAACGCCCTGATTGTTCTGGTCACCGTGATCGGTATGGAGATTACGGCTGCGCTGGCGCATAAATACATTATGCATGGGTGGGGTTGGGGCTGGCACCTGTCACATCATGAACCGCATAAAGGCTGGTTCGAGGTCAACGATCTCTATGCCGTGGTGTTTGCCGGCCTGTCGATTCTGCTGATCTATCTGGGCAGCACGGGTATCTGGCCGTTGCAGTGGATTGGGGCAGGGATGACGCTGTATGGCCTGCTCTATTTTATTGTGCACGACGGGCTGGTGCATCAGCGCTGGCCATTCCGCTATGTGCCACGTCAGGGCTATCTGCGTCGGCTCTACATGGCGCACCGCATGCATCATGCGGTGCGTGGCAGAGAAGGCTGTGTCTCGTTTGGTTTTCTCTACGCGCCGCCGCTGTCAAAACTGCAGGCGACGCTGCGCGAGCGCCACGGTGCTAAACGGGGCGCTGCCAGAGGTGAGCGGGGCGCGGAGCAGGACGCGCCATCCGGGAAGTAACCGCCTGACCGGAGGCCACCATCAGCAGCGCCAGTTTCTCTGGCGTGCTGGTGGACTGGCGCTGGTCCCAGGCCGCCGGGCCCGCGGCAACCACTTTGATCCCGATTCTGCGATAAACCTGTTTTGCCGTCGCGATCGCCCACGCCGAGCGTAGCGGCAGGCCGCGCAGCCCTGCCGAGGAGGAGTGATAATAGGGTTCAGCGGCTTCCACCAGCCGCCGGGCGATACGACTAAGCGCCTGGCGGTGTCCTCTGTCCGCCAGATTCTCCCGCGTCAGACCCTCTTCCGCCAGCCACGTTTCAGGCAGATAACAGCGTCCCGCTTCCGCATCCTCGACGATATCCCGGGCAATATTGGTCAGCTGAAACGCCAGACCAAGATCGCATGCGCGATCCAGGGTAGCGTTGTCGCGCACGCCCATGATCTGCGCCATCATCAGGCCGACCACACCCGCGACGTGATAACAGTAACGCAGCGTGTCATCGAGCGTCTGATAGCGCGTCTCGTTGACATCCATCGCGAAGCCCGCCAGATGATCGAAGGCGTACGCGGGCAGGATATCGTGGGCCATCGCCACCTCCTGAAAGGCTGCAAAGGCGGGTTCATGCATCTGCGATCCGGCATAGGCCTGGCGGGTTTTAATCTCCAGCTGAGCAAGACGCTGTCCGGCAGACTGCAGCGACGGCGTGTCATTGCTGAAGCCCAGCACCTGATCGTCAATCACGTCGTCACAGTGACGGCACCACGAATAGAGCATCAGCACACTGCGCCGTGTTCTGGCATCAAAGAGTTTTGAGGCCGTTGCAAAGCTCTTTGAGCCGACCTCCATCGTCTCTACGGCATGATCGAGCAGTGACGGACTATTCAAGCCAGATCCTCCACCATTAATCCCGCCGTTGCTTTGGCCGAACCAATTACGCCAGGGATCCCCGCGCCGGGGTGGGTGCCCGCGCCAACCAGGTAGAGGTTGCTGATATGCTTATCGCGGTTGTGCGGCCGGAACCAGGCGCTTTGCGTCAGGATCGGCTCGACCGAGAAAGCCGAACCCTGATAGGCATTCAGCTCATCGCGGAAATCAAACGGCGTAAAGATGCGATGCGTCACCAGCTGGCTGCGCAGGCCCGGCATGTAGTGCTGTTCCAGATAGTCGAAGATGCGATCGCGCAGGCGCGGGCCTTCAACCGTCCAGTCAATATCGGCCGTGCCGAGATGCGGCACGGGTGCGAGAACGTAGTAGCTGCCGCAGCCTTCCGGGGCCAGCGAGGGATCGGTCACGCAGGGCGCATGCAGGTAGAGCGAGAAATCCTCGGCCAGCGCATCCCTGTTAAAGATCTCGTCGATTAACTCGCGGTAGCGCGGACCGAAGCAGACGGTGTGGTGTGCCAGCTGATCGTGATGATGATTGAGGCCAAAATAGATCACAAACAGCGAGTTACTCATACGTTTATTCTGCAGGGTTTTCCCCTGCGCCACCGACGCCGGATGCTGGCTCAGCAGCTCGCGGTAGGTGTGAACCACATCCGCATTCGAGGCAACCGCGCGGGTCGGGAATACGCGGCCATCTTCCAGATGGACGGCGGTAATCTGGTTTTTCTGTGTTTCCAGACGGGCAACGCTGGCATTCAGCTCCACTTCGCCGCCCAGATCTTCGAACAGTTTTACCATGCCCCGGACCAGCGCGCCGGTGCCGCCGCGCGGGAACCAGACGCCCCATTCCCGCTCCAGCGCATGGATCAGGGTATAGATCGAGGAGGTGGCAAACGGATTACCGCCGACCAGCAGTGAATGGAACGAAAACGCCTGACGCAGATGCTCATCTTCGATGTAGCTCGCGACTTTGCTGTATACGCTGCGCCACGCTTCCAGTTTCACCAGCTGGGGGGCAGCCCGCAGCATGTCGCGGAACGAGAGAAACGGCACGGTGCCGAGCTTGAGATAGCCTTCCGCAAACACCGCGCGCGAATAGTCCAGGAAGCGACGATAGCCTTCGACGTCACGCGGATTAAATGCGGAAATCTGCGCTTCCAGCGCGGGCTGGTCGTTGTCATAACTGAAGACCTTGCCGGACTCCCAGCAGAGGCGATAGAACGGTCTGACCGGCATCAGCTCGACATAGTCAGAGAGTTTTTTACCCGCCAGGGTGAACAGCTCTTCGATAGCAGTGGGATCGGTGATCACCGTGGGGCCGGCATCAAAGGTGAAGCCCTGATCTTCGTAGACATACGCCCGGCCACCAGGCTTGTCACGCTGCTCCAGCAGTCGGGTCGGAATACCTGACGCCTGAAGGCGAATTGCCAGTGCCAGGCCACCAAAGCCTGCGCCAATTACCGTAGTTCTGTTCATTGCATCGCCTGTTGACGGTGAGGGGTCATAATAGCCTGTAACGCGGCCAGCACGGGAACCGGCGGTTTGCCGCTTAAGATGCGCAGCCGGTCAGGCAGAGTGAGTTTTCCCGCATAAAAGCGGGCAATCAGACCTTCAGGAAGGCCATAAAAACGTTGCATAACCTGCCAGCGGCCGTCGGCCGGTCCGGCGAGAAACAGCATACGGTTGAGCATGCGGAAAAAGCGCTGCTGCTGCCAGCTCTGGCGGGCAAACTGCTCCGTGGCGGCGTGCAGGCTTTCTGTCGTAAACGTCTGCATCTCTGCCAGCCGATCCGCCAGCGACACCGCCAGCGGCAGGGAGTAACCGGTCGTGGGATGAAACAGACCGGCGCGCAGACCGCTGCAGGGCAGATCGCGTGTCTGCCAGAAGGCGTTAACGTCACCGGTCAGGGTAATCGGCAACGCACCCTGTTCTTCGCGCAGCAGCGTGGCTAACTGCCAGCCCTGTTGCGCGGCGTAGTCGCGGATATTCTGCCGGGCGCGATCGCCTTCCAGCGTGGCGTGGTCGATATAGTGCGTATCTTCAATCAGCAGCGTATCGGCTGAAAAGGGGAGGCTGTAAACAAAGCGATAGCCCGCCTGCTGGTCGACCGTCGCATCCATGATAATCGGGGCGGTCAGGCCGTGCGGCTTGCTGAGTTGCCACTCCTGGCCGACAAACGACTGAAAGCCCATGCGCAGTGCGCTGTCGGGCTGATAGCCCCGGCCATCGATCACTGCGTCACTCTCCAGCACGCGACCATCCTCCAGCGTGACCGAATGTGTCGCAATGGTGGCCACGCGGGTATTCAGTAGAAGGTCCGGGCCGAACCTGTCGTGCATCACCTGCGCGAAACGCGTGGCGGTAACACAAAAATAGCCGCTGTTCAGGCTGCGATGGCGCTGGGGGAACCGGACCTCATAGCCGGGCCAGTGGTGCGCCACCAGCGGGGCGATCCAGCGGTGCTGGCTCGCCGTGAGATCGTCGGCATGAAACGACCAGGTGTGACCGGCGCCCGGCTCGCTTTCGGTGTCAATCAGCAGGATACGCAGTGCTGGCCGCTGCTGGCGCAGGCGCAAGGCGATCAGGCCGTTAGCCAGCCCGGCACCCACCAGAATCAGATCATACCGTGGCATATTCTCTCCTGGCGCTGACCGGCTGGCGGGTGCGCATCGCCTGCTCGACAATGTCCGCCGCCAGCGCCGTTCCCCCCGCCTGATGCAGCGCATCGCGCAGGGGTTTCATTCGCTGACGGTAGCTGTCGTCGGCCAGCAGGGTCTGCAACTGACGGGCCATTGAGTGGCTGGTGGTGAAGCGCGAAGCGCGGCGTCCAATCCCCTGCCAGACTACCCGAGCCGCCACACCCGGCTGATCGAACGCCAGCGGAATGGTCAGCAGCGGCGTGAGATGGTTGACCGCGTCCAGCACCGTGTTCATACCGCCGTGCGTAATGGCGAGATCGGCCTGGGCCAGCGCCGCCGCCTGGTCGGCAAAATCGACCACCTGAACCTGGCTCGCCTGCGCCAGTTTCTCTGCCTGGAACGGCGTCAGGCGACCGCAATGCGCCAGCAACAGCTGCGCGTCGATCTCCTGGCAGGCACGGACGATGGTTTTAAACAGGCCGTAGCGGTGCCCCTGCAGCGTACCGAGCGAAGCAAAAATGCGCGGTTTTCCGTCGTCGGTGAAGTAGCGAGGCTGTGACATGGAAGAGGGGGTTTCCGTGGCGCGCAGCGGCCCTACCGAATGGAAATGATCGGGCAGTGCGTGACGGGGGAAATCCAGTGCCGGGATCAACTGACTGATCTGCGCCAGCGGTGAAAAGCAGTGATGCAGTTTTTCCCGTGAGGCTATCCCCATTGCCTGGGCGTGGCGGGCGATCACCCGGTCGTGGCGGCGCATCAGCCAGTCATAGATTTTTTCGCTGGCGCGATAGCGCTCGCGTGCCTGCTCGCTGTTGCCATACTCAAACGGCATCACGGCCAGCGGGAAATCGGCTTCACGGTTAAGCGGCAGCGCACAGGCGACGGAGACATACGGCAACGCCAGCGCCTCTGCCGCCAGTGCGCCCGCAGGTTCCATCTGATCAACAATGACGCCATCAATCGCCAGGGTGTTCAGCACCACCGGCAATTCGCGGCAGAGCATATCGGTGCTGCGGGCCATCTCATTGATCAGTTTCAGCATTGAGGGGCCGAGCGGATGGGCCGCCAGCTGCAGCGTGTGCGCCAGGCTGCCCGCCGGATGGGTGGTTAAGCCCAGCGGGAAAAAGCCGATCCGGCTGTCGGTGAGTAGCGTGCTGACATCACTCTGCTGAATAAAGGTGATCTGGTGTCCGCGTGCAATCAGGGCCTGGCTGAGATGCTGAAGCGCCTGCACATGGCTATAGAAGGGCGGTGCTATCACCGCGAAGTGGCTCATGCAGCATCCTTAACTGACGGCAGCGAGTTTTTTCTCAAACCAGGCCTGAACAAAATGATGGGTGGCATAGCCGTCCTGGCAGGCAGATAACAGATGTTCACCGGCGCAGCGCAGGTGGTCGCGCAGCCGCGTTTCAACGGCCTGCGGGCCGAGCAGATTGACCAGCGTCGATTTTCCCGCGTCCTGATGCGCGTCTTTGCCGGTATCGCTCATGCCATCTGTGAGGTCGTCCAGTAGCTGAAAAGCCTGGCCCAGATTGAGCGAGAACCGGTGCAGTTGCTCGCGCGCTTCGCCCGAGGCTTCTGCCACGATAGAGGCCATCTGCATGGAGGCACAGAACAGGGTGCTGGTTTTATAGTGGTTGGTCATCAGAATGGCATCGGTGCTGCGTGGCTTATCGCCCTCGGAGAGATCTTTAAACTGGCCCTGCACCAGCCCCTGCATGCCGACCGCGTGAGAGAGTTCGGCCACCGCATCGGCTCTGGCGGCGGCGGTCAGGCCCTCTGCCACGGCGACCACGCCAAACGCCTTACTCAGCAGCGCTACCGCAGCCAGAATCGCTACATGTTCGCCATACTGACAGTGAATGGTCGGACGCCCGCGACGCAGCTGCGCATCGTCCATGCAGGGCATGTCATCCAGGATTAGCGAAGCGGCATGAACCATCTCCACCGCGCAGGCGAGATCCAGCAGACCTGCCGGCGTGGCGCGGCAGCCCAGGTCACGCGCCGCCAGCAGCAGCAGCAGCGGACGGATGCGCTTCCCCGGTGCCAGCGCACCGTCGCGCATGGCGGCGCCCACTAAGTCACGTTCACTTTCAACCGGTAAAAGCTGGTCGAGCCGTTGCTCAATGTCGTTCAACAGAGTGGCAGCATCGCTGTGTATGAAATTGACGTGTTGTTCTGCACAGGCCGTCATCAAGGCTGTCCTTATCTACAGAGGAAGTCACAGCAGGTCGAAATGATTCGATGCCATCTTCAATTATCGTCCCCGACTGCCCTTGCATCGCGGGCAGGTTTTTAACAAACGGCGGGTGAATCCATTACCATTAAGCGTAGTTCAGGATGATAAAAATGTTGGAGAATTCAGGCGCATTCCGCGTTTTGCAGCGGATGCAGGCTTACATTTGAGCGTGAATCAGCCCAGCAAATCACGCAGCTCTTTCATCACGCTGGCGACATCCCCCGTGGATAATGCGCCATCTTTAGCGAAGCGCACAATACCCTGTGGGTCAATCACCAATACCGACGCGCTCTCTGGCTGGAGTTGCCAGCGATGAGCGGTGACGCCACTGCTGTCGATAATAAACTGTTGCCAGGGATCCGCTTTTTTACTGGCGGCGATACTGCGCACCACAAAAAGGGCACTGCCGGGTAGTGCATCGTCCGTATTGACGATAGTGGTGGTCTGGAAGCGATCGCGCGGCAGCCTGGCCTGCTGAATGGCGTCGATCAGGGGCGCGCTCTGCTCCTTCGCTGAGAGGCGACCCGCAACGTGGATCACCAGCCGCACCTTACCGGCCAGTGAGTGACTGTTCCAGCGCTGATAGTGAATGTCGCCCTGACTTAATATCATCTCGCCTTTTTCGGCGATGTAAACCGGGGGAACAGGCTGACCTGTCCTGAGCGTATCCGCCGTGGCGAAACCGGAAAACAGTAAAGCAATCATCAATCCATAATGGCGCACGGGTTCCTCACTTTTTTCGATCTGCGGCAGGCAACATTTCTGATCATCAGGCAGATGATTAGTACCACATCCATGTTTCAGATCAATAAAAGCATTAAAGATTTGGGCTGAAAATGTGGGGATGGATTGATTAACATGAGGTGTAAAATGAGCAATTCACTGATGACCCTACCTGAGTTTGCCCGTTATATCGGTATCAACACGCCGACGCTGGCGCGCGCGTTCTGCTGCCGGGGATCGCTGGCGGGTGTGCCGCTGCCCCAGGCGCTGGATGATGCTCCGCTGACGCAGCGCCACTGGCTGCGCGACGATGTGCGTCAGTTCGATAATGCCTACAGGCGGGTGCAGGCGATGCAGCAGAGAAATGGCCACTAAGCTGCGAAGGCCCGGACAGCGCGCGGGATGAGCACGGCACGTTGCCCTGGCTCTGCGGATGCCGCACGTCCCGCTTTTTCCGGGCTGGATTTTATCTGTCGTCCCGGTGCTTTCGCGGCGGCTCAAGCCGGATTGTCGGGTTTCACCAGGAAACAGACCAGATTAGCATCACGTTCGCCCGCAATTTCCACACCGTTTCCGGAACCGGTTAGCGCATCGCCGCGGCCCAGTCGCTGATTACCGACGCGGATGATGCCTTCCAGCACCGTAAGATAAGCGACAAAGCCCGGCATTGAGGGGACATCCAGCGACTGGTTGCGCTGCAGCAGCGTGTCATAAATGTAGACCTCCTGGCGAATTTCCAGCGGTGCGTCGGACGTTTCCGGCCCGGCCAGTTCGGTCCAGCCATTGGTCATTATCCCCTGGTCGCGCTCCAGCACCTGGGTCATCGCCTCGCCGCCAGGCTCTGATGGCCGGATAACCGCCTGCAGCAGCTCCGCCTCGATTAACGGCACCGACTCTTCATACTGCACGCCATCGCCAGCATTGACGACCATGACCCGTTTAGCCGAGAGCTGCGTCCGCTCGCCGTTGCTGTCCTGATGCTGCATCGAACCGCGCCACAGGTAAGTGAACACCTCTTCATCCTGATGCTGCTGCATCGGCATCCGGGCGTCCAGTTTCAGTGACATCAGGTCAACGCTGAGCAGGGGACTTAAGGCCTCGCCGGGACGCTGACGACGGACAGTAAAAGGGCCGTACTCAAACAGCTGTTCAGGGTTTGCACGCACAATGTTCATGATTTGCTCTTTATTAACAGGAGTTCAATCGATCATAGACCCCGGATGGAAAATGAGAAGCCGGGATGATTGCCCGGCTTCGTCAGTTATTTCGAATGAAAGCCGCTGAGCGGCCTAGTTACCCTGTTCGTCGCTCTCTCCGAGGAAGAAATACCAGAGCGGAATCGATAACAGCCCGGTAAAGACCGTGGAGTAGAGCAGGATCATCATCGCCTGAGTGATATACATGGTCAGCGACCAGTGGCTGAAGGGGATCTGATACTGATCGATAACGCCGCCAATCATCGCATTGGCCATCACTGCGATGACAATCAGCGCCAGCACCGTCACGCTGCGCAGGAAATAACGCATCTCCTTGCGCTTCACGGCAAAACGTGACTGAACGATAGCCAGCGGAGACTGCTTATCGGGTGCCGTATCCACGCGGACAATCCGGGCGCGTTGGGCGCTGCGCCAGCGTTGAATATCCAGCAACACCAGCAGCAGCAGGCTTACCCCCATCACCGGCAGCGCATAGCCCAGCGCCAGCATCACAATCAGGCTGGTGCCCTGCGCATAGCGTGGCATCGCCAGCCAGGCGGCGAGCAGCGTCTGCGCGGGGCTGAGCTGCGGCACCGCCGGACGGCGAATCCACCACATCCGGTAGCCCAGCACGATCATCGCACAGAGACCAACGCCAAAAAATGCCAGGATCAGCTGATTCGCCAGGCCAAACAGGACGCCCATATGCGCATCCACACCCCAGCGGGTCAGTTTTGCCACCAGCGGGAAATGGGCGAACGTCACCCGATCCACCACGCTGAAATCGGTGGGATTGATCGACACCGCATCGACCTGGCTGGGCCAGCGGCGATCGATCTCAGATACCGTCCACGCCTGATCCTGCTTTTTCGGCTGACGCAGCTCCAGCTTTGCCGCATCCAGTCCGGCCTCGCGCGCGGCGACCAGCACCCGATCCCAGCGGGCATCCGGCTGATTCTGCATAACCGGCACCGCAGTTTTAGCGGGCATCGCCATATCGGACATGTTCATCCCGGTCATCGTGCCGCGATGGTCGGCATGGGGATCGGCGGCTTCGGCGGGCGCTTCACCGTTCAGGGCGGTGTTGACCTGCGGCGTCTTCCAGCCGAAGTCACTGCGCATTTTTTCGATGTTGTTGCCCGCCCACTGTGACCAGGTCAGCCCGGTGACAGAGAAGAACACCAGTCCCACTGCCAGCAGCAGCCCCAGCGTGACGTGCCAGTGGCGGGTAGCCGCAAACCCGCGCCGGGCTTTGGTGCGTTTGCGTGGCCGGGTGCCTGCCCATAAAACGAGGCCACCCAGGGCGGCGACCCAGAGCCATGAGGCCGCCAGTTCGCTGTAGTTCCGGCCAAAATCACCCAGCAACAGGCCGCGATGGAGCTGGTCCAGCCACATACGCAGCGGCAATACGCCGCTGGTGCCATAGACCGTCATATCCCCTTTCACCTGCAGGCTGTAGGGATCGATAAACAGCGAGCGCGACTCCGACGGACCCAGATCCGGCCCGCTGAACTGCACGCGGGTTGTCTCCTGCGGACCAGGCGCAGGCCGTACGGCGTAGATGTGGGCGGATTCACCGGCGCGCGCGCGGGCAGCGGCGATCTGGGCTGACAGCGGCTGGGCCGCACCCTGAGGTTCGGCGGTCAGGGCATCATGATAGATGGCCTTTTCCAGCTGGGGCGTCAGGACATAGAGCGTACCCGTGAGGGCGGCGACAAATATAAACGGCGCAATAAACAGGCCGATGTAAAAATGCAGGCGGCGCAGCAGGTTAAACAGCGTGCCGCGTGGCGCAGGCGAGATTTCCTGAGAAGAGGACATAGCATTCCACACTTTTCAAAAGATAAAAGCGATCAGGTGACATTGTCACTTAATCGAACTATTCAGCGGTGAGTGTGACGCAAAAAGGCGGGGCACGCGGCCTGTTCAGGCGCCATTGCCGCCGCCGCCGTGGCACGGCGGGGGATGGGGCAGGCGGGGCGCGACTGATCAGGCACATCCACCAGATAAAGGGGATAAAAATCCAGAGCAGTAATGGCACATGGACCAGCAGGTCGCAGTAGCCGCAGGCGAAGCTCATAACGCCGGTTTCGGGGGCCGCCGATGTCATCTCGCCATGATGATGCATCATTGACATTTCTGCGCTCATGGCGGACATACCCGGCATGTCCGCCATCATGGCGTGATGCTCAGCGAGATTCTTCGAGATCATCGGTGCAACAAACAACAGCAGCACGGCCAGTATCGCAATACAGGCAGTCAGGCGTTGTCTGAGTGAAGATCTCGGCATTATTTCAGTGAACGTAACAGGGTCAGAATTCAGGGCGGCAGTGTAACGCGAAGGGGATAAAAGCGTTAAATAAAGTGGCTTTGGATGCGAAAAAATTCGCACTCTTTGAACATATTCACTTTAATTTCAGCATCATTTAACTTAATTGTTACCCGGTAAATACATACAAATAACATGAAAGCGCTGGCTGCGTTTAATCGGAATCCATAAGGGACGAAATATGAAAATTGTGATGCTGGATGGTGAAACCGTGCCTCTCTCCCTGCCCACCGGCCAGGTGCAGGCCGACTGGGTAATTCGCCCGCAGACCTCAGCCAGTGATGTCGTCGCCGCGCTGGCCGGTGCGACGGTGGCGATCACCAATAAGGTGGCGCTGCGGGCCGATATGCTGGACCAACTGCCCGGGCTGCGTTTCATCTGCGTGGCGGCTACCGGCTACGACTGCATCGATCTCGATGCCTGTCGCGCGCGCGGTATCCTGGTCAGTAACGTGCCGGGTTACTCCACGCAGAGCGTCGCCGAGTCCGTAATTGCGGCGATTTTCGCCCTGCGCCGTCAGCTGATGACCTATACCCTGAACACCCGCACCGACTGGCCGCAGGCTTCCCATTTCTGCCTGCATCGTCAGCCGATTCAGGATATCGCGGGCGCCACGCTGGGGATCGTCGGGAAAGGCGATATCGGTCAGGCGGTCGGACAGCTGGCGCAGGCGCTGGGGATGCAGGTGCAGTACGCCGAGCGTAAAGGCAGTGACCGGATACGCGAGGGTTACGTCAGCTTTGAACAGATGCTGGCGACCAGCGATATTATATCACTGCACTGTCCGCTGAGCGAACAGACCCGGCAGCTGATCGACTGGGAGGTGCTGAGTCAGATGAAACCTCACGCGCAACTGATTAACACCGCGCGTGGCGGGCTGATCAATGAGGACGATCTCGCGGCGGCGTTAAAGCAGGGGGTAATTGGCGGCGCGGCGCTGGATGTGCTGAGCAGCGAACCACCCGCAGCGGATAATCCGCTGCTGGCCGACCTGCCGACGCTGCTGCTGACGCCACACATCGCCTGGGCGAGCCGCAGCGGGGTGGAGAACCTGGTGTCGGGCGTGATGACCAATATCGCCGCTTTTGTTCAGGGCCAGCCCGTGAATCTCGTGAGCTGAGTCAGACGCGCAAATTGTGGAATGACAGTTACGGCCCGGCGCTGCCTGCCAGGCGGCAGGATCACGCCCTGGCAGGCATCACCTCTCCTGCCTCGTGCGCCGGGCAGATCACTCCCACCTCTCTTTTATTTTCCGGCGCGTCTCGAAAAATTCAGTCAGACTCTTTTACCGTGCAAGTGAATCTGGCTATTAAGCAGAGAGCCTGTTCAGGCGGGAGCCATCGCGGATTCTGATTATCTGGTTGACGCTGCCTGGTTCTGTCTGTTTCCCGCTGAGGCAAACAGTCACCGTCAGGACGGTTTATCGACCCTGGGGTTGGCTTACTACCGATCGGGGATCGGCATATCAGGATGTCGCGCTGTTCGGGGCGGTCACGCTATCGCGGGAGAGAGAAGGGATTCAGGCCGATGAAAAAAAGAGAGGGAACACTCACACCGCATCATGCAACCTTCCGGCAGTTTCTGACGCAGCCGGAAATCGCCCGCGACTTTATGACGCTGCATCAGCCGCCGGAGTTACGGGAAATCTGTGACCTCAGCACACTGACACTGGAGTCAGGCTCATTTGTCGAAACGGATCTGCGGCACTATTTCAGCGATGTGCTCTACAGTCTGAAAACCACGGCGGGTGAAGGTTATATCCATGTCCTGATTGAGCATCAGTCTGTGCCAGACAGGCACATGGCCTTTCGTTTGATGCGTTATGCGATTGCGGCCATGCAGCGCCATCTGGAAAGGGGGCAAAAGAGACTGCCGCTGGTGATCCCCATGCTCTGCTACGCTGGCCGCCGCTCACCCTATCCCTATTCCACCCGCTGGCTGGATGAGTTCGACGATGCGCGGCTGGCAGGCAGCCTTTACAGCCGCAGTTTTCCGCTGGTGGATGTGACGATCATCCCGGACGATGAAATCATGCAACATCGCCGGATGGCCGCGCTGAGCCTGTTACAGAAGCATATCCGCCAGCGCGATCTGGCGGAACTGATGGACAGGCTGATCGCCGTTTTGCGGATGGGCTACCACTCTTCATCGCAGATAGTTTCGCTGGTACACTATATTGTGCAGGCGGGTGAAACGGATGACGCCCGAGCTTTTGTTCGCGAGCTGGCACGCCATGTGCCACAACATGGAGATGCACTGATGACTATTGCACAACAGCTTGAGCAGATAGGCGAGCGCAGAGCCGCGCTGAGAATTGCCCAGGCCATGCTGCAGAACGGCGTGGATCGCCTTACCGTTCTGAAAGCTGACCGGACTTAAAGAATGTGATTTAGCGCAGATCGAACACTAAGCCTCATCGCGGAAACAGGGCGGTTATGGCCGCCTTACTCTGCGTTTACAGCGGCGGGCGGCAGCCCGCATCGCTGACGGACACCCTTTCGCGCCGTGACGCGCGGATCAGGCCCGGCCAGCCTCAGAATATCGAACGACCCAGCTTTTCGGTCAGTAATTCCAGCGCCGCGGTGCCCGCCAGGGAGTTTCCTGCGCTGTCGAGTCCTGGCGACCAGACGGCAATGCTCATCTCACCCGGTATGATGGCAATTATCCCTCCGCCTACGCCGGACTTCGCCGGCATGCCGACCCGCCATGCAAACTCCCCTGCGCCATCATACATGCCGCTGGTGATCATCAGCGCGTTGATCTGGCGCGCCTGACGCGGGGTGATCATCTCGCTGCCATCCAGCGTTCTGCCCTGATTTGCCAGATAGATAAAGGTTCGCGCCAGCTCTACGCAGTTCATCGAGAGCGAGCAGTAGTGGAAATAGGTCTGCATCACGCTGGTGACATCGTTATCGAAATTCCCAAAGGATTTCATCAGCCAGGCGATCGCAGCATTGCGCGCAGAGTGCTCGAACTCAGAGCGGGCAACATGGCGGTCATAGTGGATATCAGGCTGCTGACTCAGTTGCCTGACGATCTCCAGCATCCGCTGGCGCGGCGCGGTCAGGCGGGTTTCCAGCAGATCGCAGATCACCAGCGCACCCGCATTGATAAAGGGATTGCGCGGTTTGCCCTGTTCCAGCTCCAGCTGCACCAGCGAATTAAAGGGCTGACCGGACGGCTCTTTGCCAACCCGCTGCCAGATTTCACTGTCGTCATAGCGGGTCAGCGCCACCGTCAGCGACAGCGCCTTAGAGATCGACTGAATGGAGAAGCGCGTTTCAGCATCGCCCGCCTGAAAGAGCGTGCCATCCCGCAGGCAGACCGCAATGGCCAGATTGTCAGCCGCTACATCCGCCAGGGCAGGGATGTAGTTCGCCACTTTCCCCTGATGTACCAGCGGACGCACCTGATCGAGTACCTCCTGCAGCAGAGCATTATTCAGTTCAGACACACAGCGTTCTCCTGTCGGTTTCGGGCAGCCCGCGATGCCACGCATCAGCGAACGGCCACTTATTAAGTATGAGCAGCGGGCCGCTCTTAGCTGATCGGCTTTGACTGCGCGGCCAGCGGTGCCAGCAGCATCTGTAGCAGGCTCAGCAGCGTCAGCATACCGAAGGGCAGCGTCCAGCTCCCGCTCTGCTCATGCAGTACGCCAAAAAAGAGTGGCCCGAGCGCCGCCAGCGCATAGCCTACACACTGCGCCATGCCGGACAGCTGCGAGGCCTGGCGATGGCTGGCTGCACGCAGGTTAAACAGCGAGAGGCAGAGCACCAGTGAGGCGCCTGCACCCAGCCCGGCCAGGGTCAGCCAGACGATAGCCCACTGCGGCTGAAGCAGTAAGCCCAGCAGACCGAGAAAAATCGCTGATGACGCGACGAATGCGGTGATCCGGGCATCTTTTAGCCGCTTCAGCGCCACCATACATCCCAGGTTAGCGACGATCGCGACTGCCTGATACCAGAACAGCAGCCAGCCAGCCTGCGCCTGACTGAACCCCTTGTCCTGAGCAAACAGGGTAAACCAGTCGATCAGGGTATAAAACGCCAGCGACTGCAGCGCCATAAACAGGGCAATATGCCAGCCGCCCGCTGAGCGCCAGGGATGACGGTGTGGGATCGATGCCTCTGAAGAGGCTAAGGCAGGCTGAGGCTGACGTAACAGCGGCAGCCAGGCGAACAGGGCTACCAGCCCGGGCAGTGCCCAGACCACCAGTGAGAGCCGCCAGCCCGCCGCTGAAATCTGACTCAGCGGCACGGCGATGCCGGAGGCCAGGCTGGCGGTAATCGACATCGTGGCGGCATACAGGCCGATGTAGCGCGCGGTGTGCGCGGTAAAGTCGCGTTTAATCAGCGGTGGCAGCAGTACGTTTGCGGCGGCGATGCCTGCGCTGAGCAGCAGCGTGCCGCTCCACAGTGCCGCTTCGGCTGGTAGCCAGCGCAACAGCGAACCGGCAGTGATCAGGCTGAGTGCGCCCCACAGACTGCGCATCAGGCCGATCCGGTTGCCCAGCCAGGCGGCCGGTGGCGCGAGCAGGGCGAACAGCATTAACGGAATAAAGTTAAACAGACCGGCTTCCCCGGCGCTAAGTCCGAACGTCTGACGGATATCCGGCAAAACCGGTCCGGTGACGGTAATCGGTGCCCGCAGATTGGCCGCGGTGAGAAGCAGAACGAATAAGAAAAAAGAGGCGCTGGAAAACGCAGCATGAGGTCGGGCTGAGTGCTGTTCAGGCATCATGGCAGGGATCATCACAGGCAGCAGTGCTGCGGGGGCGTTGGTTGACGTTAACGCTTACGCATCAGAGTTGATGTCTGGGCGCTACTTTACTGACCGGCTGGCGGAGTGTAAAGCCTTGTTATGCGATGAAATAGCACAAAATCGATCCTGCAACAGAAGTCACAATATGACCGTTAGTGGAATTCGGGTTCGGGAAAGTGACCACAGTCGTTCTGGCTGGTCGTGGAACCTGGCTGACAGGTCTGTTGCCGGGTTTCGGCTGCCGGCACCGGCTTTTCAGCGTGCCACGGCGCACTACAGGCACTGAGAAGGGAAACCAGCATCATCGCACTGAGAATACGCATCACCGCTCCTTATATACCCTTTTGTAAGAGAATCGCGTCGGTGATCGCAGCGTGCAGGTCAGGGACGTCTGCCTGAGTCTGGTCGAAAAGTGAATTATGTCAATTAAAACAGCGCAAACATCAGCGCCACGGGGAAGCTCATCGGCCAGGTGGCACCGACTAAAAAGGCGCTGAGCAGTTTGATGCTCAGCTTATCTTTGGCAATAAAGAAGGTAATTAGCGTAGCGAACAGTGCAACAACGGCATAAAAAATCAGCATACCCTGGTACAGTGTCATCGGGCTCTCCGCAGCGTCAGTCAGGTTTTGCTGCGCATGATGCGGATTTTTGTGATCCAGATCAAGGGGACAGAGGTTTAGCATCTAAAGAAATCAGGAAGAAAGGGGGGCGTGAAGTGCAGGAATGCGCTGCGTCTGACCTGGGCGATTTCAGGCTGAAAACTCCCGGCTTAATGCTTCTGAAACCGTTGCGGCTGGCGCTATCCCCGCCGGGTTACCTGTGGCGAATTACCCGTTCGAAAGAGTAAAGAAAGCCCGCCCGGGCGGGCCTGAGTCGGTCAGCGCAGGTTCAGCTCTGACGGTAGAGCGCCATGACGGCCGCCAGGTCGGGCGTGCGTGGGTTACCGCCGGTGCAGACATCGTCCAGCGCCGCCTGCGCCAGCGCAGGAATATCCGCCTCCTGTAAGCCGACATCGCGCAGCGAACGGGGGATGCCCACATCGTGACAGAGCTGGCGTACCGCGCCGACAGCGGCATCCCGTGCCTGCGCCAGCGGCAGCGAATCGGCCTGTTTTACGCCCATGGCGTGGGCGATATGGCGATATTTTTCGCCTGTGCAGGGGGCGTTCCAGGCCATTACCTGAGGCAGCAGAATGGCATTCGCCACGCCGTGTGGAACGTTGTAAAAGGCACCCAGCGGGTGGGCCATGCCATGCACCAGCCCCAGGCCGACATTGGAAAAGCCCATCCCGGCTACATACTGTCCCAGCGCCATCTGTTCGGCTGATTCCAGCTCTCCTGCTACCGCTCCACGCAGCGACTGACTGATAATCCTGATCGCTTTGAGGTGCAGCATATCGGTCATCGCCCAGGCGTTCCGTGTGAGGTATCCCTCAATCGCATGCGTCAGAGCGTCGATCCCGGTGGCTGCCCTGAGCGATGCGGGCATCGTCACCATCATCTCCGCATCAATAATCGCGACTTTTGGGATACTGTGCGGATCGACACAGACGAACTTGCGGCGATTCTCTTCGTCAGTAATCACATAATTGATCGTCACCTCTGCGGCCGTGCCTGCCGTCGTGGGGAGCGCGATAATCGGGACGGCCGGATAGCGGGTAGGGGCGACGCCCTCCAGACTGCGCACATCTTCAAATTCGGGGTTAGTGATAATAATGCCGATCGCCTTACTGGTATCCTGGGGTGAGCCGCCGCCGACAGCGATCAGGTAGTCGGCTCCGGCCTCTCTGAACGCGGCCACACCCTGCTGTACCGTGCGGATCGTCGGATTAGGCACGACCGCATCATAAACCGCCCACGCAAGCTGATGGGCGGTCAGCAGGTCGGTTACCCGTTTCAGCACCCCGGCGGCTGCCAGCGCTTTATCCGTAACGATCAGGGCTTTTCGCATCCCACGACGTCTGACCTCTTCCGGTAAATGGCGCAGCGAGCCTGCACCAAACCAGGCCGTTTCATTCAGAATCATACGTTGGGTCATAAAAACATCCTCTGTCAGTAAATGAATTTTTACCCTCTGCCATTACCCATTCAGCTTCTGCGCATAACCTCTCAGTTTCCGGTAAAGAGATTTGATGAAAATCAATGGATCAGAGAAAAATTGTCTACACCAGGCGCTGCCCGGCAGACCGCTCAGCAGACGATCGCCAGACGCCGATGTCTCACTGTTGCCAGAGGTGTGCAACACTGGTTTATCTGTTACCCGAAATGCCTGTAAGGAAAAAAAGAGATGACCCGATTCGTAATGAATAAAAAGGATGAGCTCGTCGACAGCGCGTTAGATGGCATGATCTACGCCAGCCCGTGGCAAAACCTGGTCCGGCTGCAGGTCGATCCCGCTATTCGTATCGTAATGCGGCGTGACTGGCAGAAGCAGCAGGTTGCCCTGATCTCCGGGGGTGGCTCCGGCCATGAACCGGCCCACGTCGGCTTCATTGGTAAGGGGATGCTGACGGCGGCCGTCTGTGGCGATGTGTTTGCCTCGCCCAGCGTTGACGCCGTTTATAACGCCATCATTCACCTGACCGGTGAGGCGGGATGCCTGCTGATCGTAAAAAACTATACCGGCGACCGGCTCAACTTTGGTCTGGCGGCCGAGAAAGCCCGCAAAGCGGGCTTCCGCGTCAATATGGTGATTGTCGGGGATGACGTGGCGCTGCCCGACAATCCGCAGCCGCGCGGTGTCGCGGGAACATTGCTGGTGCACAAAGTGGCGGGTTTTGTCGCAGAGCGCGGTGACGATCTCACGGCGGTCACCGGGGCGGCCGAGGCCGCCAGCCAGGCCATTGCCACTATGGGCGTGGCGCTCTCCGGCTGTCATCTGCCGGATGAAGAGAGTGGTCAGCGCGTACCCGAGGGCAGCGTTGAAATGGGGCTGGGGATCCATGGCGAACCGGGCGTGGATGTCATGCAGACGCAGAATGCACAGCAGATTGTGCAGCATCTGCTGGAGAAGGTGATGCCGGATAACGATCAGCGATGTGCGCTGCTGCTCAATAATCTTGGCGGCATGTCGGCACTGGAGATGAGTCTGGTGACGCGGGACCTGATCGCCTCGCCGCTCAGCCAGCAGTGCGACTATCTGATTGGCCCGGCCCCGCTGATGACCGCGCTGGATATGAAAGGCTTTTCCGTGACCCGTATGACGCTGACCCCGCAGCTGGAGGAGGCGATCTGTGCGCCGGTCGAGGTCACCGGCTGGGTTAACGCCGTGAAGATTGCGCCGCTGGCGCCTGTGGTGGTCACCCGTGAGGCCAGCGCACAGCCTGCGCAACCCTCCGATAATTCCGGGGTGGCGGCGATGGTTAACGCTATCTGCGACACCCTGATTGCCAGCGAAAGCGAGCTGAACAGACTGGATGCTCAGGTGGGCGATGGCGACACCGGCTCCACCTTTGCGGTCGGTGCACGTCAGATCCAGCGCGAATGTGCGGATCATCAACTGCCCCTGAATGCCCTACCCGATTTGCTGGCGCTTGTCGGTGAACGCCTGGCGACGGTCATGGGCGGCTCCAGCGGCGTGCTGATGGCGATCTTTTTCACTGCGGCGGCTCAGCAACTGGCCGAAGGGGATACGCTGCCGCTGGCGTTGAAGCAGGGGCTGGAAAAAATGAAGCAGTATGGCGGTGCACGCCAGGGCGATCGTACGATGATCGATGCGCTGCAGCCCGCGATTGAGGCGCTGGTGGCGGGTAAATCGCTGGCGACGGCGGCCGAAGCGGCACAGCAGGGCAGTGACGCCACCGCCGGGATGGGGAAGGCGAACGCGGGGCGCTCCTCTTATCTCAACAGCGCCAGCCTCAACGGCGTGCCGGATCCGGGAGCGGTCGCAGTTGCCCGGGTCTTCGCGGCGCTGAAGCAGCTCTGAAATTCAGGCATTTCAGGGCAGGAAACGGGCCGGTCCCTGACCCGCTGACCGGCGCAGTTTCATGCAGCCTGGTGACTGGCTGAGCGCGACGACGATCATAGATTTGGCGTTTACTCCTCATGAAACAGGGGCGCCGCCGGGCCTGCGGCATGAAAGCCGTTATAGTAAGCAGGCTGCGACACAATCCGCACGGACGTGACTGTCCGGGTTAATCTGAAAAGGAGTAGCTGGTGAAAAAATTACTCTGCGCGACGATACTGGCAGCGTTGCCCGTGACCACACTGGCAGCGTCGGTCTTTACCTTGCAGTCAAAAGACTTCAGTGACAATGCGCTACTGGATAAGAAGTTTGCCGGAGCCAATAAAAGTAATCCTGCCTGTACCGGTGAGAACGTCTCTCCCGAACTTAACTGGTCTGCCGTTCCGTCCGGCACCCGCAGCCTGGCGCTGCTGATGACCGATCCGGTCGGGGCGAAAGGGCTGGGAGTCACACATATGGTGGCATATAACATTCCTGCCAGCCGCTCGTCGTTTGCCCAGGGTGCGCTGACGCAGGGCAGAGACTATACCGGTGGCAAAAACAGTCCCGGCACGCTGCACTACTACGGGCCCTGCCCGCCAGCAGGCAGCGGCCTGCATCACTATAACTTCGTGCTGATCGCCACCGATCTGCCCGTGGGTCAGCTGAAAGCGGGCCTGACTCAGACAGAGCTGATTTCACAGCTTAAGGGTCACGCGCTGGGTGCGGCCAGCACGGTCGGCCGTTTCAGTAACGAATAGCAACAAACCCGCAGAGGCAGCCGCCTGCCTCTGCCCATTGCCTTACTCTGCGCTGAACCGATCCCGTATCCGCGCCGCGATAGCGTCGGTGTGCGTCTCCAGCGCAAAATGCCCGCTGTCGAGCAGTTCAACCTCCGCCTGCGGATTATCACGCTGCCAGGCGGCTGCGCCCGCTGGAATGAAGAAGGGATCGTGCCTGCCCCAGATCACCAGTGTCGGAACCTGATGCTGGCGGAAGAATGCCTGAAACGCAGGATAGCGTTCCAGATTGCTGGCGTAATCCAGAAACAGGGCCAGCTGAATCTCCTTGTTGCCGGGGCGTGCCATCAGCAGCGTGTCCAGCGTGTAAGTTTCCGGCGCGACCTGCTGCGGATCGCTGACGCCGTGCAGATACTGCCATTTTACCCCTTCCGCCGTCAGAATAGTGTCACGGACCACCTGAGCGTTCGCTTCGCCGGGGTCCGCCCACAAGGCACGCACCGGCGCCCAGGCCTCACCCAGTCCCTCCAGATAGGCGTTGCCGTTCTGCGAAATCAATCCGGTCACGCGATCGGGATAGGCCAGCGCCAGCCGCAGGCCCGCCGGTGCGCCATAGTCAAAGAGATACATCGCATAACGCGTCAGCCCCAGCGCATCGACAAACGCGGTCAGCGTCTGGCCGAGCGCATCAAATGTCCATGAATAGTGACGGTCAGCGGGGACCTCAGTGAAACCAAAGCCCGGTAAATCGGGGGCGATGAGGTGAAATTTGTCGGCCAGAAGCGGGATCAGATTCCGGAACTGATGTGATGAGGCGGGAAAGCCATGCAGCAGCAGCAGCACCGGCAGGGAAGGATCGCCCGCTTCGCGGTAGAAAACGTTGACGCCGTCAGCCTGCTGATAGCGGTATGAAACAGAGTGTGCGTTCATAGAAGATTCCTGTAACTGGTAAAATTAAATTTAAAAGGTTACGCCAGCAGAGTAGGTTGTCCTGCTGTAACCTGTCAAATCAATTTATAGAGGTTACATGAACCGGGTTACCTGCTAAGATCGGGATTGAAAGGCAGGCGCCAACCCGGAACCGCATGATGAGAGGAGGCAGTAACATGAGTGACACGCAGGCGCACAGCAGCCAGGGACCCTGGTTTCTGGCCGATCATCCGGCGCTGGATTTCATCAACACCCAGGCCATCGTTGAGGGCGCGCCGCACGATTTCTGGCAAAGCGATTGGGACGTGGAAGCCTGGCTGACGCAGGCCGGACTGGCATCCGAAGACCCGGCATCAGAAGAAGCCGAAGGTGCGCTGTTACAGGCCGCGCGGCAGTTACGCCAGCTTATTAGTGACAGTGTGCAGCAGCAGAAAGCGGGTGAGCGCGTGGACTGGCAGGCGCTGAATGGCTGGCTGAAGCAGGCCACCAGTCATCTGCAGCTCAGTGAAGAGCAGGGTGTCTGGCAGATCAGGCGAATCTACGCGGGTCAGAATGTGGTGCAGCGGCTGGGCCAGGTGGCGGAGCAGGCCGCGCAGCTGCTGACCCAGGCGGATTTCAGCAGGGTACGTGCCTGTGAGCATCCTGCCTGCACGCTCTGGTTTTACGACCGGACTAAAGCGCATCGCCGACGCTGGTGCAGCATGGCGCTGTGTGGCAATCGGGCAAAAGTGGCGCGCTTCCGGCAGTTAAATGCGGTCACCCGACCGGGCGGTTAAGTGATAAAAAAACACCCTGCAGAGCAGGGTGTCGGAAGCGTTATTTTGCCGGTGTGGCGGCGGGCTTGTTGCGCTTGCGCAGCTTGTCGATCAGACGATGCGCCTCCGCTTTGGTCGCCACCGCCGGGGATGAGCCGGTCAGCGGCTGGCGGGCCGTCTCACGCACCGTGAGGATAGTCAGCAGACCGATAATGCCCGCGCCCATCATATAGTAGGCTGGCATCATGGTGTTTTTGGTCGTATCCACCAGCCAGGCGGTAATCAGCGGCGTCGTGCCGCCAAACAGCGACACCGAGAGGTTAAAGCCGATCGCCAGGGCGCTGTAACGGATGTCGGTGGTAAACAGTGCAGGCAGCGTCGACGGCATCGTGCCGCTGAAGCAGGTATGCAGCACGCCCAGGATCAGCAGGCCACCAAAGACGGCCCACATATTACCGGAGCCGATCAGCATAAAGCTCGGGATAGCCAGCAGGATCAGCCCCACAGCACCGAAACCGATGACCGGACGACGACCGATGCGGTCAGTCCAGCGACCCCACAGCAGCGTCAGCGGCATCATCACGAACATCGCGACCATCACCAGCAGCAGACCGCTCAGCTCAGGCAGGCCCAGCACACCGGTCAGGTAGCTCGGCATGTAAGAGGTCAGCATGTAGTTGGAGACGTTAAACAGCAGCACCAGGCCAATACATTTCAGCATCGGGGCGCGATATTTGCTTAACATCTGCATCAGCGTCAGACGCGGTTTGCTCTGCTCCAGCGCTTCCTGCTTTTCCATGTGCTGCTGGAACGCCGGGGTCTCTTCCAGTTTCAGTCGCACATAGAGCCCGAACAGGCCCAGCGGCGCGGCGATAAAGAACGGCACGCGCCAGCCCCAGGACATCATCGCCTCATTCGATATCACAGTTGTCATAACTGTCACCAGGCTGGCACCCAGCAGGTAGCCGCCAATGGTGCCGAACTCCAGGAAGCTGCCCATAAAGCCACGGCGTTTATCGGTGGAGTACTCCGCGATAAAGGTCGCTGCACCCCCATATTCCCCGCCGGTGGAGAAGCCCTGAACCAGGCGTGCCACCAGCAACAGAATCGGTGCCATGATGCCAATCGATGAGTAGGCCGGGATCAGCCCGATACAGAAGGTGCCGATCGACATCATAATCATTGTCATTGCCAGCACTTTCTGTCGGCCGATGCGATCCCCCAGCGGACCAAAGACCAGGCCACCAATCGGGCGCACCAGGAAGGCGGCGGCGAAGGTGCCAAAGGTGGCGATCAGCTGCACCGCATTATTGGCATCGGGGAAAAAGACTTTGCCGATAATGACGGCGAGATAGCTGTAGACACCGAAGTCGAACCATTCCATCGCATTACCGAGAGCGGCCGCGCCAACCGCACGCTTCAGCATGTCGTTATCAATCACGGTAATGTCATCCACAGTCAGCTCTTTAGGCTTCCTGTTCCAGAAATGTTTCTTTGGGTGTTCAGACGATGAGTTTCTGGTGTCCATATTCTCCTCAGGTGCATCAGTAAAGGAGTCTTATAGCTTTCGCAGCCGCAAACAGTGTTCAGAAACAGTGGAAATGAAAGCTATAAGAAGCCGAAAAATGTAAGTGAAGCGGCAGTAACCGCAACCGGTAAACCATAGACTACGAATGTAAGGTTTTGCAAGTTTTCAGCCGGAAAAACTACTTTTGCTGACAAAAGCAGCAGGCTCTGCTTGTGGAACTCCATTTAGCTGCTGAAAACGGCTGGCTATGGGGCACCCATTTTAAAGGTTTTAGAGAATCTCATCAGGCCCTGATGTGACAACGTCACTATTGAGCGCATTATCAATCTGCAGGCAGCGTAATCTGCGGGTGAGAGCCAGAGACAGGGTGGGATATATCCATTCGCCGCATATCCATAGCAGGATTAGTTGGTAGTTAACGCAAAACTGAAATGGCAATGTAAAACCATTCCATGCCAGCAGAGTGTTAATTATGAGCACATTACCCCCGGCAGCCTTGCCGGTTATCGATTTCGCGTTATTGTCGGGAAGTCAGCAACAGAAACAGCGCGTTCTGGAAACATTAAGCCAGGCTGCGCGTGATGTCGGCTTCTTCTATCTGATCAATCACGGCGTTGACCGCGAGCTGTCCGATGCGGTGCAGCAGGTTTCGCGGCAATTCTTTGCGCTGCCACAGGCAGATAAAGACGCTGTGGCGATGGCGAACTCTCCCCATTTTCGTGGCTATAACCTGGCCGGTGTGGAAATCACCCGCAGCCAGCCCGACTTTCGCGAGCAGTTTGATATTGGTGCCGATCGCGAAGCCCTGCCGGTGACCGCCGATTCACCCGCCTGGCAACGGATGCAGGGGCCGAACCAGTGGCCACCGGCCTTGCCGGAACTGCAGACGGTGGTGACGCGCTGGCAGGCGCAGATGACCGCGGTGGCGCTGGAACTGCTGCGCGCGTTTGCCGAAGCGCTGGATCTGCCGCGCAACGCCTTCGATAACCTGTACGGCGACTATCCCAATGAGCATATCAAACTGATCCGTTATCCGGGCCGCACCGGGGGCGAATCGCGCCAGGGTGTTGGCGCGCACAAAGACTCAGGTTTCCTGACGCTGTTACTGCAGGATGACCAGCCGGGGTTACAGGTTGAGGTGGCGCCGGACCGCTGGATCGATGCCTCTCCGCGCCCCGGCGCCTTTGTGGTCAACATCGGCGAGCTGCTGGAGCTGGCGACCAACGGCTATCTGCGCGCCACCGTGCATCGTGTGGTGTCGCCGCAGCAGAACAGTGAACGCTTATCCATCGCCTTCTTCCTGGGCGCCCAGCTCGATACCGTGGTGCCGATCTATCAGCTTCCGCCGCAGCTGGCGGCGCTGGCTCAGGGACCGAGTAGCGATCCGCTCAATCCGTTGCTGCGTGAAGTGGGCTGGAACTACCTCAAAGGCCGTCTGCGTTCGCATCCCGACGTCGCCCGGCGATTTTATGCTGAGCACAACACGCACTGATCACCCACCTTTATAACGATAAGAGATAAATGATGATGAAGAAGCCCTTACTGGTTCTGGCCGGTCTTTCACTGCTGATTGCACAGAATTTACAGGCCGCTCCGCTGCGTGTCGCCGCTGACCCGCTGCCGCACGCGGAGATCCTGGAGTATGTCAAAACCCTGGACCCGAAACTGGATATAAAAATTGTCGAGCTGAGCAACGGCGTGAACGCCAATGAACTGCTGGCCGCCGGTGATGTGGATGCCAACTACTTCCAGCATCTGCCTTACCTGAAAGATCAGGAAAAGGCGCTGGGCAAAACCTTTGCCGTGGTGGCCAGCGTCCACATCGAGCCGCTGGGCATCTATTCGCACAAGGTGAAATCGCTGGCAGCGCTGCCTGAAGGGGCGAGCATCGCCGTTCCGAATAACACCACCAACCTTAGCCGCGCGCTCTGGCTGCTGCAGGACAAAGGGGTGATTAAGCTCAACGCCAAAGGCGAGGCGGGTTCGACGCTGTTCACGCCGAAAGATATCAGCGACAACCCGAAAAAGGTGAAGATCGTTGAGATCGAGTCTCCCCAGATACCCCGTTCGCTGGATGATGTGGATGCCGCCATCATCAACGGCAACTACGCGCTGGAGGCGGGGCTGAACCCGGCCAAAGATGCGCTGGGGCTGGAATCCGCGGCCCATAACCCTTACGCCAACCTGCTGGTGACCACGCCGGCGCTGGAGAAAGATCCGCGTGTTGTTCAGCTGGCGAACGATCTGCGTTCGCCGCAGGTGGCGGCGTTTATCCGCAAAACCTACCAGGGCTCTGTGATCCCGGTTGCGGACCCGCAGCATGATTAACATCCGTCATCTGCATAAACAGTATGCTGGCGCGCCTGCGCCAGCCCTGGACGACATCTCGCTGACCATCGAAGAGGGCACCATCTTCGGCATTCTGGGCCGGAGCGGCGCGGGCAAAAGTACCCTGCTGCGCTGCCTGAACCGGCTGGAGCATCCCTCTTCGGGCCGGATCGAGATTGACGGGCAGGATCTTGCGGCGATGAACCTGGCGCAGCTGCGTCAGCAGCGGCAGCAGATGGGCATGATCTTTCAGCACTTCAACCTGCTCCATTCCCGCAACGTCCATGACAACATCGACCTGGCACTGGAAATCGCCGGGGTGCCGGCCAGGCAGCGTCGTGATCGGGTCGCCGCGTTACTGACGCGGGTGGGGCTGGATGATTTTGCGGCAGCCTGGCCGTCACAGCTCTCCGGTGGACAGAAGCAGCGCGTCGGCATCGCCCGCGCGCTGGCTGCCCGTCCCCGTTATCTGCTGTGCGACGAGGCGACCAGCGCACTGGATCCTGAAACCACCACCGCGATTCTCGATCTGCTGGCCGATATTCAGCAGCAGCTCAACATTACGATTGTGATGATCACCCATGAGATGGCGGTGGTGAAGCGCATCTGTCATGGCGCGGCGCTGCTGGAGCATGGCCGGCTGGTGGAGAGCGGCAGCCTGAGCCAGATCATGGGCCGCCAGGAGGGACGCCTGCGCGCAATGCTGCTGAAGGATGGCGAAGCGGATCGGGCGTTTATCGAAAAATATCAGCGAGAGGCGATGACCCGATGCGTAGCATGAGTCTTGATCGGTTCCAGGCACTGCTCCTCAACGCCACAGGCGAGACGCTCTACATGGTGCTGATGGCGGCGCTGTTCACGGTCGCGATAGGGCTGCCGGTGGGTGTGCTGCTGTTTCTGACCCGGCCGCAGGGCCTGCTGCCGAATCGCGCGATCGCGCTGCTGCTGAACACCCTGGTCAACACCGGTCGCGCCCTGCCGTTTGTGGTGCTGCTGATCGCGCTGATCCCCGTTACCCGACTGCTGGTCGGCACTACGCTGGGCAGTACCGCCGCGATCGTGCCGATTACGCTGGGTGCCTTTCCCTTTTTTGCCCGCATCGTCGAGAACGCGCTGGATGAGGTCGATCGTGGCCGCATAGAGGCGGTGGTGTCGATGGGCGGCACGCTGTGGCATATCGTCAGCCGCGTGCTGCTGCCGGAAGCGCTGCCCGCGCTGGTGGCGGGGATCACCCTGACAATCGTGATGCTGATTGGCTTCTCGGCGATGGCGGGCGTGGTCGGTGGCGGGGGGCTGGGCGATCTGGCGATTCGCTACGGCTACCAGCGCTTCGACAATCAAATTATGGCGGCCACCATTGTCTTGCTGCTGGCGCTGGTGATGCTGATCCAGAAACTCGGCGACCGGCTGGTACGTTCGCTGGCTTATCGCCGCTGACCGCCCCGTGATGCGGGCAGACCCGCGACGTTTAATACAACGGCCGGAAGGGTGATCCGCCAGGCGGTGAATCCGGCCGCTCCGCTTTTCCGCTGTCCTCAGTTGTATGCCCCCGCCACCCTTTAACAGCAGATGCGTTTTGCAGGATTATTAATCACCGCCACTTGCTAACCTACCATTAGTAACTTACCTTTATTAACTTAATGGTGAAGCAGGTAGGGTGACGACGATGCAGGCATTACTGGTAACTTCTCATCCTCATCATGAGGCGCATACCCACCGCGTGGCGGACCAACTGGCGCAGGGCATTATGGCGACCGGGCAGCATACCGTGGAACGCGCGGATCTGACGGCAGAGGGTTTCGACCCCCGTTTTACCCTCGATGACCATCGCCGTTTCAACGGCGAGGCCGGCACGCCTGCCGATGTGCTGGCGGAGCAGCAGCGTCTCGATCGGGCTGATGCGCTGGTGCTGGTTTACCCCATCTACTGGTGGTCTTTTCCAGCACAGCTGAAAGGCTGGATCGATCGGGTCTTTATTCAGGGCTGGGCCTTCAGCGAACAGGAGGGCCGGATCGTGAAACGGCTTGGGCATATCCCGGTACACCTTATCGCTATCGGCGCGGCAGACACCCGGACGTATCTGCGGCGCGGCTATTTCGCCAGCATGCGAAATCAGATCGAGCAGGGCATCTTCGGCTACTGCGGCGCGCCGGTTGTCACCAGCGAACTGTTACTGACGGGCGATGAGGGGTATCCTGAGTCCCATTACCGGCTGGCCCGGCAACTGGGCCAGCAACTCTTTCCCTCTCAGGACACCCGATGAGCGCAGAAAAACCGGCCCGTAAACGCCTCTCCCGCGAAGCCAGGCGCAGGCAGTTAGCCGATGTGGCATGGCAGATCATGCAGGCCGAAGGAAGTGAGGCGCTGACGCTGGCACGGGTTGGCGAGGCGGCGGGCGTCAGCAAGCCGGTGGTTTATGATCACTTCACCACCCGTCACGGGCTGCTGGCCGCGCTGTATGACGATTTCGACCGCCGTCAGACCGAGCGCATGGAGGCCGCCATGCAGGCCGCGCCGATGAGCGTAGAGCAGAAAGCGGAAGTGCTGGCGGCCTGTTATGTGGATTGTGTGATGACGGAGGGCAGGGAGATCCCGGAGCTGCTCTCCGCGCTCAGCACCTCGCCGGAGCTGGCTGCGGTCAGGTGCCACTATCAGCTCGACTTTATCCGTCGCTGCCAGGGCTGGTTTGCGCCTTTTACCGGCAGCGCGGGGATCCCGGAAGCCGGAATGTGGGGCCTGCTGGGGGCCGCGGATGGCATCGCCGGTGCGGTCGCCCGCGGCGATATCGCTCAGGCAGACGGTCAGCAGGCGCTGACGGCCCTGATCGTGGCGCTGGTGAGGGGCTGCCATCTGCCGGAAAAGCCATAAATGAAAAAAGGCGGCCCGCAGGCCGCCGAATCATTCAACCACAACAGACGTTGTGTAAGCAGTGGCAATGCACAATGATGATCGTTTAGCCTTTCACCCCGCCCGCGGTTAAACCGCTTACCAGCCAGCGCTGCGCCAGCAGGAACACCAGGGTAATCGGGATTGCGGAGAGCACGGCCGCCGCGGCAAAGTCGCCCCACAGATAGTTCTGCGGATTCAGATACTGCTGCATTCCGACCGCCAGCGTGTAGCTGTTAACATCGCGCAGCAGCAGCGAGGCAACCGGCACCTCCGTCACGGCGGCGATAAAGGCCAGAATAAACACCACCGCCAGGATCGGCACCGACAGCGGCAGCAGCACCAGCCGGAATGCCTGCCACGGCGTTGCGCCATCCAGCGCGGCGGCCTCTTCCAGGGAGCCGTCAATCGTTTCAAAATAGCCCTTGATCGTCCAGACATGCAGCGCAATGCCGCCCAGATAGGCGAAGATCACGCCACCGTGCGTATTCAGCCCGATAAAAGGCAGATACTGGCCCAGTCGGTCAAACAGGGCATAGAGCGCCACCAGCGACAGCACCGCCGGGAACATCTGGAAGATCAGCATCCCCTTCAGCAGGCTGGCTCGACCGGCGAAGCGCATCCGGGCGAAAGCGTAGGCGCAGGTGGTGGAGAGCGCCACGATGCCCAGTGCGCTGATGGCGGCAATCTTAACGGAGTTCCATAACCAGAGCAGCACCGGGAAGGGCGGCGGCGTGACCCGCCCATCCGCATGTTCCACGCTGAAGCCCAGCGCCAGCCGCCAGTGCTCCCAGGAAATCTGTTCCGGTATCAGGCTGCCGGTGGCGAAGTTACCGGCACGCAGCGAAATCGCGATCACCATCAGCAGCGGAAAGAGGATCGCTGCGATAAATAACAGCAGCAGCAGATGCGTGAACAGCAGACGCAGCCGTTGCGATTTGGGTTGGACCATAGCCATAAGCACTCCTCAGAGCCCGATCCCTCAGGCTGTTTTGTTGGTCAGAACCCGGCAGCGCATACCCGTTTACGACCCCGTATTGCGCCTGCCGGGCCAGATGTTTAGTCGAACTTCATCCGCGAGGCTTTCAGGTTAATCACCGCCAGCGCGCCCACCAGCAGGAAGATCAGCGTGGCAATGGCCGCCGCCAGGCCGAAGTCCTGCCCGCCGCCGCCTTCAAAGGCGATGCGCCAGGTGTAGTTCACCAGCAGGTCGGTATAACCGGCCGGGGTGGTCGTCCCCAGACGATCCGGCCCGCCGTTGGTCAGCAACTGCACCAGCACGAAGTTGTTAAAGTTAAAGGCGAAGCTGGCGATCATCAGTGGCATCAGCGGCTTGAGCAGCAGCGGCAGCGTAATCAGGAAGAAGTTCTGCAGCGGACCGGCACCATCCATCGCCGAGGCTTCATAGAGGTCATCCGGTATGGCCTTCAGCAGCCCCATACAGAGGATCATCATGTAGGGGTAGCCCAGCCAGGTGTTGACGATTATCAACATAGTACGCGCCAGCGTCGGATCGCTGAACCAGGCGGGCTTTACCCCAAACAGGGCGCTGAGCATGACGTTGATCTCACCAAAGCTCTGGTTGAACAGCCCTTTGAAAATCAGGATCGAGATGAACGCCGGGACGGCATAAGGCAGGATCAGCATGACCCGATAAATCGCCTTACCCCGCAGCGCTTCCCACTGCACCAGACAGGCCAGTACCATTCCCACGGCAACGGTCAGGACGACGGTGATCAGCGAGAAGAAGAGCGTCCAGCCAAATATCGCCAGAAACGGCTTCTGAATGCCTTCGTCGGTGAAGACGCGCACGAAGTTTTTCCAGCCGGTGTTGACGGTGAAACCGGGACTTAAGGTTTCGTTGCGCCAGTTGTTCTGCGCATCCACCCCCTGATAGAAGCCCGTCTGCGGGTTAGCCCGGTAGTGCGTTCCGGTTTGCTGGTTGATGAGTTCATCCTCTGCGCCCACGCGATAGAGCGGCTGGGTGCCGGAGAACTGGCGCAGCGAACTCATGCGCAAACTACGGCCATCCGGCAGCGTTGCCTGAATCTGGCTCAGTGCCTGACGGTTGGTGGTAATGACTCTCAGGGTCGCACGCTCGCCTGAGGGTGTCGGGGCAGGCGTCATTTTCAGCGTCTGCTCCGCGCCGAACTGAAACGGCGGCGAAAGATAGTTCTCCCGGCCATCGTTCAGCGCCAGCTGCCAGCGGTCGCCCGCCGGGTAGAGAGCGAAACTGACCGCTTCACCCGACTGAAAGGATCGGCTCAGCAACACCTGCTGCGCCCGCTCGAAGGTCAGCTGATTGCTGCTGCTGTAGTTGGTAAAGGCAATGGCGATGGTGCAGGCGAGCGGGAACAGCACAAAGAGCGCCATGCCCGCCACGCCCGGATAGACATAACGCCACGCATAGGCGCGACGATTGGCATAAATCCACAGGCCCGGCGCGCTGAGGATCAGCGTCAGCAGCGCAAACAGATATTCACCCTGCGCGTACATCAGCACCAGCAGATAGCCGACCAGCAGACAGCAGAGCCCGATGAGAACGCCTTTAAGCAGCAGACTGCGCGTTTTCGGTTTTCCTGACATGATGCGGTTTTCCTTAACGGTCACTCAGGCCGGGCATAAGCCCGGCTGCAGAAGGGGAAGTTACTTTTTCAGGCGGGCCTGGGCATCTTTCAGCGCCGCATCGACGCTCTGACGACCGCCCAGTGCGTTCAGGGTGGCGGTGCGCATGGCGTACCAGAAGGCGGCCATCTGCGGGATGTTCGGCATGATGTCACCCTGACGGGCGTTGCTCATGGTGGCGGCGATCCGTGAATCTTTCTCAAGCGTCTGCTGGAACGACTTCAGCGCCACGGCTCCCAGCGGTTTGTCTTTGTTCACCGCATCCAGTCCGGCGTCGGTCAGCAGATAGTTTTCCAGGAACTCCTTCGCCAGCTCTTTGTTGGGGCTGGCGGCGTTGATCCCGGCGCTCAGGACACCCACAAAGGCTTTCGACGGCTTACCTTTCAGGGTCGGCAGTGTCGTGACGCCATAGTCGATACCGCTCTTGTCAAGGTTGCCCCATGCCCAGGGACCATTGATCGTCATGGCGGTTTCGCCTTTGTTGAAGGCGGCTTCGGCAATGGAGTAGTCGGTGTCAGCATTCAGCACTTTGGCTTTGACCTGATCGACCAGAAACTGCATGCCCGCTTTCGCTCCGGCGTTATCCACCCCGACATCCTTCACATCGTAGTGTCCATCTTTCAGCTTAAACGCGTAGGCGCCACCTGCTGCCAGCAGCGGCCAGGTGAAGTAGGGCTCCTGCAGGTTGAACATAATCGCGCTTTTGCCCTTCGCCCGGAGCTGTTTGTCGAGCGCGGCAATCTCCTCCCAGGTTTTCGGTGGTTCGGGTAGCAGTTTTTTGTTGTAGATCAGGGATAACGCTTCCACCGAAATCGGATAACCAATCAGCTTGCCGTCGAAGCGCACGGCATCCCAGGTGAACGGAAAAATCTTCTCGCGGAAGCTGGCGTCCGGTGTGATCTCCGCCAGCAGCCCCGACTGCGCGTAGCCGCCAAAGCGATCGTGTGCCCAGAAGATGATGTCCGGGCCATCGCCGGTTGCCGCCACCTGCGGGTATTTCTCTTCCATTTTGTCAGGATGCTCAACCGTGACTTTGATGCCGGTCTCCTGCTCAAATTTCTTGCCCACTTCGGCCAGACCGTTGTAGCCCTTGTCACCGTTGATCCAGATGACCAGTTTACCTTCCTCGATTTTTGCCAGGGCACTTGCCGAAAAGAGCACGGCAGAGAGGGCAGAGAGGGCCAGAATTCTTGCTCCGGTTTTCATCGTCATAAATCCATCCTGTTTGCGGAAGTGGGAAATGCTTTACTGGCATCATTGTGCGTATCCGCCAGGGCTTCTCATCCTCCCCGCCTCTACGCCCCGCAGGCGATCGCTGTGATCGCGCTGGCAAAAAGCCCGCTAAGCGCGTGCTTAAGCGGTAAAAATTAATGCGGGTCTGCGCTGACGATCACAAAAAAGCGTGGCAGTGCGCGGTGCGCGCTGTCTGCTCATTTTTCTCCTCCTCCCGCCTCCTCCCCCAGCAGATTGCCGGTCGGCGGAGGATGTTACCGATTGTTTCCTCTCGCATAGTGAGCCCCGGAACCCGTCTGCCGCTGAGCAGACACGAATGAGCAGCTAAGAGGGAAGGGATCATGGCGAGCGTTGTGCTACGCAATGTCACAAAGGCCTGGGGCGATACGGTGGTATCGAAAGATATCGATCTCACTATCGGCGAGGGGGAATTTGTTGTTTTCGTGGGCCCATCGGGCTGTGGCAAATCGACGCTGCTGCGCATGATTGCCGGACTGGAAACCATCACCCGCGGCGAGCTGTTAATCGGCGATCGCCGCATGAATGAGGTGCCGCCTGCCGAACGTGGCATCGGTATGGTGTTTCAGTCCTATGCGCTCTATCCGCATCTGTCGGTGGCGGAGAACATGTCGTTTGGTCTCAAACTGGCGGGCGTAAAGAAAGCCGAGATTCAGCAGCGGGTTAACCAGGTGGCAGAGATCCTGCAACTGGCGCATCTGCTGGATCGACGGCCTAAAGCCCTGTCAGGCGGGCAGCGTCAGCGTGTGGCGATTGGCCGCACGCTGGTGGCTGAGCCGCGCGTTTTCCTGCTGGATGAACCGCTGTCAAACCTCGACGCGGCGCTGCGCGTCCAGATGCGCATTGAGATCTCCCGTCTGCATAAACGCCTGAAGCGCACCATGATCTACGTCACCCACGATCAGATCGAAGCGATGACGCTGGCCGACAAGATCGTGGTGCTGGACGCCGGACGCATCGCGCAGGTCGGCAAGCCGCTTGAGCTCTACCACTATCCCGCAAATCGCTTTGTCGCCGGATTTATCGGCTCACCCAAGATGAATTTCCTGCCGGTCAAAGTGACCGCCACCGCCATCGATCAGGTGCAGGTGCGGCTGCCCAATCAGCAGCTGGTCTGGCTGCCGGTTGACAGTGCCGGCGTTCAGGTGGGCAGCAATATGTCGCTCGGCATCCGGCCGGAACATCTGCTCTCCAGCGACATCGCCGACGTCACCCTGGAGGGTGAAGTTCAGGTGGTGGAACAGCTGGGGCATGAAACACAGATCCACATCGAGATTCCCGCTATCCGTCAGAACCTGGTTTACCGCCAGGAGGACGTCGTGCTGGTAAAAGAGGGCACCATCCTCGGCATTGGCCTGCCGCCCGAGCGTTGTCACCTGTTCCGCGAGGACGGGAGTGCGTGTCGCAGGCTCTATCAGGAGCCGGGTGTATAGCCCTGCCAAAACAATAAAAGCAATGACCTCAGGAGATAGAAAATGTTAACTCTGCGCAAACTTCCCCTTGCCGTTGCCGTCGCGGCAGGCATCCTCTCCGCCCCGACGATGGCGGTCGATTTTACCGGCTATGCCCGTTCCGGCATCGGCTGGACCGGCAGTGGTGGTGAACAGCAATGTTTCCAGGCGACCGGTGCTCAAAGTAAATACCGTCTGGGTAACGAGTGCGAAACCTATGCTGAGCTGAAATTAGGCCAGGAAGTGTGGAAAGAGGGTGATAAGAGCTTCTATTTCGACACCAACGTGGCCTACTCCGTCGCTCAGCAGAATGACTGGGAAGCGACCTCGCCCGCGTTTCGTGAAGCCAACGTTAAGGGTAAAAACCTGATCGACGCGCTGCCAGGCTCCACCATCTGGGCCGGTAAACGCTTTTATCAGCGCCATGACGTACACATGATCGACTTCTACTACTGGGATATCTCCGGTCCGGGTGCCGGCCTGGAAGATGTGGATCTCGGCTTTGGTAAGCTCTCCTTCGCCGCGACCCGCTCCTCTGAAGCGGGCGGCTCCTACACCTTCTCCAGCGATCGTATCCGCGATTTCGCCACCAGCACTGCTAACGACGTGTTTGATGTGCGCCTGGCAGGTCTGGAGACCAACCCGGACGGCGTGCTGGAGCTGGGTGTGGACTACGGCCGCGCTAACGCCCGCGACGGTTACCGTATCGAAGATGGCGCGTCGAAGGATGGCTGGATGTTCACGGCCGAACACACCCAGAGCATGCTGAAAGGCTACAACAAGTTTGTGCTGCAGTACGCCACCGATGCGATGACCTCACAGGGCAAAGGCGTGCCGCAGGGCACCAGCCTGAATAACAACGGTGACATGTACCGCGTGCTCGACCACGGCGCCATCTCGCTGGCCGAACGCTGGGATCTGATGTATGTGGCGATGTACCAGAACATCGATCTGGACAATAACCGCGGCACCCAGTGGTACACCGTGGGCGTGCGCCCGATGTACAAATGGACGCCTATTATGAGCACCCTGCTGGAACTGGGCTACGACAACGTGAAGTCGCAGCAGGCGAATGAGCGTAATGGCCAGTACAAAGTGACTCTGGCACAGCAGTGGCAGGCAGGCGATAGCATCTGGTCGCGTCCGGCGCTGCGTCTGTTCGCAACCTACGCCAAATGGGATGAGAAGTGGGGCTACAACAAAGACAGCGCCGGCGATCTCACCTCCTTCGCCTCCGCTGACAGCAGCGGCAAAGGCATCCTGACCAACAGCCGTGGTAAAGATGATGAAGTAACCTTCGGCGCGCAGATGGAAATCTGGTGGTAAGCCAACCCCTGTTCTGACAGGCGCAGACCTGCGCCTGATGGATCGCTTTGGTTGCGGTGAGCCATTGCCTGGTTATCGCCGCAGCCAGCAATAAGGTAAGCATAATGAAAATGAAAAAACTGGCTGCGCTCTGCCTGAGTGCCGCGTTACTGACTGGATCGGCGCTGCCCGCGCTGGCCGAGGTCAATCTGGTGCCGCAGGATCTCTCTTCTGCACCCGCCGTCGCGCCCGAAAATCTTCAGCGCCTGAGCTGGCAGCCTCTCGCGGCCGCGCAGACACAGACCACAAAACTGGCGAACAGCGGTCAGACGCTGAATGCGCCGCATATTGCCGGCCCGGTGGCAGCCTACAGTCTGCCCGCGAACATTGGCGAACTGACGCTGACGCTGAGCAGTGAAGTGGCCAACGGCCAGGTCTTCGCTCCTAACGTGCTGGTGCTGGATGAAAATCTGCGTCCCGCCGCCTGGTTCCCGAGCCGTTATTTTACCTATCAGAAGCCGGGCGTAATGGCGGCCGATCGGCTGGAGGGCGTGATGAAACTGACCCCTGCGCTGGGGCAGCAGAAAATCTATCTGCTGGTGTTCACCACCGACAGCGATCTGACCCGGACCACGACTTTACTCGACCCGGCGAAAGCCTATGCGCAGGGCACCGGTCATGCCGTGCCGGATATTCCCGATCCCGTTGCCAGCCATAGCCGTGAAGGCACGATTAAGCTGAAAATGCAGACCAGCTCCGGTTCCTCCATTCTGGTCGGCCCGCTGTTTGGTTCCTCCGGCCCGAGCGCCGTCACGGTCGGCAACACCGCCGCGCCTGCACCGGCCTACGCGGCGGCAACAGCACCTGCTCCGGCCGTCGCGCCTGCGGCAAAACCGCGTGCGGAACCGATCATGCACGACACCGAACGTTACTTTAATCAGCAGATCACACAGGCGGTTAACAGCGGCAATATTGATAAGGCGCTGAAACTGCTGGATGAAGCCGAGCGAGTGGGTTCCACCTCCGCCCGGCGAACCTTTATCAGTAGTGTTAAAGGCAAGGGGTGAAGCGGCCCCGATACTATTGATGCTGACCCATCTGGTGCGCCCTGGCGCACCTTTTTTTATTTCTGATTAAGGGCAGACGGGCAGGATAGGAATATAAAGAAGATTCAGCCAGGCTTTGGCATGCTATCAGCTCAGGCATGAAGGGAGGGCGGCCCGCCAGGCTTCCCCGCCGCCGCCGGTGAAACCCGTTAACCGGCGGCGGGCGACGCAAACCTTGCCGCCCTCCTGATTCATTTTAGCTTCGCACCGACCGCTTACGCCTCGCTGTCAGATCCCGCAGCAGCGAAGGCGTTTCGGGATCGCTGAACATCTCCTCTGTTGTGACACGCAGTTTCCGCCGCCAGTTCGGATATTCGTCGCTGGTGCCCGGAATGTTGACCGGTGAGGCCATATCCAGCCAGTCTTCCGGCTGCAATCCCAGCAGGGCGCTGTGACTGTCAGCCAGATAACGCTGCATCGCCCGGTTCAGCGCCCTGCTCATCCCGGTGCGGCGTGCATCGCGTCCGGCCCGTTTCGGCAGTGCGCCGACCCGGTGCAGGCTGTTCAGCAGCGCCTGTTTCGCCCGCAGGCGAACCTCATAGAGCCCGGCCAGCACCACTTTATCCGGATAAAGACCGAGCTGCGCGCCGGTGGTCAGGTCATCGCTCTGCCACCAGCCGCGCAGGGTCGGCAAATCGTGGGTGGTGGCGACAGCCATCGCCTGACGCGGCCAGTTCGCAGGCGCACGGAAGCCATCATCGCTGCTCTGTTCAAACCAGAGCACTTTGTAGGAGTAAACGCCGCCCTCACGCAACTTATCGACAATCGCCTCCGGCACGGTGCCAAGGTCTTCGCCAATCACCATGCAGCGATGACGCTGACTTTCTAGCGCCAGAATTGCCAGCAGGTCGTCGATGGGATAGTGGACATAGGCCCCGTGCATGGCGCTTTCACCGCTCGGGATCCACCACAGCCGCATCAGCGCCATGACATGGTCGATGCGCAGTGCGCCGCAGTGCCGCATGTTGGCGCGCAACAGGGCAATCCACGGCTCCCAGGCGCGCTGTCGCATCACCTGTGGGTCCATCGGCGGCAATCCCCAGTCCTGGCCGCGCGGGCCGAGAATATCGGGCGGTGCGCCGATGCTGGCATCAAGACAGTAGAGATCGCGTTCGCTCCATGTTTCTGCACCACCGCGGGCAACGCCGACAGCCAGGTCACGATAGAGTCCCGGCATCATCATCTGCTGCTGGCAGTCGTGCCAGCAGTCAGCAAACTGCTGCGCGGCGAGCCACTGTAGCCAGAGCCAGAAGCGAACCTGATCCTCATGCTCCCGCTGAAAACGCTGCACCGCCGGGCTGCCGGGGTGCTGCATCTCTTTCGGCCAGACCGGCCAGCCCCAGCGCTGACTGTCCTGCGCCATCTGATCGGCGTGCAGCGCATCAAACAGCGCCTGATGCTGCAGGCTTTCGCCGCCCTCGCGGATAAACGCATTAAACGCCTGCACGTCGGGATCGGTTACGGCGCGCCCGGTGAAGTGCGGCCACGCCAGGCGCAGCGCCGCCAGCTTCAGCCGGGTGACCGCAGCATAATCGACCCATTCGGCGGCGCGTGCCTGCGTCAGTGCCTGCTGCGTGTCCGGCTGCGCCCACCAGGCCTGCGCGGCGGGGCTCTGCCGGAAGTCCGCGACGGCATTAACATCGATGTAGAGAACGTTAAGCCAGCGGCGGGAAGAGGGGCTGTAAGGGCTGGCGCTCTCCGGGCTGGAGGGAAACAGCGCATGGATCGGATTGAGACCGATAAAGGCCCCGCCACGCGCGGCGATCTCCGGCAGCATCCGCCGCAGATCGCCAAAGTCGCCGATACCCCAGTTCTCCGCCGAACGCAGAGTATAAAGCTGTACGCAGGCGCCCCACAGCGATTCGCCTGCCAGCAGCGCAGGCGGTTCGTAGCAGCGGGCCGGGGCGATAATGACGCGGCAGGACCACTGTTGCGCGTCCTGTTGCAGCGTCAGCTGATGATAGCCTTCGGGCAGCGGCGGCAGAGGCAGCGGATGACCGGGCTGGCAGCGCCCGGAGCTGATTTCGCCCGTCTCGCAGGTGAGATGCCAGTGGGCTTCCCGCTGCAGCTGAGGCGACAGGCTCAGCGGGTCGCCGCTGCGCAAAATCACTGCCGGTGGCAGCGGTGTGTCGGGCTGGCCCGGCGGCTGCATGACCGCCAGCAGGCGCTGACGGGTGCGGGCCGGGATCGCCTGAGGCTTGCCGTGCGCATTGATATACTCTGCGGCAATACCCGCCCGCGAGTACGCATCCAGAATGGAATCTGTCTTCATGGCGTTCCTTAGCGTTTCGCTTGCCAGATGCGCTGCTGATAATCGCGGATGGCGCGATCGGAGCTGAACATACCACAGCGGGCGGTATTAAGGATGGCGGCTCGTGTCCAGGCCTCCTGATCGCTCCACAGCGCCTCAACCTGCGCCTGCGCGGCCAGATAGGGCTGGAAGTCTGCCAGCACCAGATAGGGATCGCCCCCCTCTGGTCCGAGACTGTGCAGCATCGCGTCAAAGGCGCTGAGATCGCCCTGGCTGAAGGTGCCATCTTCCAGCGCCTGCAGTACCTGATTGAGCTGCGGATCTTTGCTGCGCCACAGTGTCGGGTCGTAGCCGCTCGCTTTCAGCGCCACCACCTGCTCCACGGTATGGCCGAAGATAAAGATGTTTTCACTACCCACCTGCTCCGCGATTTCCACGTTGGCACCATCAAGTGTGCCGATGGTCAGCGCACCATTCAGCGCCAGCTTCATATTGCCGGTGCCGGAGGCCTCTTTACCGGCGGTGGAAATCTGCTCGGAGAGATCGGCGGCCGGAATCAGTCGCTCAGCGACGGAGACGTTGTAGTCGGGAATGAACACCACTTTTAAGCGATCGCCAATGCGCGGGTCCTGATTGATCACTTCTGCCACTTTATTGATGGCATAGATTATATTTTTCGCCAGCGCATAGCCCGGCGCGGCTTTGGCCCCAAACAGCACCACGCGCGGTGCGCGATTCGCCTGCGGGTCAGTAACCAGCGTCTGCCAGAGAGCGATGATGTGCAGCAGGCTCAGATGCTGGCGTTTGTACTCATGCAGGCGCTTGATCTGGACATCAAACAGCGCGGCAGGGTCGATGGCAATGCCGGTGCGCTGCCTGATCCAGCCCACCAGCGCCTCTTTATTCTGCTGCTTGATGGCACGGTACTCCGCCCGGAAGGCGGCATCATCCGCGAAGGTCTCCAGTCCCTGCAGCGCCGTCAGATCGTTGAGCCAGGGCTTTTGCAGCGTGCGGGTGATCAGTGCACTCAGCGCCGGGTTACATTGATTGATCCAGCGGCGTGGGGTGATGCCGTTGGTGACGTTATGGAACTTCTCCGGCCAGAGCTGGTGATATTCCGGGAAGAGATCCTGCACGACCAGTTTTGAGTGCAGCGCCGCGACGCCGTTAACTGCGAAACCGCTGGTGACGCAGAGGTTAGCCATCCGCAGCTGGTTGTTATGGACCAGCGCCAGCTTCGCCCATTTCGCCTCATCATCCGGCCAGCGCGCCATGACGGCAGTTTTCAGCTGCGCATTAAGCGTATTGATAATCATCATGTGGCGCGGCAGCAGGCTGCGTACCAGCCGCACATCCCAGCACTCCAGCGCCTCAGGCATCAGCGTGTGGTTGGTATAGGCAAAGGTCTGCTGAGTGATCTGCCACGCGCGATCCCAGCTCAGCTGATGCTCATCCAGCAGCAGGCGCATCAGCTCCGGAATCGCCAGCGTCGGATGGGTATCATTCAGCTGAATCACTTCGTGATCGGCCAGGGATTCGATGCTGCGTCCGGCCTGATGGTGGCGACGCAGGATATCAGCCAGCGCACAGGCGCACTGAAAATATTGCTGCATCAGACGCAGTTTTTTGCCGTTCTGATGATTGTCATTGGGGTAGAGCACTTTAGTCAGTTTTTCCGCATCAATGCCCTGTTGCTCTGCCCGCAGAAAGTCACCGTCGTTAAAGCGGCTGAGGTTGAAGGGCTGCGCATGTTTCGCCTGCCACAGGCGCAGAGGCTGACTGAGGCCATTCTGATAGCCGACCACCGGCAGATCCCAGGCTTCACCCACCAGCTCAAACGCCGGTTGCCATTGGCTCTGGCCCGCATGGGTCACAACTTTGCCGCCGAGTCCGACCCGCACATTCAGCGCAGCGTTATGGTTAAACCAGGAATAGCGGTCGCGCTGCCAGTCATCCGGCTCCTCAATCTGCGCACCCGACACGAAGTGCTGACGGAACAGCCCGTACTGATAGTTCAGGCCATAGCCTGTCGCGGGCTGTCCTACATTCGCCATGGAATCGAGAAAACAGGCGGCCAGTCGGCCCAGCCCCCCGTTGCCCAGCGCCGGGTCAGTCTCATTTTCCAGCACGTCGCTCAGTGAAATATCCCAGGCGGAAAGCGCCTCATTGACCGCATCGTACCAGCCCAGGTTCAGCAGGTTGTTGCCGGTCAGACGACCGATCAAAAACTCCATAGAGAGGTAGTTAACATGGCGCAGCGTGGCTGGCGCGGTGTGAGCGGGCTGTGACGCCAGCATATCGGCGAGCGCCCCGCTGAGCGCCTGCCACCACTGTTGCGGGGTCATCTCCTGCGCATCGCGCAGGCCAAAGCGCTGCCACTGACGGGTCAGGGCAGCATGAAACTGAGTCGGATTGAAATCGGGCTGTGTCATCGCGGAGGTCCTTTATAACGAAAAACAGGTCTATGTGGTGACAGTTTGCCCGGCGGAAAAACGTGCTTCCTCCTCCTGTGAGGAATAAGCGCAGGAGGATGGGGAGGGTGGAGAGGATGAGGCTTTTCCGAAATCGTCTGAGGAGTGTGATAAGGGGCGCTTTTGTAAAGTTTAAATAATGGGTTTGCTTGCATTCATCGGACGAAATGCTGAACCTGTGTAAGGAATAATTACGAAGCGTAAAATAATGATGCGCTCGACAAATGGAGAAACGCGCGCCCATGTTAATACCCGCCAAACTCAGCCGTCCGGTGCGTCTTGAAGGCACCGTGATCCGTGAGAGATTGCTGCAAAAGCTCACCGCGGCCGGAAATTACCGGCTGGTGCTGGTCACCAGTCCGGCAGGCTACGGCAAGACCACCCTGGTGTCACAGTGGGCGGCGGGGAAAAGCGATCTGGGCTGGGTTTCTTTAGATGAGGGCGATAATCAGCCGGAGCGCTTTGCCGACTACCTGATCGCTGCACTGCAGCAGGCGACTCACGGCGGCTGTCCGCGCAGTGAACTGCTGGCGCAGAAGCGGCAGTATGTCAATCTCAACGCCCTGTTTTCTCAGCTCTTTATCGAACTGGTAGAGTGGCAGCAGCCGCTGTGGCTGATCGTAGACGATTACCATCTGATCACTAATCCCGTTATCCACGATGCGATGCGCTTCTTCCTGCGCCATCAGCCCGACAATCTGACCCTGATACTGATGTCACGCAATCTGCCGCAGCTGGGGATTGCGAACCTGCGCGTGCGGGAGCAGCTGATCGAGCTGGGCAGTCAGCAGCTGGCCTTTACCCATCAGGAGGCGCAGCAGTTTTTTGACTGCCGCCTGGCGGCGCCGCTGGAAAGCGAAGAGAGCGGCCGGCTGTGTGACGATGTGGCGGGCTGGGCCACGGCGCTGCAACTCATTGTGCTGTCGGCACGGCAGGGGGCCAGTTCGGCGCAGCATTCGGCCCGTCGTCTCTCCGGTATCAACGCCAGCCATCTGGCCGATTATCTGGTGGAGGAGGTGCTGGATAATGTGGATCTGCCCACCCGCCATTTCTTACTGAAAACTGCCCTGCTGCGCTCGATGAATGATGAGCTGATCGCCTGCGTCACCGGTGAAGAGAACGGGCAGATGCGGCTGGAGGAGATCGAGCGGCAGGGGCTGTTTCTGCAGCGCATGGACGACTCCGGCCACTGGTTCAGCTACCATCCGCTGTTCGGCAATTTTCTGCGTCAGCGCTGTCAGTGGGAGCTGACGGCAGAGCTGCCCGCGCTGCATCGGGCCGCCGCCGAGAGCTGGATGGCGCAGGGCTTTCCTGGCGAGGCGATTCATCATGCGCTTGCCTCCGGCGATGCTTCGATGCTGCGGGATGTCCTGCTGAAGCACGCCTGGACGCTGTTTAATCAGAGTGAACTGCCGCTGCTGGAGAACTCCCTGAAAGCCCTGCCGTGGGAGATGCTGCTGGAGAACCCGATGCTGGTGCTGTTGCAGGCGTGGCTGATGCAGAGTCAGCATCGCTTCTCTGAAGTTGACAGCCTGCTGGCGCGGTTTGAACAGGCGAGCCGCTGTGAGATTGATGCGGCCCTGCGCGGTGAGTTTAATGCGCTGCGCGCCCAGGTGGCGATCAACGATGGCAATACCGAAGAGGCGGAGCGGCTGGCGAAAGTGGCACTCGATACGCTGCCCGCCAGCCGTCACTATAGCCGGATTGTGGCGACCTCGGTGCATGGCGAAGTGATGCACTGTAAAGGCGAGCTGGATGATTCACTGAAGCTGATGCGCCAGACCGAACAGATGGCGCGCCGCGACGAAGTGTGGCACTACGCGCTCTGGAGCCTGATTCAGCAGAGCGAAATCCTGTTTGCTCAGGGCTTCCTGCAGGCCGCCTATGAGATCCAGAGCCGTGCCTTTGTGCTGGTCGACGAGCAGCATCTGGGGCAATTCCCGCTGCATGAGTTTCTGCTGCGTATCCGCGCGCAGCTGCTCTGGGCGTGGGGACGCCTGGAGGAGGCGGAGCAGGCGGCACGCGAAGGTATCAAAGTGCTGAACGGTTTCCAGCCGCAGCAGCAGATCCAGTGTCTGGGGCTGCTGGTGCAGTGTTCGCTGGCGCGCGGCAACCTCGATAATGCCCGCAGTTATCTGAACCGGCTGGAGAATCTGCTGAACAATGGCAACTGGCACAGCGACTGGATCGCCAATGCGGATAAAGTGCGGGTGATTTACTGGCAGATGACGGGCGACAGCCAGAATGCCCGTGACTGGATGCGGCAGACCCCTAAACCGGCCTTTGCCAACAACCACTTCCTGCAGGGCCAGTGGCGTAACATCGCCCGCGCGCAGATCCTGCTGGGTGACGTCAGTCAGGCGGAAGTGGTGCTGGAGGAGCTGAATGAGAACGCCCGTGCGCTGCGCCTGATGAGCGACCTGAATCGCAATCTGCTGCTGCTGAATCAGATCTACTGGCAGACCGATCGCAAAGCCGAGGCGCAGCGAGTCCTGATCGAGGCGCTGAAGCTGGCACGCAGCACCGGCTTTATCAGCCATTTCGTGATCGAAGGGGAGATGATGGCGCAGCAGCTCCGGCAGCTGATTCAGCTTAATACCCTGAACGAGCTGGACAGCCACCGCGCGCGGCGCATCCTGCTGGAGATTAATAAATATCACCGCCACAAGTTTGCTCATTTCGATGAAGGCTTTGTCAGCCGGTTACTCAACCATCCTGACGTGCCGGAGCTGATCCGCACCAGCCCGCTGACGCAGCGTGAGTGGCAGGTGCTGGGGCTGATCTATTCGGGCTACAGCAACGATCAGATCGCCGGCGAGCTGGCAGTGGCCTCGACCACGATCAAAACCCACATCCGCAACCTCTATCAGAAGCTGGGCGTCACCCATCGCAGCGAAGCAATGAATCAGGTGCAGTCGCTGCTGAAAATGATGGGCTATGTCTGAGTGCGCGAAGCGTAATGCGTGAATAGCTGACCTGTGCGGAGGCGTTGCTGATCCGCATTGTGTCAGTGCTGACACAGTAACCGTGCCCCCTCCCTGTTGACAAAGATCCCTTCATCGCTGAGCGGCCAGCTCGCGACGTAATGACCCTTAAAAACGCCTGTGAAGTGGGTGAATAGACCACAGCTTCATACACTGACGGCGATGAATGCCGCGTTTATTCCAGGATGAAAATGCCCTGAAAGTATAAGCAGGATAACTGATTGCTAAGAAAATTCTGTGTGCAAGGGTAACTGTCACTATGGTAAAATTTTCGCGCTAATTCAGCCCTTCTGCCGTGCGTAGTATTACTGGAATGCAGTATGACCGATAAATATTTCACTCATCCTGAAGCCGATGTGCTGCTTCTGCTGCGTCGTACCTGCCAGATCCTCTCTACGCTCCTTATTCTGTTCTTTATTCATCCGCATATTGCCCGCGCCGGAATAAAGGATGGCAACGCGAATCGTATCGTCAGCGGCATAATCAGTTTTACCCACTGGAACGGTTTAAATACGCCGCCTGAATTATGTGTTTTTACCTCAGCACACCATCTCTCATTACCGGAAAAAAGTGCCTCTGTGACCGCGACATTCACCACGGTCTATCTGACGGGGGTGGGTGACCTTGCTAAACATCGCTGTGACGCCATCTATTTCGGTGATGAGACGCCGCAACAGCAGGTGGATCTTATCAGGCAGTTTAAGGGGCGAGGAGTACTAACCTTTGCCGAGAATAATGCGGAATGCACCCTGGGTGCTGCTTTCTGCCTGATTTTTCAGCCAGGCCATACCCACTTTGCTGTTAATCTCGACTCCCTGGCCAGAAGCGGGGTCAGAGTGAGTCCGGATGTGCTGTTGCTCTCCCGCGAGGGAAAAAAATAAGATGAAATTCGATGAATCCCGGCACGATAAATCATCTATCCGCAATAAACTGCGGAAAATAAGCACCATCAATTCGGCGGTAATATTACTGCTCTGCTGGCTGCTGCTCTCATCGACGTCGCTCATTTTTATTAAACACTATGAGAAGTGTAACCTCGATCTGATCGGTTCGACCTTAAGCACGACCTTAACGGCGGCCACCGTCTTTGCCGACAGCGAGGATGCCCGCAGTAAAATCGAACGCTTTGGTAATGAGGGACTTTACGCTTCTGCAAAGCTGGTTACCCGGGATAATCTTGTTCTGGCCCAGTGGCACGCACAGCAGGAGGAGGCGGGCTTGTATTCGCGATTGCTGCGCGACTGGATTTATCGCAAGCCGCTTAACGTCGATATTATTCACGCTGACGTTGCCGTTGGCACCCTGACGCTGGAGGGCACCGTTACCGGCGCGAAGAGTTTCATTCAGTACTCCTTTATAATCCTCTCCATCGGGATGCTCTGCGTACTGATTATCTCGCTGCTGCTGAGCGAATTTCTGCATCGGGGGATGATCGCGACCCTGCGCACCATCACCAGTTCGATTCACTATGTCATTAACTCCGGTGATTTCTCCTGGCGTATTCCGGGCGGCCCCATCAGGGAGTTTCAGCTCTTTTCAGACGATCTCAACTCGCTGCTGAGGGAGATGCAATCCCTCAAGGCTTCGCTGATCCGAGACAATCGCTCGCTGGCCGCGCAGGCGCTGACCGATCCGCTGACCGGCCTCGCCAACCGCAGCGCCTTCTCCGCGCGCCTGACCCAGCTTCTGGCGTCACAGGCGCAACCGCGCTTTGCGCTGCTGTTTCTGGATGGCGATCGCTTCAAGAGCATCAACGATAACTGGGGCCATGCCGCCGGCGACGAGGTATTAAAAGCCATAGGGTCACGACTGCTGTCGCTGGCCGCAGAGTCGGATCTGGTTGCGCGATTAGGGGGAGATGAATTTGCCATGCTGGTCTGCAGCCGGACGAGTGAAGCGGCATTACAGTCGCTCATGCAGCGCATTCATGACGCTACCAAAGAGCCGATCCTGATTACAGAAGGCATGCCGGTTACGACCTCGGTAACCCTTGGCTACGCCTGGTCACAACCGGGTGAAACGATAGAGTCGATTCTCGAACGTGCCGACAGGGATATGTACAAAAACAAGCGAAAAAATAGGGCGTAAAGATGAAGAAAAACCTTTCCCTGCTGTTGCTTACTCTGACGCTGGCGGGCTGTCAGTCGAAAGAACGTTTCAGCGAGGCGCAAATCGCAGCGATGAGAAGTGCCGGATTCACTCAGAATATGGAAGGCTGGGGATTAGGCTTGTCCGATAGGATCCTGTTTGGGGTAAACGAGTCAGAACTGACGCCCGCCAGTAAACAGACTATTCAGGGGATGGCAAAAAACCTGGCCGCAACCGGGATTGAGCATGTCCGTATTGACGGGCACACGGATAATTACGGCAAGCCCGACTATAACCAGCAGCTGTCGCTGAAACGCGCAGAGGCCGTTGCCGCGCAGTGGGCGGCAGGTGCGGCGATACCGCGAGAAAATATTGTCACCCGTGGACTGGGCATGCGCGCACCGGTCAGCAGCAACAACAGCGCACAGGGGCGCGCGCAGAACCGCCGCGTCGCTATCGTTATCACAGCACCCTGATAAGCTGGCGGCTGTCTCGTTAACCGCGCCGATCGCCTGATACTCCCCGGTCAGCGTTGGTTAGCCGGGAGGCGCAGCGTCGCCTCCCGCAGGCGGGGCGAGTTTCAGCGGATCGCGAGTGCGGTCAGTGCCGACAGCAGCGCATCCACTTTGGGCAGAAACTGTTTGCGGCGTGGCCACACCACGCTCAGCGTCAGGCCGTCAGGCTGCAGATGCGGCAGGAGGATCTCCAGATCGCCCGCGTCGACGGCGCGCTGAATCAGCCAGGAGGGCATCTGCGCCACCCCTAGCCCCGCCAGCACCGCCTGTAACTGCGCATCCACATCGCCCAGCGCCAGCCGGTAGGGCACGTCACGCCAGTGCGGCTGACCATCTTCGGTGGTAAACAGCCAGGGTTTGCTGCTGCCATCCACCCGCTCATAAAGAATGGCGGGGTGTTTCAATAGTTCTGCTTCACTCTGCGGGCGTCCCTCGCGGTCCAGATAGGCGGGAGAGGCGCAGAACTGCATCTGCTCACGTCCCATATTACGCCAGCCCAGCGACGCGGGCAGATCCGGTGCGCCGCCAATCCGCACCGCCACATCGACACCCTCTTCAAACAGGTCAACGAACCGGTCTGACAGACTCATGCTGATCGCCAGTTCCGGATGCTGCTGGCAAAAGGGCACCAGCAGCGGCATAACGTTGAGGCGGCCATAGGTCGTCGGCACGGCAAGTTTCAGGCGGCCGGATGGAATAGTGCGCTGCGCTGCCAGCACCGCTTCCGCTTCGGCCAGATCCTCCAGAATACGCAGACAGGTCTGATAGTAGGCGCTGCCTGCATCGGTCAGGCTCAGGCTGCGGGTGGTGCGCTCCAGCAGCCTGGATCCCAGTCGCGCCTCAAGACGGCTGACGCTTTTACTGATTGCCGAACCGGTGACATGCAGGCGCTGGGCGGCGGCGGTAAAGCTGCCACATTCGACGCTGGCAACAAACGGCAGAATATCTTTAAGACGGTGATCGTGCATCGATTAATGAACTCAGGTTGAGAATGCTGTGAATAAATGCCAGAGATAAGAACTGAATTCTCTATTAGGCTTAGAATTACCCAAAACGAGGAGAAATCAAATGAAAAAGCACGCGTTAATTGTGGGCATCAGTGGTGTCATCGGCCGCGCACTGGCAGAAAAACTTCAGCAGGAGGGCTGGGAGGTCAGCGGCCTGTCACGCGGACGCGGTGCGGTGCCTGAGGGCGTGACCAGCCTGACCGCCGATCTGACGGACGCCGACGCCGTGCGTGAGGTTCTGAAATCGGAGAAACCGGATGCGCTGTTCTTCAGCGTCTGGGCGCGTCAGGAGACGGAAAAAGAGAACATTCGCGTCAACGGCGGCATGGTGCGCAACGTGATCGATGCGCTGAACGATCGCCTCAAAGGTTCGCACGTCGCGCTGGTGACCGGACTGAAACACTATCTGGGGCCGTTCGAAGCCTACGGTAAAGGTGCGGTACCGGTGACGCCGTTCCGTGAAGAGCAGGGCCGTCAGCCGGTCGATAACTTCTACTATGCGCAGGAAGATGAGCTGTTCGCTGGCGCAGAGAAATATGACTATCGCTGGAGCGTACATCGTCCTCACACCATCATCGGCTACGCCGTAGGTAATGCGATGAATATGGGGCAGACGCTGGCGGTCTACGCAACGCTGTGCAAAGAGAAGGGCTGGCCCTTTATCTTCCCCGGCTCGCCAGAGCAGTGGAATGGCGTGGTGGATATGACCGATGCCGGTCTGCTGGCTGAGCAGCTGCACTGGGCGGCCACCTCGCCTGACGCTGCTAACCAGGATTTCAACGCCGTCAATGGCGACGTGTTCCGCTGGAACTGGATGTGGCCAAAACTGGCTGACTACTTTGGTCTTGAAGCCGCAGCGTTCCCGGCGCAGATGATGCCGCTGGAAAACCGGATGGATGAGGCACCTGCTGCGTGGCAGGCGATTGCAGAGCAGCATCAGCTGCGTGAGGCCGATGTGACTAAACTGGCATCATGGTGGCACACCGACGCCGACCTGGGACGTCCGATGGAAGCCTTCACCGATATGAGCAAAAGCCGCAAGGCGGGCTTTACCGGTTATCGCAGCACGCTCGACTCCTTTATTCAGCTGTTCGATAAGCTGAAAGCGGAAAAAGTGATCCCGGAATAATCCCTGCAGGCGCCGGCACCAGTCTTGTTTCCGGCAGAGGCTATACTCAGGCACGAGATAAGAAAAGGGAGGAACCTATGGCAACATGTTTCATCATTGGCGCGGCGGGCAAGGTCGGCCGACAGCTTACCCGCCAGCTGAGCAGCCGCCACCATGCGGTCACGGCGCTGCATCGCAAACCGGAACAGGCTGAATCGCTGCAGGCGGCAGGCGCGAAGCCGGTGGAAGGGGATATTCAGCAGCTGGATGTCGCCGCGCTGGCTACGCTGATGACCGGGCACGATGTCGCTGTCTTTACGGCGGGCGCGGGCGGAGCGGGGATCGCGCTGACTAACGCCATCGATGGTGAAGGGCTGAAGCGGGCTGTAGCCGCTGCCACGCAGGCGGGCGTCTCGCGTTTTTTACTGGTTTCCGCCTTTCCCGATGCGGGCCGCGGTAAAACGCCGTCAGAGGGTTTCGAGAACTATATGCGGGTGAAACGCCTGGCCGATGCGGAGCTGGTGGCGAGCAGGCTGGAGTGGGTGATCCTGCGGCCAGGAACGCTGACTGACGACGCCGGTACGGGGCGGGTTCATGCCGATCTGGCGATTCCCTATGGTGAGATCCCGCGCGAAGATGTGGCGGCAACGCTGGTCGGGATAATTGAAAATCCGGCGATTAAGTATCAGATCATCGAACTGACAAAAGGTGATGAGCAGATCGACGCGGCGTTGCAGCGGTTACAGCGCGGCTAAAAGAGGAGTCAGAACGGCGCCAGTCTGGCTGCCGCTCACCGGCCAGAGTCTTTCCATAAAAAAGCCCCGAAACCGGGGCTTTTTTTCTGTCTGGCCGTCAGCGTTACTTGACGCATCTGGCGCAGTGCGCGCGCTCGATGTGCTGGAAGAAGTCATTGCCTTTGTCATCGACCAGGATAAAGGCAGGGAAGTTCTCCACCTCGATTTTCCAGATCGCTTCCATGCCCAGCTCAGGATACTCCACACACTCTAGGCTCTTGATGCTCTGCTGTGCCAGAACGGCGGCCGGACCGCCGATGCTGCCCAGGTAGAAACCGCCATGTTTCTGGCAGGCATCCGTCACCTGCTGGCTGCGGTTGCCTTTCGCGAGCATGATCTTGCTGCCGCCGTGAGCCTGCAGCAGATCCACGTAGGAGTCCATACGTCCTGCGGTGGTCGGGCCGAGTGAACCCGAGGCGTAGCCTTCTGGCGTCTTAGCCGGACCGGCGTAATAAACCGGGTGATCTTTGATGTACTGCGGTAAACCTTCACCGTTATCGATGCGCTCTTTGAGTTTGGCATGAGCAATATCACGCGCCACGATGATGGTGCCGGTCAGGGAGAGACGGGTAGAAACCGGATAGGCAGAGAGCTGCGCCAGGATCTCCTCCATCGGACGATTAAGATTGACCTGCAATACCTCGCCTTCACCCTGCTGACGCAGTGCTTCCGGGATCAGGCGGCCTGGATTGGATTCGAGTTTCTCAATCCAGATGCCTTCACGGTTAATCTTCGCTTTGATATTACGGTCAGCCGAGCAGGAGACGCCCATACCCACCGGACAGGATGCGCCATGACGCGGCAGACGGACAACGCGGATGTCGTGTGCGAAATATTTACCGCCAAACTGCGCGCCCAGGCCGAGCTGCTGCGCCGCTTCCAGCAGTTCCTGCTCCAGCTGGACGTCGCGGAACGCCTGACCATGCTCGTTGCCTTCGGTGGGCAGTCCGTCGTAATAGTGCGTCGAGGCGAGTTTAACCGTTTTCAGGGTGCTCTCTGCCGAGGTGCCGCCGATGACAAAGGCGATATGGTAAGGCGGGCAGGCGGCAGTGCCGAGCGTCCGCATCTTATCCACCAGGTAATTTTTCAGCTTGCCCGGGCTGAGCAGCGCTTTGGTTTCCTGGTAGAGGTAGGTTTTGTTGGCAGAGCCGCCACCCTTGGCAATACAGAGGAACTTGTACTCATCGCCATCGACGCTGTAGAGGTCAATCTGCGCGGGCAGGTTGGTGCCGGTATTCACCTCTTTGTACATATCCAGCGCCGCGTTCTGCGAGTAACGCAGGTTCTCTTCGATATAGGTATTGTAGATACCCTGTGACAGCGCGGCTTCATCTCCGCCACCGGTCCAGACGCGCTGACCCTTTTTGCCCATAATGATCGCGGTGCCGGTATCCTGACAGGTCGGCAGCACGCCTCTGGCGGCAATTTCGGAGTTTCTCAGAAACTGCAGGGCGACATATTTGTCATTGTCGCTGGCTTCCGGGTCGTTGAGGATAGAGGCTACCTGCTGCTGGTGGGCCGGACGCAGCATAAAGGAGGCGTCATGAAACGCCTGCTGAGCGAGCAAGGTCAGTGCCTGAGGCGCAACTTTCAGGATCTCCTGCCCCTCAAACTCCGCGACAGAGACATGCTCGCGACTCAGCAGATAGTATTCGGTATCGTCGTGGGACAGCGGAAAGGGGTTCTGATAGACAAAAGGTTTGTTCGACATTTTTTCTCACTTACTGACTGGCTGAACCTCCGCGGGCAGGCTGCGGGGTGCAACATCATAGGCGAATGTATTGTTTATTATGCTTCCCCGCCGTGGCTACAGCGGGGAAGTGCAGGAATGGTATCTTATAACGCGTTGATCTGCATTTGGTATCCGTCAGAACATCCACACCATCCACGGATAGGCAATCAGCATCATGGATACCAGGAAGATAGCGCCGAAGATAGTACCCAGACGCCAGTAGTCTTTGGTTGGCAGATAGCCGCTGCCGTAGTAAATCGGACTTGGGCCCGTGCCGTAAGGGGTGATGATGCCCATCACACCCAGAGAGGTACATAACATCAGGCAGAAGACCGGCATGTTAATCCCCGGGATAGAGGCGGCGATGGTCAGCATGGCCGGTAACAGCGCGGTGGTATGCGCGGTGGTGCTGGCGAACAGGTAGTGCAGCAGGAAGAAGGCAATCAGCAGGACGACGGCTGAAACCTGCGGATCGTAACCCTGCAGCAGCATTCCCCCCTCTTTACCTAACCAGGTAATAAATCCGACGCGGGCTAAGCCGTCGGCCAGGGCCACCAGGGTCGCGAACCAGGCGAAGGTGTTCCAGGCCGGTTTGTTACTGGTGATGTCGTTCCAGTTCAGCACGCCGGTCCACAGCATCAGCACCACAACCAGCAGGGCTGCCAGCGCAGGTTCAATCCAGGCGGTGGCGAAAATCCACATCAGCAGCGCACAGACCACAAACACCAGCAGCAGGATCTCATTGCGGGTCAGACGGCCCAGTTTTTCCAGTTCGGCGATAGCCCATTTTGGCACTTCGTCGTTGATTTTGACTTCAGGCGGATAGAACCAGTAAGCCAGCAGCGGCATGGTCAGAATCAGCAGCAGGCCCAGCGGCAGGAAAGCCAGGAACCACATGCCCCATGAGATATCAAACCCGATGATGCTTTTCACCAGCGCCAGTGCCAGCAGGTTAGGGGCCAGCGCAGAGAGGAACATGGAGCTGGTGATACAGGCGGCGGTAATGGCGACCCACATCAGATAAGAGCCGATTTTTCGGGCGCTCGGGTCGTTGGGTTTAGAGCCATACAGCGGCGGCAGGTTGGCGATGATCGGGTAGATAGTGCCGCCACTGCGCGCGGTGTTTGATGGGGTAAACGGCGCCAGGAGCAGGTCAGCGAAGGTAATGGCATAGCCCAGCGTCAGGCTGCGACGCCCCAGATACTTCACCAGAATCAGGGCCAGGCGACGACCAAACTGCGTTTTGTCATAACCCGCGGCGAACATAAAGGCACCAAAGATCAGCCAGACGGTGGAGTTGCCGAAACCGCTTACCGCCCATTTGAAAGCCTCGCCGGCGGCTTTGAATTTCGGATTAGCCAGCTCTGCCGGGCTGAAAAGCAGGAACTGACTGAAGAGGGCGATAACGACAACCCCGGTCAGGCCAATCACCGCTCCTGGCAGCGGTTCAAAGATTAAACCGACGATGACCCCGACGAAGATGGCGAAGAAGTGCCAGGCGTAGGGTTCGAGTCCGGCGGGCGTGGGCACCAGTAACAGCAGTACGGCCACAATCACCGGTAAGGCAAGCATCAGGGCTTTCTTTCTGGCCACCGCCGCAGGTGAGGCTTTGGGCGGTTCGGTTACAGCTGAGAGTGTTTTCATAGTGTTTTATCTGCAAGTTAAGAAGAATACGATGTGCGCCCCGGACCTTCACGAATAACTTTCTTTTTTATTCTTAATAGTATGAATAAACCGCGATGCACGGATTTAGGTTAATCTGCTGACTGAGTATTGAGCACTTATTTTAGCGCCATGTAAATATGATGCGATTTTCTGAAATATGAATTTTGATCTAAATCAAAGAAATTAATTTATTATCGTCAGATTTTAACATTTATTTTTAATCTATATTCTGATGCACCCTCTTTCCGCCTTTTTGTGACGAAGATCTACAAATATCCTGAAGTCCTGCATCTCCGGGTTTCATGTAACTATCTGATAGGTTTTGTTTTATTTTTTATGTGAACGATGTGTTGATTTTTAGTTTCCATTGGTTAACAATCAATGGATCTTTACGCTGGCAAATCATAAAATTAAATACACCCAATTGTTTAAAAGTTAAATAAGTAAATTTATCGCTTATGAAAGCAAAGAAAGGAGTATATTAAGTTCATGACATCGGACCACTTAATTAGGCGATAATTAGCGTCCGCTATAAAAATTTCCAGACTTTTAAATCTTGGAGTTTATCGCAATGAATACTCTCACTCCCCTCCTTAATCCCCTGACGCTTCCTGGCGGCGCTGTGCTGAAAAACCGGTTGGTGATGGCACCCATGACAACCTGTACCGGTTTTTATGACGGTACGGTCACCAGCGAGCTGGTCGAATACTATCGTGCGCGTGCAGGCAGCATCGGTACTGTGATCGTCGAGTGCTGTTTTATCGATAACCGTGGCCCGGCATTTCCGGGGGCCATTGCGATCGACAGCGATAACAAGATCCCCGGCCTGAAACGCATTGCGGACGCGATAAAATCTGAAGGCTCTACGGCGATCCTGCAGATCTATCACGGTGGCCGCATGGTCGAGCCGGAACTGATTGGCGGTAAAACCCCGGTTGCGCCCAGTGCGATTGCCGCACCGCGTGAAGGGGCGACCAAACCGCTGGCGCTGAGCGCCGACGAAGTGGAAACCATGATCACCAAATTTGGTGATGCCGTGAACCGTGCCATCAAGGCGGGGTTCGACGGTGTGGAAATCCACGGTGCCAACACTTACCTGATTCAGCAGTTCTATTCACCGAACTCCAACCAGCGCGACGACAAATGGGGCGGCAGCCGCGACAACCGTGCTCGCTTCCCGCTTGAAGTGCTGGAAATCACTCACAAGATGGCGGCACGCTTCGCGCATAACTCCTTCATCATCGGCTATCGCTTCTCACCCGAAGAGATCGAAGTGCCCGGCATCCGGTTTGATGACACCCTCTATCTGCTGGAGAAACTGGCCGCGCGCGGCCTCGATTACGTCCACTTCTCCGTGGGTCAGTTGCTGCGTCCGTCGATTGTTGATACTCAGGACCCTACGCCGCTGATCGAGAAGTATATTGCGATGCGTTCGCCGCAACTGGCAAAAGTGCCGGTGATTGGTGTGGGTGGCGTGGTGAACAAAGCGGATGCGGAGCTGGCGCTGGAGAAAGGCTACGATCTGGTGGCGGTTGGTAAAGCCTGTATTGCCTATCCGAACTGGGCCGACCGCATTCTTAATAACGAGCATCTCGAACTCTATATCGACAGCAACAAACGCGAAGCGCTGCAGATCCCGGAACCGCTGTGGCGCTTCTCACTGGTGGATGCGATGATCCGCGACATGAGCGAGTCTGGCCGCAAGTATAAAGCGGGCGTCTATCAGGAAAAAGTGGAAGCCGAAGCGCTGAAGCTGAAAATCAACGTCACGCTGGACACCGACCGTATCACCGACATCACCCTGGTTCCGGATGACACCCTGGATGTGGACTTTACTTCCACTTTTGAAAGCCTCCGTAACCGTATCCTTGTCGCCAACAGTCCACACGTTGATGCGATCACCGGTGCCACCACGCAGAGTGAGGCGCTGAAAAAAGCGGTTTCACGCGCCATGACCACCTCCAGCAAGGAACATGTTATTGAAGAGGGCGGCAATCCCAACGCACCCCAGAACTACGATGTGGTGGTGGTGGGCAGCGGCGGTGCCGGTCTGGCAGCGGCGATTCAGGCGCACGATGAGGGCGCACGCGTGGTGATCATTGAGAAGATGCCGACCATCGGCGGCAACACCATCAAAGCCTCTGTGGGGATGAACGCCGCAGAGACCCGCTTCCAGAAACTCAAAGGCATCGAGGACAGCAAAGAGCTGTTCTATGAAGAGACCCTGAAAGGGGGCCAGTTCAAGAACAATCCGGTGCTGCTGCGTGAGTTTGTTGACCTGGCACCGGAAGCGATTGAGTGGCTGGCGGATCATGGCATCGAGCTGAATGATATCACCATCACCGGCGGGATGAGCATCGACCGCACTCACCGTCCGGCGGACCGCTCAGCGGTCGGCGGCTTCCTGATCAGCGGCCTGGTGAAAAATATCAACAGCCGCAACATCGAAGTGCTGCTGGAGACCTCCGTTGAAGAGATCCTCTATGAGAATGGCGCGGTCACCGGTGTCAAAGTGGTGGATGAGTACAACGACAGCCGCATCCTGAACGCGAAAAGCGTGATTGTGGCGACTGGCGGATTCAGCGCCAACCGCGAGCTGGTGGTGAAATACCGTCCTGAACTCGATGGTTTCGTGACCACCAACCACAAAGGCGCGACCGGCAGCGGCATCGCGATGCTGGAGAGGATCGGGGCCGGAACCGTGGATATGGGCGAAATCCAGATTCACCCGACGGTGGAGCAGACCACCTCTTATCTGGTCTCTGAGTCCATTCGTGGCGGCGGGGCCATCCTGGTGAGTCAGGCCGGTAAGCGTTTCTACAACGAAATGGAGACCCGCGACAAAGTCTCCGCTCAGATTATCGCCCTGCCAGAGAAGAGTGCCTGGATCGTGTTCGATGAGCAGGTGCGGATGAACAACAAAGCGGCGGACGAATATATTGCTAAAGGCTTTGTCATCAGCGCCCCGACCGTGGCGGAGCTGGCCGTAAAACTGAACATGAGCGAGTCTCAGACGCTGGAAGCGACACTGGCCCGATACAACAACTTTGTCAGAATGCAGAAAGATGAAGACTTCGGTCGCCAGACCGCGCTGCGTCACCCGCTGAGCGAAGGTCCGTTCTATGCGATTCGTATCGCACCGGGGGTGCATCACACCATGGGCGGCGTGACCATCGACACCACCACTGCCGTACTGGACAACCAGAAACAGGTGATTAACGGTGCCTGGGCCTGTGGCGAGGTGGTTGGCGGTATCCACGGCGCGAACCGTATCGGCGGTAACGCTGTCGCCGATATCATCATCTTCGGTATCCTGGCGGGAGGTAACGCCGCGGCCTATGCCCGCCGTTAATCACCCGCCCCGGCATCCGCCTCAGGCGGGTGCCGTTTTTTCCTCTTCAGAGCAGAGTCGCCTATGTTAAACGATGTGCGTGTCTATGCTTACTCCGCCGTATTAATGGGGTCACCCATTCTGCTGAAACTCTTCGATGATAACCCGATCCTGGCCGGTCAGGTGTTTCGCCTGATCAAACAGCAGGAGAATCTGTTCACGGTCAATCGTGCCGCGTCAGAAGTGATGGCGATTAACCATGCGGCGGGGCAGCATCCGGTGGTGGTGAGTCAGCCCGTATTCGATTTGATCGCCTGCGCACACGCGGTCAGCCTGCTGCCCGGCAGCCTGTTTAACCTGGCTATCGGCCCGCTGGTGAAGTGCTGGAAGATTGGATTTCAGGGCCACAGCGTGCCCTCCGACGCGGCGCTGCAGGCGCGTCTGGCGCTGACCAATCCACATGAGGTGATCCTGGATGCCGACGCCCGCAGCGTGATGCTGGCCCGGCCAGGTATGGAGATTGATCTCGGGGCTATTGCCAAAGGTTATATCGCCGATGTCGTGCAGGCTTATCTGCGTCAGCAGCAGGTCAGCCGCGCCCTGATTAACCTGGGCGGCAATGTCCAGACGGTGGGTGCGCCACCCGATGAAGCGGGCTGGGCCATCGGCCTGAAAAAACCTTTTGGCGAAAAGGACGCGCTGATCGGGGTGATCGAGGTCAACAACCGCTCGGTGGTCACCTCAGGCATTTACGAGCGTTACTTCGAGCAGGATGGCATCTGTTACCACCATATTCTCGATCCGCACAGCGGTTATCCGCTGGATAACGCGCTGCTGAGCGTAACGGTGATCTCGGACCGTTCGCTGGATGGCGATATCTACACCACGCTGCTGTATGGGCTGGGCGTGGAACAGGGCATCGCCTGTCTGACCGACAAGCCGGGCATTGAGGCGATTTTCGTGACCCGTGACAGGCAGGTGATCTGCTCGTCACAACGTCACTTTTCGTTCCGGTTACTGGACACCGACTACCGGCTGGTTCACTGACAGTATTGTTTAAGCAGGGTGTGATATTCCGGCTGCAGGCGATAGCGATAAACCGGACGCCCCGTTACCCCATAATGAATGCTGGTGAACAGGATATTAATCTGCGCCAGCCAGATCAGATATTTGCGGCAGGAGACGCGGGAGATATTCACCTCGGTGGCCAGCTCGTCGGTAGAGAATTCGGTCCCCGGATGCGCGTCGATCCAGAGGCACAGCGTGCGCAGCGTCTGCGGCGTTAATCCTTTAGGCAGCCGCTTCTGCTCGCTGGCACCGGGCAGATTGCCATGCAGAAGCTGATCCACGTCCGACTGCTGATAGAACTGATGATTATCCATCAGCGATTTTTTCTGCCGCCAGCCGGTGAGCGCCTCTTCGAAACGGGCAAACTGGAAAGGCTTAATCAGGTAATCCACCACCCCGTAGTTGAGTGAGGTTTTGATGGTCGCCGCATCGGCAGCCGACGAGATAATGATGACGTCAACCGGCCGTCCGGCGCTGCGCAGCTCCGGCAACAGATCGAGACCGTTCTCCTGCTGCATATAGATGTCCAGCAGGATCAGATCAACTGGTGGCTCAGCCTGCGCCAGGAACTCTTTGGCCTGCTGCAGAGTGGAGGCAGTGCCGCAGCAGGTAAAGCCGGATATCTGCCCGATATAGCAGCGATTAAGCTCGGCTACCATCGCATCATCATCGACAACTAACACATTGATCATTGGGTAATCATTCCTCTCTCCCACGGAAGTTGCACTAAGAATTGGGTAAACACACCCGGTTCCGACTCCACGCTGACGCTACCGCCCAGGCTTTCGGTCTGCTGCTTAACCAGAAACAGCCCGACGCCGCGATCGTCGCCTTTGGACGAGACGCCACGCTCGAAGATGGCGCTGAGCTGCGTGCCCTCGATCCCGGGACCATCATCGCTCACTTCACAGGCTAACCAGCCATTCTGATAGTGCAGCATGAGGTGAATTTCTCCTTCAGCCTCCGGGTCCAGCGCCTCAAGAGCATTTTCGATTAAATTGCCCAGCACCGTAATTAACACCGCGCTCTGCTCCTCACTGCCGCAGTCGGGCAGGAAACTCGCCTCATCAATAATCAGCTGATGACCTTCATCGGTCACACGATTGATTTTACTCAGCAGAAAGCCCGCGATGATTGGCGATTTAATCTTCTGCAGCAGAGAACCAATTTCGGTCTGATAGGCGTTCGCGGTTTTAAGGATATACTCTTCCATCTGCGCATAATTTTTCATATGCAGCAGGCCCAGAATCACATGCAGCTTATTCATGAACTCATGGGACCGCTCACGCAGCGCATCCACATAGTTTACCATGCCGTCCAGACGCTGCATCAGCTGGCTGATCTCGGTCTTGTCCCTGAAGGTGGTCACCGCGCCGATAATGCGCTCGCGGCTGCGCACCGGCACGGTGTTGCTGATCAGGATACGGTTTCCCAGCGTCAGCTCCTGGTCATACCAGGCTTTGCCCGCATGCAGCGCATCCTGCTGATGGCGATGCATCACACTCTCTTCAGCAATCAGATCGCCGCTGGTGGGCATCTTACGGGTGGTATCGTGCAGCAGCTGCTGCGCCGCATGGTTAATCAGGCTGATCCGTGAATGATCATCGACCGCAATCACGCCCTCTTTAATGGAATTAAGGATCGCCTGGCGCTGCTCAAACAGGCTGGAAATCTCGTGCGGCTCCAGCCCCAGCAGGATGCGCTTTAGCCGCCTGACCAGAATAAAAATGCCGACCAGCGCCACCAGGCCGCCAAAGAGACCGGTCCAGACGATATTCCAGCGGCTTTTGGCAATCTGCGCCGCCACATCGTTCAGGGCGATCCCAATCGCTACGACGCCAATCTGCTGATGCTGCGCATTGAAAATAGGGGTAAAAACCCGCAGTGCCTCCACCAGAACGCCATGATTCACGGCCACATTCTCCCGGCCACGCAGCGTCGGGTAGATATCGTTGCCAACGAAATGTTTCCCGATCACCGCCGCGTTGGGATGGGAATAGCGGATGCCCTGCATATCGGTCACCACCACAAACAGCAGGCCGTTGCGTTTGCGGGCGGCTTCTGCCAGCGGCTGGATCTGCTGGCTGCCGTCCGGCGACCTTAAACCGCGCTGGATCTCCGGGCTGTCTGCCAGCGTGCGCGCAACTGCCATCGCCTTATCCTTGAGATGCGACTGCGCAAAGTTATCGATCTGCACAAAGTAGAGCAGATGGACCGCGACCAGCACGGTGAGGATAACCGCAGTCATCATCAGGGTGGTCAGGGTACTGAGTTTCATGGGTCGTTTCTTCACGGCATGTTGGTTCTGTGGTTGGCTTTTCATTGGCGCTCAGCACGGAGAGAGGATCGCCGGGAAACATACGCGAACTCTGCGCATCCGTACAGTTTTAGCCGTCTGCAGACGGGTGGTCGTCAGAGAACAATATTTGTGTTAGGGGATTGTATAATTCAAAGGACACCCTTAATGTGTGGTTAAAATATATGATCAGTATGGTAAGCCTTTTGTAATTAAATTAAGGCCAAATTGCTATTTTTAATTTTATAATTATTTTCGAATTAACTCATAAATAACATTCTTTTAAAATTTGAGGACTTTTTTTAACCAGTACCGTCTGAGCTGTAGATTAAATGATGAATTCAAAGAAAGTTATTCCCACCCTTTCCCTCGCGGCCTTGCTCGTTTCTTCGGCGCTTCACGCTGAAACTTCACCAGAAAAAACCGACGTCCTGTTAATCGGCGGTGGCATCATGAGCGCCTCAATGGGCACGATGCTGGAAGAGCTGCAGCCTGGCTGGAAGCAGATCATGGTTGAGAAACTGGATGGCGTGGCGCTGGAATCTTCAAATGGCTGGAATAACGCCGGTACCGGTCACTCTGCTAACATGGAGCTGAACTATACGCCTGAGCGTAAAGACGGCTCGATCGACGTGACCAAAGCGCTGGAAATCAATGAAGCCTTTATGGTTTCGCGCCAGTTCTGGACCTCCCAGATTAAAGAGGGCGTGATGCACGATCCACGCTCTTTCATCAACTCAACGCCGCACATGAGCTTCGTCTGGGGCGATAACGTTGACTTCCTGACCAAACGCTACGCTGCGCTGCAGAAAACCGCGCTGTTCCAGGGCATGAAATTCTCTACCGATCACAAGCAGATTGCGCAGTGGGCTCCGCTGGTGATGGAAGGCCGCGATCCGCAGCAGAAAGTGGCCGCGACCTGGACCCCGGTCGGCACCGACGTCAACTACGGTGAAATCACCCGTCAGCTGATCGGCAGCCTGAAGAAGAAAGATAACTTCCGTCTGGAAACCTCGTCTGAAGTCACCGATTTCAAGCGTAACGACGACAACTCCTGGCACGTCACCATCAAAGATGCCAATAACGGCAACGAGCGTGCGGTTGACGCGAAATATGTCTTCATCGGTGCAGGCGGCGGCGCGCTGAAATTACTGCAGAAGACCGGCATTCCGGAAGCAGACAACTATGCAGGCTTCCCGGTGGGTGGCTCCTTCCTGGTGACCGAGAACAGCGCAATTGCCGATCGTCATCTGGCGAAAGTCTACGGTCAGGCATCAACCGGTGCACCACCGATGTCCGTGCCGCACCTGGATACCCGCTACCTGGATGGCAAACGTGTCGTACTGTTCGGACCCTTTGCGACCTTCTCGACGAAGTTCCTGAAAAACGGTTCCCTGTTTGATCTGCTGAGCACCACCACCACCCATAACATCGGTCCGATGACCAATGTCGGTATGGATAACTTCGATCTGGTGAAATATCTGATCGGCCAGGTGATGCTGAATGATGAAGATCGCTTTGAATCGCTGAAAGAGTACTATCCGGACGCGAAAAAAGAGGACTGGAAACTGATCCAGGCCGGTCAGCGTGTGCAGATCATCAAGAAAGACGCCGATAAAGGTGGCGTGCTGAAACTGGGCACCGAAATTGTGACCGATCAGCAGAAAACCGTAGCAGCCCTGCTGGGTGCTTCTCCAGGTGCCTCCACCGCCGCGCCTATCGCGTTAAACGTGATGCAGAAACTGTTCCCGGAAGAGTTTAAATCCGCTGAGTGGCAGGCCAAAATTCACAAGATGGTTCCTGGCTACGGTCAGAAACTGAATGACAACGTGCCGTTGCTGCAGCAGGTGTGGAATGACACTGCTGCGACCCTGCAGCTGACCACGCCGCCGGTGATTAACATGGATGGCAAAACCGCCGAGGCACCTGCCGCGCAGGCTCAGCCAACTGCGCCATCAGCGAAGCACGACATGGCGCTGTAATCGCGACCTGACGTAAAAAAAGCCCGCACGGTTAACCGTGCGGGCTTTTTTATTGTCTGCGTTTCCGGCCCGTTACGCCGGCTTGCCGCCGCGCCAGTTCCCCCAGGGATCCTCTGCGGCAGGCGTATCCGCCTTCTTTGCAGGCGCAGTGCGGGGTGCGGTTTTCCCCTCTAACGACGCGAGATAGAGCGCCTCGACCTCGGCCCGCGCCCAGGGCGTGCGGCGTAAAAACTTCAGGCTCGACTTCACGCTGGGATCGCTCTTAAAGCAGTTAATATTGATCCGTGCTGCCAGCTCCGCCCAGCCATACTGCGCGACTAAACGGTTGATCTGCATCTCCAGCGTTACGCCATGCAGAGGATCTTTTGAGGTGTGTGCGTTCATCATCTGTCCATCCGGTTCACTTAATGCCGCACATCCTGACGATCGTTGCGCCGTTGTGCAAGGCGCAGCGGTGAAAAAGGGGCCATTGCGGATTTTTATGTGTCCGCGATAACGCCGCGCGCAGGCGGGCGCGCAGGTGTCCGGCGATTATGCTAATCATAAACCGGTGATGACACTGAAAAAGGAACCGTTATGCATGAACCCGCTGATAACCTGTTGAGTGCTGCCCGGCGCAGACGTGCGTTGATTGCCGGTTCCGTGGGTAATTTTATTGAGTGGTATGAGTTCGCGGTTTATGGCTTCCTCGCCACCGTGATTGCGCAGAACTTTTTCCGGCTGGAGGGCGAGTCTGCACTGACCGGGCTTCTGCTGACCTACGCCTCCTTCGCCATCGCCTTTTTCTTCCGGCCGCTCGGCGCCGTCGTTTTCGGCAGGATGGGGGACCGCATCGGACGTAAGCCCACGCTGATCTTTGTTTTAATTATGATGACGCTGGCAACCGCCGCTATTGGCCTGGTGCCTCCCTATGCGCAGCTCGGCGTGCTGGCTCCGCTGATCGTCACGGCACTGCGCATTCTGCAGGGGCTGTTCGCCGGGGGCGAGTATGGCGGGGCGGTCTCCCTGATGACGGAGTTTGCGCCGCGCGGCAGGCGGGGCCTCTATGGTGCCTGGCAATCTTTTACCGTGGCGCTGGGGCTTCTGGCCGGAGCGGGTATTGTCGCGCTGCTCTCCGTGCTGCTGACCCCGGAACAGATGCTGAGCTGGGGCTGGCGTATCCCGTTCTTTATGGCGCTGCCGATGGGGGTGCTGGCGCTCTGGCTGCGGGTGCAGATGGAGGAGACCCCGGCCTTTATCGGGCAGCAGGCGCAACCTGTGCGGAAAGTGCAGGCCAGCCTGGGCGACACGCTGAAAACGATTCTGCTCGGTATCTGCCGCCTCATGGTCTGGTCAGCAGCCGGATACACCTGGCTGGTGATCATGCCGACCTATCTGCAGGCCTCACTGCACACCGGTTTTAACCAGGCGCTGCTGATTGCGGTGATCTCAAACCTCGGCTTTGCCAGCACTATCCTTCCCGCCGGAATGCTGAGCGACAGAATAGGGCGCCGGAGGGTGATGGTTACGGCGGCGGTGCTGCTGCTGGTGCTCTCGCTGCCGCTGCTTAACGTTCTGCAATCGACCGAAACCGGGCTGCTGCTGAAAGCGCTGGTGGTTTTTTTTGCGGGTGGCGTAGTGGGGCTGCTGGCCGGGCCGGGGCCTGCGATGCTGGCAGAGATGTTTCCGACGCAGGTGCGTTACACCGGGCTGGGGCTGGCCTATTCGCTCTCAAATGCGGTTTTCTCTGGCTGTGCCGGATTAATTATCACCGGACTGATTAAAGAGACCGGTAATCCTGACATTCCCGCCTGGTATGTAATGGCGACGGCGCTGGTGAGCATTGTGGCGCTGATGACGCTGAAGCGGGATGATCACCTGCGGCAGCTGGATGAGCCGCCCGGGCGTTAAAGCAGAACCCGGACAGAGTCGTGTGAATTTCTCCCGGTTAACCCCGAGCGACGACCCCTAAAAAAAGGATAAAAAAAACCAGCCAGGCGGCTGGTTTTTTTAGCGGGGAACGGAGGGTTACACCAGCTGCTGTGCGGTGGTTTCCACCAGTGCCAGTAACACTTTGATATCTTCCAGTGTCACCGTCGGGTTCAGCAGGGTCATCTTCAGGCAGGTTACGCCATCGTGCTCGGTCACGCCGACGTTAGCGCGGCCTGACTCCAGCAGAGCATCACCGATACGCTGATTGAGCAGGGCAATGTCTGCGCTGCTCAGATGCGCCAGGTGCGCCGGACGATAACGGAACAGCACGCTGGCCAGCTGCGGGGTCATGACCAGTTCCAGCGCAGGCTGCTCGTCTACGTACTGCGCCACCTGTTGCGCCAGCGTCACGCCGTGATCGATGATTTCGGCATACTGCTTCTGACCCAGCGCTTCAAGGCCCATCCACAGCTTCAGCGCATCAAAACGGCGGGTCGTCTGCAGCGATTTCGATACCAGATTCGGTACGCCCTGCGCTTCATCGAACTCTGAATTCAGGTAAGCCGCCTGGTAGCGCATCAGTTCATAGTGACGCGCTTCCTTCAACAGGAAAGCGCCACAGCTGATGGTCTGGAAGAATTGCTTGTGGAAGTCCAGCGTAATGGAATCCACCCGTTCAATACCGTCCAGATAGTGACGATACTTCTCAGAGAGCAGCAGTGCGCCTCCCCATGCCGCATCGACGTGCACCCAGATGTTCTCTTCTGCCGCCAGCGCCGCGATGTCGCGCAGCGGATCGATCGCACCGGCGTCGGTGGTCCCGGCCGTTGCGACAATTGCCAGAACGTTTTCGCCATTGGCTTTGGCTGCCGCCAGTTTGTGGCGCAGATCGTCCATATCCATACGGGCAAAGCGATCGCACTTCACCTGAGTAACGGACTGGTAACCCAGACCGAGCAGCGCCATATTCTTCTGAACGGAGAAGTGCGCGTTCTCTGAACAGAAGACCTTAATCTTTTTCAGATCGCCGGTTAAGCCATCCTGCTGAACAGAGTGACCCTGACGGGCAAACCAGGCGTCGCGCGCCAGCATCAGACCCATCAGGTTACTCTGGGTGCCGCCGCTGGTGAAGACACCGGCATCACCCGGCTGATAACCGACCTGGGTACGCAGCCACTCAATCAGCTTCATCTCAATCAGGGTAGCGGACGGTGCCTGATCCCATGAATCCATGCTCTGGTTGGTGGCGTTGATCAGCACTTCCGCCGCCTGGCTGATCACCAGGCTCGGGCAGTGCAGATGCGCTACGCACTGCGGGTGATGGACCGACAGGCTGTCTTTGAGGAAGTACTCAATGGCGCGCTCAATCGCGGCCTGGTTGCCCAGGCCCTGAGGATTGAAGTCCAGCTGGATACGCTCACGCAGCTCTGCAACGGTTTTTCCCTGATACATCTCAGGTTGTTCCAGCCACTTAACGACGGCCGCACTACTCTGGGCAATCGCCTGCTGGTAGGCCTCGGTGCTCTGCGCTGAGGCCGCCAGAATCGGGTTTAACCGGGACATTGCATTCACTCCACTCAAACTGGTTGTACGCCAGCTGACAGCAGGGCGTTTTCAAATTTATCCATAAAGACGTCCAGTTCTGCATCTGTGATCAGCAGGGAAGGCAGCAGACGTAATACGCTGCCGTGACGTCCGCCACGCTCCAGAATCAGGCCGTTCTCAAAACATTTTTTCTGCACCAGCGCAGAGAGATCGCCATCTGCCGGGAAGCTGCCCATGTGATCGGCAGGTTCATGCGGTTTGACCATCTCAATGCCGAGCATCAGACCCAGACCACGCACGTTACCGATGACCGGGTAGCGCTGCTGCAGTTCACGCAGTTTGCCTTTCAGCATTTCGCCCTGAGCTGCGACTTTGTCCGCGATGTTATTGTCTTTCAGCAGCTTCAGCGTGGTCAGGCCGGTCGCCATCGCCAGCTGGTTGCCACGGAAGGTCCCGGTGTGATGACCCGGAGACCAGGCGTCGAACTCTTTCTTAATACCCAGAACCGCCAGTGGCAGACCACCGCCGACCGCTTTCGACATCACGATGATGTCAGGCTCAATGCCTGCGTGTTCAAAGGCGAAGAATTTACCGGTACGGGCAAAGCCCGCCTGAACTTCGTCGAGGATCAGCAGAATGCCGTGCTCTTTGGTGACTTTACGGATGCGCTGCAGCCACTCAGCCGGAGCCGGATTGACGCCGCCTTCACCCTGAACGGCTTCCAGGATCACCGCCGCAGGTTTACGCACGCCGCTTTCCACGTCGTTGATCAGGTTATCGAAGTAGTAAGTCAGCGCCTTCACGCCCGCTTCGCCACCGAGGCCCAGCGGGCAGCGGTATTCGTGCGGGTAAGGCATGAACTGCACTTCCGGCATCATGCCGTCAACCGCTTCTTTTGGCGAAAGGTTGCCGGTTACGGAGAGCGCACCGTGTGTCATGCCGTGGTAGCCGCCAGAGAAACTGATGATACCGCTACGGCCGGTCACTTTTTTCGCCAGCTTCAGCGCAGCCTCAACCGCATCCGCGCCCGATGGGCCGGTGAACTGCAGGCAGTACTCTTTGCCCTGACCTGGTAAGACGGAGAGCAGGTACTCAGAGAACTCATCTTTTAACGGTGTGGTTAAATCCAGAGTATGTAACGGCAAGCCGCTGGTAATGACATGTTGAATGCTCTGCAGAACGTCTGGATGGTTATGACCCAGAGCCAGCGTTCCGGCACCGGCAAGACAGTCGAGATAGCTATTATTCTCGACGTCGGTGATCCAGACACCCTGTGCCTTCGCGATCGCGAACGGCAGTTTGCGCGGATAACTTCGAACGTTTGATTCAAATTCAGCCTGACGGGCCAGATAGGTTTCATTAGTTGCGTTTGCGTTTTGAGCATTCAAACTATCAATACGGACTTTATCCGTCATCATATCTCTCCTACAACCGAAACGGCTAAGGCGTCCCAGTTGAATAAATGAATGTTAAAAAAGGTCTGTGTTTAAAGCGCGGCCAATATAGGGTTTTTTAGGGTCTGACTCAATCTTTAATTTTATCGGTGAAAAAGGGATTCTTTGTTATATGAATCAATCAGTTGTTGAGTTTGTAACCGCAGGTATTGCACACGCTTTACAGACATGTTTCCAATAAGTGGCGAAAAAACACCAGCTTACCCGATTCGCGCCGCGTCAGATCAAAGATAATAATCTGTGTAAACAGCTGTTTCCGGAGAAAAGGCTATAAAAAAGCGGCCGTTTCAGAGAGAAAAAATATATGCCGTTTCCGCTGATAAAGTCGCACTCACCGGCGGTAAAAACCGCAGATTAATTAAAATAATAAACCTTATATTAACATTTAATTAAAATTCGCTCAGATCCTGAACGCCACTCTCCGGTTTAAACCGGCTTATGACAGACACTGTTCAGCAAAATGATTCAGGTCCGCCAGCGCCTCGCGCACTTTTGCTTCGGAGGCGTTAATCGTCAGTAAATCGGCGTAGCCATTTAACATAGCGCTGATTTGTCTGGCGGTGCGGGGAATATCCGTACAGCGCAGGCTGCCCTCTGTGACGCCGTCACGGATGATCGTCTCCATCAGCGTCTGCCACAACTGCGTCATCTCTTCGGCCAGTACCGCATAGGGCTCATGGTGCGCCGCCATCTGCCAGAACGAGGAATAGAGCTGCCAGGTCGTATCCGGCGCACTGGGCAGATGGCTTTCAAACAGCACATCCAGCCGCTGGCGCGGCGTCAGGGGCTTCAGAGAGTCCGCAAAGTCCTCAAAATCCACCCGCATAAAGCGATCCAGCGCCGCCAGACAGAGCGCCTGCCAGTTACTGAAATAGTGGTAGATATGGCTGCGCGAGATGCCGACCGTCTCAGTCAGCTCACGGGTCGTCACTTTTTCGATCCCTTTTTCAATAAATAATCCGATCGCCGCATCCAGGATTTTTGTTCTTAATGCTTCTGCTGACTCTTTCATCATCACACTCACGTTGACTTTGAGCAACTGCTCAAATAGACTGCTTTTCAAACTTGAGCAACCGCTCAAAACTAATCATAACAGAAACAGAAACAGAAAAAATGCACTCCCTGAAACCTGTCCTGCCCGTTGCGGCTCCCCGCAGCGCCATTCTGACATTAAAATCGCTGGGCCGTCTTCACAGCCGTAAGCTTATCCTGACGCTGCTGCTGGTGGTGGCGGAAAACGTCATGTACCTGCTTTATCCTCTGCTGGCGGGGTTCGCCATCAACGCGATCGTCGCCGGCAAAACCTGGCACGCGGTGCTCTATGCCGTCATGGTGTTCACCATGTGGGCTATCGGTGCGGCGCGACGCAGCGTGGACACCCGCACCTTTGCGCGGATCTATGCCGCGCTGGCGGTGCCGGTGATCGTGACTCAGCGCAGCGAAAACCAGAGCGCCTCCACCATTGCTGCGCGGGTAGCCCTGTCACGCGAGTTTGTTGACTTTTTCGAGCAACATCTGCCGGTACTGATTACCTCGCTGGCCTCCATGACCGGCGCGGCGGTGATGCTGCTGGCGATCGAGTTCTGGACCGGCGTGGGCTGTCTGGCGATTCTGCTGTTCTTTGCCTGCTTTCTGCCTGGCTTTACCCGGAAAAACGATCGTCTGTTTGGCCGGCTGAATAACCGGCTGGAGAAAGAAGTGCGCTTTGTCAGCAGCGCCAGCGCCACATCACTGAATCGTCACTATGGCGTACTGGCCAGTCTGCGGATCCGCCTTTCCGACCGTGAAGCCCTGGGCTATCTGGCGATCGGCAGCGTCGCGGCGCTGATGTTTGCGATTACCATCGCGGCGATGTCCCGTCGTGGTGGCATTGATGCGGGACATATCTATTCGGTAATGACCTATATGTGGATGTTTGCCATGAGCCTGGACGATGGTCCGCGGCTGCTGGAGAAATATTCGCAGCTGAAAGAAATCGGCCGCCGGGTGAATACCGGAACTTACTGACAGGACTAAGCCGGAGCAATGTGTGCGCCAGATCACATAAATGGATTGCGAAGCGCCGCCTGAGTTTTTATAGTCTGAACGCTATTGCCGGATGAGAATGCGTTTTACTTTTCTTTCCGGCTCACTTCTGCTTTTACCTTCAGGCCATTGGGAATCCATTTTGTTAAGAGAAAATCATAAAACCGACGCTAGCGGTTTTGTCGGCTGGGCATTGCTCGCCCTTGCGCTGGGCGGCTTTGGCATCGGCACGGGCGAGTTCATCATGATGGGTCTGCTGCCGGATGTGTCACGCTCTCTGGCGATCACCGAGCCGCAGGCAGGCAACGCTATCGCCGGGTATGCGCTGGGTGTGGTCGTGGGTGCGCCGGTTATTGCTGTGATGGCAGCGCGCATGGCGCGGAAAACCCTGCTGCTGATTCTGATGGCGCTCTTCAGCATCGGCAACGTCGCCAGCGCGATGGCCGACAGCTACCACAGCCTGCTCGTGGCGCGTTTTCTGACCGGTCTGCCGCACGGTGCTTACTTTGGCGTGGCGTCGCTGGTGGCGGCATCGCTGGTGCCGGTTGAACGACGGGGCCGCGCGCTGGCGTCACTGATGCTGGGGCTGACAGTGGCAACGCTGATCGGTGTGCCGCTGGGCTCGTGGATCGGACAGCTCTTCAGCTGGCATGTGGTCTTCACCTTTGTCGGCGCGATTGGTCTGCTGACCTGCCTGCTGATTGGCCGCTATGTGCCCTACACGCCCGGCGATGCAGAAGCGCATCCGCTGCGTGAACTCGGCGCGCTGAAAAATGCTCAGGTCCTGCTGACGCTGCTGGTCGGCGCGGTCGGATTCGGCGGGATGTTCGCCATCTTCAGTTATATCGCGCCCACGCTGATCAACATTGCGGGGCTGTCGCGTGCACTCATCCCGTGGGCAATGGTGGCGTTCGGGCTGGGGATGATCATCGGTAATCTGGTCGGCGGTCGTCTGGCCGATGGGTCAGTGCTGAACATCATTGGCTGGACGCTGCTCTGGAACGTACTGGTCATGCTGGCCTTCCCGGTGCTGGTTCAGCATGTGGCGACCGGACTGCTGGCGACCTTCCTGATTGGTACCTGTTCGGTGCTGCTGCCGTCGCTGCAGATCCGCCTGATGGATGTCGCCAACGACTCGCAGACCCTGGCGGCCGCGATGAACCATTCGGCGCTGAACATCGCCAATGCCATGGGCGCGTATCTGGGTGGCCTGACTGTGTCGCTGGGCTATGGCTGGCTCTCCACCGCCTGGGTGGGCGTGGCGCTGGGCGTCGGCGGTCTGCTGGTATTCGTGATGACGGCGCGACATGCCGCCCGTCAGCAGGCGCAACTGGCCTGATCGCATTGGCGGGCAGCGGTATGATCTGACGCTGCCCGCTCACATGCATGGCCCGACCGTTCAGTTAGGCTTATCGATTTTTCACACCAGTAAATGAAAAGGGCTGGCATATCAGCCACAGCATTCCGGACGTCTGGATGTTAAAAATAAATTAAAATAATGTTAGCTAACGCGGTTTGTCTGTGTTCTTATAGCGTCATCGGTTTGGAACACAGACCTTATCAACGCCGTTTTAGTCAAGCAGTCCTCAGTGCAAGCGATATCTCAAGATACCCCTTCTTTGTGAGTCTCCTCCTAAAATCCTGGTAAGTAACCTTCTGGAAGACAGGCCATCTCTGCCACGTCGTGGCTCATTAATTAAGGAAGTATCGATGTCGAATAAAATGACTGGTTTAGTAAAATGGTTTGATGCGGGTAAAGGCTTCGGTTTTATCTCTCCTCAGGATGGCAGCAAAGATGTCTTTGTACATTTCTCTGCTATTCAGACCAACGATTATAAAACGCTGGACGAAGGTCAGCAGGTCGAATTCACGATTGAAAACGGCGCTAAAGGTCCTTCAGCGGCAAACGTCGTCCCGATGTAAGACATGACCGATCGGGCTTACGATAGCGATGACGGGAACACCCTGAGCAGTGAAGCCTGAAACGGATAATGACAAAAACCCGCCCTGTGCGGGTTTTTTGCATTCTGGCCTGGGTAAAGGCGGCCAGAGGGCAGCGCGAGGCGGCGTGTCTGGCCGGCGGGATTAGCGCAGGCTGTTAATCAGCCACTGCTGTAATTCAGTCAGCTCCGTCGCCTGCAGCGGAAAATCGCGTATCAGCTGATGTAATACCGGTTCGAGCGCATCCGGCCTGTAGGTCACACCCTGCAGACGCTGCGCCAGGGCTTCCAGCGGCGCGGGATTCAGGCTGTCGCTGAAGATCTGACAGCGGCTGATCACCCCGCGTTCGACATCGAAGTGGATCTCCACGCCACCCCAGACAAAGCGCTGGTCCAGCAGGTGTGAGAAGTCTGGTGCCTGGCCGAAATTCCATGCCCAGCTACGCTGGCGCGCAAACTGCGCGGTAAAACCTGGCAGGTCGGGCAGGGCGTCCGGTGAGATAAATTCCGGTTCACAGCGGGCACCAAAGTGGTCAAAAAACGCCTCTGTGATGGCCTGACAGACAGCCTCATAGCGGATATCTGGCATCAGTTCGGCGAGATGGGTGACACGGGCGCGTACGGAAGTGATCCCTTTAGCCTGCAATTTTTTCGCGTCAGGATTCAGGTAATCTGCCAGCCGCGACAGGTCGGCGTTAATCAGAATGGTGCCGTGATGAAAACCGCGATCGGGTGTTTCGCGGTAGGCTGAACCGGAGATTTTGCGCCATCCCTCCGTAGTGTTGACCACCAGATCGTTTCGCCCCGACGCCTCAGCCACAAGTCCGGTCGCCTGAAGTGCCTGCAGAATAATGTGGGTTGAAACACCTCTAACGTAGTCCGGTTTGCCGGCCATGAAGGTTAAACAGCAGTTGCCTGTATCGTAAAACACGGCGCCACCGCCGCTGCTGCGTCTTGCCAGCCGGATATTATCCTCAGCCATACGTCGGGTATTGCACTCTTTCCATGGATTCTGCGCCCGCCCGATCACCACGGTCTCCGCGTTACGCCACAAAAACAGTACCTGCTGAGTGGCGGGCATCTGCCTGAAATGCACTCTTCGACCGCCAGATTAAACCAGGGATCGTGAGATTCAGATATCAGTAAACGCAGCGCAGGCATTGGGCTCCCCATCATTCGGCAACGCCCCGGAAGCCGGGCAGAAGGCAGAGTGTGCCAGCCGGGTCAGCAGGCTGCGTGCATCTTCATGCCGTGACGCCATGTAAAAAAAAGATAAAATGCCGTCCGCTGCGCAATCGCGGCAGATTGCAGCAGAGCATTATGCCAGTATGAAAGGTAAGGATGCTGATTCCGCTGTGTATTTTCCCCAATCGAGAGACAACAAACCTGATGAACGCTTCTGCTGGCATCGCCATGAAGATAACCGCTGCGCTGAGTTCCACGCTGATGCTGGCCTGTGTGAAAGGACTGGATGGCACAATACCGGTGGGCGAAGTGATATTTTTCCGTTCGGTGCTGGCGCTGGTGCCATTGTTGATCTGGCTGCGTTTTCAGGGCAGCGTGCTGGACGGGATCCGCACCCGCAATATTCGCGGTCACTTCGTGCGCGGCCTGGCCGGAACCGGCGGCCTTTACTTCAGCTACCTGTCGCTGCTCTATATCTCCCTGACCGACGCCACCGCTATTAACTATGCCGCGCCACTGTTTACCGTGCTGCTGGCGGCGCTGCTGCTGCGGGAAAAAGTGCGTCATCATCGCTGGGTCGCCGTGTTTACCGGGTTCAGCGGCATTCTGGTGATGTTCTCCGGCCACCTCACGCTGACGCGTCAGGCAAGCTTCTCGCTGTCATCATCGTTGGGTATCCTGCTGGCACTGATGGCCGCATTCTGCACCGCCTGTGCGCTGGTTCAGATCCGTTTCCTGAACGGTAAAGAGAAGCCGGGCGCTATCGCATTCTGGTTCGCGGTGACCACGGCACTGACGTCGCTGGTCACGCTGCCCGGTGGCTGGAAGGTGCCGCACGGCAATCAGCTGGCGCTGCTGATAGGGTGCGGCCTGCTGGGCGGCATCACCCAGATCCTGATGACCCTGAGTCTGCGCTATGCCGAAGCCTCACTACTTGCCCCGTTCGATTACACCACGCTCCTCTGGTCGGTGGCGGTGGGGTATCTGCTGCTGGGTAATCTGCCAACCTCAACCACCCTCATCGGGGCGGCGCTGGTGGTCACTGGCGGCCTCTATTCAGTATTGTATGAGCGTTACCGGTATCGTAAAGCGCAGGTCGTTAACATTCCAACCTGAGACAAGAGTGCGCGTTGAGCAGTTAGTTGCGTAAGGTTAATAATTTGTGATCGGGGCGCAGGAAACCCAGGCAGTAATCGATTACTTTATCGTCAGACAGTAAAAGTAATCGATTACTTATCCGTGAGGTTTCTATGATTGCGACGGTTCAGCAGAATGCAGGCCAGCGGGTGCAGCATAAGCTGCTGGTGCCGCGCCTCTCTCTGATGATGTTCATGCAGTTCTTTATCTGGGGAAGCTGGTCGGTGACGCTGGGGCTGGTCATGACCCGCCACAACATGTCGCTGCTGATCGGCGATGCTTTCTCAGCAGGGCCTGTCGCCTCGATTCTTTCACCGTTTGTGCTGGGTATGCTGGTGGACCGCTTTTTTCCTTCGCAGAAGGTGATGGCAGTGATGAATCTGGCGGGCGCGGCGATCCTCTGGTTTGTGCCGCAGGCGCTGATCGCAGAGAACGGTGCGCTGCTTATCGCACTGCTATTTGGCTACACGCTCTGTTATATGCCGACGCTGGCGCTCTCAAATAACATCGCTTTTCACAGTCTCGCCAGCAGTGAGAAGAGCTTTCCCATCGTCAGGGTCTTCGGCACCGTTGGCTGGATCGCCGCAGGGATCTTTATCGGCGTCACCGGCGTGGCTGACAGTGTCGCGGTCTTCCAGCTGGCGGCACTCTGTTCGGTGCTGCTGGCTATTTACAGTCTGACGCTGCCCCATACCCCGGCACCCGCCAGAGGTTTGCCGCTGAAAGTCCGCGATCTCTTCTGTGCGGATGCCTTTGCGCTGCTGCGTCTGCGCCATTTCATGGTCTTTGCGCTCTGCGCCACGCTGATCTCCATTCCCCTCGGCACCTATTACGCGTTTACAGCTTCCTGGCTGGCGGATGCCGGTATTCCTGAGGTGAGCACGCTGATGTCGCTGGGTCAGATGTCAGAAATTGTGTTTATGCTGATTATCCCGCTACTGTTCCGCCGCTTTGGGGTCAAAATCATGCTGCTGATCGGTATGGCTGCGTGGTTTGTCCGCTATGCCCTGTTTGCGCTGGGTATGAGTGATGAGACGCGCACACTGATCTACCTCGGTATTCTGCTGCATGGCATCTGCTATGACTTTTTCTTTGTGGTGGGATTCATCTACACCGACAGGATCGCCGGAGAAAAGGTGAAAGGGCAGGCGCAGAGCATGGTGGTGATGTTTACCTACGGCGTGGGCATGCTGCTGGGGTCGCAGATTTCGGGCGCACTCTACAATCATCTGGTTGCCGGTCACGCCAGCGCGCAGAGCTGGGCAACATTCTGGTGGATCCCTGCTGTTGCCGCCGCGCTGATCGCCACTGTTTTCTTCTTTTCGTTCACCTACCGCGATCCGGCGTTAGAAGAACAGAGGAGCCGCCGATGAAAACCATTAAAGGACCGGGGATCTTTCTGTCGCAGTTTATCAACGACCGGCCGCCTTTTAATACGCTGGCGGGTCTGGCAGAGTGGGCCGCCGGGCTGGGCTATCGCGCGCTACAGATCCCCTGTCATCAGCCCGCCATTTTTGACCTCGAACAGGCGGCGGTGAGCCAGACTTACTGTGATGAGATACGTGGTGTGCTGGCGGGATTCGGGCTGGAGATCAGTGAGCTTTCGACGCATCTTGAAGGACAACTGATGGCGGTGAATCCCGCCTATGACCTCGCGTTCGATAACTTTGCGCCAGCGTCGCTGCGGGGCGATCCTGTCAGGCGTACCGAATGGGCTGTCGCCACGCTGAAACGTGCGGCGGCGGCATCTGAAAAACTGGGGCTGCGTGCCCACGCCACCTTTTCCGGCTCGCTGGCGTGGCCCTGGTTCTATCCCTGGCCGCCGCACCATGAGGCGCTGTTCAATGAGGCCTTTGCGGAGCTGGCGCGCCGCTGGCTGCCGGTGCTGGAGACCTTTGATCAGCATGGCGTTGATCTCTGTTATGAGCTGCATCCCGGCGAAGACCTGCATGACGGTGTCACGTTTGAACGCTTTCTGGAGGCGGTGAATCAGCATCCACGCTGCCATATCCTGTATGATCCCAGCCATCTCTTTTTGCAGCACATCGACTATCTGCAGTTTATCGATCTTTATCATCCGCACATCAGAGCCTTTCACGTTAAGGATGCCGAGTATCAGCGCAACGGGCGCAGCGGCGTTTATGGCGGCTATCAGCCGTGGCTCTCACGCGCCGGACGCTTTCGTTCGCCGGGGGATGGTCAGATCGACTTCGGCGGTATCTTCAGCAAGCTGGCGCAGTATGAATTCAGTGGCTGGGCCGTTCTGGAGTGGGAGTGCTGCCTGAAGGAGGGGGAAACCGGCGCGCGTGAGGGGGCGGCATTTATTCGTAACCATATCATTCCGGTATCTGACCGGGCATTTGATGATTTTGCCTCAGCCGGAAACGCCACCGGCATCCGGCATCAGCTCGGTCTGGACCGCGACGCCTGAGGCTGCTGGCCATCTTCAGAGGGGCTGGCATTGCACAGGTTAACAGAAGGAACGCTATGTCTGTTCAGAAGATTGCGCAAATGGCGGGTGTCTCGGTCGCCACGGTTTCCCGGGTGCTGAATAACAGTGACCGCGTAAAACCGGCGAATCGCCAGAAAGTGCTCGCAGCAATTGAAGAGAGCCACTATCAGCCTAATCTGCTGGCGCGCCAGCTGCGGACCGCGCGTAGCTCGATGATTCTGGTGCTGGTGTCTGACATCTCAAACCCGTTCTGCGCCGAGGTGGTTAAAGGGATTGAGGCGCAGGCGGAGAAAAATGGCTATCGCATCCTGTTGTGTAACTCAGGTGCGGATATCGCGCGTTCGCGCTCCAGCCTGCAACTGCTTTCCGGCAAGGTGGTGGAGGGCATCATCACCATGAATGCCTTCGACAGGCTGCCTGAGCTGAGTGCGCTGATTGGTGAGGCACCCTGGGTTCAGTGCGCTGAACATGATGACAGCGGGCAAATCGCCTGCGTCGGCATTGATGATGAAGACGCTGCGCAGTCGGTAGTGCATTACCTGGCCGGAGGGGGACGACAGCGCATCGCCTTGATCAATCACGATCTTCGCTATCGCTATGCCCGCCTGCGGCAGCAGGGTTACATCACTCAGCTTAATAAGCAGCAACTCTCCTGGCAGGCCATCGCCTATGCCAGCGAGCTGAGTTTCAGCGCCGGGAAGACAGCCATGCAGCAGCTACTGGCTGACAGGGTGCAACCGGATGCGGTGTTTGCCGTCTCGGACACGCTGGCAGCCGGAGCCATGGCGGCGATTCACCAGGCGGGGCTGCGGACACCGCAGGATATTGCCGTGGTGGGTTTCGATGGCAGCGAACTGGCTGAGATGATGTCACCGCCGCTGACGACGCTGGCTCAGCCTTCGCAGGCGATTGGTCGCCGGGCCTGCGAGCTGCTGCTGCAAAAAATTGCTCTGCCGGATGTGCCGCCGCAGTGCGTGATCATGCAGGGTGAGCTGGTGGTGCGGGCCAGCAGCTGAACATCACCTCTTTAGTTTCTCTTCAGGTCACTGTGGCTGTTCTGCATTTGCCTGTTATCCGGGCGGAAGTGAAGAAGGGCGGTGACATGCTCAGATCAGTATGCCGTGAAAGGTGGGTGTATCTTTCTTTATCATCGCAGCTGACCTCTGCTCAGCCTTAACACAGCACTGCGCGGCTTTCACCGCGCAGTTTTCTGCCTCACTGCGCGTTCAGAAACGCCAGCAGATCCTGATTCAGCTGCTCCTGATGTGTGACTATGAACCCATGCGGCGCATTGTCATAGACTTTGAGTTCAGCTCCTTCGATCATCTCTGCGGCAACCTTACCCGTCGATTCAAACGGCACGACCTGATCGTTGCTGCCGTGGATCACCAGCGTTGGCACATTTACTTTGGCGACGTCAGCACGGAAATCGGTTTCTGCAAAGGCAGTCACGCAGTCGACGGTGCTCTTCAGCGAGGCCAGCAGCGCGATGTTCAGTGTCTGCGTCATCACCCCATCAGACACGGTCTGTCCGGCGTTGGTGCCATAGAAGGGGGTGGCGAACTCTTTGATGAACTGCGCGCGATCCTTCAGCAGGCCAGCACGAATTTCCTCAAACACCGACATATCCACCCCCTGCGGGTAGTCAGCCGTTTTACCAAAGAGAGGCGTGACGGCACCCAGCAGCACCAGCGCCGCGACGCGATCGCTGCCATAGTTGCCGATGTAGCGTGTGACATCGCCGCCGCCCATCGAGAAGCCGACCAGTGTCACATCCTGCAGATCAAGATGGGTGATCAGGTCATTGATGTCAGAGGCAAAGGTATCGTAGTTATTGCCGTTCCAGGGCTGATCGGAACGACCGAAACCGCGCCGGTCAAATGCAATTACCCGATAACCCTTGCCGGCCAGGAAGTTCATCTGGCTGTCCCACATATCGGCATCCAGTGGCCAGCCGTGGCTGAACAACACAGGCTTACCGGTTCCCCAGTCTTTAAAGTAGATTTGTGTGCTGTCTGTCGTTTTAAAGGTACTCATAAAATTGCCCTCTGTATGACGTGATGAATGTGGCGCTGTTACCTGCAGGCAGCACCTGATGACGATTCCGGGATTGAGATTCACCCCGTTCACCTGCAACTTACCGTTGAAAGCGGAGGCGGGTGTCTGCGCGCGGTCCGGCTGCTGACCTCTGCTCCGGAACCTGAATGTCAAACCGCTGATAATATGTGCAGCGTCCCCCGGCATGAGCCTGTTGGCCATGTTTCATAGAGACGAAAAAGACCTGTGCATCATCAATAGTAATCCGCTATTTGTAATTCACCATGACAGGGGCATGTCAGCGTTGCACTGGGTCACCCCCGTTACGGCAGATTTCAAAGCGCGCGTGTTATTACTCCTGATAGTTACAACATCCTTTTAAAGGTAAGGATTACCCCTGCCTGACCCCCGACGCCGGTAAAGGCTTAACAGAAAAACAACCCAAACCGCCTCTCCGAATAGCCCCCGCCGTGTGCTCCGGCTGGTAAGAAGTCATTACATTTAAAAAAGTCTGATGAATCAGTTATTAAGCGTGCTAAACGTAGCGGCATTGATGGCGGAGTTGTTAATCCTCACTAAGCTTGTGAAGTAACCCCTTAAATAAAGGGACCTTTTCAAGCCGCAAGGTACAGGCGATATCGTCATGAGGCGTATATGAGTGAAAACTACTGCACCATTACATTTAATGGTGAACGGCTGAAGGGGCTGGCGGATCAACCACTGATTGATTTTCTGGATGCGCACGGGAAAAAACTCCCTCACGTCTGTTATCACCCGGCGTTGCCGCCGCTGCAAAGCTGCGATGTCTGTTGGGTGGATGCCGATGGTGAGCGCGTCCGCGGCTGTACACTGCGTACCGAAGAGGGCCTGACGGTTCAGAGTGAAGGCGCTGCGCTTAAGGCAGCCCAGCAGGAGGGAATGGACCGACTGCTTAACCGCCATGAGCTTTACTGCACCGTCTGCGAACATAATACCGGTGAATGTACGCTGCACAATGCGGTGGCGGATATGCATATCCCGATTCAGTATTACCCTCATCAGCCCAAACCGTACAACAAAGACCACTCCAATCCGTTCTATACCTACGATCCCGACCAGTGCATCTTATGCGGGCGCTGCGTTGAGGCGTGTCAGAACGTTGAAGTCAACGAAACCCTGTCGATCGACTACACCCAGGCTCATCCTCGCGTGCTCTGGGATGGCGGAACGGAAATCGCTGGTTCGAGCTGCGTCAGCTGCGGCCACTGCGTGACGGTCTGCCCCTGCAATGCGTTGCTGGAAAAAACCATGCAACCCGATGCCGGCCCCTTTACCGCGATGGACGAGGGACTTAAGCGTCCCCTTATCGATTTTGTGAAATCGCTGGAAAACAGCATCGGCATGGAGCCGATTACCGGCATTTCGAAGATTGATGTGGCGCTGCGCCAGTCTGAAATCAAACGCACGAAAACAGTATGCACCTACTGTGGCACCGGCTGCAGCTTCGAAATCTGGACCCGTGACCGACACATCCTCAAAATACAGCCGGTCGCTGAAGCACCCGCTAATGGCATCTCTACCTGCGTGAAAGGTAAATTTGGCTGGGATTTTGTTAACAGCCCGGAGCGTCTGACGACCCCTTTAATCCGCGAGAATGGCCGTTTCCGGCCAGCCAGCTGGGATGAAGCATTGCAGCGGGTGGCTGACGGATTGCGCGACGTTGCGCAGCAGCATGGGGGCGATGCGATTGGCTTTATTGGCTCCAGCAAAGCCAGCAATGAAGAGGCCTATCTGACGCAGAAAATCGCCCGCTTAATCTTTGGCACCAATAACGTCGATAACTCTTCGCGTTATTGTCAGAACCCGGCCACAGAAGGGCTGTTTCGCACCGTCGGCTACGGAGGTGACGCCGGAACGATCAAGGATCTGCAACAGGCGGGACTGATCGTGCTGGTTGGCAGCAATCTGGCCGAAAATCATCCGGTGATCGCGTCACATATTAAGCAAAGTCATAAACATCACGGACAGAAACTGCTGGTCGTCGATCCCCGCTGTCATGAGATGGCGGAGCGCGCTGACTGCTATCTGCGCATTCGACCGGGCACGGACCTGGTATGGGCCTCCGCGATGGCGAAATATATGTTCGATCACGGCTACGCGGATGAGGCTTTCCTGGCGCAGCGGGTCAATAACGTCGAAGCCTATCGCGCCTCGCTCGCTTCTTTCACTCTGGCATGGGCCAGTAAAATTTGTGGACTCAGCGAGTCTGCACTGACTGAGGCGGCAGAGATGATTGGTCAGGCGGGGAGTGTCTGCATACTCTGGGCGATGGGCATTACCCAGCACAGCCACGGCGCTGACACCAGCACGGCGCTGTCGAATCTGTTGCTGGTCACCGGCAACTATGGCCGTCCCGGCACCGGCGGCTATCCGATGCGCGGCCACAATAACGTCCAGGGTGCCAGTGACTTTGGCTGCCTGAGTAATCTCTATCCCGGCTATGAGAAGGTTACTGATGCAGCGGTCCGGGAAAAGTGGGCCCGCGCGTGGGGCGTCTCTCCGGAGGCCCTTTCTGACAAGGTGGGGGCTGACAACTTCAAAATGGTGAAAGAGGCGGGCGAAGGGAAAATTCGCGCCATGTATATCACAGGCGAAGAAACGGCTTTTGCGGATGCTGATTCGGCGTCCGTCCATGACGCCTTCAGCAGGCTGGATTTTATGGTTGTACAGGACATCTTTATGTCGCGCACGGCCGAATTTGCCGATGTGGTGTTACCCGGGGCGCCCAGCGTGGAAAAAGAGGGCACCTTCGTGAACACGGAACGGCGGATCCAGCACTTTTCTCCGGCGATGAAGCCGCTGGGAGACTGCCGGCCCGACTGGCAGATCTTTACCGAACTCGCGGCGCGGCTGGGACACCCGTGGAACTATCCCAATCCGGGCGCGATTATGGCGGAAGCGGCAGCGATTGCCGACATTTTTGCCGGGGTCAGTTATGAGCAACTGGTCGGCTGGCAGTCCCAGCTCTGGCCGGTCAGCGCCGCAGGTGAGAGCACGCCGCGACTCTACACGGAACGGTTCAACTTCCCCGATGGCAAAGCGCGACTCTACCCGCTGAGCTGGCAGCCGCCCGCTGAACAGGAGGATGCCGACTATAATCTGCTGCTGAACAATGGGCGGATGCTGGAACATTTTCAGTCGATGAATCAGACCGGGCAGGGCGGCCGTATCATGTCGCTGTCGCCTAATGCCTTCGTTGAGATCTCACCAGAGCTGGCTGCCTCGCGTGCGCTGAATGAGGGCGAGTGGGTGCGTATCAGTTCGCGACGGGGGTCGGTGGATGTACCGGTTGTCATTACCCATCGTGTGGCTGGCAACGTGCTCTTTATGCCGATTCATCATGGTAAAGATGGCGTTAATGCACTGACCGGTGAACATCACGATCCCGACGTTAATACGCCAGCCTATAAAGAGCTTGCGGTAAATATGAAGCGCATCGATCGCCGGCCACAACCTGATCCTCTGCCGCTGCACAACTTCCGCAACGGCAGCCGGACGCCTTTGCCGCATCTGCCGATTGAGCAGAAATGGCAGCAGGCTGGCTACCGCGAACCGCCAGAACACGTCGAAAAACCGGAGAAATTCTGATGGCAGAACGGATGAAATATCAGGTCACGCCTGCACGTACCGAGCCAACCGCCCGTGAAGCGATGGATGAGTTGATCGAAAATCTCCACCAGCACGGTTTCCTGCGGCTGGCAAACGACCTGGTGAAGTCCAACAGTGAGGTGGGAAAGATTCTGGTTTCCGGGCTTAATCAGCCTGGCACCCAGAATGCTCTTCAGAACCTTTCGCTGCTGATGATGACGCTGGGCAGTGTTCCGCCGGAACGCTTCAATCATCTGCTGCTCGCCGTTCGCGATGCGGCGATGGCGGTCAAACCGGTGCGCGATGAAGCCCGGCAGGAAAAAGCCGCGCCGGGCATTCGCGGCATTATACGATTGCTGAATGATGAAGATCTCTGGCGCGGACTGCGCCCGGTCATCGCGGCGCTGAAGGTGTTCTCACAACAGATCGACCGCGACGAGCAGAAACCGATAACCCGTTTCAGCGGCAAAAGCAGCCGGGAATAGATCTGCCTGTTTAGTGTCAGGATTGCGTGGGGGTGTAGACCAGATGACCGGCTACACCGCCCGCACCGCCATCCCTGGGATGATTGATGCCATCGGAGACCGGCACATCGGTGAAATCAAAGGGTGATATCCCTTCCAGACAGGCGACGTTGACCCCGAACTGTTCGGGCTGCGAGCGGCTCTGATGAAAGGTGTAAATACCGCAGGCGGCGCAGAAGTAGTGGCCCACCGCCTTACTGTTGAAACGGTACTCAGTAAGCTGCGCTTCGCCCCGAATCAGCGCCACGCTGGTCGCAAACACCACCACCGCGCCACGCATCCGGCAAAATGAGCAGTTGCAGCGGCGCACCGTATTAAATCCATCCTTCAGCGTCACCCGGAAGGCCACCGCGCGACAGTGGCATTGTCCTGTCATCTCATTGTCCATCGTTATCTCCTGTAATGTGAAAGCTACCGCCATTCAGTCCGGACCAGAGACTGGCCCGGTGTCGGATTCTCTCAGGCATAAAGCAAAGGGCAAACAGCAGGATCCACGGCCTGATGCCGTAATGTGAATCACGACACTCTCTTTTCAGCGTGAACAGCCTCTCTCTGCGGTCAGTCGCCCAGCCGGATCCAGCGACGACCTGCGACGACCGTCAGCACCACAATCGTTATGCCTGCCGCCAGATGCATGGAGAAATCGATAAGATGCAGGTGCGTATCATGGCAGAGCGACAGCAGCATCGATGCGGTAAACGCGCTACCGCAGCCGCTCAGCGCCAGGCTGCGCGCAGGATAGAGTGAGCGGGTACGCTGCAGGGTAAACACCGACATCAGCATCATGGGCAGGCTGGCCGACAGCATAAACAGATAGCAGTGGATCCCTTCACCCAACCGGGCCGCACCCGCAGGCGGGGTTTCTGAAGTCAGGTTGATCAGGTTCAGCGCCAGCCAGATGCCGATCATCAGCAGCGGCCAGCGCAGGCTGACCGGTTTTCTGCCGGCAATACTCAGCGTGAAGGCGGCGGCCAGCGTGCTGCCCGCGATAACGAGCGACAGCAGCAGGGCCGCCAGCGCGACGAGGGCGCCAGGCTGAGACCAGTCAGTGAGCCGGGTATGAAATGCCCAGCTGGTCAGCGCGCCACAGGGCAGGGCGAGCGCGATCCAGCCCGCGACGCGCCAGGCGGTCGGCCAGACGCGGCGGACCGGCTGTGCGGAAGCACTGAGCTGGTTAATTAACTGGTCATGATTTCTCATGCTGCGTCCGTCCGAATTTACGAAGATTAACCATTGCGCGATGCAACAGGGATTTTACCGCAGAGAGCGACTGGTCGGTTTCGACGGCGGCCTGCGCCAGACTCTGCTCACGCAGATGAACCGATTCGACAATGGTCCGCTGACGCTGCGGCAGGGTCTCCAGATAGCCGGAGAGACGATCCGTGTCGTCGGCGGCGTCCGCAGGCTGGGCGGGCTCAGCGTGCAGCGCCTCCTCATCCTGAATTTCCTGACGACGGCCCTGCTGGCGCAGCATATCGATCGTCCGGGCCGAGGCGATGGCGGCAACCCAGGGAAGGATCGGGCGTTCAGGATCGTAAGTGTGGCGCACACGATGAATGGCCAGCAGCGTCTCCTGAATGACATCCTCTGTCAGCGCCTCATCATGGATTTTTTTGCGCACCATTGCCCGGATGGCCGGAACCATCGCTTTCAGTACCTGGTTGTAGGCAGCCCGGTCGCCCGCCTGCGCGCGGGCCATCAGGGCTGGCCACTGCGCGCGTTGGTCACGCTCTGACATCGGTCACCAGCAGGTCACTCTCCTGTCGCGCTGCCCCGGCAACGCGTCAGCCAGTCCTGTCGTCATAAGTTTCAGGTTTTCTTTCCTTTTTCTGTCGCCTGATCCAGCGCGGAAATCACAATGCCCGGCGTCAGCACCTGCGGCAGCACCACCGGTTTACCGCCATCAGCCGGATAGACCACATAGAGCGGCAACCCGCCACGGCCAAAGTCGCTGAGCGCCTGCTCGACATCGGGATTATATTTGGTGGAATCGGCAACCATGTAAATCGTACTGGTGCGCGCCATCGCGGCTTTCACCGCCTGGGTCGACAGCGATGTCCGATCGTTAACCTGGCAGGTAATACACCAGGACGCGGTAAAGTTCACCAGAATGGGCTTGCCCTGACCTTTGATTGCATCGACGTTCTGCGGCGACCAGGCAACGGCGGCGGCGGCCTCAGAAGCGGTCTCCGTTTCGGCCGGTGCGCTCGCAAAGCGGTTCAGGTTCATCAGCGGCACGATCACCAGCGCCACAAAAAACGCGGTGGCAACATGCAACATCACATGACGCTGACCCATCATACGGCGTTTCTGCGCCATGCCATACAGCCAGGCGGCGAAACTCAGAAGCAAGCAGCAGATCAGGATCGCGGCCAGCGCCGCCGATCCGGCCTGACGCTCCAGCACCCAGATCAGCCAGCCCACCGCACCCAGCATCGGAAACGCCAGCCCCTGCTTCAGCGTGTTCATCCACGCACCGGGTTTAGGCAGGATGCGCGCCAGCAGCGGGAAGAACGAAATCAGGGTGAAGGGCGCTGCAAAACCCAGCGCCAGCGCGATAAAGATTACCAGACTGATTAGGGGAGGCTGGGTAAGTGCATAGCCGACCGCGCTGGCCATAAAAGGGGCGCTGCAGGGCGTGGCGACGATAATCGCCAGTGCGCCGGTCAGGGCGGAGCCGACCAGTCCGCCCTGGTCGCTGCCCATGCCGCCCACGCGCTGTATCGACAGCCCCACTTCAAACAGTCCGAGCAGGTTCAGCGCCGACCCCAGCATCACCAGAATCAGCGCGGCGATAACCAGCGGCGATTGCAGCTGAAATCCCCAGCCGACCGATGCGCCTCCCGCCCTGGCGAGCAGCAGCACGGCGGTCAGGGCCACCATCGTCACCACCACACCCAGCAGAAACGCCACGCCCTCTGCGCGGGCATGACCGGGCGCGTCATGATGGCGGATCAGGCTCAGTGCTTTCAGCGAGATTACCGGAAACACGCAGGGCATAAGGTTCAGAATAATGCCGCCGAGGAAGGCGGCTGCAATCGCAGTCAGCATGATTTACCTGCTCAGATGATGAAGTTAAGCCGGATTGGCCTGACGGTACTGTTTAACGGCATCCATCGCTTTCTGGATGTGCGTATCCGGATTCTTATCGGTGAAGCTCATCAGGATTTTGCCGTCCGGGGCAATCACGTAAGAGGTGCGGTCTGAGACTTTCTGACCTTTCATCTCCATCGTGCTTTTATATTCGGTCGCGACTTTCGCACCCGGATCGGCGGCCACGGTGAATTTGTCACGGCACTCCAGCTGCGAGAACTTCGCAATCTGATCGGTATTGCCTGCGGTCACACCAATCACTGTCGCGCCCAGCTTTTTGAATTCGTCCGTCGCTTCAGCAAAATCATGCGCTTCGAGCGTACAGCCTGCGCTGAAGGCTGCGGGGAAGAAGTAGAGCACCACCGGACCTTTCTGCAGGGCCTGCTGCAGAGAGAAGGTGGTTGATTTACCGGCCAGCGCGGCATCGAGTTTAAAGTCAGGCGCTTTCTGACCGGCTTCTAATGCCGCAAAAGCGGAGGTGGCCGGAACACTCAGTGCCAGCAGCGTCGCGACGGCCAGGGTTTTCAGGGTCTTTTTCATTGGCATTACTCTCTCCATTGACGAACAGACGGAGTTGTCTGCTGCCTCTGTTAACAGGTTCGCTTAGAAATGGAAAAAGTTGCGCTGGTTTTAAAATTTTTTACGGATTTTTATCAGGAGGTGAGCGTCCGGTTAATCTTCCGTCGGGTTATCAACGCTGAATCGAGTAAAGCTATTGACCTTCCGCGTCTCATAATGCGCCGTTGTTATTCCTGTTTATGCGGAATTTATGTGATTCCGTCCGCATTAATGCCGCTTAAAAATACAAATTTAGTATCAGGTGAGCATGGTCACGTTTCTGAAAGGCATCAGCCAGTAAGTTTCGCTTACAGAATGAAAAAACGATTCAGCTAATGGAGCAAAGGATGAAGATAAAACTGACGTTAACGATGCTGGCGGTTCTGGTTTCCGGCTCAGCGGCTGCAAAAACCTGGGTGCTGACCAGTGCTGAACAGGGCACCGAGCAGGGGAACTGGAAGATCACCAGCAGCGAGCTGAAAGCGCAGGGTAAGCCGTTCAGCATTGAGCAAAAGGTGCTGCACGGCGGCAAGCAGGAGGGCAGTAAAATTCTGACCATCCATAGTCAGGATGGGCTGACCATTACGCTGAGTCCGACGCGCGGCATGAACCTGTTACGTGTTGAAGGCTTTGGTTCCCGCATGGGCTGGGATTCGCCGGTCAAAGAGGTGGTCAATCCCGCCTATATCAATCTTGAGAGCCGTAACGGTCTGGGCTGGCTGGACGGCTTTAACGAAATGATGGTGCGCTGCGGCTATGAGTGGACCGGCCATCCGGTTACTAATGAGGGGCGTATTTACACCCTGCACGGTAAAGCGGGCAACACGCCGGTTTCTCAGCTGGAAGTGGAGGTCGCCGATGCAGCCCCGCACGAGATTCGCATTCGTGGCCTGATCAAAGAGAGCACCTTCAAGAAAACCGATCTTCAGACCATGACCGAACTGCGCTACGTACCGGGCAGCGACAGTTTCAGCCTGCATGACGTGTTAACGAATCATGCCGACTATCCGCACGATTATCAGATCATCTATCACAGCAACTTTGGTCAGCCTATCCTGGAAGAGGGCGCCCGCTTCATCGCGCCGATGTCCGGCATCAGCCCGTTCAATGACTACGCGAAGGCCGGGCTGAAAGAGTGGCAGACCTATAAAGGGCCGACCAGAGATTTCGATGAGATGGTGTTCAACATCAAGCCTCTCTCTGACAGCAATCATCAGAGTGTGGCTGCGGTTGTTAACAAGGCGGGAAACAGTGGCGCTTCGATTCAGTTTGATACCCGCCAGCTGCCCGTGCTGACGCTGTGGAAAAACACCGACACCCTGAAGCAGGGATATGTGACCGGCATCGAGCCGGGCACCAGTTATGCTTATCCGGTGACCGTGGAACGCGAGCAGAAACGCGTGAAGCAGCTGCAGCCGGGCGCCAGCACGCAGTTTGATCTGACATATACCCTGCTGCACAGCCGTGAGCAGGTCAGTGAGGTGGAAAAACGTATCAGCACCATTCAGGGCGAGACAAAGATTGAGGAAAGTGAAACGCCAATAGCAAAAGAGTAAACCACGCACTCATCCCGGTCCTCTTGTACCGGGATTTTTCATTCTGGCTAAAGAGTGAATTAACGCGTGAGGCGCATCATTAGCTATACCGCGCTCTGCGGGTCTCTCTATACTGGCGGGATAACAGGAGGAACTATGTTACCCGCACTCGAATACAGCTTCAGAATTGATATTCACGTCGATAAACCCGTTGTGATCTCCAGCAGCCCTTTAAAGGGGAAGCGCCAGCTTATCCCGATACGCTCCGGCACCGTCTCCGGCGCGCTCAACGGGCAGGTCATGCCGGGGGGTGTCGACAGCCAGTTCATTGATCCTGATGGGATTTGCCGCCTCTCGGCCCGCTATGCCTTACAGGTCGGCCAGGGTACAGTTTACGTCGAGAATAATGGCATTCGTCGCGTACCTGACGCATTTAAAGAGAAGCTGTTCGGGGATGACATGCGCTTTTTTGATGAACTGCCGCCTTCACAGATCTATTTCAGAAGCGTCCCGGTATTTGAAACCGATGTGCCTGAGTTGTCATGGCTCACGACATCGGTGTTTATCTGCGCCGCAGAAAGAACCGCGTCCGGCGTGACGCTGGAATTTTACAAAGTAGTCTGATTTTTAACTCACAGTAAACACATTCTCTTTGCTCAGCCCTGACGCCCTGGTCCTCGCCAGGGCTGTTTCCGCTTGCTGCCCTCCCTGACCGGCAACGCAATCCCTGCCCGATCCTGCTCCGGTTTCCATTAACTGCGAGATGAAGATCCGTAACACCCTTTCTGTTACCCCGAATCAGCAGTCGCCCTTAACAGTTAATATCCGTTAAAGTCTTGCCGGTCACTTCCGATAATGCTTAGAAGGTGTGCTTCCATGTGCAGGCCCAGGCCTGGGTGTTTTTCCGGTCTGCGTGGCGATATCGGTGACGCTTAAGGCGTACAAAGGATTTTCTTGCATGTAGCCGGCATTGATCTGATGCGGCAATACGTCAACGAAAAATGAAGATACATTACAGTCATCCTCTGAGGTTTGTATGTTCAATGTGAATGAAGTCATCCAGAGAGCGATAAAATCAGACGCCACCGGAATGGTTGATGATGTCAGCGCTATTAAAGGCGCAATGGGATGGGTTGAATTTTCTCCTCAGGGGAAGATTATTAAGGCGAATGATATTTTCCTCGCGATGACAGGCTACACGCTGAGTGAAGTGACGGGGTTGCATCATCGCGCACTCTGTCAGAGCGCCTATACGCAGACGGCAGAATACGCCAGCTTCTGGCAGTCATTGTCTCAGGGCAACGCAATAAACGGCGTTTTTGAACGCTGCCGGAAAGATAAATCCGTTTTTTATATTGGCGGTTCCTATTTCCCGGTAAAAAATAAACATAACGAAGTGGTGCGGGTGATAAAAATCGCCAGTGACATTACGGAAGAACACAAAGCACTTAAAAGCAAAGAGGCGATCATCAGCGCCATTAACGCCTCAATGGCGTTAATTGAGTTTACGACCGACGGTGAAGTGTTAGATGCCAATGATAACTTTCTGAAGTTAATGGGCTATCAGCGCAGTGATATCGTCGGCAAGCATCACCGGATGTTCTGTTTTAATGATTTCTATACGAAGAACCCCGATTTCTGGGCGAAAATCCGCAGCGGTCACTCTTTCAGCGGGCGATTCGAAAGGAAAAACGCCGCAGGGGAACGTGTCTGGCTGGAAGCGAATTACACGCCGGTGCTTAACGCGTATGGCACGATTGATAAGGTGATTAAAATCGCCTCTGACATTACGGTCAGAGTCGAAAATTCGCGCAGAATCGCCGATATTGCGGTGACGACCTCTGAAGAGACCTCGCAGATTTCACACAACGCCAAAGACGTGTTAACGGAAACCGTTAAAAACTCGATGCTGGTTTCAGACAAGGTAGAAGCGGCTGTTACGGTGAGTAAAAAGCTCTACGAATCGGCGGCGAACATCAGCGAGATAATCTCGACAATCAGCAGCATAACGTCACAGACCAATATCCTGGCGCTGAATGCGGCGATTGAGGCAGCACGGGCAGGCGAAGCGGGCAGAGGATTTGCAGTTGTGGCTGGCGAAGTCAGGCGGCTGGCCGCGTCCACGTCGTCATCCACCCAGAAAATCACTGCGGTAATCGAAGAGAATAACCGGCTTATCAGCGACATGTACCATCAGCTCGATGAGATAAAGAGCATCATCACCCGCGAAAATGACAAAATTACCGAGCTGGGCCGGAGCTTCCAGGAGATTAACAGCGGCGTCAATGAGTTTTCGACCGTTATCCATCAGCTGAATGCTTAGTTGGCGGCTTTTCAGAGCGCCTGGTGCGGAATCCTGAGCGGGTCAGGCGAGGCGCTTTTTTCTGGCTAAGAGATCTGGCAGGTTTGCCTGACTTTTTTCACCGGGCTGAATTGTTGAAGTGTCTGCTCAGGCTGGCCAGACGTTGTGTTGTCCGGTGATTGAAAGGCAGCATTTGTGCAGCTTTAAATCCGGAAGGGAGTGGAGTGGCAAACGTAACAGAGATCGGGCGCTTTAATTTAACATAAGATAGATTGTGCGCATTCATAGTCGAGGCTCTCAGTGACACCCTCCGTTATGAATCCATGACTTTTCCGCGCCCGCCGCCATGACGGGCGCGGAACGTTAACTGAACTACACGCGCGTCAGCCCCTTACTGCGGTGCAATCAGCGCCACATATTTGGTGCCATCGTTGTTGCGCTTGAGTTTCTCCAGCGCCGCCGGAATGTCATCAAAGGTCACCGTTTCTGGCGCTGCGAGCTGTAACTCACCATTGCCGACCTGCTTCAGCAGCGTTTCACCGGCCAGACGGAGCTGACTCAAATCCTGCGCTGTTCCGTAGGCATGAATGGATGCGAGTGCGATCTCATGTAACGAAATACTGGTGGTGAACGCCGGCAGCGGCGCGGTTTCGATTCTGTCCTGAACACAGACGAGATGACCATAGTAACCCAGTAATCCGGCGAGGGAGATCGCGCTCTGCTGGTTTACCGTATCAAACACCGCGTGCACTGCTTTTTCGCCCAGCATACGACGGAAATCCTCTTTCCAGCCTGACGCTTTGTAGTCAAAAGCCTGAATCACGCCCCGTGCAGAGAGTTTTTTATGATGACGCTCGCTGGCGGTGACATAAACATGGGCGGCGTGGTTAATCAGAAGCTGCGTAATCAGATTCCCCACATAGCCTCCTGCACCGTTTACCAGTACGGTCTGCCCGGCAATATCGGGCAGTTTTTTAATGGCCTGCCAGGCAGTCAGCCCTGGACAGGGAAGCGAGGCGGCGGTGGCATCGCTGATGTTATCCGGCACGGCAATGACGGCATTCGCCTTAACCAGGGTATGGCGTGCAAAACTGCCGTGATGGCGAAGATCGGTATGGTACATCACCCGGCTGCCCTTACGGAGATGCGCAACATTCTTACCGGTCGCGACAATAATCCCCATCCCATCGACACCCGGGATCTGGCCCGCCTGCCAGGCAGGAGACAGCCCTTCCATCAGTTTCCAGTCGACGGGATTAAGGCCGACGGCACGATTTTCGACTAACACGTCATCGTCGCCCGGTGATAATGATTTTTCTTCTTTGCTCAGCTGAAGGGGCGATGGATTGCGATGCCAGGTCCACGCGTCTGTCTTATACATTTATGTTTCCTTTGATTCTGTTCCGAGAAAGAGAGAGGTTTTGGTAAGCAGGCGGCCAGGCCCCCGGTGACAGAGGACGGAGCCGCCCTGCTGACCATTCCGGCTGCAACGCCTCTTCGCGTTGCAGCCGGCGGTCTCTGATACTGTTTATAGCCCATCCCGGTTACCGTGCGGAGACAACCGAAAACCCCTTTATCGTGCTGCAAGCGCCTTCAGCAATGCTGAGGCGAGCAGATGGTCTGAGAACGGGTTCTGCCCGGTGATCAGTTCACGATCCACCACCACATGCGGCTGCCAGGCGGCAGCAAAGTTCATGTTTCCGCCCGCCTGCCTCATCGCTCTGGCCGGGTAATAGCGAAGCTTTTCGCCTTTTAAAGATGCCTCGAAGATTTTCTCTTCCTCGTCGGCAAAGATGGTCATCTTATAGCCGCGGTAGATCCAGTGATCTGCGCTGACGTCTCTGTCTGCCACTAACCCCCGCTCATAGCCCTGCGGATCATCCTGAGCGGCAAGGAGAGTGATCGGGCCGTGACAGATGGCTGCGGTCGGCTTCCCTTTCCGATGGAAATCACGAAGCAGTCTGCCGACCTCCGGATTATTCGACAGGTCAATCAGCGGCGCATGACCGCCGGGAATAAAGAGCGCGTCATAGTTATCCAGTCCGGCAGCCAGAACCGTTTTCAGCGATTTCACCTGAGCGGCCTGCGTCAGCGCACTGACCACGCCCTCAATCCGGTGCATCTCGTTTACATCGCCGCCAAAGTACAGCGCATCGCGTGAACGCTTGTCGGCACGCGGCTGAGTGCCCTCCGGGGTGACGACCGTTAAATGATAGCCTGCCCGGATCAGCGCATCGGCAGGCACGCCAAATTCATTCAGATAATAGCCGGAGGGGAACGTCTTATTATTCTGCAGCGGTAATTCTGTTTTACCTGAGAGCAAAACCAGTACTTCGCCCTTGCTGGCCGCAAAGGCGGTTGCACTGGTCACCAGTAGCATAAGCGCCAGCGTTTTGAAAATCTTTTGCATTTTATCCTTTCATTCCGGGTCTGCGATGTGGGGTGATCCGGTAAGGGTCACCGTTGAAGTCACTCTATTGAATCGGTTAAAGATGATAAAGTGCCCTTCAGGCAATTGACTTGTTACACAGGTGAACAAATGAGAAGCTTCGATCCCGTTCAGCTGGGCAGTATCGAACTCTTCTGCAGAGCGGCCGAGCTGCACAGTTTTACCGCTGCCGCAGAGCTGCTGGGCCTGACGCCCGCGTCGGTCAGTCGATCGATCAGCCGTCTCGAAGCCCGGTTAGGCGTGCGGCTTTTTGCCAGAACGACAAGAAACATCAGGCTGACAAATGAAGGTGAGATCTACTACAGGCAGTGTCAGCAGGCGCTGGAACAGATTGCAGAAGCCGAACGGGTCATTACCGGCACGCAGAAGATCCCCAGCGGGCGACTGCGGGTCAGCGTCGGCACGCCTTACGCGCATCATCGTCTCCTTCCCCTGCTCCCGCGCTTTCAGGCAGAGCATCCGCAGATCGAACTCGATATCAGTATTGCCAACCGGGTCATCGATTTCGTGGACGAAGGGTTCGATCTCGCTATCCGTCTGGGGACACCAAAGGATTCCAGCCTGATTGCGCACAAACTGGAGGACGCGACGCTGGGGATTTTTGCCTCGCCGGATTATCTGCGTCGCCGGGGCCAACCCGTCACGCTCGACGATCTGGATCAGCATGACTGCATCAGGTTTATTCTGCCCAGCTCGGGCAAACCGATGCCGTGGGAATTCCGCGATGAAAACGGGCAGCCTGTCGATATTAACGTCAGAAGTCCCTACAGCGTCTCTGACGATGTTCTGGGCGCGGTCAGCTGGGCGGTGGCGGGAGGCGGGCTGTTCCAGTTTTATCACTTCATCGCCGAATCTGCCCTCTACAGAAACGCCCTGACCGAAGTCCTGCAGAACTATAGCGGGCGCTCGCGGCAGTTCTCAATACTCTACCCGCAGAACCGGCATCTCTCCGCCAGGGTCCGGGCCTTTGTCGATTTCCTCCGGCGCGCAATCCCCGGCGCGCCGCCACGGGAGTAACACGTGCGCGCTGACCGCGGTCAGCGGCGCATCAGCCCGGCGAACGTGCGGCGGGCTCAGAGTCTGCCGTAGAAGGTCATCCGTGCGGTTTCCGACAGCGCGATACCGGGCTGTGTGTTGTAAGCCAGCACGGCCAGCATTCGCGTCACCTCGCCCTCTGTCGGTGTGACGCGATGCAGGGCGTTACGGCCCCGAAACAGCACCAGATCGCCGGCATCGATCGCCAGCGAATTCACCGGCTGCCGCGCATCCAGCACCGCCTCGACACCTGAGAAGTTCATCCCGCCCGCATCGGCGTCGCGCAGATCGTTGACATACTGAAACACCCCGCCTGCCAGCGGCTTCTGTACCAGTAAGGTGATAGCGAACGAGGAGTTGTCAAAGTGCCAGCCCAGCTCCTGGCCGTCAGAGGCATAGTGCAGATTAATTGACGAGAGCGGATCGGCGTAGGGATAGAGCGTTTCCTCACCCAGCACGTCGCACAGGAAGCGTTTGAACAGCGCATCATTGTAGAGCTGGCGCAGCGGTGAGCTGGCCGCAATCACATCATCGGTGATGCAGCCTTTGGTGCTGACCACCTCCCGGTTTCGCGGATGTGCGTCGCTGAACGCCGCATCCGGCTTCATCAGATACACGTTATGTCTGCTGCGGGTGTGATAAGCCAGATGACGCTGAGCGTTGCCCTCTTCGATAATCGCCGCCAGCGCCTGAGGCTGTAAAAACTGACGCAGAACCAGTGCGCCAGAGTGGTTTAACGCTTCACGACAGCGTTGACGCCAGCCATTATCGGCCAGCGGATGGATATCGAGACGAACCAGGGCATCACTCATAGCATCATTTCTCATCAGCAGCAGGTGTAGTGTTACTCTATCTCTCATCCGCGAAGCTATGTAACGATAAAAACTTAATGCCCTCATAAGGAAGCGTTAATGCCAGCCAGAATCCCCAGGTTGCCAAAAATCAGCGTGATACACGCCTTCAAAGTCGCGGCCGAACTGGGCAGCCTGGCAAAAGCGGCTGCCCAGCTGGCCCTGACCCCGGCGGCGGTCAGCCAGCAGATCCGGCAGCTGGAGGAGCAACTTGGCAGTGCTCTGTTTCTGCGCACACAGAGTGGTGTGGTGCTGACCGAGACCGGAAAAGAGTATCTGCGCTACGTCACCGAAGCCTTTGATATTCTGCATCTTGGCCAGCAGAATATTCGCGATGCGGTTCGTGCGCCGAAACTGACAATCTATGCCCTGCCGTCGCTGGCGTCAGACTGGATTATGCCCCGGCTGGCGAGCTGGCGCGAACGGTGTCCGGATGTCGATCTGGCGCTGCACGGCACGCACGCGCAGGTCGATTTTCAGGCGATGCCTGCGGATTTTGTCCTCTGTTTTGGCGAAGACCGCTATCCGCAGCTTGAAAAACAGTGGCTGTTCCATGATGAGGTGCTGCCGGTCGCCAGCCCTGCGCTGCTGCAACGCTTTACGGCGACAGAGATCTTCAGCCGTGCGCCGCTGATCCATCTGGACTGGGGACAGGAGGGGCGTTTTCTGCCGGACTGGCGCAGCTGGTTTCAGGCCAGAGGCATGGACGAGCCGCTGCCCCAGCCGGGGTACAGCTTTAACCTCACCTCGCTGGCGATTGACGCCGCCGTCGCAGGGGCCGGGCTGCTGCTCGGACAGCGCCGCCTGACCGCGCCGCAGCTGGCGCGCGGCGAACTTGTGGTGGCAGACGCACTCAGCCTGCCGTTAAGTAAGCCCTATTACCTCGCCTGGCCGCCACGCACGCGGGAGTTGCCAGGCAGTGCGGCGATGATCGACTGGCTTGTCGGCCTGGCCGGAGAAGGGGTATCGTGACAATCTGCGCCCGCCCTGATTGATTGACGGGCGCAGGATTAGAGCGTGACCCTGTCACGCTACGTTACGCGTTATCCTCAACGATCACGGCCACCCTTTGCCCTGCCCGCACCGCGCCGCCCGGCTGAACGCTCACCTGCTGAACGATGCCGTTACACGGCGCAATGAGCGGGATCTCCATCTTCATCGATTCCAGCACCACCAGGGTGTCACCCGCACGCACCCGGCTGCCTGCCGTTGCCTGCACCTGCCAGAGGTTGCCGGAGATCGGGCTTTCGATCCCCTGCTCGCCCGGCTGCAACGGCATCTCACCGCCTTCTTCAGCGACCGCTTCCTGACTGTCGAAATGGGCCTGTCCGCTGGCAATCCAGCGGTCGCGCTCCGCGTTAAACGCGCTCTGCTGATGCTGGCGGAAGGCATCAATACTCTCTGCTTCACGGGCGAGGAAAGCCTGATATTCCGCCAGCCGCAGCGTGCAGTGTTCGATACGCAGCGGATAGCGGCCGAGCGGAAAATCGCGGCGGATCTGCAGCAGCTCACTGGCCGAAACCGGATAAAACCGAATCTGGTCGAAAAAGCGCAGCAGCCAGGGTTTGCTATCGAAGTCAGCGACCTGATGATAGCGGTTCCACATCTGCAGCGTCCGTCCCACAAACTGATAGCCACCCGGCCCCTCCATGCCATACACGCACAGATAGGCGCCGCCGATGCCCACCGAGTTCTCCGCCGTCCAGGTCCTGGCCGGATTATATTTGGTGGTAACCAGCCGATGACGGGGGTCCAGCGGCGTGGCAACGGGCGCGCCCAGATAGACATCACCCAGCCCCATTACCAGATAGCTGGCATCAAAAACGGTGTTCCAGACCGCCTGTTTATCCGGCAGATCGTTGATACGACGGATAAATTCCAGATTATCCGGGCACCAGGGCGCGTCCCGGCGCACGGTAGTCATATATTTCTCCACCGCCTGCTGACAGGCTGGATCATCCCAGGAGAGCGGCAGATGCACGACGCGCGAGGGAACCTGAAGATCATCACTCAGACAGACCGTCTCCCACTCTCCGCGCACCCAGGTCAGCAGCCTTTCTGGTGCCAGGGTCTCCGGCCGGAAGTGGATCTGCAGCGAGCGGATGCCGGGTGTGATATCGATAATGCCGTCACGGGATTGCGCCTCCAGCGCCTGCATCAGCGCATGAATTCGGAAACGCAGCACCAGATCCAGCTCCGGCTCACCTGCCTCCAGCAACAGATGGGTGTCACCGGAAAGACGGGCGACCAGACGTTTGTCCGCTTCGCCACAGCTCATCACCACCGGTGACGTCAGCGGCGCAGGCTGCCAGTGGATCTCCTGCGGCTGCAGCGTGGTCAGTTCGCGGTGACGGGCAACGGCCAGCTGACGGGCGACGGGAATCTCCACCGCCACAAACTGCACTTTATCGCCCGCTTTGAGCTGGCCCATCTGCCACAGGTCCGCCTCAATGACCGTCACCGGACAGACGAACCCGCCGAGGCTCGGCCCGTCCGGGCCCAGGATCACCGGCATGTCACCGGTGAAATCGACCGCGCCGATAGCGTAGGGGTTGTCATGAATGTTTGAGGGGTGCAGCCCGGCCTCTCCGCCGCTGTCGCGGGTCCAGATCGGTTTGGGGCCAATCAGACGTACACCGGTGCGGCTGGAGTTGAAGTGAACCTCCCATTCCGTGGCGAAGAAGGTCTCGATATAGTCTGGCGCAAAGAACTCTGGCGCACCGTGCGGGCCATAGATCACGCGCAGCGTCCGCAGTGCGCCAGGACGGGTGCGCAGCGCAGGAGGCAGTTCTGCCCCGGTCGCGCGCGTGGCGCGGGGGGCCAGATGCAGTACATCACCACTGCGCAGCGCCCGTCCGGCGTGCCCGCCAAACTGACCGAGCGTGAAGGTACTTTTGCTGCCCAGATAGTCCGGCACCTGAATACCGCCGCTCAGGCAGAGGTAGCTTCGCACGCCCGCGCCGGTGATCGCGCCCAGCTTCAGGGTCGCCCCGGCCGGGATGGTGAAAACGGTGTCCATCGGCTGTGCGATCCCGTCCAGCGTGACGCTGAGCGGCGCACCGCAGATTACCGCCTCGACCGCTGTGTTAAATTTCAGGGCAGGCCCGTTAAGGGTGATTTCCAGCGCCGCATCCCCTTCACCATTGCCCAGCAGGCGGTTGCCCGCCCGCAGGGCGCGATCGTCCATCGGGCCTGACGGCGGCACACCGACCGCCCAGTAACCCAGACGGCCCGGATAGTCCTGAACGCTGGTCTGCGTGCCCGCACTGATGACCTCAAAGGTCGCCGCCTGATAGCGGAGCTGCTCCAGGCAGCGCGTCCAGGGCTCGCCGGAGGTAAAGGGTTCAAAAGCCAGGATCTGCTGCAGATAGCGGCGGTTGGTTTCGACGCCATAGAGACGGATTTCCGCCAGTGCCTCTGTCAGGGTGGCAATAGCCTCTACGCGGGAGGGCCGCCAGGCGATCGCTTTTGCCAGCATCGGGTCGAAGAAGGGCGGCACCTCACACCCCGCTTCCACCCAGCGGTCGATACGCAGCGTCTTATCCCCGCTCTCCGGGAAGAAAACGTCGGTCAGCAGCCCCGGCGACGGCTGGAACTGCCGCCCCGGATCTTCCGCATAGAGGCGCGCCTGCACCGCATGGCCCTGCGGCGTCAGCGTGGCGGCCAGCGTGCGGAGCGGAGGGAGATCGCCTGCGGCCAGCGCAATCATCCACTGCACCAGATCCACGCCCCACACCTGCTCTGTGACGCCATGTTCAACCTGCAGCCGGGTGTTGACCTCCAGAAAATAGAACTGCTGCGCGGCACTGTCATAGACAAACTCGACGGTCCCGGCGCTGCGGTAGTTCACTGCTTTGCCCAGCGCGATGGCGGCCTGGCAGAGCGCCTCCGCCATACCGGCTGGCAGGTTCGGCGCCGGGGTCTCTTCGATGACTTTCTGGTTCCGCCGCTGCACTGAGCAGTCACGCACCCCCAGCGCGATCACCTCCCCCGCGCCGTCACCGAAGATCTGCACTTCCAGATGGCGGGCGCGCTCAATATATTTTTCCAGGAATACCCCGGCGTCGCTGAAGTTGTTCTGGCCCAGACGGCGCACCGTTTCAAACGCCTCGGCCAGCGCCCGGGCATCACGACAGACGCGCATCCCGATGCCGCCGCCGCCCGCGGTACTTTTCAGCATGACCGGATAGCCGACCTCTTCTGCTGCGCGACAGGCCTCGTCGATGTCCGCCAGCAGTTCGCTGCCTTCCAGCAGCGGCACTCCCTGGGCTTTCGCCAGCGCACGGGCGGTATGTTTCAGGCCGAAGGTTCGCAGCTGCGACGGCGTGGGGCCGACAAAAACCAGCCCCGCCGCCTCGCACGCTTCCGCAAAGGCCGCATTCTCTGACAGAAAGCCGTAGCCGGGATGGATGGCCGTTGCCCCGCTTTGCCGGGCGGCAGCGATGATTTTTTCGCTCACCAGATAGGTGTCCGTTGCGGGTCCGTCGCCAAGGCTGATCGCCCTGTCCGCTTCACGCACGTGTAAGCTGCTCAGATCGGCCTCGGCGTAAACGGCCACGCCTTTTACCTGCATAGTACGCAGCGTGCGCAGAATGCGGCAGGCGATCGCGCCGCGGTTAGCAATCAGTAAGGTATCAAACATAAGCGAACTCTCAGGGAGGCGGGTCGTCCCGCCACAATCGATATTCCCTGGGGTCGTCCCCGGGGCTGACCGGCGCGCAGGAAACGCGCGGGCGGCATGTTCAGCGGATGGCGCGGCTCAGTTCCAGACCAGCACTTCGGCGGGCGTCGGGTTCCAGCCGTTACAGGGGTTATTCAGCTGCGGACAGTTGGAGATCAGCACCATCACGTTGCACTCCGCCACCAGCTCCACATATTTGCCGGGCGCGGACAGGCCATCGGCAAAGGTCAGCCCCCCTTCGGGCGTGACCGGCACATTCATGAAGAAATTGATATTGGCGCCGATATCGCGCTTGTGCAGGCGACCATCGTGCAGACAGGCGCAGAGAAAGTTATCGCGGCAGCTGTGCATGTAGCGTTTATCCTGGGCGTAGCGCACCGTGTTGCTCTCCTGCGAGCAGGCGCCGCCCAGGGTGTCGTGACGACCGCAGGTGTCGGCGACGATAGTCAGCAGCGGATTTCCCAGGTTTGAAAAGAGCACGCTGCCGGTGGTCAGATAGACATTGCCCTGACGGCGCAGCGTACGCTGCGGATCGTATCGCTCCCGTGGGTTGTCGGCGTTATAAAACAGGGTATCGATCGCCTGATTGCCTTCGAGGTCGAGCAGGCGCAGCGTCTGGCCCTTTCTGACTTCAAACAGCCACGGCTCGCCCGCCGGGATCTGATGGCGATAGCACGCCTCTTCGGGAGAACATTCAGAGTGAATGAGGGTCATGGCAGCCTCCTTACAGGGCAAAAAAGCGGGTGTTCTGAAATGCGCGCTGGTTCTCATCGCGCGTAAGCATGGCGTCCGTCACGGCCTGACTGTCGTCGGCCTGATACCAGCTCAGCTGGACCGGGCGCGGGTTGTATTCCGTTACCGGATCCTGCGGATGCGGCAGCGCGGTGAGGATCAGCAGCACATCCATCGGCGCGTAAAGCTCCACGTAGTCGCCCGCACGGCTGTTATCCGGGGTGAATGTAAACCGGCCTGCGTTATCCACCGTGACCCGGCTGAAGAAGTTCACCACCATCAGCAGATCCGCCAGGCCCAGATCCCATTTGCCCATCTCAACCAGCAGATTATCCACACCGTTGCGGTAGAAGCCGTTGCGCAGCTCCTGATAGCGCCCTGTGCCATACTTCTCCTGCGTCTCAGCCGCGTTGAGTACGCCGCCAAAGGGATCGTGCCAGCCGCAGCTATCGGCGACGATCGCCGCCATCACGCGGCCCATATCAGAGTAGAAACAGTGTCCGCGCGTCAGCCGCGCGGTGTGCTGCCCTTTCAGGGTGTCGGGCAGGTTCAGGCGCTCACTTTTTTCGTGAGGATTGAGCATCATCATGCTGACGTTAGCGCCGCCGTCGATATCGGTCAGGCGCAGAATCTGCCCTTTGCGCAGAATCAGTGAGGTATGGGCGCCACCCGGCAGCCGCTCTTCGCGCAGGGCCGGGGCGGAGTGAAACAGTGTGGTCATCGGGCGATCTCCTTAATCGGATAGAGGTTGTTTTGCGTGCCGGTCGCCAGCTGAGAGAGCCGGGTCTCGTTGAGCGGGATGTCGTAAGTGATCCGCGCGCCCCACGCATTCGGGGCCTGAGGATCGAGGCGGACCTTGTCAAAGACCAGCAGCCGGGTGCCGAGATTAAAGCCCTCGGCCAGGTCGTGGGTGACCATAAACACCGTCATGCGGGTTTCGCTCCAGAGCTGAAGCAGCAGCGCGTGCATATCTTTGCGAATGCCGGGGTCCAGCGCGCCAAACGGCTCATCCAGCAGCAGCACGCGCGGCTGCATCACAAACGCCTGAGCGATCGCCAGTCGCTGCTGCATACCGCCTGAGAGCTGCGCCGGATATTTGTCGAGCGCATGGCCCAGCCCGACCTTCTCCAGCATCGCTTTTGCCTGCTCACGGGCCTGGCGTTTCCGGGCACCGATCAGCCGTCCCAGAAACGGCGAGGCGGGCAGTTCAAGGCCGACAGCGACGTTATCCAGCACGTTCAGGTGCGGAAACACTGAATAGCGCTGAAATACCACGCCACGGCTGCGATCGGGTTCGGCGGACAGCTGCGCGCCGTCCAGCGTGATCGCGCCCCGCGTGGGCTTCTCCTGGCCAAGCAGCAGCCGCAAAAACGTCGATTTCCCACAGCCCGACGCGCCCACCAGCGAACAGAACTCGCCCTCTTTCACCTGCAGGTTGATGCGCTCCAGCACCACATGGTCGCCATACTCCTGCCAGATGTTTTTGATATCGATGAAACTCATTCCCGGCCTCCTTCCGCCCAGGGGAAACAGGCCTTGTGCAGCTGACGCAGCGCCAGATCCATCAGCCACGCCAGCAGCGTGATCCAGATGACATAGGGGATGATGACGTCCATCGCCATATAGCGGCGCACAAGGAAAATGCGATAGCCCAGACCGGCCGTGGCGGAGATCGCCTCGGCGGAGATCAGAAAGAGCCACGCCGACCCGAGCAGCAGCCGCAGCGAGGTGATCAGCCGTGACAGCAGCTGCGGCAACACCACGCGCAGTACCACCGTCCAGCTGTTGGCCCCCAGGGTCTGCGCCTTGATGAACAGCTCGGCGGGGATCTCCCGCGCCCGCTGTTCCAGATCGCGCGCCAGCATCGGCGTAATACCGATCACGATAAGCATCACTTTTGACAGCTCATCCAGCCCGAAGACGATAAACAGCATCGGCAGCAGCGCCAGCGGCGGGATCATCGATACCACGGTCATAAAGGGCGACAGCGCCGCGCGGCTCATCGGGAAGACACCCGCCGCGATGCCGATGCACAGGCCGATCAGCGATGAGATCGCCAGCCCGGTCAGCAGGCGACTCAGGCTGATCCAGGTGTCTGCCCACAGCAGAAATTCCCCGCTGCGCTTGTCCGGCGTAAAGGCCATCCGATCGATGGCCGCGATCATCTGCGACAGGCCCGGCAGCAGCTTGTCATGCGGATTCGCCTCCAGGCGCACCGCCGAACTGATAAACCAGGCGGCGGCCAGCAGCACAAAGGGTAATAGCATCAGCGTCAGGCGCATTCCCTGGCGGGGATAGCGGTTGATATGGCGCATGGCTTGAACTCCCGGAGTCAGTAATTAGAGCTTGCCTGCGGCGGCCATCTTCAGATAGCTATCGTCAAAGCGCAGTTTGATGTTGGCGGGATCACCGACGGTGACATTGCCAGGGAACTGCATCCCGATGAAGTCCGCACTCTGCGCGCCCTCTCCCAGCAAGCCCTTATCAAAGGAGAACGCGGCAACGCGCTGCATGGTTTTCGGCAGGTCGGGCGAGCTGACAAAGGTGGTGGTTTCGGCGGGCGTCGGGAACAGGTGGGTCGTCTTCAGCTGCGCCTGATAACCGGCGAGATCGGTACCGGAATCGGCGGCCATCGCGCTCAGCGCCTGTGTATCCCCGGCCTGCATCTTCCCCATCATCTCAAACCAGGCCCCGGTCAGCGCCTTGCCCAGTGCCGGGTTCTCTTTCAGGGTGTCGGTATTCACTACCATCATGTCAATCAGTTCACCCGGTACGGCGGAGGAGCTGAACACTTCGGTGGTCTGCGGCGTCTTTTTAATTACCGACAGCTGCGGATTCCACGCGACGGCCGCCTTAACGCCGCTGGTGCCAAAGGCCGGGACGATATCGGCATCCGAGGTGTTCACCACTTTGACATCCTTCTCCTGCAACCCGGCCGTCTCCAGCCCCCGGACCAGCAGATAGTGAGAAACCGACAGCGCAGGCAGATAGACCGACATCCCTTTCAGATCGCTGAGTTTCTTTCCGGTTCCTTTCAGGACGATGCCGTCGTTGCCGTCGGAATAGCTGCCGGTGATCAGCGCCGTAGAGTCAACGCCCCCGGCGGCCGGAATGGTCAGGGCATCCATATTGGTCATGGTGCAGCCGTCGAACTGGCCCGCCGTGTACTGGTTGATCGACTCGATATAGTCGTTCAGCTGGGTGATGTGAATTTTGATGCCATATTTGCTGGCCCATTTATCAATGATCTTCTCATTGCTGATGGCGCCCCAGGGCATCCAGCCCGCATAGATGGTCCAGCAGATGTTGAACTCTTTTTTCGCCGCGGCAAACGAGGGGGCGCTGACCAGCAGCGCCAGCGACATAACAAGTGTCAGGAGGGGGGATTTCTTCATGGTTGACCTCTGGTTGGCACAAAAAAAGGGAGCAGCGCAGGACACCAGATGGTGCCGCTGTCTCCCGGGCTTTTGTCCCGCCGTGTAACCTCGCAGAGGTCGCCAGCTCTCGGACCAGCCATTCACCTGCGTGAACCGGAACCCTAGCCAGCTATTGATGATCTTGTGTCTTACGCTGCTTACTGCCGTGAGACCTGCAATTGGCGTACCAGAATTTAAATCGCACAGAATCAGTCGGTTAACGAGGTCAGAAAGCAGAAGGCACCGGGATGGGGAGCCAGCGGCGCGCGTTGCACATAATCGGTGCCCTGCTGACGGCGTTCCGGCAGTCTCAATCTGTCACGCTGACCGCCGCTGAAAATGGCGGCAGACCGTGACGCCCTTTCTCCTTCGTTATATAATCCTGTGCATAACGAAATTTGAGGAGCCTTAATGAAGCGTTTCTGGCAGGTATGCACCCTCGGTTTACTGGCCGTTCTTCCCCTGGCATCTCAGGCGTCGCGTCAGATCACTGACCAGACTGGCCGTCAGGTTACGATTCCTGATCGCGTCGACCGCGTGGTGGTACTCCAGCATCAGACCCTGAATCTGCTGGTGCAGATGAACGCCACCGATAAGATTGTCGGGGTGATGGCGAACTGGAAGCAGGAGCTGGGCGACGGCTATGCGCGTCTGGCACCGGAACTGAATCAGAAAGCCACCCTCGGCGATTTGACGCACGTCGATCCGGAAACACTGGTGGCGCTGCATCCGCAGGTGGTGTTTGTCACTAACTATGCGCCGCAGGCGATGATCGACAGCATCAGCGCCCTCGGCATTCCGGTGGTGGCTATCTCTCTGCGTCACGATCGGCCCGGTGAAAAAACCAGAATGAATCCGACGATGAGCGACGAGGAAACCGCCTACGATAAGGGGCTGCGCGAAGGCATCACACTGATTGGCGAGATCGTTAATAAACCCGCTGAAGCGAAGGCGCTGATCGCGGCCACCGATGAGGGTCGGCAGATTGTCCGCGACCGTCTCAAGGCGATCCCGGCGGATAAACGCATTCGCGCCTATATGGCGAATCCGGAACTGACCACCTATGGTGCGGGCAAATACACCGGTTTGATGATGCAGCATGCGGGCGCCGTCAACGTCGCCGCCGCGACCATTACGGGATTTAAGACGGTCTCAATGGAGCAGGTGATCAGCTGGAACCCGCAGGTTATTTTTGTGCAGAACCGCTATCCCGGTGTAGTACAGACGATCACGCAATCCCCGCAATGGCAGAGCATCGATGCGGTTAAACACCATCGCGTTTATCTGATGCCGGACTACGCCAAGGCCTGGGGCTATCCGATGCCGGAAGCGATGGGGCTGGGGGAACTCTGGATGGCGAAAAAACTCTATCCGCAGACGTTTCAGGATGTGGATATGACCCGGCTGGCCAATCAGTGGTATCAGCGCTTCTATCGCACCCACTGGCAGGCAACGGAGTGATGCTCAGGGTGGCGGTGGCGGGCAGTCTGAAACCGGTCTGGCCCGCGCTGATGGCGAGCTTCCCGGCGCCGGTGGAGACCCGGTCTGGCCCGGCCGGTCTGCTGCGTGAAGAGATTGAAGCGGGACTGGTCTGCGATCTCTTCGTCTCGGCCAGCGAAGATCATCCGCAGCGGCTGCGGCAGGCGGGTCAGGCGCTGGCAACCCTGCCCTTTGCCACCAATACGCTCTGCCTCACCGTCCGCAGCGATCGGCTTCAGGCGGGCGACGACTGGTTCACACTGCTGACCCGTGACAGGCTGCGGATCGCCACCTCCACGCCGGGCGACGATCCCGGCGGTGACTATGCGCAACAGCTCTTTTCCCGGATGGGAAAGGCGGGGGAAGCGGTGCGTCAGCGGGCCAGCGCACGGGTCGGTGGACGCCACTCCCCCCCGATCCCGCCGGGCAGGCTGGCGGCGGAATGGCTTATTCTGGAAGATCGGGCCGATCTGTTCATCGGTTATGCCAGCTATCGGGCGGCGCTGCGCCGGATTGCCGGGCTGACGGTGATGGCAATCCCGCCCGCGTTTAATCCGGTAGCGCGTTACTGCTGCGCCATCCTTACCCCGGAGGCGCAGCCGCTGGCCGGGTTTCTGCTGACCGACCGGGCGCAGGCGCGGCTGCGGGAGGCCGGGTTTGGCGGTGCGCCGCAGGCTCATTCTCCGGCATAACAGCGTCCGCGCGCCCCTGCCCTAAAACTCCTCCGGCTCACCTGGCAGAGGTTCACTCAGATCCTGCCCCTTTACACCGGCATAGGTGATCACCAGTTCGGCAGGCTCTTCCAGCGTGTATCCCCGGTGTGCGCTGTTGACGGTTTCATTCAGGGCCTCTCCCGCGTGAAACGTACGCTGCTCGCCGCTCTCTTTATCTTCGACGATCAGGGTGCCGGAGAGAATAAACGCCGCATTTGGCATCGGATGGGTGTGCCAGGGGAGCGAGGTATGGGCAGGCAGCGACAGCCGCATTACGGTCAGTTCAGGTTCGCCAGCGGGATAAGCATCAATTACCTCGCCGTTCCACGCCTGGCTGCTGCGCATCACCTCAACGGCTTTAATTTCGTTCTTTTGCTTCGACATGATAATCCCTGTTTTACGGAAGCGTGCCGGTCATGAATGAGAAGTAAGCTTAGAAGAAAATGGCGGTGACGGGCCTGCTGTCCGGGCGACTGATTACTGTTTCGCCGCCTCAAATAATCATGGTAAATAGCGGCTGACGACAGCACTGGTTATTTTATGCCCGATAATGGCCTTGCGGTTATAAGATATAGCCCGGCGCGAGTTCGCAACCTGCCCGTTCTGTATTATCTTTGAAATCATCTACTACCTGAGGGATTTCTGATAATGAAAGGTCTGTTTACGGCATTACTCGCCAGTTCTGTTTTATTATTATCTGCCTGCTCGAAAGATGACGATAACAAAGTCAAAGTTGCCATTAATACCGGGCCGGATGAGGCGATCTGGCAGGTGGTTCAGCAGGTCGCAAAAGATAAATACAAACTTGATGTTGAGGTTCTCAACTTCAATGATTATGTGCTGCCTAACGAGGCGCTGAATAATAAAGAAGTGGATGCCAACGCTTTCCAGAGCCTGCCTTATCTGGAGGCGCAGTCCAAAGAGCGCGGCTATAAGTTTGCCGTAGTCGGCAAAACGTTTGTCTTCCCGATTGCGGCCTATTCGCACAAGATCAAGAACATCAGCGAACTGCAGAATGGTGCCACCATCACCATTTCTAATGAAGCCACGACGCTGGGACGCAGCCTGCTGCTGTTACAGGCACAGGGTCTGATCAAACTTAAAGAGGGTGTGGGTTATTTACCGACCTCGCTGGATATTATTGAGAATCCAAAGAATCTGAAGCTGGTTGAAGTGGATACGCCACAGCTGACCCGCACGCTGGACGATCCCAACGTGACCCTGTCGATTATCAATACCAACTTCTCCGCTCAGGCGGGATTATCAGCGCACCGCGACGGCCTGTTTATGGAAAGCGCCTCATCGCCTTACGTGAATGCACTGGTTTCACGCGAAGAGAATAAAGACAGCGATAAAATTCAGAAGCTGAAAGCGGCGCTGCAGTCACCGGAAGTGGCGGCGAAAGCCGACGAAGTCTATAAGGGTGACGCCATCAAAGGGTGGTAAGAACGGCTCTTTACGGATCGAAAAAGGCCGCAACCGTGTTGCGGCCTTTTTTTGCGCCCTCGCTGACGGCTGACGGGGGGTACGCAGCGACGTCAGCCCGGCGCCACCGGGTCAGTATGCGCTCAGGCGGCTGCCCCTTTCAGCTGCGCAGAGAGATGTCCGGCCCACAAACTGGCAACCCATTTCACCCCTTTTGAGGTGAAGCGTGCCTGAGAAAAGGCATGCTGGTTCTCGCCTGTGCCGGTGTGCAGCGTGAAGTAGCCAGCCTGCAGATGATAATGCTGGGGCGTCAGCGTGCCTTTCGCACGATACATGATGTTGCGTTCCAGCAGGAACTGACGAAATTCCGGCTCTTTGGCTTTCAGCATTTTGCAGAGCTGACGGAAACCCAGCGCGTCATCCACCTCAACGAAGTTATCAAAGAATGCGGCTTTGGGTGCCGAGAGCGCCAGCTGCTGCTCTGCGGCCTGGCGCTGTTCAAACTGCTCGGCCCAGGCACGCGCCGCTTCGGCAGGATTGGTAAAGTCAGGAAGGTGGGTGGTTTTTTCCCGATCCTGCCAGCGATCCAGCACTTCAGCCGTGAAGCCCGGCGACAGGCGAGCCACGGCCAGCAGCGAATCACGCTTATTCAGGCGGTACTCCTGACGCACTTCCCCTTCCCGCTCATACTCACTGATTTTGAGTGGCTGGGAGAGACGCTGCGCCGTTTCCAGACTTTTGATTAACCGCTTCACTTCTCCGTGTGTGATGCCAGTCATCTGAGCCAGTTCACGACTGCTCATTGTGACCGATTGTTCCAGAGATTTGAGGCTTTCAGTCGAAATCATCATGGGTTCACCCCTCACTAAAACGCTACCAATACCCGGCGGGCAGTCCAATTATTATACAACTACCTGTTCATATATCCAGTATTTTATTTGAGCAATCGCGTAACTGGAAGCTGTTACGCAAACGGCGGCGGAAAGCGCCTGTCGCGGAGTTCAGCGGGGAGATTTGAGGCAGCCGGGCCAGGTTACAGGTGCCGATCCTGACATCAGGGATTCACATAAAATAACAATCTTAGACACAGACCCTTTACATTGCAGTATAGTGAAGGCAGTCAGCAGGTTACCGGCCTGTCAGACGCCCTTTTTGATGCGGGGTCAGCGTCCTGAACTGGCCCGTTACTACTGGATAGTATCTTTTACTGGAGTAAGTCATGCAGCCGTTGAACGTCGCCTTTATTAAAGCTAACTGGCATAGCGAAATCGTTTCACAGGTCCTCACCGGATTCGAACAGGAGATGGAGAGCCGCGGCGCGACCTGCGAGATCAAGACATGGGATGTGCCGGGCGCTTTCGAAATGCCGCTGCTGGCGCAACGTCTGGCGCAGACCGGAAAGTATGATGCGATCGTCTGTGCGGCTCTGGTGGTGGATGGCGGAATCTACCGTCACGATTTTGTCGCCCAGGCGGTAGTCAGTGGCCTGATGCAGGCGCAGCTGGCGACCAACGTGCCGGTCTTCTCCGTGTCGCTCACGCCGCATAATTTCCAGCCCTCCGCCGAATTCATCGACTTCTACACGCACCACTTCGTGAAAAAAGGCCAGGAAGCGGCGCGGGCGGTCTGCCAGATCCACGCGCTCGAACTCTGATCGTCACCTGCTGAGGCTTCATACGCTGAGCGGCCCTGCTAAGGAGAAAACGTTGGAACAATCACGTCCGCCTTTACCGCCCTTTACCCGCCCCGAACAGGCGAGGGAGAAAGTCCGGCTGGCCGAAGATGGCTGGAACAGCCGCGATGCGGAGCGGGTCGCACTGGCCTACTCCGTGGACAGTCAGTGGCGCAATCGCGATACCTTTCTGACGGGCCGGGCTGAAATCGTCGCTTTTCTGCAGCAGAAGTGGCAGCGGGAGCACGCGTACCGGCTGATTAAGGAGCTGTGGAGTTTTGATCAGAACCGGATTGCGGTGCGTTTTGCCTATGAGTGGCACGACGATAATCAGCAGTGGTATCGCTCATACGGCAATGAGAACTGGGCGTTCGATGCGCAGGGGCTGATGAAGCAGCGCTTTGCCAGCATCAATGACCTGAAAATCAGCGAGGCGCAGCGGCTATTCCACTGGCCTCAGGGACGACGCCCAGACGACCATCCGTCGCTGAGCGATCTCGGCTTATAGCCCTTGCGTGTCCAGCGGAGAGCGTGGCTCTCCGCCAGCGTTCCATCAGCCCTGCTCGCCTTTGCTTTCAACAAAGGCCGCTTTGTTACGCGTCACCGTATAAGCCACTTTTTTGACATCTTCCGGTGACGTGGTCACTTCTATCGGGGCAATCGTCACTCTGCCCATGCCAAACAGCGTGGCCACATAGCCACCCACCTGATGTTTGCCTGCGGGCACATGCAGCAGCCTGCTTTCACCTTTCGGCAGTTTTCCGGCCTCTTTTCCATCTACCGTCAGGAATACGCTGGAGCCATCGTCTGCGCGGGTCTTGATGTGTGAAACATCGATCTGCGTCGGGCCAGCAGCAAATTCATCGGCGGCATCCTCGGGGGCATGCTTCGCACAGCCGGTCAGTACAGCGGCAACCGTTACAACGGCGAGAGTAAAACGATAACGCATTTGGCACTCATTCTCCTGATTGTCAGAACCGACTATTTTAGCGGGTTCCCGGCCGGATGTAAGGGGGGCCGAAGTCGGCATGCTCTTAAAAAGTGCCTGAAAAGCGGGCCTGTTGTGACAATTTACGTAAAGTTTTTTTACTGAATATATACACAGTCTTTTTGTCACCAGCGGGCGCGCGTTTTAACCTCTTGATCCGCCTGATTTCTCTGGCCGGATAAGACCCGATCTCGCCTCTGCAAACGGCTGCGCGGCGATTTTTCCTCTGTGCTGCCCCTGTCAATTCAGCCTGATCAGGTTCATAGTAGAGGTTCATCCCCGGGGCCTTCCCGGCGGCCATTCCCTCAACAGAGGGTTCGATATGCAATTTCATACGACTGATACGATCTGTGCGTTTACCGGCACCCATCCCGCGAACCTGAAACGCTGGATGAAGCAGGGGTTACTGACGCCGCAGCACGATACGGAAAGCTGGAGTGACGATCACCTCCGCGAAATTCACACCCTGATCAACTTAACGGCTACAGGCGCCACGCTGGAGGAGATCCGGCAGAGTCAGCAGGCGGCCTCGACGGTGAAGACACAAGGCTGGGCGGCGCGTAAAGGTGACATGCTCTGGCAGCTGGAGTTCGGCACCCCGCTGTCGCTCTCCCGTCAGATGCACCATATGGCCAGCAACTACAGCGGCGATGACCTCATCATCAATCTGCTGCGGCCGCTGAGCAGCTGGCTCCATGCGGACCAGCGTCAGGGTGCCGCGCGCCGCCTCGATCGTTTCGAGCAGACCGTACTGCAGCAGGCGGGCCGGGTGAAGCGCGCCTCGTCGCGTAGCGTCACCGCCGTTCCGCTGTTTCTGGAAGCGGTCAGCGTGCTGGATAAAACGGAGATCTGGCTTGAAGCGATTCGTCTGACGGCGATGGGCTTCGATGTGGCGGTTGACGCCCGGGCAAGCGGTAAGCCTGCCACGAAAATCAAGATCCATGAGCACCATGTGATGTGGTGTGGTGCCGGCATCAGTCAGGCGATGCAGGACTACTTCGAACAGGAATCTCAGGCGGGGCATCCGATCATGCTTTCCGGCCCCGATCGCAATCTGCTGTTTTCCCACACTTCCGCATCCAGCGCTGCCTGATCACAGGCAGCGTCTGTCCCGCTTTTTCCCGCCAGACAATATTTTTTTCCGTTAAGACGTTCTTAAGGTGGCTGCGTATACTGGTGGCTCAACCCTGACTCATTGACGAGACGCTGATGAAAAAGAGATTACTGGCCTTTGGCCTCTGCCTGTTACCCCTTACCTTCACCGCTGCGCATGCGGCTTCTGACCTGACCGGCTGTGCCGCTAAAAAGCAGGCGATCGAGACACAACTCGCTTTTGCCCGGCAGCACAACAACAGCCAGCAGGCTGCCGGCCTTGAAAAGGCGCTGCGTGAAGTGGAGCAGCACTGCACCGAGAGCGGCCTGCTGAAGCAGCGTCAGGAAAAGGTGGCGGAGAAAAAGCGTAAGGTCGGGGAGCGCGAACAGGCGCTTGCAAAAGCAAAAGCGGAAGGACGCAGCGCCAGTAAAATCCGGAAGCGGGAAGAGAAACTGGCCGAAGCCCGCCAGGAACTCGACGAGGCCGAACAGGCTCTGCGGCAGTAACACATCAGACCAGCCCGCCGGGCTGGTCTTTGCTTTTCGCTCTTCCTGCATGTAACACTTATCTCAGGGTTAACTCACTGATTAACCAGCTCAAATCTCACTCTTTCCATTACATTATGTAATGCGTTGATTACTTATTTTCATGCACCTAATTGGTGCAATAAAGTCAACATGGTTGCGATCAATTATTTAACTTTTTGAACACCTTCAAAGAATTGAAAGATAGCGATATTTTTCCCTCTATGCAGCAAATACGCACTCTGGGCGCATCATTATTCGCGACTGAGCAGGCTTATTCATCGATCTATTCACTTACGCCGCCCCAAAAAGGGGCATAGCGCCCTTCTGGCCTGTCGGATGCCACATCTTATTTGTTTCAGGAGTGTTAGATTATATCCGCGCCCTACAATGCGCTTACCATCCACGGCTCCACACAATAAATAACTTCATTAAGAAAGGTTTTTTATGGATAAGTTATCTTATGCGTCTGAAAGCAGCACATCTGCCTGGTCCACCTACCTGCAGCAAATCGACCGGGTTGCGCCCTATCTGGGCGACCTTTCACGTTGGATAGATACTTTGCGTCATCCTAAACGCGCGTTGATTGTCGATATTCCCTTGCAGATGGATGATGGCTCGATTCGTCACTTCGAAGGCTATCGCGTTCAGCACAACCTTTCGCGCGGCCCCGGTAAAGGGGGGATCCGCTATCACCCGGACGTTGATCTTAATGAAGTGATGGCGCTCTCCGCCTGGATGACCATCAAATGTGCGGCGGTAAACCTGCCTTACGGCGGTGCCAAGGGCGGCATCCGTGTCGATCCTTTCAAACTCTCCGAGAGCGAGCTGGAGCGTCTGACCCGCCGCTACACCAGCGAAATCGGTATCATCATCGGGCCGCAGAAAGATATTCCGGCACCGGACGTTGGCACCAACAGCAAGGTGATGGCGTGGATGATGGATACTTACTCCATGAACCTCGGCACCACCGTGACGGGCGTCGTCACCGGCAAACCGATTCACCTGGGCGGCTCACTGGGGCGTGAAAAAGCCACCGGCCGTGGCGTATTCATCACCGGACGCGAAGTGGCGCGCCGCGCAGGCATCGAGATCGAAGGTGCCCGCGTAGCCGTGCAGGGCTTCGGTAACGTCGGCAGCGAAGCGGCCCGTCTGTTTGATGAAGCCGGTGCGCGCGTGGTGGTGATTCAGGACCACACCGCCACGCTGTTCAACGCCGATGGCATTAATATGGCAGCGCTGACCGAATGGCAGATCGCTCACAAGCAGATTGCCGGTTTCCCTGGCGCGCAGGACATTGATAAAGAGGCGTTCTGGACCACCGAAATGGATATCCTGATCCCGGCCGCACTGGAAGGGCAGATTACCCGTGAACGTGCAGAAATCCTGAGCTGTAAGCTGGTGCTGGAAGGCGCGAATGGCCCGACCTATCCGGATGCGGATGACATGCTGGCTACACGCGGCATCATCGTGGTGCCGGATGTGGTCTGTAACGCGGGCGGGGTGACTGTGAGTTACTTCGAATGGGTGCAGGATATGGCCAGCTTCTTCTGGAGCGAAGAAGAGATCAACCGCCGCTCCGATAAGATCATGACGGAAGCGATGGTGCACGTCTGGGAGAAATCGAAGGAGAAAGCATGCTCGCTGCGCACCGCGGCCTACATCGTGGCCTGTGAGCGCATTTTGATGGCGCGTAAAGATCGCGGTATCTTCCCGGGTTAATTCCGTGGGCGCTGTTGTCCGCAACCGCGCCCGTTTTCCCGCCTACTTCATCAGCACCTGAAACTGCGGGTTAAACTCATCGAAAATCGGCAAGGCGGCCGCACCCAGCGCCGCCGTGTCGCTGCCGGTCATGCCCCGCTTCAGTCGCATATCCAGAAGATAACGCCCGCGTACCGACTGATAGAGAGGTGGCAGCCGCTCAACCATCTGTTCCAGTAACGGCGCAGGCATCATGCCGCCGATAATCACCGCCTCAGCATCAAACACCGACTCCAGAATATTGATCGCCTGGCGCAGCGGCGTGGTCACGCTCTCAATCCAGGCGGTGAAGCGCGCAGGGTCGATCTGCAGGAGATCTTCCGGCAGCGCACGCATCGGATCGAGGCCGCAGAACTCATAGGCAGCCTGCAGCGAAACATAGCGCTCAAGACATCCCTGATTACCGCAGTAACAGGCCCGCCCGCCCGGTGCCACCACGATATGGCCGATTTCTCCCGCGTTATGGGCGTGACCAGTATAGATATGGCCATCGGTGAAAATGCCTGCACCCAGGCCGGTGCCGATATAGAGATAGATAAAGGAGTTGAGATGGCGGGCGCAGCCGTGAAAGCGTTCGCCGATGGCGGCGACCGTGGCATCGTTCTCCAGCGTGACCGGCAGACCGCTGATGGCGGCCAGTTCCGCCTCGATATCAACCTGCTCCCAGCCGTTCAGCGTGGTCGGCCCGACCGAGGAGATGCCCTCGACGCCAAACGGTCCCGGCATTACCACGCCAATCCCCAGCACCTTCTGCCACTGTGCGCCCAGGAAAAGGCGCATCTCCGCCAGCACGCCGGCAATGCACGCCAGCGTGGCAGCCGGCTGGGGCTTCTGCACCATCACAAGGCGGCGGAAGTGGACTTCGCCGCTGAGATCGACCAGCACCAGCAGCAGCGTCTGATGATCAAGATGAATGCCGATGGACCAGGCACTGGTGGGATTGAGCGTGACCGGAATCGAGGGCTGGCCCCGTCCGCTGCGGCGCGGCTGGCGGCTGGTCAGCAATCCGGCCTGCTCCAGTTCGGCCACGATATTCGACACGGTCTGCGGCGTCAGCGAGGTCATGCGGGCCAGTTCGGCACGGGTCAGCTCCCCGTGCAGGCGGATAGCTTCGATTACCACACGCCGGTTGTGCGCCCGCGCATGTTCAAGGTTGGTTCCCGAGGTTTTCATGGTGTTTTCCATTACAGCGGCGCCTGACAGTATTGGGGGCCAGGGGCCTGCGGGCAAACAATATCTTTGATGCTGTACGCAATTCTGGCGCGTTGCGATAGGCAATTTTGCCATAAAAGCGCAGTCTGTGTTTCAGCGTTGTTACGGTGTTGTTCACTATCCGTGAGATGAGTGGCACGCCGTTTGCTTCTGTCTCTCAGGCCCTTTCACAAAGTGGCCCGTTTTACGCCCCGGATTAAATCAATCAAATTGATTTAATTAACCGACAGCCTGTTGCTGCATAGTGGAGAAGAGCATGTCACAGCATTACATCCCCCAACTGAAAGCCGGTTTTGCTGCCTTACTGCTGTTAAGCGCAGGCAGTGCGGCGGCGGCCAGCCAGATCAATGCCCTGTTTATGACCCAGGCGGCCTATAGCGAAAATGATATCCGCGCGATGACGCAGAGTTTCCAGCAGCAGCATCCCGATATCAGCGTTAATCTTGAGTTTGTGCCTTATGAAGCGCTGCACGACAAAATTGTGGCGGCGCGCGGTGCAGGCGGTAATGGCTATGATGTGGTGCTGTTTGACGCCATCTGGCCGGCCGAGTTTGCCCGTTTCGACCTGCTGCAGGATGTCAGCGCCCGCATCACGCCGGAGGAGAAAGAGAAGGTCTTTCCGGGCGCGATGAACACGGTGATCTATAAAGGCAAAACCCTGGGCATGCCGTGGATCCTGGACACTAAATACCTCTACTACAACAAGGCGATGCTGGCAAAAGCGGGCATTACTACCCCGCCGCAGACCTGGCAGCAGGTTCTGGATGACGCGAAAATCATCAGGCAGAAGCAGATCGTCACCTATCCACTGGTCTGGAGCTGGTCGCAGGCCGAGGCGCTGGTGTGCGACTACACCACGCTGGTGTCCGGCTTCGGCGGGCAGTTCTATCAGAATGGCAAGCTCAGCTTCTCCGGCCCGGCCTCCCTGAAGGCGCTGAACCTGATGAAAAGCTCGCTCGATGAGGGGCTGAGCAACCCGGCTTCGCGCGAATATCTGGAAGAGGATGTCCGGAAATCGTTCTCTAACGGCGATGCGGCGTTCGCACTGAACTGGACCTACATGTACAACATGGCGAACGATCCAAAGCAGAGTAAAGTCGCAGGCGATGTGGGCATTATGCCTGCGCCGGGTGACGCGCCGGGCAAGGTCGGGGCGGTGAATGGTTCGATGGGGCTGGGGATCGCCAAAGGCAGCACCCATTCCGATCAGGCCTGGCAGTACATTGAGTATATGACCTCTCAGCCCGTGCAGAATCAGTACGCGAAGCTGAGTCTGCCGATCTGGAAATCTTCCTATCAGGATGAGGCGGTGAAAAAAGGTCAGGAGAGCCTGATCGCGGCGGCGGATAAATCGCTGAACGTGATGCTGTCACGTCCGGAAACCGCCGAGTACTCCCGTCTTTCGAACCAGCTTCAGCAGCAGTTGCAGCAGGTGTTACTGGGCAAAATCCCGGCCCAGGATGCGATGGCGACCGTGGATAAAAGCGCCGCCCGGCTGCGTTAAGGAGTGATGATGCTGAGTCTGCGTCAACGCGAACAGCGTCAGGCATGGGTGCTGCTGGCACCCATGCTGCTGGTGATGCTGCTGCTCACCGCCTGGCCCCTGGTGCGCACTATCTGGCTGAGCTTCACCGATGCTGCGCTGATCGGCAGCGGTGAGGCGCCGGTCTGGACAGGGCTGGATAACTATCTCTATGCGCTCGGCGATCCCGATTTCCGGGCGTCGATCTGGCGCACGCTCTACTTCACCGTGGTCTCCGTCTCAATCGAAGGCGTCATCGGCGTACTGGTGGCGCTGCTGCTCAACCAGAAATTTGTCGGACGCAACGTCCTGCGGGTGCTGGTGATCCTGCCCTGGGCGCTGCCGACCATCGTCAATGCGATGATGTGGCGGCTCAACTTCAATCCCGATTATGGCAGCATCAACGCCCTGCTCACGCAGCTCGGCATCCTTGATGGCTATCGCAGCTGGCTGGGATCGCCGGATGCCGCCCTGAACGCGGTGATGTTCGCGGATATCTGGAAAAACTACCCGCTGGTTACCCTGCTGGTGCTGGCGGCCCTGCAGTCGATTCCGGACGATCTGTTTGAAGCCGCCAGGCTGGATGGTGCCTCTGCCTGGCGTCGTTTCCGGGCGATTACCTTCCCGGCGATCGTGGCGCCGCTGGGCGTGGCGCTGGTGTTACGCACCATCGATGCCTTCAAGATTTTCGACATCATCTATGTGATGACGCGCGGCGGGCCGGTCGACAGCACTAAAACCCTGAGTTTTTTCGTCTATCAGGAGTCGTTCAGCTACCTGCGCGCCGGCAGCGGTGCCGCCTACGCGATACTGATGACCCTGATGTGCGCCCTGCTGATCACGATCTATCTGCTGATGTTGTGGCATCAGCGCCGCCGGAGTTCCGCCTATGAAAACTAAACTGCGCCGGGTGCTGCGTTACGGGGCCGCGCTGCTGGTTGCGATCTCTATACTGGCGCCGATGGGCTGGCTGTTTCTGATGAGCGTCAGCTCGGCCAGCGACCTGTCGCGTGTGCCGCTTGAGTGGCTGCCGCGTCAGTGGGATTTCAGCCGCTATCAGGGGCTGGTTTCGCTGGCACCGAACCAGCCGGGCACGATTTTTCTGCACGCGCTGGGGAACAGCCTGCTGGTCGCCACCGTCGCCACGGCGATTTCACTGCTGCTGGCGATACCGGCGGCGTTCAGCTTCTCCCGCTACAGCGGCCGCGAGGCCTGGCTGTCCGGCGCACTGGCGATCTATATGGTGCCGCCCGTGGCCTTTGTGCTGCCGCTCTACTTTCTGCTGCAGCAGCTCGGGCTGCTCAATACCCGCCCCGGCCTGGTGATGGTCTACTGCTCGCTGATCCTGCCGTTTCTGACCTGGATGCTGAAAAACCAGTTTGACGCGCTGCCGCGCGATATCGAACAGGCTGCGCGTCTGGATGGCCTGCGCTTCTGGCAGGTGCTGCTGCGCATTACGCTGCCGCTGGCTAAACCGGTGCTGGGCGCGGCGGCCCTGTTTGGCTGGCTGCTGGCCTGGGATGAGTTTTTCTATGCGCTGCTCTTTACCAGCAATATTTCGGCACAGACCCTGCCGGTTGCCATCGCGGGTTTCACGGCCGGACGCGCGACCGACGATGGCCTGATCGCGGCGATCGGTATTCTGGCATCGGTGCCGCCACTGTTCATCGCCATCTGGCTGCAAAAGACGCTGGTCAGCGGTCTCACCAGCGGCGGAAGTAAGGGATAATCATGATCGGGACTACCGCATCCACCCTCTATGTGGTGGGCAATATCAATGTCGATTTAATCATGAGCACGCTCGGCGAGTGGCCGCAGCGCGGCACGGAAGTGATGCTGCAGCACAGCGAGTTACGCCCCGGCGGCTCCGCCGGAAACTGCGCGCTGGCGCTGGAGGCGATGCAGGTGCCTCACCGGGCTATCGCGAATCAGGGTGACGACGGGTTCAGTCACTGGCTTGCCAGCCACTTTCCCCACAGCGCCGCCCACTGGCCGCGCTACCCCTGTGAAACTTCACTGACGGTCGGGGTGACCCATCCCGATAACGAGCGATCCTTTCTCAGCAATTATGGTCATATTACCGTGCTGACCGCAGAGGATGTGCTGGCACAGCTGCCCGCGCAGGCGGTGCCGGGCGACATCGTGCTGCTGTGCGGCACGTTTCTCTGTCTTGAACTCTATCAGCACTACCCGACGCTGCTGGCGACGCTGCAGCAGCGCGGCTTCTGCGTGGCCGTAGATACCGGCTGGCCGCCCGCAGGCTGGAGCAATGAAGTCCGCCTGTACGTCGGCCACTGGCTGGCGGCGTGCGACTGGCTGCTCCTGAACGAGGTGGAAGCGCTGGGGTTAACGGGTGCGGCGCGGCTGGACGAAAGCGGTGCCTGGCTGGCCGCGCGGCTCAGCGGTCGCGGCGGCTGCGTGATCAAGTGTGGCGCAGAGGGTGCGCGACTCTGGTCGGCCGCCTCGGTGCAGTATGCCGCCGCGCAGCCGGTGACGGTGATCGACACCATCGGCGCCGGTGACAGTTTTAATGCCGGCTTTCTCGCCGCGCTGCTCTACGGTCAGCCCTCCCATACTGCGCTGCGCTGGGGCATCGATGTGGCGTCCCAGGCGATAAGCAGCTCTCCCCGCCGCTACCCCAGCTGGCAACAACTCCAACTTTCCAATGAGGTGCGCTGATTATGGCCCGTGTTGAACTTGTACAGGTGGCGAAGCGCTACGGTAAACAGAGCGTGCTGCATCCGCTGGATTTAACCATTCCCGATGGCAGTTTCACCGTGCTGGTCGGCCCGTCCGGCTGCGGTAAATCGACCCTGCTGCGGCTGCTGGCCGGGCTGGATACCGTCTCTGATGGGGCGATCATGCTGGATAAAAAACGCATTAACGACCTCGATCCGGCTGACCGCGATATCGCTATGGTGTTTCAGAGTTATGCGCTCTATCCGCATCTTACCGTGGCCGAAAACCTGGCTTTCCACATGCAGGTGAAGAAGGTGAAGCGCGAGGAGCAGAAAAGCAAAATCGCCCGTATTGCCGCGATTCTGGGTATCGATCAGCTGCTGCAGCGCTATCCCCGCGCGCTGTCGGGTGGACAGCGGCAACGCGTGGCGATGGGCCGGGCGATGGTGCGAAATCCGCAGGTCTTTCTGTTTGATGAGCCGCTCTCGAACCTGGATGCACAGCTAAGAATGGAGCTGCGTGCCGAGATCAAATCGCTGCATCAGCGTTTCAAAACCACGATGGTGTATGTGACACACGATCAGGTCGAAGCGATGACGCTGGCAGATCAGATCGTGGTGATGAAAGAGGGCGTGATTGTGCAGCAGGGTGCGCCGCTGGCGATTTATGATCGCCCGGTTAACACCTTCGTGGCGCGGTTTATCGGTTCACCGCCGATGAATCTGCTGGCGGCCCGCTTTGAGACGCGGGATGCCCTGCCGGGGCTGCGCTGTGGTGAACAGTGGCTGCCGTTGCCGCGTCGCTGGCATGATGCCGCGCAGCGGCAGGCCGATCAGCCGGTCACGCTGGGCGTGCGCCCGCACGATCTAATCAGCGATGTCAGCGGGCAGCCAGCCACGGTCAGCATCGTGGAGATCACCGGCGAGTCTACTCTATTGCATCTCAACTGGCAGGGTTTTCCGCTGCATATGCAGCTCAGCGGGCGCAGCGACGCGGTGCCGGGTGGTACGCTGCCGGTGACCGTGAATCCGGAGAAGATGCACCTGTTTGATGCCAGCAGCGGTGTGCGGCTGACGGAGCAGTGATGCACGGCGGTCAGCGGCTGACCGGCTTAAGGCGACGCGCCTGCACACGCCACAGGGGCGTATGTATCCTGCGGCGCACGCGCACCTCCTGAGCCGCCGCACTTTTCAGATGCGGCGGCATGCAGGATGTTACGCCAGGTGGAACTGCTCGACCGACTGCGCCAGCTGCTGGGCCTGATCTTCCAGCGAGCTGGCGGCCGCCGACATCTGCTGCACCAGCGCGGCGTTCTGCTGGGTGGTGCCGTCCATCTCATTGACGGCAATGGTGATCTGGCTGATGCCGCGGGCCTGTTCATCGGAGGCCGTTACCATCTCGCCAATGATCCCCTGCACCGAACTGACGGCGTGCATCATCGCCTGCATGGTCTGACCGGCATCGTTTACCAGCCGGACGCCACTTTCGACTCTGACGCTCGACTCCTCGATCAGGGCGCCAATCTCTTTCACCGCGTTCGCACTGCGCTGCGCCAGGTTACGCACCTCTGAGGCCACTACGGCAAAGCCGCGCCCCTGCTCGCCTGCCCGCGCCGCTTCCACCGCCGCGTTCAGAGCCAGAATATTGGTCTGGAACGCGATGCTGTTGATCATGGTGGTAATGTCGCCGATCTTCTTCGAGCTGTCATCGATCTGCGCCATCGTCTGCACCACCTCGCCCACCAGCGTGGCCCCGCGGCTGGCGATGTGGGTGGCGTTTTCAGTCAGGCTGGTCGCCTGTTTAGCGTTGTCGGCGTTGAGCCGGATGGTGGCGCTGATCTGCTCCATGCTGGCAGCGGTCTGCTCCAGCGCGGCGGCCTGTTCTTCGGTGCGCGAGGCCAGATTAAGGTTGCCGCTGGCGATTTCGCCCGCGCCCTGCCGCACCGATTCGCTGGCATCTTTGATCTGGCCGACGATCTCGCGCAGCTGATTCTGCATCGTTTGCAGGGCGAAGAAGAGGCTGTGACTATCGCCCTTCTTCACGCTGATGGTGTTGTCCAGTCGGCCGTCTGCCACGGCCAGCGCAATGTTCGCCGCCTCGATGGGCTCACCGCCAATCGGCCTTAACACTTTACGGCTGAAGAGCATGCCGAGTACGGTGCCGACCAGCAGAATACTGACCACCATCAGCAGCACCGCCCACATCAGCTGGCGGTTAGCGGCGGCCATCACCTGACTCACCGGTGCCACCACGCCGAGATACCAGGGTTTGTCGCTGTTGCCGATCACCACCGGCTGCCAGGTCATCAGGGCCTTTTCACCCAGTACCGGATCGAAATGTTCGACGACGTTCGGGGTAAAATTGTCTTTCTCGCCTTTCCACACTTTTCCGGCTTCTTCTTTCACCGGGGAGGAGACCACCTTGCCGCCATTCGAGAGCAACAGGGCATATCCGGTGCCCTGCCAGGGTTTAATCTGGTTCACTTTCTGCTGCAGGGAGGCCAGCGAGATATCGGCGGTAACGATTGCTTTGAGGGCGCCCTGCTCGAAAATCACTGAGGCGACAGAGGTCAGCAGCGTGGGGACGCCGTTATAGGCGTAGCTGTAGGGTTCGATCAGTGTGTCTTTTCCGGCCTTATGCGGCACCAGGTAGTAATCCCCGTCGCCAGGCGTCAGGAAAGAGTCGAGCGGGTGCATTACGTAGTTGCCGGCGGTATCGCGGTCCACAAACCAGGCATAGCGACCTTCAGGTGCCTGACCGGGCAGCTTCGCAAACTCCGCATCGCGGCCGTCAAAGGCGTTCTGTTCAAAGGTCACGGACATCGACAGATAATCCGGGTTAGCGCGCAGCGCATACTCCATCACCTTATCGACCACTTTACGATCGCCGATCCCGGCGTGGGGTAAAGCAATGACGCTTTGTCCGAGGTGGTTCGCCACATCGCGCGCATGACTCAGCTCCTGCTGAACCTGAAGCGCACGGCTCTGAGCAATCTGCTGCAGATACTTCTCTGCCAGCGACTTCTGCTCACCGGCCGACTGCCAGCTCAGGACACCAATGGTGACGCTGAATCCCAGCATTATTGTCAGCCCGCCCATGACCAGCATCTGCGTGCGGGTGCTCATCTTTTTTTTATGTGTTACCTGACTGGCCATCGTGGTTCCCCTGAAAATTTACCTGTTTCTTGCCCTCCCTGTGAATGTGGTGCTCCCTTTATCCTCTATCGGCGGCGTTTTTTTGAACTTTAACGGCGGTTGTCAGGCAGCGCGAAAGGATTCAGCCCGTGTGGTGCGGGGAAGATGATCTGAAAGGGATTATGGCTTTGATGATGAACGGGCTTTTTTTGATCTGAAACAATACTGCCAGCCGGTATTACTGTCAGTTTATCTCTATCGCGGCTGTAACCCTGTCACCGAGGAGAGTTCTATGATTGGTAAATCCGGATTAGCTGTGGGGATGATCGTCTGGTTAGCCTATGTTGCCTGGATCGTTCACTACTATTCAGACACGTTTATGCAGTTCTCCCGCTAAACAATCAGGACCTTCGGGTCCTTTTTTCTCTCTTTCACTCCGCCAGGTTGCCCGCTGAGCCGTTTATTCGCTATTATCGACTCATTTCATGAGCCGAATAATTATACCTATTCGGCTCATTCCTCCTGACCGCGAGCCGTTTATGAGCATCACCTGGATCTGGCAGCAGCCCGACTGGCCCCATTTTCACTGGCAGGATGCGGTGCTGTTGCCGCGCCTGCGCCATCTGCAGCAGCAGCGCGGCCTGCTGTTGGGTCGTGCCAGCCTGCAGACCGACGGCGAGACACAGACGCTGGATACCCTGCTCAGCAATATTCTCTCCTCCTCCGCAATCGAGGAGGAGCGGGTCAACGTGCAGTCTGTGCGGTCGTCGCTGGCGCGGCGGCTGGGAGTGTCGGAAACGCAGCCCTACCCGGTTTCCGATCGCTCAGAGGGGCTGGCCGCGATGATGCTGGATGCGATCAATAACCGCAGCCAGCCGCTGACGCTGGAACGCCTTTATCAGTGGCACCACTGGCTCTTTCCGGCGGATGAGTGGACGGTGCAGCGCCTGAGCGTCGGCACGCTGCGCGGCAGTGAGCCGATGCAGGTGATCTCAGGACGCCTCGATCGCCCCACGGTCCATTTCGAAGCGCCACCGCGTCACGGGCTGGAGCCTCAGCTGGCGGAGTTCATCGCCTGGTTCAACAGTAGCCAGCAGGATGTGATGCTGGACCCGCTGCTGCGCGCCGCCATCTGCCATCTCTGGTTTGTCACCCTGCACCCGTTCGATGATGGCAATGGCCGCATCACCCGTGCACTGACCGATCTGGCGCTGGCGCAGGCGGACAGCCAGAGTATCCGCCTCTACGCCATGTCGCCCGCCATTCTGGCGCAGCGTGCCGGCTACTACCGCATCCTGGAGCAGACGCAGAAAGGCGATCTCGACATCACGCCCTGGCTGGTGTGGTTTCTGGATATTCTGGATGAGAGCCTGCAGCAGGCGATGCAGGTGATTGAACGTACTCAGAAGAAAGCACGATTCTGGCTGCGACATCAGGGAACCGGATTAAGCCCTGAACAGGTAAAAGTCCTGAACCGGTTGCTGGATGGAGGAGAACAGGGTTTTGAGCTGGGCATCAGCGCCAGTCAGTATCAGAAAGTGGCGAAAGTGAGTAAGGCAACCGCGACCCGACACCTGGCCGATCTGGTGGAAAAAGGCTGTCTTTACAGGCTGGAAGGCGGCGGGAGGAGCACCCGTTATCAGGTCAGTCACAATGAGGCAAACAGAGAGATCTGAGTGACGCCAGCCGTTATAGCCCGGCAAAAACAGCAACGCCGGAAGGCTCGCTTCCGGCGTCGTGGGGATTACGCGGCTTTAACGGCGCGCACTTTCTTTGTCGCGGGCTCGTCTGCCTGCTCGCTGGCATCCTGAGCGGCAGCGGACTTCGACGCGCTGGCCGCCGCTTCCGGCAGTTTGCTGGTGCGCAGGATATGCTGAACGGCATCTTTCTGATCGGCCATCAGCAGGCCCAGGGTTTCTGCCTGAGATTCGCCCATTTCAGGCTGCTGCTGTAACAGCCAGTCGGTGAAGGCTTCGGCCATATCGAGCATTTTGTCGTAGGCATCGGCCTCTTTCTTGTTGGCAAACGTCATCTTCTCTTCACCCTTTCTGACTACTACAAATTTTGTTTCAACAGCCATCTTTTTCGCCCTCAGGTACTGTGTATAAATACAGTATATCATGGCAGTGATGCATTGCCAGCAGAGATTAGAGTTTACGGGTGGTGCGCTGGCTAACTTTGTCCACGCGCAGGTTTTTTATTTTTTTCGGGTTGCCGTCCGCTACCTGACAGGCTGACTACACCAGCAGCTCCTCAAGAAACATCGCCAGGGCTTTGCGCGGATCGTCCTCTTCGGAGACGATCACCTCAATCCCCCACTGCCCCAGCACCTCTTTCGCCACCGGGTTATTCCGGTTAGTGAACAGGTACGATTTTGGCCGCGCGGTCGCCAGCCCGGTGCGCCCCCACATTTTAGTCAGACGGTAGAAGAGCAGACGAATATTGAAATCGCTGATGCTGTAGCCGACAAAAAGTACCGAGTTGCCCATGACGTCGTGCGTCAGTTTGATATCGAGCGGCGAGTCGAAATAGAGGCGTTCAAAATAGCTGCTTTCATCAAGCACGATGGAGGTGTCATCGTCGAAGTCACCGTGCAGCTTAATGATGTGGCGTTTGTCTTCAGTAAGAGAGACTAGGTCGGCCGCATTGGCCACTTTATAGTAAGGCACGCCGTTGGCATCATGCGCCGCTTCCAGCCAGCGGTCGTAATTGGTGGTGTAGATACGGGAGAAATTCCCCTGGGTGATCATGGTATGAATTTCAGAAGACCGGACATCGATATCCGGCCGGTGCCATTCACGATCCATCCAGCTGCGCAGCGGCCCGAGTGAGCCTTTTTTCTGTTTGTAATACTCCGCCAGCGACAGGTGGGTTCCGTATGTGTTGAAAATTTTAGGGTCGTAACCCAGCTCGTTGGCGAGATGCGCGATCAGTTCATGCCACTCAGGCAGGCCAAAGTTGCGCGAGATGCCCGCCCCGGCGAACAGGATCAGTTTGCCGGAATCATAAGCACGCTTGAGTTCAGGTTTCATGCCACGCTCCGCGAGGTTTTTAAAAAGGTGGCAAAGCGATCCAGCGCGATGCGCCGCATCGAGATCTCATTTTTGAGTTCGCCCATTTCTGCAAAGGTCTGATCGTAGCCTTCAGGGATAAACACGCAGTCCCACTGAAAGCCCCGCGTTCCGGCGGGTTGGGCAGCGATAGTGCCGCGCAGCTCACCCGAAAACTGATACATTTTGCGGCCATCGCAGTAGCCCAGCACCGTTTTAGCGGTCACGGCCTGGCTGTCGAGCCCCTGCACCAGCGCGGTAAAACGGTCGGCGTCCAGGCGATTCCAGAAAATGCGGGTCAGCCCGGCGGGCAGACCGTTCAGGCCATCCAGATAGAGGCCGGTGTGTTCGACAAACAGCGGCCGCCCTATCAGGGAAAAGGCTTTGGTGAGTTTGTCGCGCACCAGGTCCAGCTCATTTTCGGTCTGTATCTCTTCGATGCGACGGGCGATGGGCAACACTTCAACCCCGACAGGTTCGAGTATTTTGCGCACCTCCGCCAGTTTTTGCTCATTGGCAGAAAGGAATCTGATTTTCATGGGGCTTCCAGGTCAATTACTCCGGCACGCCGTGAGGGTTTTTATGAGGTCAGGCGGGCAGGATAAATCACTAACGCTGGAGAGTGTAGTTCAATTCTGTCGTCATCCGCTGACCTGAGACAGAACCGGCAGGGAAACGCACGCCGGTTCTGCCGGTTCAGTAAACGATGCCGGGGGGATTGATTGTCGAATGAGAGATGGCTTCATCCTGCTCGCCCCAGCGTGCCAGAACCTGCTGATACTGCCCGCCCGCTATGGCGTTATCCAGCGCCGCCTGCAGCGCGGGCGCCAGTCCGTTGCCCTTGCGGGTGGTCACCGCCACCCAGGCGCGAAAAGGCCCGCTGCCAACCAGCTTTGTCTGACCGCGCGACGCCACCTTCCAGGCCGCCATCGAGTGCGGCCCGAACTGCGCATCGGCCCGTCCTGACAGCAGCGCCAGCGTGGCGGAGGCGTCATCGGTCAGGTAGATCGGCGTCACGGCGGGCAGCCCTCTGGCCCGGTTCTGTGCATCCCAGCTCAGTAAGATGCGCTCCTGATTGGTGCCCGACGAGACGATGATCCGCTTGCCGGCAATATCCGCAGGCTGGTTGATCCGGCTGATCTTACTGTCACTTTTCACCGCAAAGGCGTGGTTATCCGCGCGGTAGGTCGCGAAATCGAACTTCTTCTTACGCTCCTCCGTGACGGCAATGTTGAACATCGCGACATCATAGCGTCCGGCGGTGATCCCCAGCGGCCAGTCCTCCCAGGAGGCGGGCACCAGCCTGAGTTTCAGGCCCAGACTGTCGGCCAGCAGTCTGGCGATGTCAGGATCGCTGCCAATCCGCGTCACATTGTCAGAGGCCAGCAGCGACAGCGGCGGCGAGTTGGTGGCGGAGGTCGCCACCGTCAGCGTGCCGGGCTCGATAAAGTGATACCCTGCAGGGATCTTCGCGATGGCCTGCGGGCTGGCCGCGACGTGAATCGGCGTCTCGTTCTGCAGCACATCCAGCGTCCGGCTGGCCTGCACGGCCAGGGCGGGCAGCAGCAGCGCCGTTGCGACTGCCGTGAACCTCAGCGCCTTCATAACACGCGCGCCAGAAACCGGCGTGTGCGTTCGTGACGCGGATGACTGAGCACCTGGGTGCTGCTGCCCTGCTCCACAATCCGGCCATCCACCATAAACACCACGTTGTCGGCCACTTCACGGGCAAAGCCGATCTCGTGGGTGACGATCACCAGCGTGGTGCCGGAACGTGCCAGTTTCTTGATCACGTCGAGCACCTCGCCAACCAGCTCCGGGTCGAGCGCCGAGGTCGGCTCATCGAACAGCATGACGCGCGGATTGAGCATCAGCGCCCGCGCAATCGCGATGCGCTGCTGCTGGCCGCCCGAAAGATGGCGCGGCCAGGCATCGGCCTTATGACGCAGGCCCACAATATCGAGCAGTTCTCCAGCCCGCGCTATCGCCTGCGCTTTCGTTAACTGCCGGTGCGCAACCGGCGCTTCGATCAGGTTGTCCAGCACGCTGAGGTGCGGGAACAGGTTGAAGTTCTGGAACACATAGCCCACGTTGATGCGCTGCCGCAGAATCGCTTTCTCTTTCAGCTCATACAGTCTGTCGCCGCGCTGCTGATAGCCGATGTAGTCGCCATCGATCTGAATAAAACCCTCATCGACCCGTTCGAGATGATTAATAGTGCGCAGCAGCGTGGATTTACCGGAACCGGACGGCCCGAGGATCACCGTGACCGATCCCGGCTCCAGCGACAGCGACACATCATCCAGCGCTTTGTGCTTACCAAAACGTTTAGTGACACCGGTGATGCTGATGGCCCCGGTGGTGTGCGAGGTGCGGTAATCAATGGCTTCGGACATGGCTGATCTCCTCGGTAGAATGAAGCGGTTCGGCGCGGTTACGCCACTGACGCCAGCGCGACGGCTGCGGTTCACGGGTGACGCTGCGGGCCATCCAGCGTTCAGCGTTGTACTGAATCACGGACAGCACCGTGGTGATGATCAGATACCAGGCGGCACCGACCATCAGGAGCGGGATCACCTCCTGATTGCGGTTGTAGATCATCTGGATGGTATAGAACAGCTCCGGCATCGCCAGCACGTAAACCACCGAGGTGCCTTTCGCCAGACTGATGATCTCATTGAATGCCGTCGGGATGATGGCGCGCAGCGCCTGTGGCAGGATGATGCGGAAGGTCCGGCGCGAGGCGGAGAGCCCTAATGCCGAGGCCGCTTCTACCTGACCGTGATCGACGCCGAGAATGCCGCCGCGAATAATCTCCGCGCTGTAGGCCGCCTGCACCAGGGTCAGCCCGATCACCGCCGCCGGAAACTGACCCAGCACATCGATGGTCTGAAACGCGCCCCACGACAGGCCGGTAAAGGGAATGCCGATCGACAGCGTGTCGTAGAGATAGGAGAAGTTATAGAGAATGATCAGCACCACAATCAGCGGCAGCGAACGGAACAGCCAGATATAGCCCCACGCCAGCGTGCTCAGCAGCCACGATGAGGAGAGCCGCGCCAGCGCCAGCAGGCCGCCAAAGAACAGGCTGAACAGGGTGCCGAACAGCGTCAGCAGCAGCGTCTGGCCTAAACCATGCAGGATCACCGGATCGAAGAACCAGCGGGCAAACACGCCCCACTCCCAGCGCGGGTTGAATGCCACGGACTGCACCACGCCCGCCAGAATAAACAGCGCCACGACAGCGCCCGCGGTCCGGGCCGGATAACGCGCCGGCACGACCTTTAATTGATGTTGGCTCATCGTCGCTCCTTAACTCGCCCTGGCGACGTCATGGACGCCGATCACTTTGATAAAACGCAGTCGTCCGTCGTGCGGTGGCTGACCATAACGCTCCAGATCGCCGCTGAGATCGAACTGCGGCTGATAGCCGTGCCCGGTATAGAGCCGCACCGCCTCCGGCTGGCGGAAGCCGGTGGTGAGAAACAGCCGCTGATAACCGGCCTGCAGGGCGCGCCGCTCCAGCTCCTGCAGCACCACCAGAGCCAGCCCCTGACGACGCAGATCGCGGCGCGTCCAGATGCGTTTCAGCTCTGCGGTCTGCGTGTCATAGGGTTTATACGCGCCCATCGCGATGATCTCGCCGTCACGCTCCAGCACGATAAACAGCCCCTGCGGCGGCAGATACCATTCGGTCAGCTCCTGCTCCAGTGCGTTGCGGCGGGAAAAGAAGTCGCCGTAACGCGCCGCATATTCACCAAACAGACCGCTGAGTATCGGTTGCAGCTCCGGTGCCTCCGGGGAGATTTCACGAAACGTGGATTCACTCATCGTCAGCTCCTCAGTCGCCCAGTCCGGCGGGATTAATTTCAGAACGGTCGATGCGCTCGACGCCCTCACCCCAGCGATTCAGTACCTTCTGGTAGTCGCCATTGCCGATTACCCCGTTCAGGGCGGTGCTGATAGGTTCCGCCAGACCGCTGCCTTTCTTCACCGTGACGGCAATGTGCGCCGCCTTCGGCCAGCCACCATCCACGCTGCCCACCAGACGGGTTTTGCCGGTCAGCGCCGCTTTCCAGGCGCCAATCACGTTGGGGCCGAAGTAGGCGTCGGCCCGCCCCGCCTGCAGAGCCAGGGTCTGGGCAGCGTCATCTTTTGCATAGATCGGCGTGAAGGCTTTACGCCCTTTGGCCTGATTCTCTTTGTCCCACGCCAGCAAAATCGCCTCCTGATTAGTGCCGGACCCCACGATGATCCGCAGCCCGGCGATATCCTCTGCTTTGGTCACGGACTGAATCGGGCTGCTGCTTTTGACATAAAAGCCCAGTGAATCTTTGCGGTAGGTGGCGAAGTCGAACTTCTCTTTGCGTTCGCGGGTCACGGTGATGTTGGAGATCGCCGCGTCATACTTGCCCGAGGCCACGCCCAGCGGCCAGCCTTCCCATGACGTCGGCACGACGTTGAGCCTCAGGCCCAGGCTGTCAGCCACCAGGCGGGCGATATCGACTTCGCTGCCGAGCAATGTTTTGTTGTCATCGGAGAACACCGTCAGGGGCGGCGAGTTCAGCGCGGCGACCGCCACAGTAAAGGCACCCGGTACGACAAAATGGTGCCCGGCGGGGAGTTGCGCGATCGCCGCCGGGTTTTTTGCGGTGTTAATCGCGGCTTTATTGGCCTCAAGGCTGACGCGCTGACCGTTGTAGGAGACGCTGGTGCCCTCCGCCAGCACGTTGCTGCTGGCGGCCAGAATAAGCAGGGCGATAAGACGCAGTGATGTTTGCATGGCGTGTGCTCTTATTGTGAGGTGTACTGATTAACGGGTTGTTTCAACGCGAAGCTGTCGCGCAGGGTCGTGCCCGGATAGTCGAGACGCGTCAGGCCACGCGCCTGCAGAATCGGCACCACGCGGTCAACAAAGCGTTCAAAGGTGTCGGGCGTGCCGCCGTTAATGATGAAGCCGTCGGCGGCGTGCGTTTCAAACCAGAGTTGCAGGCCATCGGCCACCGCGTCTGGCGTGCCATGAAACAGCGGGCGCGGGGTAGCGGCTTCCAGCGCGGCCTGACGGAGCGTGTGACCATGCTCTCTGGCCTTGCGTTTGATCTCATCCGTGGTGCTGCGGAAACTGTTCTGGCCGATGTCACCGATATCGGGGAACGGCTCGTCGAGCGGATAGTGCGAAAAGTCGTGGTGGTCGAAGAAGCGTCCGAGATAATTAAGGGCATCGTGGATGGACACCAGCGCGGCTGTGGTCTGATACTGGCGCTCCACATCCTCGTCATCATCGCCAACGATCACGCTCACACCCTGGAAGATATGCAGATCCTCTGGCTGGCGACCATTGGCGACCAGCTGCTGCTTCACATCCTGATAGAATGCCTGCGCTTCTTCGCGGGTGGACTGATGGGTAAAGATGGCATCCGCATGGCGTGCGGCCAGCTTTTTACCATCCCCGGACGCGCCTGCCTGGAAGATAATCGGACGACCCTGTGGCGTGCGCGCAATGTTCAGCGGCCCCTGCACCTGGAAGAAGTCGCCGTGATGATCGAGCGTGTGCAGTTTTGACGGGTCGAAGAACTGGCCGCTCGCCTTATCACGCACAAAGGCATCGCCTTCCCAGGAGTCCCACAGGCCTTTTACCACCTGCAGATATTCGTCGGCGATGCGGTAGCGCAGCGCATGATCGGGATGCTGCTTGCGCGAAAAGTTTTTTGCCGATCCTTCCAGGGGTGAGGTCACCACGTTCCAGCCTGCCCGGCCGCCACTGAGATGATCGAGGCTGGCAAACTGACGCGCCACGGTAAACGGCTCGCTGTAGGAGGTGGAGACGGTGCCGACCAGCCCCAGATGTTTGGTAACGCCCGCCAGCGCCGACAGCAGCGTCAGCGGCTCAAAGCGATTGAGAAAGTGCGGGATCGACTTCTCATTGATAAATAACCCGTCAGCGACAAACAGAAAGTCGAGTTTGCCCTGCTCCGCCTTGCGGGCGATTTTTTTAGCGTAATCGAGGCTGATACTGGCATCGGCCTGTGCCGCCGGATGCCGCCAGGCGGACATATTTCCCGATGCGCCATGCAGAATCGTACCCAGCCGGAGGTGTCTTGTGGTCATAGTGTGCTCTCTTTTTTAGTCGTAGCAATGCCCGCGACGGGTGTCAGAACCCTCGTATTTTCAGGGCGGCAGATGAATTCAGTTAAGGCGGGGGGCCCGACATCGCGCCGTGAGATGCTGCAGCGCCTGGCGGGCCAGTCGGGCAAAGTAGTCGGCGGCAGGCGCAATCAGCGCCTCGTCCGGGTTGAAGCTGGCATGATGCAGACCCGCCTCGCTGGCGCTGCCGAGGCTGACAAAAGCTCCCGGCACCTGTTGCAGGTAGAAGGCGAAATCTTCGCCCAGCAGTTGCAGTCCGGCGTTCTGCACACGATAACCGGCCTGCCGTGCGACCTCACTGCTGAAGTCTGCCCAGTGTGCATCGTTGATCAGCACCGGCGGGCCGGGATGCCAGCTCAGCGTCGCCTGTGCGCCATTGGCTTCAGCGAAGTGCGTAACCAGGGTGCGCACCCGCTGCTCCAGCCCGGCGCGCAGCGTTGCATCGTGAGTGCGGGCCGTTCCGCCAAACTCCACAACGCCGGGCAGAACGTTCCAGCTTTTACCGCCGTCGATACGGGTGATGCTCAGCACCAGACTGTCCAGTGCACTGAAACTGCGGCTGGTAAGTCCCTGTAGCGCCTGAATGATCTGGCTGGCCGTAACAATGCTGTCAACACCCTGCTCAGGCGAAGCGGCATGTGCGCCTTTGCCGGTGACGCGGATAATAAATTTGTCTGCGTTGGCGTAAAACGCGCCGCTGCGGGTCGCAAAGGTGCCGACCGGCAGTGAGGGTTCGTTGTGCATCCCGAAGATCGCCTGAACCTCGTCCAGTACGCCAGCATCGATTAACTGGCGGGCACCACGGGCAATCTCCTCGGCAGGCTGGAACAGGATACGCACCCGGCCGGGCAGCTGATCGGCCTGCGCGTGAAGCCGCAGCGCCGCACCCAGCATCACTGCGCTGTGCAGATCGTGGCCGCAGGCGTGCATCACGCCAGGATGACGGGAGTGAAAACGCACGCCGCTCGCCTCATGGATGGGTAACGCATCAATGTCGGCGCGCAGCGCGACAACGGTTTCTCCGCGACCGATCTCTGCCACCACGCCCGTCTCCAGCGGATAATCAGCCAGACGGATACCCGACGCCTGCAGCCAGTTTCGCAGCCGGGCGGTGGTGGCGAACTCCTGCCCTGACAGCTCAGGCCAGGTATGCAGTTCACGCCGCCATTCAATCAGTTGTGATTCCGCACTCATGATGTCTCTCCACTGAGATTCAGGCTGCAACCAGATGACGCGTTGCCAGCAGTTCCAGTGAGCGCAGCCGGGCTGCTGGTTCAGCGATCGGCGTGTCGATCACAAACTCATCAATATCAAAGTTGTGATGCAGCGCGTCTAACTGCGCATGAACCTGAGCCGCGGTTCCCCTGAGCAGTGACGGCGTGCGCGGCTCGATCTGATACTCGCGGTATCCACCCTGCCGCACATAGCGTTCCGCCTGCTCCAGGCTGACGACGTTGACAGAAGGACCCTCTTTTACCGACACATGGTAGTGACGCAGTGAGCTGACCAGCAGATCAGCCTGGGCCGGGGAGTCGGCGACCACTACCTGCACGGCGACCAGCGCACGCTGACCCTGGCTCAGGCGGGAATAAGTACTCAGCGCATGTTCCAGCAGCTGGCGATCGCCATTCAGATGGGCGGCGAAGACAAACTGCCAGCCCAGACGGGCAGCCAGTTTTGCGCTCTCTTCACTGGCTCCCAGCAGAAAGCGGTTGGCCGGGCAGGAGGGCAGCGGCGTGGCGGCTAAGCCCTCTTCGTCGGGCTGCCTGCGGGCGGGTGTCAGCCAGCTATTCAGCAGCTGAAGCTGATCGGCAAAAGAACCTTTTTTTGCGGCATCGATACCCTGTTGCAGCGCATGGGTGGAGAGCGGCAATCCGCCCGGCGCTTTGCCTACGCCGATATCAATGCGTCCCGGCGCCAGCGACGCGAGCAGATTGAAGTTTTCCGCCACTTTGTAGGGACTGTAATGCTGCAACATCACGCCGCCCGAACCGACACGGATATGACGGGTCTGCGCAATGATCCACGCGATGAGCACCTCGGGTGAAGGACTGGCGAGCTGGGCGGTGTTGTGATGTTCCGCCAGCCAGAAGCGATGATAGCCCCACTCCTCTGCCCGTTGGGCCAGCTGCAGCGTGCGCTGCAACGCCGCGGTGGCCGACTCTCCCTGCGACACGGGTGCTTTGTCTAACAGACTCAATCGATATGCCATTTATCTGGTCCTTATGCATTTCTGTTGCTGACCAGTGTGCGGTGACGCCAGTTATTGGTAAAACATCATATTGTTTTATGCTTTCTTGAATTCCTTATAATGGCCACGCCAGGCAGGGAAATGCGCAGAAATGGGCGTGCAAAGCCGGTTTCAGACGCTTTTCACCCCTCTTTGTTGCCTGTTTTCGCAGCATGACGGGATTAAAATCGATAAGCTGGCAAAAGTTTGCAGAAAAACGTCTTATCTATCGGGGCCGATGCCGGGATGGGCGTATAAAGCGGGCGGGCGCGTGGCGGCGCTGTTTCAGAGAGCTGGCAACAGGGGGAGGCATAGAGGCTCAGCGAAGGAAAAAACGGGGCGATTCGCTTCGGCGGAAATAACGGGCAGGGACTTTTACCGGGTTATTTTACCGCGCAGGCCATTCCTGTTTTTCTGTCTGCCGAATGGCTGTGACGGTATAGCCAGCCGCAAAGCGGAAACGGCAGAAATTAAGGCCGCTGGGAATTCTGTTTTAATGGAAAATAGCGGGTGTTGATGATGGCAATATTAACTTCGCAGGGCACCCCGTCGTCGAGATAGACGGTTTCATTAATCTGGATGACCGCATCCCCTGGGCTTAAATTCAGCAGCGTCAGAGCCTCAGCGTGCGTGAGATTAATCGCCGTAAGATGCTGATCTCTGAGCTGAACCTTTTTTCCGGTCACCTCTTCAATATATGCATATTTCGAAATCTCCAGCTTGCTGAATTCCATGCTGCTGAAGAGGGAAACCGGCAGGTGAATCTGTTCGAGCGCCACCGGAATATCATCAAAACACATCAGGCGATGGATCTTATAGATCTGGTCGCTGTTTTTAATCCGCAACGCCTGGGCCATTTCCGCCGAGGGAACTTTGACAATACTGACCGAAATAATTTTCCGGACGCCTTTGTGCCCTTTCCGCTGCGCCTGAAAATCGAACGGCGAGAGCACATGAAAACGGTGAGCCTGACTGCTCATCTCCGTCGAACCCACAAAGATCCCCGAGCCTTTTACCCGGTATATCCGCTGCTGTTCAACCAGAATGCGCGTCGCCTCACGGACCGTGGCGCGGGTAATGCCGATGTTTTTTGCGATTGAGATTTCGGTGTCCAGTTTTTCTCCGGGTTGAAGGCCGTCCTGTTTAATTTTATTGAGGATGTAATCCACCACCTCTTTTTGCTTTTCAGTTATCCCATCAACCATCGATTTTCTTCCCCTATGCGTGAACCGGAGGCGCCACTTATCCGTGTCACTACAGTTCTGCCTGACATTGCCGGAGGAGTACTACACCGGCTACCTGAATATGTGATCAATTTAACAAATTGACACTGATATTTAGCCTGCGTACCCATATTTTAATTTTACAGGTTGTGTCCGTACACGTCGAAGTACATTATCAGGATGACTAGACATCTGAAAGATGTACAGATGTGGTGGTGTGAGTGAGTCCGCCTTTTTACATCTTCGCAGGCAGATGAATTATGCAGTAACTGCATGAATAAATGACGTTTATAAATTAATAGTCACTGTTTTTCATGGGTTCTTCATCTGTCCGGGTTATCAGATAACAGGGGCAGACAGCAGCAGACAGCCGCTTTTATTGGAAAAGTGACTGTACATCTGCAGCGTCGCCGGACTCACCAGCGCGCGCGTTTCCCCGCATCCGGGGTCGCGACTTACATAAATTTTATTACGCATTCGAGGCAGGGTTAAGACGATGTCAAATCTGGCTGACTGGCTGAATAACGAAAAAGTACAGTACGTTGAAAACGTTGCTGACTGGCGGGAAGCATTGGCCGTGGCGGGGCGTCCGCTGCTCCGTGAAGGCGCCATATCACAGGATTACATTGACGCCATTATTCACCAGAAAGAGGCGATCGGTCCCTTTTTTGTGATTGCGCCACAGATTGCTATGCCCCACGCGCGGCCGGAACAGGGCGCACATAAACTCGGGTTGTCCGTAGTGTTGCTGGGCAACGCCGTGACCTTTGACTCCGAAGAGAACGATCCCGTGAAGGTGATCTTTATGTTCTCCGCGCCGGACAGTAACAGCCATATCGAAATGATTTCTCATCTGGCAGAGGTGCTCTCCGATGAAAACATCATGGAGCAGATCTTTGCCGCCCGCAGTCAGCCGGCGCTGATGGCGATTCTGACCGGTGTTTAACCGGTCTGTCGCCCCCCTTTTCTAAAAACAGTTAACGAGGTCAGCTATGAAAATGATGGCAGTGTGTGGTTCAGGTCTGGGCAGCAGCTTCATGATGGAGATGAACATCAAGAAAGTGCTTAAGACGATTGGTGTTGAGGCTGAAGTGGAGCATTCCGATCTCGGTTCGGTTACGCCCGAAGTGGCCGATGTGTTTGTGATGGCGAAGGATATTGCCTACAGCGCTAACCTGCCGCCCGAGAAGGTCATCATCATCAATAACATCATCGATCTGAAAGAAATCGAGCAAAAAATACGTGAGTATTTTGAGAAAAACTGAAAGTTGATAAGCAGATAAACACCATACCCTCGAGGTTAATATGTTTACTCAAAACCTTTTGCAGTTCGTCGTCGATGTGCTGAAAGTGCCCTCCATTTTAGTCGGACTGGTGGCATGTTTCGGGCTGGTTGCGCAGAAGAAGCCCTTCCCGGATGTGATTAAGGGAACGGTAAAAACGATTCTGGGTTTTCTGGTGCTGGCAGGCGGAGCGACCGTGCTGGTCGGTTCCCTGACGCCGCTGGGCGACATTTTCAAGCAGGCGTTTGATGTTCAGGGCATCATTCCCAACAATGAAGCGATGGTCTCGATCGCCCTGGCAAAATATGGCGCACCGACCACGATGATCATGGCTTTCGGCATGGTCGCGAATATCGTTGTCGCCAGGTTTACCCGGCTCAAATATATCTACCTTTCCGGTCATGTCACCTTCTATATGGCCTGTATGATCGCGATTATTCTGTCGGTTGCCGGCTTTGAGGGTATTCAGCTTATTTACACCGGATCGCTGCTGTTAGGCATTCTGATGGCGACCTTCCCTGCTATCGCTCAGCCCTATATGCGCAAGATCATCGGCGGCGACCACGTTGCGCTGGCGCATACCGGAACGATTGGCTACGTCTTATCAGGCTGGATTGGCTCACTGGTGGGCAAAGGCTCTAAGTCCACCGAAGAGATGAACATGCCAAAAAACCTGAGTTTTTTGCGCGACAGCACCATCTCTATCTCTCTGACGATGATGATTATCTACCTCATCCTGTCGGTCTCGGCCGGTAAAGAGTATGTGGAGACGCATTTCAGTAACGGTCAGAATTACCTGGTTTATTCGTTTATCCAGGCGATTACCTTTGCGGCGGGCGTCTTTATCATTCTGCAGGGTGTGCGCCTGATTCTGGCGGAGATCGTTCCGGCCTTTACCGGCTTCTCCGAAAAACTGGTACCGGATGCCCGGCCTGCGCTGGACTGTCCGATTGTCTTCCCGTACGCGCCGAATGCGGTTCTGGTGGGCTTTATCTCCAGTTTTATCGGCGGTCTGGTCGGGCTGTTTGTCCTTGGCCAGCTTCACTGGGTTCTGATTCTGCCGGGCGTGGTGCCCCACTTCTTCTGTGGCGCGACCGCGGGCGTATTTGGTAATGCGACCGGGGGTAAACGCGGTGCCATCTGCGGCGCCTTTGCGCATGGCCTGCTGATCACCTTCCTGCCCGTTGCCCTGCTGCCCGTGCTGGGACAGATCGGCCTGACTAACACCACCTTCTCCGACACCGACTTTGGCGTTACCGGTATCCTTCTCGGCAACATGGCTCACTTTATGGATAAAGGCACCATCACAATGATCATCACCGGCATCTTTGCCCTGTTGGTGATTTTCAACTTTATGACCAGAAAGAAAGTGCCTGCAGAAACGAACGCAGGCTGAGTCACGCCTCTCCAGCCAGAAAGCGCGCTCTGCGCTTTCTGGCTGCTTCACGTCCCGTCCCGTTGAGTGACCCGAATAACGCTGTTTTATCGCGCCTGATCATGCTCCGGACCGGGCTGCCCTCGCCCAAATCCTGTTTCTTCGCCCCTGAAGCATCATGTCTTCCCCCCTAAAAAAGGACGATTCCGAATCAAAATTGTGATCAAAATCACATTTGCAACATAAGAGCAGCTAATAAATAAAATTTCACAATAAAACAATTGAATGCAAATGATTAACATTTACAATCTCATCCGCATATAACAAAGCGTTTAACGCTGATTAGTCCACAAATAATTTGTGGCATTGTCTCTTTTTAAGGTGAAAACACTCTGCCGGCCGATGGCCGGGTTTTTGTCTGGTTAGTTAGTTTTATGTTTACTGGAGTTGTTGAGCGGACATCCGGCGCTGCTGATTTTATGTCAGCAGGGTATCAGGTATTCACGCACAGGAACTAAACATGCTTTTACGCTCATCCACCCAGGCGGCACGGGAACCCGCGCCTGCCACGATTGCCAGCACGGCTGACACCGCCATTTTTAACGATCAGCAACTGGCAGCCTGGTCGCAGCAGACTCAGGAGGTGCTGGCGCTGATGACCCGCACCGTCACCGGCGTAGAGAAACCCTTCAGCGGCATCCTGCCCCACGAGCTGGCGGCCGAGTTCAGCGGCGTCGATCTGGATCGCCCGCTGGGCAACAACGAGGCGGCGCTGGCGGAGCTGAGCCAGCTCTATCTGCGCGACGCCGTCTGGTTCCACCATCCCAAATATCTGGCTCATCTGAACTGCCCGGTCGTGCTGCCCTCTCTGATGGCCGAGCAGATCATGGCCGCCGTCAACAGCTCGGTCGATACCTGGGATCAGAGTGCCGGTGGCACGCTGATTGAGCAGAAGGTGATCGACTGGACGCTGGGCCGCATCGGGCTGCCTGACGGATCGGACGGGATCTTCACCAGTGGTGGCACCCAGTCCAACCTCATGGCCATGCTGCTGGCGCGTGACAGCTGGTGTGCAGCGCATCATCCTGGTCATCTGATCAAGCAGCGTGGCCTGCCGGAGACCGCGCCCAGATGGCGGGTTTTTACCTCCAAACTCAGTCACTTCAGTATCCAGAAATCGATGGCGATACTCGGCCTGGGCTATGACGCGGTGATCGCCGTGGATCACGACGAACACTACCGTATGGATGTGGCTTCGCTGGAACAGGAGATTGCGCGCTGCCGCAGCGAGGGGCTGATCCCGATTGCCGTCGTCGCCACCAGCGGCACCACCGACTTTGGCAGCATCGATCCGCTGCCGGAGATCGCCCGCCTCTGCGAAGAGTCTGGCCTGTGGATGCACGTTGACGCCGCTTACGGTTGCGGGCTGCTGGTCTCTGAGAAGCACCGCTCGCGCCTTAACGGTATCGAACGGGCGGATTCGGTCACTGTCGATTATCACAAATCGTTCTTCCAGACCGTCAGCTGCGGCGCTTTCTTCGTCCGTGACAGCCAGAATCTGAAGCATGTCACCCACCATGCGGATTACCTGAACCCGCTGAGCGCTCAGCAGGAAGGTACGCCTAACCTGGTCAATAAAAGCATTCAGACCACCCGCCGCTTCGACGCGCTGAAAATGTGGCTGACCCTGCGCGTGATGGGACCGGCAGCCCTGGGTGACGCCTTCGATTCCCTGATCACGCTGACCGAGTCTGCCCATGCGCTGTTAAGTGCGCATCCTGCCATCGAAGTGCTGCACGCTCCGGAGCTGACCACCCAGATTTTCCGCTTCGTTCCGGGCAAACAGACCAGCGATGCGAAGATCGATGAGATTAACGCCGCCATCCGTAAAGCGCTGTTCCGCGCCGGCAATGCGGTTGTGGCCGGTACCCGGGTTGACGGACGCCAGTATCTGAAATTCACGCTGCTGAACCCCACCACCACCCCTGCGGACATCGAAGATGTGCTGAGCCTGATCACACATTACGGCCGGGAACAGGTGCGTGCCTCTGCACTGAGCGCGGTCAATCAGGGAGCGAACTGAAATGGATAAGCCTGTTTACGATTTTATTGGCGTCGGTATCGGCCCGTTTAACCTGAGCCTGGCCTGCCTGAGTGAGCCGGTCGAGGGGCTGAAGGGTCTTTTCCTGGATCAGAATCCGGGATTCGACTGGCACACCGGAATGATGCTGGAAAGCGCCCATCTGCAGACGCCATTCATGGCCGATCTGGTGACGCTCGCCGATCCCACCAGTCCCTACAGCCTGCTCAACTACATGAAGGAGAAGGGAAAACTTTACTCTTTTTATATCCGCGAAGATTTCTTCCTGATGCGCAAAGAGTATAACCAGTATTGTCAGTGGGCCAGTTCGCGGCTCTCCAGTCTGCGCTGGAACAGTCATGTGGATTATGTCAGCTACGATGAGGCCGCAGGCCTCTATCAGGTGCAGGTCACCGACACCCGCAGCGGGGAGAAACAGCGCTATCTGACGCGTCACCTGATCCTCGGCACCGGCCCGGTGGCCTGGATGCCCGAGTGCAGTCAGCCGCACCGCCAGCGCCTGACCCACTCCAGCCACTACCTGGCGCATAAAGCTGAACTTCAGCAGAAGCGGTCGATCACCGTGCTGGGCAGCGGCCAGAGCGCGGCCGAGATCTATTACGATCTGCTGACCGACATTGACCGCTTTGGCTATCAGCTTAACTGGATCACCCGTGCGCCGCGCTTCTATCCGCTGGAGTACACCAAGCTGACGCTGGAGATGACCTCGCCGGAGTGGGTCGACTATTTCCACGCCCTGCCCGCCCACACCCGCGATGAGCTGAATGCCCGTCACAAGAATCTCTACAAAGGCATTAACAGCAGTCTGATCAATGACATTTACGATCTGATGTACGTCAAACAGCTTGATGGCGACCTGAATGTCAATCTCTTCACCCATTCGGCCCTGACCGCGATGCGCTGGCTGCCGCAGGGGGAATTTGAGCTGACACTTCATCAGGAGGAGCAGGCGTGCACCTATACCCGGCGCACGGAGGGGCTGGTGATGGCGACCGGCTATCACTATCAGCCGCCGATGTTTTTAGAGGGCATCTCGTCGCGCCTGCGCTGGGATGACAAGGGGCGCTACGACGTGCAGCGTAACTACAGCATCGACCATCACAACCAGATCTTTGTGCAGAACGCCGAGCTGCACACCCACGGATTTGTCACCCCGGATCTGGGCATGGCCTGCTATCGCAACTCCGTGCTATTGCGCGAACTGACCGGACGCGAGGTTTACCCCATTGAGCGTCAGATCGCTTTCCAGACTTTCCCGGCTAAAACGGAGCGCTGAGATGAACACACCACCGCTGTTTACCGCTGACCGTCCTGCCGGCCGGTTTACCCTGAGACCGATGCGTGAGAGCGATGCGCCCCTGATCCACAGCTGGGTCACCCGCGACTATGCCCGGTTCTGGGGAATGCAGTCACACAGTCTGGCGCAGGTTGCCGGGTTCTATCAGACGCTGACCGCCGCCGATCCTCATGCGGCGCTGATCGGCTGCTGCAACGACCAGCCGGTCTGTCTGATTGAGTGCTATCGCGCCTGTGATGACGAGATTGGGAAGTTCTATCCGGCCGCGCCTGATGATTATGGCATGCATATCCTGATAGCCCCTGCCAGCCAGCCGATTAAAGCCTTCAGCTGGCAGGTTTTCACCCTGGTCATGGACTACCTGTTCAGCCGCCCGGAGGTGAACCGCGTCGTCGTGGAGCCGGACGTGCGCAATGAGAAGATTCACGTCCTGAACCGGCGAGCCGGGTTCCGCTATCAGCACACCCTCGACCTGGGTCATAAAACCGCCTGGCTGGCCTTCTGCCAGCGGGAAGATTATCAACACGCGTTACTGCAGGAGTCGCAGACTATGGAAACCCCCGCTTCACTGACCGACGGCACCCATCTGACCGGCGAACACTGGACCCAGGCGAACCGCATGCTGATCCGCAAAGCGATTGCCGAGTTCGCCCATGAAAAAATTATCGCGCCACAGACCACGGGCGACGATGCGTATCAGCTGACGGTGCCGGGCGGTGAAGCCAGCTATCATTTCCGCGCCGCACGGCTGGCGCTGGATCACTGGGAGATTGACGCGGAATCGCTGCGCAAACAGGAGAACGGGCGCGCGCTGCCGCTGGATGCACTGCAGTTTATCGTTGAGTTCAACGCGGAGATTGGTATTCCGCAGCCGCTGCTGGCGACCTACATGGAGGAGATCAGCAGCACCCTGTGCAGCAGCGTCTATAAGCGTCAGAAACGTAATCCTGACAGCCAGGCGCTGGTCTCTGCCGATTTCCAGACGGTGGAAGCGGCGATGACCGAAGGACACCCCTGCTTTGTCGCCAATAACGGACGTATTGGCTTTGATGCCCGTGACTATCTGGCCTTTGCGCCGGAAGCCGCCGCGCCGGTTCACCTTATCTGGGTCGCCGTTCATCGCCGCAACGCCCACTTCGCCAGCCTCAGCGAACTGAGCTATGAGCAGCTGATGCGCGACGAACTGGGTGACAGCACGCTGAACGCGTTTATGTCGCAGTTAACCCGGAAAGGGCTGGCAGCCGAAGAGTATATCCTGATGCCGGTCCATCCGTGGCAGTGGAACAACAAGCTGCTGACGGTGTTTGCCGCAGACGTCGCCCGTCATGAGATCGTCTATCTCGGCTCCGGGGACGATGCGTATCAGGCGCAGCAGTCTATCCGCACCTTCTTTAACCGCAGCGCGCCATCGAAACGCTACGTCAAAACCGCCCTCTCCGTGCTCAACATGGGCTTTATGCGCGGCCTGTCGCCCTACTATATGGCGACCACTCCGGCCATTAATGGCTGGCTGGCCGCGCTGGTCGCCGGGGATGCGTGGCTGAAACGCTGCGATTTTCGCATCCTGCGGGAGGTGGCGGCGGTGGGTTATCACAATCGCGCTTACGAACAGGCGATCAAAGGAGACTCCGCCTATAAAAAGATGTTTGCTGCACTCTGGCGGGATAATCCGGCTGCCAGCCTGCAGCCGGGTCAGCGCCTGATGACCATGGCGGCATTCCTGCACGTCGATCAGCAGCAGCAGCCTCTGCTGCCCGCGCTGATCGCGGACTCCGGTCTCTCTGCCAGAGCGTGGATCGACCGCTATCTGACCTGCTACCTCAGCCCGCTGCTGCACTGCTTCTATCAGCATGATCTGGTGTTTATGCCGCACGGCGAAAACCTGATTATGCTGCTGGAGAATAACGTCCCGGTGGCGGCTTATATGAAGGATATTGGCGAGGAGATCGCCGTGATGAACCCGGACGCGGTACTGCCGGAGGGCGTGCAGCGTCTGGCGGTGGATGTGCCGGACGAGCTTAAGCTCCTGTCGATCTTCACCGATGTCTTTGACTGCATCTTCCGCTTTATCAGCGCGATCCTGCATCAGTCGCAGACGCTGCCGGAAGAGGCGTTCTGGCAGGCGGTGGCGCAGTGCGTGAAGGATTACCAGCAGGCGCACCCGGAACATGCCGCGAAGTTTGCGCGCTATGACATGTTCGCACCGGTGTTTACCCGCTCCTGCCTGAATCGTCTCCAGCTGGCAAATAATCAGCAGATGATCAACCTGGCCGATCCGGCTGAGAATCTGAAGTTTGCCGGAACACTGGATAACCCGATTGCCCGCTGGCGTTAATCGTTACACTGTCACACTTCCTCCGTGCGGCCACCCTGCTGGCCGCACGTTTTGCTGTTATTTCTCAGGTATTCATCATGACTTCCTTTCAACCGATCGCCCGGCTGACACGGCGACATCTGATCTTTCCGCTGTCGCTGGTGCTGTTCGAGTTTGCCACCTATATCGCCCATGACATGATCCAGCCGGGTATGCTGCTGGTGACCCAGGAGTTTAAGGTCGGGCCGGAGTGGGTTTCCGCCTCGCTGACCGCCTATCTGATGGGGGGCATTCTGCTGCAGTGGCTGCTCGGCCCGCTCTCGGATCGGGTTGGCCGCCGTCCTGTTCTGCTCAGTGGTGTGGCCTTTTTTATGTTCTCCTGCATCGCGACTCACTGGGTCACCTCGATTGAGCAGTTTATTCTGCTGCGTTTTCTCCAGGGTGTCAGCCTCTGCTTTATTGGCGCGGTGGGGTACGCGGCGATACAGGAGGCATTCGTCGAATCACTCAGCATCAGAATAATGGCGCTGATGGCGAATGTCGCCCTGCTGGCGCCGCTCGCCGGTCCGCTGGCGGGCGCGGCGTTTCTGACCGTGGGTGAGTGGCGCACGCTGTTCTGGCTGACGGGCGCCGTCGCAGCGCTGGCGCTGGCCGGCTTGTGGTACGCGATGCCGGAAACGTCGGGCGATCGAAAAAAACCGCTGTCGCTGGGGTCGATTATCAGCGGTTATGGCGCGCTGCTGAAAGATCGCCAGGTGATGCGCGGGTCGTTCGCTATCGGACTGGTCACCGTGCCCTGCATCGCCTGGGTGGCGTTATCCCCCGTGATATTAATGCACGGCGCGCAACTCAGCCGTATCGACTATGCGCTGCTGCAGTTGCCGGTTTTTGCCGCCATGATTGCGGGTAACCTGACGCTGGGACGCTTATCCAGCCGTCTGTCGATTGAACAGCCGATCAGGATCGGGGCCTGGCCGGTGGTCTGCGGGCTGATCGTCGCGGCAACCGCCACCGTGCTGAATGCGCAGAACTATCTGTGGCTCACCGCGGGCGTGAGTCTTTACGGCTTCGGCACCGGACTGGTCAATGCCGGACTTTACCGCATGACGCTTTTTTCCAGCCATGCCGGAAAAGGCAGCGTAGCCGCGATGGTGGGCATGGTGACGATTCTGATCATCGCGCTCGGCATTGAGGCCGCCAAAACGGCCTGGTTCAGTTACGGCAGCGGAGGGTTCAGCCTGGTGAACCTGATCTGCGGTCTGCTATGGCTGGGTCTGGTCAGCGCGTTTCTGCGCGCCGGTCAGCGCAGATTATGCGCGGAGTCGTAAGCAACCCGCGATAACAGGTTAATATAAGCGTATCGCGGAATGGCAGCCCCCTATTTGCCATTCCGCCTGCTGCACCCCACGAATAATCGCCTCCGGTTCCGCATTGATTAAATTCAGATAAGCTTTGACCAAATCGTTACTTTATCTGTGCGTTGCGTCATTCGATGATGATTCCCGCTGCCAGAGCAATGGATAACAAAGGAATTGATCATGAAGACGTTATTTCACCTCGTACCATCCGCACAGACGGGATTCTTATTTTGTCTGCCGGGACATACTCCCCTTCATGCGCCAGTCAGGGCGACTGACTGATTTAGCCGCCACCTTCTATTAACAGATATCTTCAGTCGTTACCTCCACGCTGAACCGAACATCAGTCTGCCGGAAAACGTCGCCTGTGCCTTTTCTGCAGAAATACAGGGATAAATATGACTTTGTCTTTAACTGAACAACTGGTGCAGTGGCGTCGCGAACTGCATCAGCACCCGGAACTCTCAAACCACGAATTTGCTACAACTGAACGTCTCGCCCGCTGGCTGGAGCAGGCCGGGATCCGGCTCTTGCCGCTCGGGCTGAAGACCGGTGTGGTAGCGGAAATCGGTCACGGCGAAGCCCTGATCGCGCTGCGCGCTGACATTGATGCCCTGCCGATTGAGGAGATCACCGATCGTCCCTGGCGTTCGCAGCAACCCGGCGTAATGCATGCCTGCGGTCACGACATTCACAGCGCCGTCATGCTCGGCGTGGCGTTGCAGCTGAAACAGCAGGAGGCCACGCTGCCGGGCCGCGTGCGGATTCTGTTTCAGCCCGCCGAAGAGACGTTTGAAGGTGCCCGTCAGCTGACAGAGGCGGGGGCGCTGGAGGGGGTGAAAGCGATATTCGGCCTGCATAATGCGCCAGAACTGCCACTGGGCACACTGCGCAGTCGCGCGGGGGCATTTTATGCCAATGTCGATCGCTTCGTGATCCGGGTTAACGGCAAAGGCGCCCATGCGGCGCGACCGCAGGAGGGCATCGATTCCATCGTGGTGGCCAGTCATATCGTGACGGCTCTGCAGACGCTGCCCAGCCGGGTATTCAGCTCGCTGGAGACGGTAGTGCTGAGCGTGACGCGCTTTACCGCCGGCAATACCTGGAATGTTCTGCCGCAGCACGTTGAGCTGGAAGGCACCGTGCGCACACACAATGGCGAGATCCGGGCGCAGATCCCCCACCGCATCCGGTCACTGATTCAGGGCATCGCCAGCGGATTTGGCGCCTCGGCAGAACTGGAATGGACGGAGGGACCGCCCGCACTGATCAATACGCCTCAATGGGTGGATGTCGCGCTGGAGGTGGCCCGCGAGAGCGGCTATCACGCAGAGCATGCCGCCTCACCGCAGATGGGCGGCGAGGATTTCGCTTTCTATCTGCAGCAGGTGCCGGGGGCGTTTGTCACTATCGGCAGTGCCAGTGAGTATGGCCTGCATCATGCCGCCTTTGATCCGGATGAAGCCTCGATCGCGCCTGCGGTTGACTACTTCACGCAACTGGTGCCGCGTGCGCTACAGATTGTGTCTGCGCAATGACGGGAAGAAACGCACTTACCTGAACTGCAATGGCCGCCACTTCAGGCATGTTGGCCGGCGTCGAGGCAACGCTGGCTGGCCGTCAGGGGAGGCGGACCGGCGCAGCCAATACGGTAAATTTCTGATTCCAGGGTTGTGAAGAGGGAGAGCGTTAATTTATCAATTATTTTTATACTTTATACGCGGCTGGCGGGATAACTTTGCCCTCGGCTCTGACCAGGCCGCGCTGCTTTTGTTCATGTCACCAAAGCCCTTTCGCAATACCCAGGACCGTGCTCTGGCGTTGATTCCCACCATTGAAGTAAATGAGAGATACACGCATTTATATTATCACTTCAATATCCTGTTAACAGAATTCGTTATTTCTTTTCAGATTGCGTCTGAATGTTGCTATGTGCAGGTGAATGAGACAGTGAGGTGGTTTCATTTGCTAAAGTCTGATGGCAGATAAATTATGAAACGAGGGTTTCCGCTTCGCTTAAATTCATTATAAAATCCTGTACTGGCCATCTATTGACCCGAAGTTGCCTCTCTTCGTGCAATAATGACCGCATTGGCACTTTTTTCTCTTATTAAATACCAGATATTGCAGGGATCCATACATGCGCAGAACATCGACTCTTAAAGCGCTGATGATGACAACGACCGTTTTCAGTGTTTTTCCGGCCCACTCTGCCACCCTCGTGCAGAATGTGAGCGCAGGCTGGAAAAGCTTCAGTGACAAGGTTGCCACGACCTGGCAGCAGCCACAGGGGATAGACTTCTATCTGCCCGCGATCACCTGGCATAACCGTGCCACCTACGATCGCGAACATATTAATAAATATAATGAAAGACCCTGGGGCGCAGGTGGCGGTATCTCCCGTTATGATGAGAAAGGAAACTGGAATGGCATCTACCTGATGGCGTTTAAAGACTCCTTTAATAAATGGGAACCCTTTGGCGGATATGGCTGGGTGGCCACCTGGCGTCCACTGGCCGACCAAAATTTTCACTGGGGCGCAGGTTACACGGCGGGTGTGACTGCGCGTGATAACTGGAAATATATCCCGGTGCCAGCCATTCTGCCGCTGGCTTCAGTCGGTTATGGCGATCTTGACTTCCAGATGACCTATATTCCCGGCACACATAATAACGGAAACGTCTATTTTGCGTGGCTGCGTTATCACTTCTGATCGGTAACCGCTGACCGGGATCAGCGCGACATCACCATGATGGAGAGTTCGCTGATCACCAGCGTCTCGCCATCGTAGCGATGTCGCAGCTGATGATAACTTTCACTCTCTGTAATCTGTTCAACCGCTTCTGATAAAGCATTCATGGCCTGCCGCATCTGGCTCAGATAGTCGTGGGTGTCATAAACCCGATCAATGCCCTCCAGCGCGTGATTCATAATTTTGCGGGCGACATCATTCGGTGTGTCGAGCGCAGAGAGTTTTGAACGCGCGGTACGGCGCAGGTCACGGGGAGTAAAAGCTTCAAGCCCCAGTCCGCGCGGGGCACGGATCATCCTGCGCAGCGCCTGATTCAGTGCGCCCTTTGAGAGCGGCTGCTGTGAATCACGTGGAGCGGGCACCAGCCAGGGCGAATCGGGATCGGCTGCGAGCAGCAGCGCCTCAATACACTTTTGCATCAGCGGCGATATCGGCAGCACATGTTCCCGCTGCGATTTATTGCGCGTGCCCTGCTTCCACAGGCCTGAGCGCAGATCGAACTCCGATTTCTGCGCCTGTACAATCTCATCCGGTCGCCGGGCGCTCACCAGACACAAACGCAGCGCCCAGCGCGCCTGCTCTGATAAGGCCCAGTTATCCAGACCGTGCCAGAAAACCCAGATTTCGGCGTCAGAGAGTTGCCGGCTGCGCGGCGGTGTTGTGCGACCGGCCACATCTCTTTTTTTCATCGAAGCGATGGGAGAATGATCGAGATACCCCTGCATCTCACACCAGGCAAGAAACTGTTTAGTCAGGGCAAAAACCCGGCGTGCTTCCTCCTTTTTGCCGTCGACAATCAGGATGTTATAAAGCCGGTTAAGGCGTAAGCGGTTCAGCGATTTGAGTGGCTGCGAACCGATCCCGGGCAGGACATGTTTCAGCAGCGTGGAGACGGCGATTTCGGGGCGTCGGCGGCTGACCAGCAGCGAGAGTTTTACCCAGACCTTCATCACCTGCTCTACCGTACCGTCATCGCCAAAATTATCCAGCTCACTAAGCGAAGCCGCCCTGACCTGCTCCAGCCAGATCAAAACATGGCGGCCGACATGTGCCGATCGCGCTGAGGCCGTTAATCGTTCCGTTGTCACATCCCTGCCTTCTGGTCACTGCAAAGAGGGGTATTCTAATCACTCTGTCCATGTGACTCCAGACCTATTAAGTCTGGAGTCACAATTCCGCGTTCTGGCGCAATCTGAGTATCTGGTAGCAGGATTGTGCAGGGTTGGTTCAGCGGAAAGATGACGTGATTTACTGGTATGAGAGTTTGCAGAGCGAGACCGATAAGGGTGAATGGTTGCGCTGGCGAGGTCCGTCAGCGCATCATCGACAGACGTGAATAAACCAGGTTAATAAAACGAACTGGATGAAAATTTTGTGATGGCTGTAACAGTGCCTGCCAGGCTAAAACTAAGGTTGTCTCCCTATACTGCAATGAATACGAACACCAACACCAGTGCAAAGCTACAAACAATAACAATCCCTGCGATACGATTAGCCCGCCCTGTGCGGGCTTTTTTTTCTGAAGCGGTAAGTGTCATGCCGGGAAATAGTGTCATACGGCCCCGGGCACTTATACGGCTGACGCTGTCAAAGGAAACGGATGAGATGCGCTGGCGTGAAGGAATAGTGAGAAGGGGTCCGGATGAGGCGCGCGTTCATGGGGTGATCGGAATCAGCGTAACGCCTGAATAAGCAGAGGCGTCGGGTTTCCGTATAGCGGGCAGCCTGTGAAGCAGGCTGCCCTTTGTCCCTATTTGAAGTCAACCTGCATCAGTTCAGCGATGGTCGCATTGCGGGTCGTTGAGACGCAGCGATCCAGATAATCGGTGAATCGCGAGGGCTTGCCCATGCCAAGCTGCATAAGTTTTGAGTTGTCAAAGACCACATTCAGATTAGAGAAATGGCCATAAAGGTTCATGGCACGCAACATGATCCGTTCGTTGCAGGGACCAAACAGATCCCTGAAGCTTCTTCTGCTCTCAGAAAGCTGTTTATAAGAGACTTTCTGATAATCCTCACCCAGTGCGCGTTTGCCGGATGCTTTAGCCATCGCCTCATCAATTTCCGCGAATGTCACGCTGCTCTGAGTACCGGCAGAAATATGGATCACTTCATTAATAACCTTTTCGGCATCAAGAAGCAGTACCAGCGCATCTGCACAGAAATCTACGGGAACCACGTCGATACGATCGTCGAGGTTGCAGGTGAATTTCCCTAATGCCAGCGCCATACGGAAGACCCAGAAAATACTGGCTGAAGGCAGACAACCCTGATCCGAGTGCCCCACCACAATCGACGGGCGGGCAATTACCAGCGGCAGTCCCGGCAGCTGCTCTGTCATCATCTTTTCAATGGTGGCCTTACTCCAGGTGTACTCAACAACATGCTGATCCCGGCTGGAGTCCAGCCAGCTCTCCCTGACCAGCGATCCCGGTTCCGGCGCACATGACATCGCGGTGCCGACATGGATAAATTTCGCCAGGCCAGCCACGCGGCTCATGCGTTCAGCAAACCTGAATGTGCCGTCCACATTCACCTTCCAGATTGACGGATTTTTGCCAAATGAGGCTACGGCGGCACAGTTAATGACATGCGTGACCTCATCAAGCCGTGAGTCGTCAATAAAGTTTTCCGGTACTGCCAGGTCGCCCAGAATAATATTGTCGGGGGTGACTGAGTTAATTAATGCTTCATTCAGGCCAAAATTGACAAGATTAGCTTTAAGCCGGTTTAACCCCTCATCAACGGTTTTGCCTCTGACCAGCAGCAGCAGTCGATCCTTAACGCTGTTTTGTAATAAGTTTGCGACGACCGCTCCGCCTAGAAACCCTGTAGAACCGGTAATGAGTATGTTTTTCATAATGGTATCATTCATTTTGGTTGATTAAAGAAAAGCATTAAAACAATGACTTTCCGTTCAGAAAAACAATTCAAAACAGTAGATGAATTGTCGCTAAAATATTCTGCAGGTGCAGCGTCGTACCAGGGCAGAGTCACCCCGCGCTGATACAGGTAAACGAATCACGCAATACTTCCGTCCAGTATAAAGACGGTCATTAACCGGAAGTTAAACAAACCAAAAAATTCACAAAGTTTTTTTCATTTAAATTCCGTTTATCTTTCTGGCAACACGACCGGGCGTTTAATAACTTTGCCTGTTGCTGACCTGCCGGCTGATTTGAACAAAATTACTCATTTTGAATCAAGTTTTATTTAAACTTTTTTTGCTGAACTTAGTGAGAGTTTTATAAATGAACGCTGCGATCTCGCTTATTTATGGAGAGAGGGTTTAGCGTGTGTGTAGAACATGTGTAGAGGTTAAACAAAGACGTTTTACTGTCTCTGGTTATTCTTTTGTTTACCGCCCGTTTAATTAAGATGAATTACATCCTTACCCGTTATGCACTTCCCGCGGCGGGATCGTCGGGTGACGCATCAGATTTCATTTAAGAGAGCAGGCATGCTGACTACACATTTAAAACTTAAAAAAACCGGCTGGGAAGAGTGCGAGGCCTCGGCCTACGCTCAGATTTACACGGCGTTCGGCGGAAGCATATGCACCCATCCCCGCGTTCTTGCTTATCTTGAAGAGCGGGAAGGCGTCGCGATTCAGTACTATCTGAAAAAGGTCAATGGCCACGCTGTCGCCGCTATTTTTTCCCTGAATGGTTCGCTGGAATATAAAAAATCCAGCCTGCCCTTTGTTTTTGACGATATTATTCTGCCGATTAAGGCGGGAGCAAAAATTATCCTGCCTTTCAGAACAAAGCGGTTATCGCCGCATTCTCAGGGCGTAATAATGAATAGCATCCGTCATAATCTCTTCAAGAAAAAAATGGCCCATATCAAACCTGACTTCTCCGTTAAAACGGCAAAGAAGCGTACGGGAGAGGTACGGCGATTCAGAAAAATGGGCGGCACGGTCGAAGATGTCTCCGCTTTTTCGCCGGCGGAGCTGGCTGCGATTTATCAGCGCCTGTTCGATCTCCGCTGGCAGAACCAGCTTAAATGCACGGATCTCCACATTCTGACGGAAACCGTCACCCTGTTCAGGGAGATGATTTTTGGTAAAATCTTATTTATCAACGACTCACCCTGTGCGTTTGATCTCAATTATAAAGTCGAGTGTCCCGACTGGTATTATTTTGAAGATTTCAATGGCGGCATGGATCCGCAGTTCAGATCTATTGGCATCGGCTCTGTTTTACTATGGGAAAATATTCTCCAGGCTAAAGCGTTAGCCGCCTCATCCGAGAAGAAATGTATTTTCTCCCTGGGCGCCTACAACCCCGCCTGGCACTACAAACAACAGTGGTGCGATATTATGCCTTCGGGGCGCACGCTTTTCTGAAACTGAACAGCGGCGTTTCTGCCCGGCTGACAGAGAGGCTGTCGGCCGGTTTTTCACCATCAGAATAAAAAAGTCACTTCTACACACAATCTCCACACACCCTCGACGGCAAATAAACGCGACTTCGTTACGATTGCGCATCCCTTAATAAAACGAGATGCCCATGTTCGTCCCCAAACTGTTTTCGCTGCCTTTCATCCTGCTTGCACTGGTTGCCGTACTGACGGGCTGTGATGATGATGCCAGCGCCGATGCCAATGCTGCCGATCCGCAGGTTGCTGTTGCGGTGGTCCAGCCTCAGGTTTTATCCGTTTACGAAACGCTTCCGGGGCGCGTGAATGCACTTCGCACGGCTGAGATACGCGCCCAGGTGAATGGCGTCATTGAGCGTCGTCTGTTTGAGCAGGGTGCCGAAGTGAAAAAGGGTGAACCTCTTTTTCAGATCAACGCGGCCCCCTTTGCGGCCGAGGTGGAGAACGCGCGGGCTGGCTTACTGCGGGCCCAGGCCGCGAACGACAGAGCACAACAGCAGGCTGCCCGCCTGCGTAAACTGACCGGAACAGGTGCGATAAGTCGTCAAAGTTACGATGATGCTGTCGCCGCTGCCCGCCAGGCGGCCGCCGATGTCGCGCAGGCCAGTGCGACACTGAAGCGCAAAATGCTCGATTTACGCTTTGCCACGGTCGAGGCCCCGATATCGGGCCGCATTGACCAGGCGCTGGTTTCTGAAGGCGCCTATGTCACGCCGGGCGACAGCAGCCCTCTGGCTCGTCTTTATCAGACAGACCCGATCTATGTGGATGTCTATCAACCTGCCGAAGTTTATCAGCAGCTGCGCAGACAGGTGGCCAGCCCGCAGAATGCCACAACTGGCTTGCCGGTTAAGCTCTTTTTGCCGGATGGCACGGCTTACAGCCAGACTGGCCGAATCCTGTTTTCCGGCATGAGCGTGGATACCAGTACAGGCCAGGTGCTGGTGCGCATCGAAGTCAGTAATCCCGACCGCGAACTGCTGCCGGGCATGTTCGTGCGGGTGCAGGTTCCACGCCAGCATTACGATGACGCCCTGATGGTGCCTGAACAGGCTGTTTCACGCCAGGATGACAAAGCCGTGGTCTGGGTGATTGACGATCAGCAGCAGGCGCACCCGCTCAGCGTCCGCGTGGGCGAGCAGGTTAACGGAGGCTATCGCATCGCCGGGGGATTACCGCCTGGCAGTCGTGTTGTCGTTAAGGGCATAGATAAACTAAGCGATGGCACCCGCGTTGCCGCAGTGGTATCAGGCATTTCTCCTGTTAACCTGACCCTGCAGGAGAAAGAGTAAAATGGCTCAGTTTTTTATCAGACGCCCGATTTTCGCCTGGGTCGTTGCGCTGTTCATTGTTCTGTTCGGCATCATGGCCCTGACACAGCTCCCGGTGGCCCGTTATCCCTCCGTGGCTCCTGTCAATGTCACTATTTCCGCCACCTGGGCCGGGGCCTCGCCACAGACGATGAACGATTCGGTTGTCAGTCTGATTGAACGCGAACTCTCCGGCGTTAAGAACCTGCTCTATTTTGAATCATCGACAGACACCTCAGGTCAGGCAACGATTACCGTTACCTTTAAACCCGGAACGAATGCCGAACTGGCGCAGGTCGATGTCCAGAACCGCATTAAAACGGTGGAATTCCGCCTGCCGCAGGCCGTGCGGCAGAACGGTCTGCAGGTTGAATCCGCCGATACCGGTTTTCTGATGATCATCAGCCTCACCTCAAAAACCGGCAAAACGGACAGTGAAGCGTTAAGTGACTACATGGCCAGAAACGTGGTTGAAGAACTGCGCAGGCTGCCAGGCGTGGGCCGTGTTCAGCTCTTTGGCGCAGAAAGCGCCCTGCGCGTCTGGGTCGATCCGGTGAAGCTGCTCTCATTTAACCTGACGATGAATGACATCGCTGCCGCCATCACACAGCAGAATGCGCAAATAGCGCCGGGACGCATCGGCGACGAACCGGCGCTGCCGGGTCAGATGGTCACTCTGCCCCTGACGGTAGAGGGTCAGCTGACCACCCCGGCAGCCTTTGGCAATATTGTCCTGCGTGCGCACAAAGATGGTGCCAGCGTCAAACTCTCTGATGTCGCCAGAGTGGAATATGGATCGCAGACCTATAGCATGATGATGCGTGAAAACGGACAGCACTCTACCGGTGCGGCCATTATGCTCGCGCCCGGGGCCAACGCCGTGAAAACCGCAGAAGCCCTGTCGGCCCGGATGCAGACGCTGAGTCTCTCCATACCTGAGGATATCCGGTATGCCACCCCTTTCAATACGGCACCGTTCGTAAAGCTCTCAATCGGGAAGGTCATCCACACCCTTCTCGAAGCGATGGTGCTGGTTTTCGTGGTGATGTATCTGTTTTTGCAGAACATCAGGTATACCTTCATTCCGGCCATTGTCGCGCCGATTGCGTTACTGGGCACGCTATCCGTCATGCTGCTCGCTGGCTTCTCCGTCAATGTGCTGACCATGTTCGGGCTGGTACTGGCCATCGGCATCATTGTCGATGACGCCATCGTGGTGGTTGAAAACGTGGAACGCCTGATGCGCGAGGAAAAACTCGGCCCGCAGGAAGCCACTTCACGCGCGATGCGCGAGATAACCGGTGCCATCATCGGTATTACGCTGGTACTGACTGCGGTTTTCATTCCTGTGGGCTTTGCAGGCGGTTCCGTCGGCATTATCTATCGGCAGTTTGCACTCTCCATCGCCACCGCGATTCTTTTTTCCGCGCTGCTGGCGCTGTCGCTGACCCCGGCACTCTGCGCCACGCTGCTGCGAATGCCCGACGATCACGCCAGCGGCGGTTTTTTTGGCGGATTTAACCGGGCGTTAGCGCGACTGACCCAGCGCTATTCAGGCTGGACAGCCACGATCCTCAGACGCTCAGGCCGCATGCTGCTGGTCTATATCGCGCTGTGCGCCGGAACGGCGATCGCTTTCAGTCAGCTCTCTTCCGCATTTTTGCCCGAGGAGGATCAGGGCTACTTTATGACAGCGTTTCAGCTACCGGCCGAAGCGACACAGCAGCGGACGCTGGCGGTCGTGAAAAAATATGAAGAGGCTGTCGGTGCACGCCCGGCTGTCGACACTAATCAATCCATTCTGGGATTCGGGTTTTCGGGTGCCGGAGCCAACACCGCACTGACTTTTACGGTACTGAAAGAGGGGAAGGATCGCGGTAACAGCTCGACGCTGCAGGAAGTCAGATTCGCCGAAGAGGCGATGCGTGATAGTCCCGAGGGAACCATCATGACGATGATGCCCCCGGCTATCGAGGAGCTGGGAACCTCTTCCGGCTTTACGCTGCGGCTGGAGGATCGTGCCGGTCGGGGCTCTGCGGCGCTGGAAGCCGCGCAGCAGCAGCTACTGCAGCTTGCCGCCAGCAGCCGCAAAGTGACTCAGGTTTATGCAGACGGTCTGCCGCCCGGCAAGAGTATCCGGCTGGACATCGATCGTGAAAAAGCCAGTGCCATGGGTGTTTCATTTGCCAGTATCAGCGACACCCTCTCTGCCGCCATGGGGTCGCTCTACGTCAACGACTATCCGAACAGAGGCCGTATGCAGCAGGTTATCATCCAGGCCGAGGCGAAAGATCGAATGCAGATAGATGACATTCTCAACCTCTATGTCCGCAACAGTGATGACAGAATGGTCGCTCTGAAGAGCTTTATCACGCCGACAGCCTCTTCCTCGCCGCTTCAGCAGGTCCGCTATCAGGGCTATCCGGCGATGCGACTCTCCGGCAGTGCAGCCCCGGGTGTCTCAAGCGGTGATGCCATGAAAGAGATGGAATCGCTGGCCAGACAGTTGCCTGCAGGATTCGCAATCGAATGGACAGGACAATCGTTGCAGGAGCAGCAGTCCGCTGCGCAGGCACCGATGCTGATGGCGCTCTCCATCCTGGTGATCTTCCTGGTGTTAGCCGCGCTGTATGAGAGCTGGGCCATTCCGCTTTCCGTGCTGATGGTCATTCCGCTGGGGATCGCCGGAGCTGTCACTGCTGTAATGATGCGCGGGTTGCCGGATGACGTCTTCTTCAAAGTCGGACTGATTACGGTGATTGGCCTGTCGGCCAAAAACGCGGTGCTGATCGTCGAGTTTGCCCGGCAGCTTCACCAGGAGGGCCGGAGCCTGCGGGATGCGGCGATAACGGCGGCCCGGATGCGGCTGCGTCCGATCATCATGACCTCGCTGGCGTTCGGGCTGGGTGTGGTGCCGTTGATTATCGCGTCCGGCCCGGCCAGTGAAATCCAGCATGCTATCGGAACCGGCGTTTTTGGCGGGATCATCAGTGCCACGCTGCTGGCCATCCTGTTTGTCCCGCTGTTTTTTGTCGTTGTCATGATGCTGGCAGACAGACTGAAAGGAAAAGGAAAGCCCGCAGAGTAACCGGATCTATCGGGCCTGCTTTATAACTTCCCGAAGCTGATATGATGATGCTGCATCTTTGCTGATGCAGTTCACCGGAAAAACAGCATAGTTTCCGCATAGCAATAAGCTCCGTAATCCCCCGGCTGGCCGTTCAGCGCCTGCCGGGGGGTCTGACGAAGACAGGATACTCATGGACAATAGCGATATTTTAATCGTCGAAGATGATGTGGAGATAGCCGCCATTCTGACTGCCTACCTGCAGAATGGCGGCTATACCGTCAGCCATGCGGAAAACGGCGCCCTGGGGCTGGCGTACTGCGCAACCGCTTCACCGCAGCTGATCATACTGGATGTTCGTATGCCGGTGATGGATGGCTGGCAGTTTCTGGCGGAGATCCGTCGGCGCGGCGACACGCCGGTTATTATGCTGACGGCAAACGACGACGATGTGGATAAACTCTCTGCGCTGCGCATTGGTGCCGATGATTACGTGGTTAAGCCGTTTAATCCTGCTGAGGTAGTCGCGCGGGTGCAGGCGGTGCTGCGACGCACCCAGGCTGTGACCCGTTCAGACGATGTTTTATCTTCCCGTTCCCTCTCCATCAATGTGCGGCAGCACAGCGTCATCATCAAAGCTGAGGGGATCGACATTGCATCCCGCCTGACCACTACCGAGTTCAGGCTGATCACCCATTTTGTCCGCGAGCCTAACCGGGTCTTCAGCCGGGATGAACTGCTGGAGGCCTGCTTCCCTGAGGGGGATACCCTGCCGCGAACGGTAGATAGCCATATCAGTAAGTTACGCAGGAAACTCGATGACGCGGGGGTGTCCGGGCTGCTGCAGAACGTGCGCGGTTTCGGTTATCGTCTGGGAGAGGGTAAATGAAACGTCGGAGCCTCAGTCAGCAGCTGAACTGGCTGATCGTCAGGGTCACGCTCTATTCATTCGTGACCTCTTTTGCCACTTATACGCTCGCGCCGACCGTTATCGGCCTGTTTTCAGGTGAGCTGTTGCCACTCGATCTGGATGTGGGAACCACCAGTGACTGGCTCACGATGCTGGTCTCCACGCTGCTGACCATCGCCGTCTCCGTTTTCTTCTCTGCCCGCTTCGCGCGCCAGATGGTCGTGCCCCTGGAATCCCTGACGCACAGCGCCAGACGGGTGGCGGAGGGCGACCTGAGTGCGCGTGCCAGCGAAGGGGCGATAGAGATTGGCGAGATAAATGCACTGGTAAAAGACTTCAACCGTATGGCGGCCGCCCTGGAGAACCTTTCGCAGAACAGCCAGACCTGGAACGCCGCCATTGCTCATGAGCTGCGTACCCCGGTGACGATACTGCGCGGACGGCTTCAGGGGTTAGCAGAGGGTATCTTTGCGCCCGATCAGAAGCTTTTCGTCAGTCTGATCCATCAGACCGAGGGCCTGACGCGCTTAATCGAGGATCTGAGAACCCTGAGTCTGGCGCAGTCGGGCCATCTGCATATGCACTATGGGCAGGTGAACATCCAGAGTGAGATCGCGTCGCTGGCAGAACTGGTCAGGGCGGATTTCAAAACCAGTCATCACTCCTTAGTACTGAAAATCAGTCCGGCAACCATCGAATGTGATGCCTCACGCTTCAGACAGGTGCTGCTGGCCTTTCTGGAGAATGCCCGCCGTTATGCTGTGCCAGGCATCATAATGATCGCCTGTGAAGAGGATGCCGGTGGTGTTGTGGTGCATATCGATGACGAAGGCCCTGGCATCGACCCGGCGTTCGCCCTCACCGTCTGGGATGCCTTTGTGCGCACTGATGATTCACGGTCACGCCAGAGCGGCGGCACCGGATTAGGGCTGGCGGTAGTGAAAGCGATTGTGCTGGCGCAGGGCGGGCACGTCTCCTGCAACAGCAACGCGCTGGGAGGCACCCGCTTTTCATTCTGGCTGCCCGCCACCAGGCCTGGCGTGATAGCGGCTGGCGAGGAATAACACACCGGCCAGCCACCGGAAGACAGCCCTCCGTCCTCTCTGTGAGCGAAAAGCGTAACCACAGGTAACTAACGTCGTGATTCCTGTATCCCGGCCAGCACAACGCTCACCGGATCGCTATGCTCCGCTGAGTTCAACGTGCAACTATGACTACCAGGATATCCAGTGATGAAAAAATTATCAGTGATTGTGATGGCGACCGGTCTGTTTTTGTCTGTGAATATGCAGGCTAATGCCGAAGGGTGCCTGAAAGGCGCGGCCGTGGGCGGCGTAGCAGGTCATGTTGCTCATCATGGCGTGGCTGGCGCTGCGGCAGGCTGCGCAGTCGGTCACCATATGGCGAAGAAGAAACAGAAAGAGGCAGAAAAAAACCAGCAGGCTCAGCAGGCGCAGAAATAAGCGGCCCCGTGACATGGTAATGTGTACGCTGATGGCCCGGTCCGGGTCATCAGCGCTTTACCCGGCCGCCGTCCGTCACTGTTTCGCCAGGCGTTGCGCAACTCATCAGCGAAAATCACTCCCGGCAGAGCGTGGGGATCCAGACTTCCCTGCTGTCCAGACCCTGACCTCCCTGCCAGACATGGCCGGACAACACTGTTCAGGCATCATTATTCCTGCGCCATTCCTCCACGCTTTCCTTTGACACCTCTTTATTAAAACAAACCAGTGCGTATCCACCCTGCCTGCTCCAGGCGCTACGTCCGCCACAGCGGCTGCCGTTGCGCGCAGTGTTGAACGGGCACGCGCAGACGCCAGGATAAGCGGCGATGGCATCATCAATAATGCGCTGACGAACCTCATCGTCGGTCTGCTTCTGTCGCTTAGCCTCAGCCGTACCGGCCCAGCAAAGCGCCAGGCTCAGCATTACCGAAATAACACAGGTAATTTTAATCATGATCCCCTCCCGCATGAGGAGGATAACGTACCGCACCTATCAGCCCGGCAATCCCCAGAACAGGGCACAGACAGGGGCTGTTCAGGCACGGTTCCGCGTCCGGAAGCCTGTTTTTTTATCTGAACGCAGATGCGGACTTCAGACGTTAGCCCGCCGCAGGCGCAGAAGCGCCGCCGCGATCTGCGCCTGCCGGTCACTCACAGCGGTGTCATGCTCTCTACCTGATGCTGGAAAACATACGGGTCGGATAGCAGCTCAAACTGCTCATCATCGGGATAGGTAACGGCCACATGATACTGTTCACCGGCAAAGGCTTTCACCGCGTCGATGTTTTCCCACCAGGTTGCCAGAAAAAAATGCGCCCATTCGCCCTGCGTTTCTCTGCGCACGCTGGCCCCCAGATTGCCCGGCGTCCCTTCTGAATGTTCAACACCGGTCTTCTGCAGGTGATCGGCAAATCCTTCAGCATGTCTGACCGGAACGCATCCGTGCCATGTTCTGACTATCATCTTGCTCTCCTTCATCGTGAAGGTTTAAATCCTAACATAGAAGGCAATGCGTAACAGCGTGTCAGGAACAGACAAGCAACCGTTTGGCACCGGCGTGCGGTCTGACGCTCGGCAGGGCAATTGCGGAGATCGCTTTCCGAACAGGCCATACTGGATCGGCCCTGCCCCTGCTTTCCTCAGCCCCCGGCGGGTGCTCTGTACACATGCGCCCGGCTGTTCCGGGCGCGATGAGGGAAGTCGCTAACGCGACCTTACCGATTCAGGGAGTGGGTGATTTTCAGCTGCGCCCTGTCGTTGTAAAAGCGCCGGTAAGATAACCAGACGGCAATGATGGTTGAGAGACTGGCGGTGCCTGTCAGCATAAATGTCACCATGATCTGGTATTTGATGGCCTTAAGCGGATCGATACCCGCAAAAATCAGACCCGACATCATCCCCGGCAGACTGACGATCCCGACCGTCTTAGCCGCATCCACGGTCGGGATCATGGCGGTGCGGATGCTGTCCGCGATAATCCGCTTCGAGGCCAGCTTCACCGGGGCGCCCAGGCTCAGCATCTCCATAATTCTCTGCTGATTATCCCAGAAACGCTGGCGCAGATTAGTGAAGCAGAGTCCAACGGCGACCATCGCATTCCCGGCGATCATGCCGGAGATGGGAATGACCTGCATCGGCACGAAGGCTATCGCACCGCTCAGTACCAGAATCGCGAGGGTTATCACCGTGCCGCTGAAAATCGCCGTAAACGCGATGCCAAAAGCGTTTCCGATATCCCCTCCCCGTTTGCGGGCGTTGATTGCGGCGTTGACGCAGATAAACAGCACCATCAGCACGGTCAGCCAGTCGTTGTTCACATCGAAAATCGACTTCAGCACAAAGCCGACGATCACCAGCTGTACGATTGCGCGGCCGACACTCCAGATAATATCTTTGCTTATGCCGAGCTTTTCTTTCTGACTGATCAGCAGGGCTATGATGACCAGACTCAGTGACAGCAACAGCGAGGTGTCACTGATATCATGCTGATTCACGCGCTTTCTCCTTTTTCTGCGGCGTCAGACGAAGCACCTGCTCAGCCTGCTCAATGTCCTGAATATCATGGCTGATGCGCACTACGGCGATTTGGTTCTCTGCGGAAACCCGCCTGATCAGTGAAAGCACTGTCTGCCGGTTCTCTTCGTCCAGGGCGCTGGTGACTTCATCCAGCAGCAGCACCTGCGGCATAAACTGCAGATTGCGCAGCAGACCGACACGCTGTTTCTCACCGCCGGAGAGCTGTTCTGCCGGTTTGTCCAGCATCGCGGCGGCGAGGTTGACGCTCTCCAGCGCGCTGACCAGGGCATCGCGCGAAGGCTTCTGATGGCGAATCTGCCACGGCAGCGCCAGGTTGTCATACACCGTCTGACCAAAGAGTTGCGGGGTCTGAAAACAGTAAGAAACCTGCTGGCGATAAGTCTCAGCTTCCAGCGTGGTGATATCACTGCCGTTGAAAAAAATCTGTCCGGCGGTGGGCGACATCAGTGACGCCAGGATCTTCAGCAGGGTGCTTTTACCGCTGCCGGAGGGGCCGGTGAGTAAGACATTATCGCCCGGGTATAACTGCAAAGAGATCGGCTGCAGAAGCTGACGATCGCCAGCGGAAAACGCGATCGCCTGTGCATCCAGCAAGGGCAAACCTCTGTCCATATTTCGCCTCAGGATTTAATTAAAAGTGGTGGGTTCAGATGACAGAAAAATTTGTTCGCAGATCGGGTGCGGGAAAAGCACTCAGACGCGGCACGATGCGTGATCTGCGGGGATAAGATAAGGCATTCAGGTAGGGGATAACATCTACTGAATCAAAATTCGCTGCGATCTCATCTCCGGCCGAAGCCGGGTGACTCCGGAGAGCCACCCGCTCATATTCAGTTTTGCCAGCGAGTGGAAACCGGATTTCTGACGCTGTTTTTCTCCTGCGTGTAAGTACCGTTCTGCTGGGCAATCGCTTCCCCGGTATCCACAATCGCGTTCTGAATAAAGACGTTCTGCGGGTCACCTTTGACAAAGGTTAACTGATGAAAGGCGGTTTTATTGCCCCAGTCAGACGAGGGCAGAGAGATGAAACGCACGGTAAAGGTCTGGTCGTCAAAGTGGCCCTGCATGACGTAAACGCCGTAGTGATCCTCACCCTGCGAAATGATTTTGTACGTACCGTTATCGTAGTAGTAGATCTCAGCGTCCGGAAACGGCTTTTTCTCGTACATTTTGCGGTAGTGCAGCACCTGCCGGATGGTCGGCTGGCCGAATCTCACGGTCAGCGTATTATCCTGTGCGGCCGTGGTCACTCCTTCCGCGTGTACACCGCTCATCATCATTAACAGACTGGTGGTCATCATTGCCGTTGCTTTCACTCTCTTTCTCCTCTGAGGATTAGGGGAATCTCTGGCGTAAGAGCCTGAAACTTACATGCTGTGATGGGCGGGTGAAAGAGGCCGATCACAGTTTATTACACAATGTGATAATCACTATGTGTGAGGGAGTCAGTTCATAAAGAGAACGAGGATAGCCTGCCAGTGGACCGGGGATGGGGTTCATGGCTGAACTTGGCGGACCGGCTAAGATCGTGACGGAGCGGCCTGACCCCTCTGCGCGAGTCGCTAATTCAGCAATCCGGCCCCCACATTCACCGACAGCCCCAGAATCGCCAGGTTAAAAATAAACGAGATCACGGACTGCAGCAGCGCCAGCTTTCGCATTGCTGTCGTGCCGGTGGCGACATCCGCCGTCTGCGACGCCACCGCGAGGGTGAAGGAGAAGTAGAGGAAGTCCCAGTAGCCGGGATTCTCTTTTTTCTCGGGGAAGATCAGCGGTGTGATAGTGCTGCTGCGGTAAAGATAGTGCTGATGGGCATAGTGCATCGCAAACGCCGTGGGCAGCATGGCCCAGGCGGCAATAAGCGTCATCGCGGTCAGCACCAGGTGCATCAGCCGCGGCGTGCCGGTCAGCGTCCTGAGCGCCGGAAGCTCACTGAGAATCGCCACCATGCTGACCACGCACGCCACGATAACCATTCCGAGCACCAGCGCGGCACTCTGGTCCTGCTGCTGAGCGATACGCCGGATCCCGGCTGCATCCGTCCGCAGCATGCGGATCCAGAGAATGCAGAGGTAGAGCCAGGCCCAGACGTTCCAGCCGATCAGCAGACGCTGCATCTGCCCGAGCCGATCGGAGAGTAAAAAATAGCAAACCAGGCCGGCGGAAATGGAGAGCAGCAGACGTAAGCGGGAATAGAGCGTCGAGGTCAATGTTGTCGGCATAGGTCAGCCAGTGTGGTTTAATCAGCGTGATCTCAACTTTAGCTAAATTCAGGTAAAAATCATGGACAAGGACAGAATTGTTACACTTCTGAAGTACAAGCGCTGGATTGATGCAGAGACGCTGAAAAGCATAAAAGAGATAGATGACACAGCGTATGCAGGGAAGCGCCACCAGATGCTAAGGCTGATGAACCACATCTATGTGGTCGACAGAATCTTCGAAGCCAATATGTCAGGAGAGCCGCACGGTTACACCGCCCTTAACACGCCAGATACACCCACAGTTGAGGCGCTGGAAGCCAGTATGGCCGCCTGCACAGAGAGATATATCCAGCAGGTGACGGCGATGACGCCCGACGATGCAGCCAGGATCATCAATTTCACTTTTATCGACGGCGGCAACGGAGAAATGCGCGTCAGTGAAATGCTGGATCACGTCCTTTTTCACGGCACCTATCATCGTGGCGCGGTCGGCTGGTTAATCGGTGAATGCGGGGGCGTGCCGCCGAAAGATGTGCTGACGGTGTTTCTGCGGGACCACCATCGCTGACCGGGATTACCCGCACAGCCGCCCTTCACGGGCGGCCTGAAACAGCGTGCAGACAGCAACACTCACCACCACGCCGGTTCTGATACCGCCCGTCTCAGGGGTTTCAATCGCGCAGCGCCCTGACATCACATCAGGACGATGCCAAAGCGTTTCAGAAGCAGCGCCCAGAGCACGAACAGAGTGACCGTAATCGCACTGGAGATCAGCAGCGTCAGCCAGAAACCCACGCGGGGATAGATGAAGGGAAACAGAATGAACATTGGCAGCGTCGGCACCACATACCAGAAGGTATACCACGCATGCGCACTGATTTTTTCCGCTGACTGCCCTTCCAGCTTCATCCAGATCAGCACCAGCAGCGTAACCAGCGGCAGGGCCGCGATCAGACCGCCCAGCCGGTCGCTGCGCTTTGCCACCTCTGAAATCAGCACGACCATAAAGGCCGTTATCGCATATTTGGCTATCAGCCAGATCATGATTTTCCTCTGTATCGCGGAGTATCCGGCAGGCAGGAACCGGACCGCTCTGAACCTGGCCCGGTTTTTCTGATACCCGATCAGGGCATCATCCTGCGCAGTGTATCATCCCGGAGGAAATAGTGATGGAACAGGGCCGCCAGCGCATGCAGACCAATCAGCCAGTATCCCATCGGGGCCAGGGTTTCGTGCCAGTCAATCAGCATGCTGGCGGTGGCCGGATCGGGCGTCGTGGCAACCGGCATAGTGAAGCCAAACAGGGCCCACTCTTTCCCGCGCAGATAGCGCGAGGTCAGCCCCAGGACGGGCAGAACCACAAAAAGCGCATAAAGCAGTGTATGGACCAGGTGGGAAAGGCCGGTCTGCCAGCGCGCGACGGGCGGCGTAATCGGCGGTGCTTTGCTTCGGGCGCGCAGCCAGAGGCGGGCAATCATCAGGATCATGACGCAGAATCCGGCCGAAAAGTGCGTAATCATCACCGCATTTCTCTGCCAGGTGCCTTTCTCCGCCATCCAGCGCAGCTCAATCGTGGCGTACGCCACAATGATCAACAGTACCGTCAGCCAGTGAAAAAGAATTTGCGAGCCTTTGTATTTTTTAAGCATTGATAAACTCCCGACACTATTTTTTGCCGTCACTATACCAGTTAATTATTAGATGTTTATTAGGAGTTTACCCGTGATTGTGACAGCCTGTGACTTCGGCAGGCCGCTCCCTGACAGCTGTGCTTACTGCCAGTCAGCCTGCGTAAAGCTTTAAAAGCTTTGCGGCACTGGCGGAAAGTACCCGTTGACCTGCCGTCATCGCTTTTTCGGCCCGCTGAATCGGAGTCAGTAATATGACATCCCGGGAGCAGGAAACAGCGGCAGCTCAGAAAACAGGGGGGTTTAAGAATAGCGATAATTCTTAAACTTCATCGCGTCTTAAGCGTGAAACCGGCCCGATGCTCCGGTGGGGGATCAACGCAGCAGGGTTAAAACCATTTCCTGCTGGCGCGATTCACGCGGCGAAATAGCGACTGAGACTTAAGTCAAATCCGCGCCCTGCCACAATAGCCCGCTCGCGCCTCGCTTAATGGCAGTACCAGTCTGAATAAGAGTAACGATAACCTGCGTGATCGTAACCTTAGATGCCTAATTTTCTGTTTCAAAAACAGTCACTTCTCCTGTGTTAATTGTTCGCCTATGCTGGCTGTTCACTCATTTACATCAGAAGGATCTGTTATGTTAATTGTCCCCGCCTCCTACAGTGCTGAAGCCGTTGAATGCCTGTATGAGGTAATCGATAACCTTACTTTGAATGGCTCACGCTGCCAGATTATCTACGACAGCCAGGCCGCGCGTGCCGCCGTTATCGAAGCAGACGCGACAGATGAGCATGGCGAACAGCGCCATCCGGTTCTCGCGGTGCTGGAGATGGAGCGCGTAACTAGTATCAATACGATTCTGCGGATTAAATCGTTCTGGACTGATGCAGACGGCACGCGCTCAAATGTAGAGCAGGGCAGCCTGGCGAAGGCACTCTATAAGGCATTGACCCTGAAGAAGCAGATTACGCTGGTCGGATTGTAGGGCGATCCCGGCGCGCGATATCCGGCGCAGGCTGCGCGAGCCGTCCGGTCTCTGAATTACAGGAAGGCTCTGACCAGCAGCGTGGCGCAAATCACCCATATAAGTACAAAAACGCCAGCCGTTATGCGACTGACAGGACGTCCGGTGGCCTGCGCGGCGGTTTCCCGATGCTCACGCATCACCTCTTCAGGAATAAGACTGACCACCAGCATAATCCCTGCTGGCACGATGATCAGATCATCGAGCAGGCCGATGACCGGGATAAAGTCGGGGATAAGATCAATGGGCGAGACGGCATAGCCTGCAACCAGCAACGCCAGTCCTTTTACCCACCAGGGCGTTCGGGGATCGCGGACGGAAAGCCAGACGGCATGCACATCCCGCCTGATGTTTCGCGCCCACGCTCTGGCGTTCGCCATAAACTGTCTGAACATGATGTCGTGCAATCCTGATTAAGGAACGGTTTCTGAGTGAGCCAGATCAGGCGTGTTAATGACATGCAGCTTAACGCCTGAGAGCAAATTTAACCCGCTTCAGCCCTCCCCGCCACCTGTCACAGTTTTCTGCACTTTCCTGAACGCGCCTGTTTCAGGATGAAGCAGGCGCATCAGGCTTAAAGACGGAAAGCGTTGACGGTTTCACGTAAAGAGTGAGCCTGGGCTGAAAGGGACTGGGATGCGGTCGAGGACTCCTCTACCAGCGCGGCATTATTCTGCGTCACCCCATCCATCTCATTCACCGCAATGCTGACCTGCGAAATACCCTGCATCTGTTCAGCGGAGGCGAGTGAGATGTTATCCATCGCATCTGCCAGTTTCCCGACCATCGCGTTAATCTGCAGGATGCTTTTACCGGTTCCGTTAGCCACTTCCACCCCACTCTCAACCTGCGCCACCGCCTCTTCAATCAGACTTTTGATATCTCTGGCCGCTGTCGCACTTCGCTGCGCCAGCGTCCGCACTTCACCGGCCACTACCGCAAAGCCACGCCCCTGCTCACCTGCACGCGCGGCTTCCACTGCCGCGTTAAGCGCCAGAATGTTGGTCTGGAAGGCGATACCCTCGATAACCGAGGTGATATCTCTGACTTTCGTCGCACTGTTTGAAATATCGTTCATCGTGTCTGACATACGGTGCATATCGTTTTCACCGGAGCGCGCCAGCGCAGCGGTTTCGCGAGCCGACTCCGCCGTCTGCTGCGCCGTTGCGGTGTTGCTTTTCACCGTGGCGGTCAGCTGTTCGATACTGGCCGCCGTCTCCTGCAGCGCGGCAGCCTGCTGTTCGGTCCGGGAGGAGAGTTCAGTGTTACCCTGAGAAATCTCATCTGCGGCCATCGCGACAGAAGCAGACGCGTCTTTGATATGTGACACCAGGTCGCGCAGATTGGTCTGCATACTATCCAGCGAAGCCATCAGGCTGACGCTGTCCCCTTTGCACAATGTGACGGTCGTGGTCAGATCGCCAGCGGCAATGGCCGCCGCCAGATGCTGGGCATGTGAAGGCTCACCGCCCAGCTGAGACTTGATCCGGCGCGTGATTAGCGCACTCATGACAAAGCCCATCACCACAAACAGGGTCGTCAGGGCCGCGAGAGTCATATAAACGCCTGATAACGCCTCACTGGAGGTTTCCGCAGTCTTGCCCGTCACCCTTGCCTGATACTCAACCATGCCATTCACGGCAACGCGGTATTGCTCCAGCACCGGGATCAATCCGTCACGCAGCCTGGCCGGGAAAGCGGCCGCATCAGCACTGAACAGATTCTGCGCAGCCTGATTCAGCGGCCCCGCGGCATCTTCAATTTTCTTTAAATTTCCGGAGGCCTCATCCACCTCGGCCAGGTTGATGCCGGGGATGCTTTTCGCGCCGTTAATCAGCGTACGAAAATGCGCAATCGTGTTGTCGCTGTTTGACTGCAGATCAAAAAACTGCGTTTTCACCTGCGGCTGCGTCTCTGGAGAAATGGACAATAAAAGTGCCGTCTGCTGCGTTAAGTTATCTTTAAGTGTCTGGAGCGTCTGAAGGTCGGTCAGTCGCGCACGCGTTAATTTCTGCTGATCGCTGGCCGTATTCAGTTTAAATCCGGCAAAAGCGGTCACAAAAACCCCCATCAGAATAACGGCCAGAAATGCGGCGTTAAGCATGACGCTTAATTTCATTTTTTTATGCTGTTTCATGGAAGATCCCGATATAAGAAAAAAAAGGTGATCAGCGACAGATCCCTGTCTGAGGTTCGCTGGTGCCTGATCCCGTTATCGGCAGGCGAAGCGGGAAAAAGAGTGATTAAACGCGCATATAACATAAATCTTTTTGTTCTGTCGGATGGGGCCGGAAGGCGACAGGGCAACGATCAGAAAAAGCGGGAGACCAGACGTCGGGGGGGCTGATCAGCCGGACCAGCTGAGTCAGGTTACAGGCCGTTATCCTGAACAGACGGAGGGCGCTGAGGCGTCAGGCTCAGTCGGTGATGCAGAATACGCCTCTGCGTCTGAGCGTTGATCTGCGTAATGAGAACCTGACGCACAGGCGCTATTTCATTTTTCTGGAAAAGAGAAATAAGGGCATTACATTTCCGCCGGAATAATCACGACACGTAGTATCGGGATAAAAGCTGAAATGGGCGGATTTATTTCAGGCAGCGCAGATTAATCCTCATTCCCATAAACAACCTCGCCATCAGATCGTCATCGCAACACTCTCCTGCCCCTGAACAGGCGGCCTGATTAAGTCATTATCCCAATGATTTTACGGGATAACGAGGAAGGAACTCTTTTTTCTTTCTGGCCGGGCAGGCAGGAATAAAAAAATTTTCTGAGGCTGTTTTGCTTAAGGTAATCCTAATATCCGGCCGCGATAATTCATTCCATACTGACCTGGAGTGAAAAAAATGCTTAAGACTTTACTCAGATCTCTGCCGCATGATTACGCCCCTTTTTTTCGTGGCCTTCATATTTCCATTGCGCTGTTGATCGCACTGCAGATCATCAATTCAAACTTTATCGACGCCGATGCCCTGAGCGAATCGGGCTGGCCGGCGCTGATGACCTGGTGGCATGCCCTTTCCGGTGCACTGCTGCTGCTCCTGGGCCTGATCCTGCTGAGCTGGATGATTACTCAGCGAGGCGTCAGATGGTACTTCAGCTGGGCCTTCTTCGATTTTAAACAGATCAAAGCTGACCTCCGTCAGCTGATGCAGCTCTCTTTACCGGAATCCTCCCGCGGCAGTATCGCCGCCACGGTGCAGGGACTGGGCGTCGCCGCTCTGCTGCTGGTTGCGGCGTCAGGCAGCGCATGGTTTGCCGCAGAAAGGTTGCTGCCCTCGCTGGCGCTCTATTCGGGGCTGTTTCTGCACTGGCATAAATTCCTGACCACCTTCATTGAAACGTACTTTTATGCACATGGGCTGATGGGCGTTGCGCATATGTTCCTGCGCACTAAAAAACAGACCGCTGATTTACGCTCCGCAGAGTAAAGGTGACGCAATGAGAATCACGCCGGAATGTTCGCTGAAATGGGTCGCAGGTGCGTCACAGGTCAATATCGCCACCGATTTTATACGCGACCACTATTCACACCATTTTGATGCCCGACTGACGGTTCTGATGCCGTGGATTCTGATGCTCTGTGACGGAGACGATAAGCTGCTGGCTGCCTGTGGCGTGATGCCGGCGTCCCAGGGCCCGATGTTTCTTGAGCAGTATCTGGACAAACCGGCGGAGGCGAGCCTGCCTGAACACGGGTTCACCAGCGTCCATCGCAACAGCATCGTCGAAGCCGGCAACTTTGCGGCGGTGGATGGGGCGGCTGCCCGCGTCATGTATGCCGCCGTCTGCCTGCTGCTTAACGCCTATCGCTATCAGTACATCATGTTCACGGGCACCCAGAAGATCCGCAACATCTTCGCCAGGCTCCATCTGTCGCCCGTGTGCATTTCGATGGCCGACCACGCCAGAGTGGCAGGCGGAGAAGCCACATGGGGGCGCTACTACCAGCACCGGCCTCAGGTCATGGCGGGCGATCTCGCTGGCGGACAGAAAGCGCTGGCAGGCAGTTCGCTGCTTCTCAATCTTTTTGGTGAATTACCCCCGGCCCCCTGGGACGTGCAGCAGGAGAACCTTCGTCATGCTCATTGAAACCCTTGATCGTCATGCTAACAGCCAGCCCGATGCCGTGGCGCTGGTCAGCACCGCGCGAAGCTGGACGTGGCGCGAATATGAACAGGCTGTTTCTCTTCTGGCTGCTGAGCTGCAGCAGGCGGGCGTTCAGCGACTCGGTCTGGCGCTGGAAAACGGACCGCGCTGGATCATCGCCGATCTCGCCTGTTTAAAAGCGGGTATTGTCTGCGTACCAATACCTGCGTTTTTCTCGCCGCAGCAGCGTTCGTGGGTCATCAGCTCCGCGGGCCTTGACGCCATTCTTGATGAGGCGTCTTCGGATGAGGGTGAATCCGTCCCCGTTTCCGCTGGCCAGTTGCAGCGCTTACCCTGCACGCACCAGCCTGAACTGCACCGGGACACGGTCAAGATTACCTACACCTCCGGCACCACCGGCCAGCCAAAAGGGGTCTGTCTGCGGCAGCGCGGGATTGAGTGGACCGCCTCGGCGCTGGCAACGGCGATGGCCCCGCTGGCGCTGGCGCGTCATCTGGTCGTTCTGCCTCTGAGCACGCTGCTGGAGAATATCTGTGGCGGTTATGTGCCGCTGCTGCTGGGCGTCACCACGGTGATCCCCGCCGCCTCCGAGGTTGGCTTTACCGGTTCGAGCCAGTTCAGCCATGAGGTGTTCGCCGGGGCGCTGCTGCGCTGGCAGCCGCAGAGCCTGGTGCTGGTGCCCGAACTGCTGCGCGTGCTGAGCTTCCTGCACAGCCGTATGCCGTCAGTGAGTGCCTCACTGAAGTTTGTGGCAGCGGGCGGCGGCAAAGTGGCCGTCGGTCTGCTGCACGCCGCCAGAGAAGCGGGTCTGCCGGTTTATGAAGGTTATGGCCTTTCTGAGTGTGGCTCAGTCGTCACCCTGAATCTGCCCGACAACGCACAGGCGGGCAGCACCGGCCGCCCCCTGCCCGGTGTTGATATCACCTTCGACGCCAGCGGCAGCCTGCTGGTGGCCAGCCCCGGTAATGCTGCGGGCTATCTGGGCGAGGCACCGTTCGGCACGCGGGTTAACACCGGCGATCTCGCCGAGCGCGACGCCTCGGGCTTTATTCACATTAACGGGCGGGCGCGCAACGTGCAGATCACCGCCTTTGGCCGCAATTTCTCGCCAGAGTGGATTGAGGCAGAGGCAATGAGCTGCAGCGCCGTCCGGCGCATCGTTATGTTCGGCGAAGGGCTGCAGCGCAACGTGGCCCTGATCCATGCGATGGAGGGCATGGAGTCTGCCGCCCGTGACCAGCTGATGGCGCTGTCCGCCGCCCTGCCGGATTACGCCCGCCCGCACCACCTGATTTTTACCCCGGTCATTTCATCACCTGAGCTGCTGACCGCCAACGGACGCCCGCGTCGCGATGCGATCTGGACGTTGATGAAGCATCAAATACTGAACTGTGAGGAGTACATCTGAATGGCCTTTTATCAGCAATTACAGGATCAAACAGAACAGGCACGCAACGCAATGTTAAGCAGCGTTGTCATCGAACAGAGCGCCCAAGGTAACGTGACGCGTGACATGTATATCGCCTTTCTCAGCCAGGCCTTTTATCACGTCAGCCATACTGTTCCCCTGCTGATGAGCGCAGGCAGCCGTCTGCCCGCCGAGAAAGAGTGGCTGCGGGCGGCGCTGGCTGAGTATATCGAAGAGGAATATGGGCATCACGAATGGATCCTGAACGACATCCGTGCCTGCGGGGGCGATGCGGAAGCGGTACGCAACGGCGCGCCCGGACGGGCCATTGAGCTGATGCTCGCCTATCTCTATTACCGTATTGAGCGCGTTAACCCGCTGTGCATATTCGGGATGGTGCATGTGCTGGAAGGCACCAGCGTTAACATCGCTACGCCGATTGCGGAATCGCTGCAGCACGCGCTGAAGTTACCGGAAGAGGCGACAACTTATCTGCGGTCGCACGGTGCGCTGGATCTGGAACATCTGAAGTTTTTTGCCAGCCTGATGGACAAAGTGACCGATGCGCGCGATCAGCAGGATATCGTCCATACCGCTAACGTCGTCTATGCGCTTTACGGCGACATGCTCCGTGCTCTTGCTGAGGTACCTGATGGAACTGCGCAATAAAAATGTGGTGCTGACCGGCGCCAACGGCGGGATTGGTCAGGCGCTGGCTCTGCGCCTGGCCGCGGCGGGAGCCTGCGTCTGGCTGGTGGGCCGCAACCACAGCGAACTGGAGAACCTGCGTCACCGGATGCAGGACCCCGATCGGCATACCGTGTTTGCCCTGTTTGACTACAGCGACGATGAGATCCTCTCCCTCGGCAGCTGTTTTGAGGGCGGGCGGCAGCTTGACGTACTGATTAATAACGCCGGCACCAGTCGTTTTGCGCAGCTGGAACAGCAGAGTTTTGCGGATATTCGTGAGCAGCTGCGCGTCAATGTGGAGATCCCCCTGATCCTCACGCGCGCGCTGATTCATCAGTTCAGTACCGGCGGCACCATTGTGAATGTGGGATCGATTCTGGGCGAGCTGGGTCATCCGGGCTACAGCGTCTACTGCGCCTCAAAGGCAGCGCTGCATCGCTTTTCGGAATCGCTGGGCCGCGAGCTTGCGGCAACCGGCGTGAAGGTGTTGTACGCCGCGCCCCGCGCCACGCGGACCGGGCTGAATTCGGCAGCGGTGAACGCCATGAATGCCGCGCTGGGTAACCAGAGCGACACGCCGGAAGAGGTCGCCCGGTTTATTACGGACACGCTGATCCAGGGTCGCCGCCGGGCCAGGATTGGCGTGATGGAGGGCATCTTTGTGCGTGTCAATGCGCTCTTTCCTGCGCTGGTTGACCGGGCGCTGCTTAAAAAACTGCCGGTTATCAATCGTTTTCTACAGTCGGACGCTTCAGCGGAGATAAAATAAATGAAACCTCTATTCGCACTGATAACGCTGTCGCTGACAGCATTGCCTGGCCTGGCGTCGGCGGAAACCCCGCTCTCCTCTCTGCAGAAGGGGTGGTCAGTGTGCCAGTACCGCACGCTGGAAAATCAGAAACAGAACTGCCTGAGCGACCTCAGCCAGCAGGCCCATCGCATTCAGGGGCGCGACAGCGATCCTGAACTGCTGATCTGGAGCGCGATCATCGACAGTAGCTGGGCAGGTGCAAAAGGTGGCCTGGGCGCGCTGAGTCTGGTCAAACAGGCGAAAGCCGACCTGGAAAAAGCCCTGGCGATTAATCCGCAGGCGCTGCAGGGCTCGGCCTATACCAGCCTCGGGGCGCTTTACTACCAGGTGCCGGGATGGCCGGTTGGTTTTGGCGATGATAAAAAAGCCGAAGCGATGCTGCAGAAAGCCCTGGCGATCAACCCGGACGGCATCGATCCCAACTATTTCTATGGTGATTTCCAGCTCGAACAGGGCAACAAAGAGGTAGCCAGACGCTATCTGGACAAGGCGCTCAAAGCCGCACCGCGTCCCGGACGTGAAATTGCGGACAGCGGCCGACATGCCGACATCCAGCGCGACCTGAAAAAACTGGATTAACCGCTGACAACGCCCCTCTGTCGGCTATAGTAACGATCCTCATCCTGACGTTGACGTACAGAAAACAGCGACCGGGATGAGGTTCGCACAGTGCCAGCCCTGCGGCATTCCCTATCCGATCTGAAAGGAACAGGCTTTTGATACACGGAGAATCGCACAAGATTTCGCGTTCTGGCTGGCTGCGTGCCGCCGTGCTGGGTGCCAATGATGGCATTGTTTCCACCGCCAGCCTGCTTACGGGTGTGGCCGCCGCCAACAGCTCATCGCACAGTATTTTACTGGCCGGAGTGGCGGGGGTCGTCGCGGGGGCCATGTCGATGGCAACCGGAGAGTATGTCTCCGTCTCATCACAGGCGGATACGGAACGCGCGGCTATTGCCGAAGAGCGGGCCGAACTGGAAGAGAACTATCAGGCTGAAACCCATGAACTCGCGTCGATTTATGTCCATCGCGGCCTGAGCCGGGAGTTAGCCCACGAGGTCGCTACCGCACTGATGAAACATGATGCGCTGGATGCCCATACCCGCGATGAACTGGGCATCTCCGATACCTCCACTGCGCGGCCTCTTCAGGCGGCCCTCTTTTCAGCGGGTAGTTTTACGCTCGGCGCGGTGATTCCGTTTGCGGCGGCGCTGCTGCTACAGGGCATCGCCGGGATTGTCATCGCCGCCCTGCTAGCCCTGATCATTCTGGGTGCCGTCGCCGCCCGGGCTGGGGGCGCACCGGTGCTGCGCAGCGTTGTCCGCGTCAGCTTCTGGAGCAGCCTGGCTATGGCGTTGTCGGGCGTCACCGGCGCGCTGTTTGGGCATTTCGCAGGCTGAGGCGCTGCGATAAGGCATGAGAAAGTCGGCGCGAAATGCGCTGAAATAGGCTGTGAAACAACCGTTGAACAGATGAGACTGAGCGTCTCTGCACGTCGATATATTCTGGCCGATGCAGGGCGTATTCAGCAGAGCGTGAGTTACTCGCTTCCCGCCTTCTCAATATTCTTTTTCGTGCAGTTATTCAGGGACGTTGCTTTGGTCTGGCTGTGACGGTCTAACGCGGATCGATAAGATCGACCACCAGTGACAGGATCTCATCCATGATGTGTGGCTCAACCTTTGCGGCATAGCTTGCCCTGCGTGCCACCAGGTCAAGCGAGCGCAGTTGATAACACAGCGCCACGCCAGTCACTTTACCCGTATCCGTGCTATTGCCATCCAGGTAAACAGTTACGCCCTGTGAGCGGGACGCACCGCCGCCGCTCGTCACCGGCACGCAAACGGCTGTTCCCAGCACCTGAACCAGTTCGCGCTGAGAGATAACCAGGTAGTAATGCGGACCTTTAAATTCGCGGCCTTCTACCGGATCGCCATTAACATGCCAGATTTCTCCTTTCTGCGGCACTCTACCTGAAACCATCAGATAAGCTCCCTGCCCTGCGGCGCATCATCCAGACCGTCAGCAGTTTCTTCGTTGTAACCCTGAATTTCCTGCTGGTCGATACAGGCCAGTAGCTGTGCCAGGGTACGACGACCCCGCGGTATACGCGCCATTGGGGCAATATTGACGGACTCGCCCTCTGTGGTCACGTTCAGCTCAATGCCGACCGTCCAGCCTGCTCTTGCCGCGATGTCACTCGGGATGGTCAGCACGACGGCGCCGCCCTGCTGGCGTAATCTTGTTGATGCCATATGTCCTCCGCTATGTGAATTAATAGCACATACCTTATCATCAAGTGACACTAAGTCACACTTTTACGCTCTCTTTTTAAGCACAAAATCGTCTCATTGCGGGCGGTGCGTAATCAGCCTGTAAAATCTGACTAAAAGGGGTTGCCTCATGAGGTCAGCCATTAATCACAGGAGCAACTGTGGTATCTGAGCTGCACAACACTCTGGTTTTTATAACGCTCTCGGTGCTTCCAGTCTTTTCACTCCGTTATTCAGTCAGTGACTCCCGCGGGACGCTACCCAGCCGTCTGCCTGTGAGAGTCAGAATGGAAACGCCACTTCTCCTCATGGAGAAAACGGTAAAGACGGCGCAACCGGAGGTACAGGCGTGGAATGGTGTTAACAATGATCCATCACAACAACTGTAAACAATGCCTTACCTTACTGAAGTAATTCATCTGATACAGACCGTTTTAACACGCTACGGTTATGCCTCAACGGCAGACTCCCTCTCTTTTAGTGATTTTCTGACAGTGATTTCTGATGGTGGAAACGGAGGTAGGGGTGATGGATTAGGTAATCGAGTAAACGGAGGGACTGCGGGCCCTGGCGGCGTCGGCGGTCAGGGTGGCCGCGGCTGGATCCTTCTATGCCATAAAGATCTCAGACTGTACTCCCAAGCTCTTCTGAAATGGCCCGGGCGGTGGCAACCACTTTATCCATCAGGTTTTTCGCGCCAATCAGTTGCAGCTTTGCTGTGGGTAATGAGACCGACACGGCATAGGGCACGCGCTGCTGAATATCGAACACCGGCGCCGCGATACAGGTGACGCCCAGTTCGTTTTCTTCACGATCCATCGCGGTACGCTGAACAAGGATATCTTTGAGTTCCTGCTGCATCTCAGGCAGCGTGGTGATGGTGTTTCTGGTGAGTTGCTGAATGGTGTCCTGATGGCTCTGCCAGTATTTGAGCAGGTAATCTTCGCTGCCCCAGGCCAGAAAAATTTTGCCCATGGCTGAACAGTAAAGGGGCATATGCTGACCAATATAGGCTCGGGTGCGCATCATGCCCGTTGTGGGTTCCAGCTTGTTGATCAGGACAACATGGTCATCTTCCCGGCTGGAGAAGTTCACGGTTTCGCCCACGTCCAGATTCAGTTTTTCCAGATGTGGCCCGGCAACGTGAATAATATTGAGCGACGAAAGCGCCTTCTGACCCACCGAAATAAACTTGGTGGTTAAGCGATAACTGCCAGGCGACGGTGCCTGAGTCACATAACCACTGCTGTGTAATCCCTGCAGCAGCCGATGTACAGTGCTTTTGTTCATTCCGGACAGCTCAGCAAGCTGGGCCAGCGGACAACCGTTAGGATAGTTACTCAGCAACTCAATTAAATGCAGACCACGAAACAGGCTCTGTGTCCCTGATGGCTTTTCGCTCTTTGTATCCTTTTCTTTATCCATTTTACCCGCCATCCACCTCACCTCTCCGTTGCTCACTGCCTGAACGCGCTAAGGCGTGATGTTAACTCATGACCTGCGTGCAGGGAATCTTAAGCTTTTTAGTGTGGCCGGACACGCCTGTTCCGTCATCGCAGAAGTGCGCCGTCCATCACAAATTCAAAACAATATTTTAACTTGCTGTTTCTGTTGAATAAATAACCGGGCGCCTTCTTTGCTTTTCCTCTGCGGCAGGAATACTATTTTTTGGAATGCTATTTCACATGTTGAAATCAGCCATGAGCGATCTCTGCTCTTGCTGCCAACAAAATCAGGCGTTACGGGAGGCAGGAATGCAACCTCATCCGGATAAACCGGTTCTCACACTCAGCCACATCACGAAGCGTTTCGGCGGCAACGCCGCGGTTAACGATGTGAGTCTGGACGTCTTCCCCGGCGAAGTGGTGGCACTTCTGGGAGAAAACGGCGCAGGTAAATCCACGCTCATCAAAGTCCTGGCTGGCGTGTACACCAGCGATGAAGGTCAGATTACTTTTCAGGGCAACGCCATAGCATCCGCCGCTGCGCTGAAAACTGCAACGACTCAACCGATCGCGTTCATTCATCAGGATCTTGGGCTGATTGAGTGGATGACCGTGGCGGAAAATATGGCGCTGGTGATGGGATTCAGTCGCCGTTTTGGTCTGGTTAACTGGCGTGCGGTGCGTGAACGTGCGCGTCTGGCACTGGAAGAGGTGGGTATCCAGCTGGATCCCGATGCGCGCGTCTTTGAGCTGTCGCGCACGGAGAAGTCCCTGCTGGCTATCGCGCGCGCTGTGGCGGTGAACGCGGAAGTGCTGGTGCTGGATGAGCCAACCGCCTCGCTGCCCGCCAATGATGTACGTCACCTGTTTGGCGTGATTGAACGCCTGAAAAGCCGCAACGTCGGCATGATTTATGTGACGCATCGCCTGGATGAGGTCATTGAAATCGCAGACCGTATCTGCGTAATGCGGGACGGTAAGCGCGTGGCGGAGGGCATAACGGCAGATTACCGGCTGCACGATCTGGTCGAAATGATTGTGGGTGAAGCGCTGGAAAGCAATCAGCGTCTTGCTCTGCCCGAGGCGCGACCCCCTGTTCTGACACTGGACCAGATCTGCATCGATGAAGTCGGTCCGGTCTCTTTCAGCCTGCAACCCGGTGAAATGCTGGCGCTGGCAGGACTGCGCGGTGCCGGGCAGGAGGAGATTGGCCGGATGCTGTTTGGACTGAAGCAGTCCACCCGTGGTCAGGTGATCTTCCGCGACAAACCCTGCCACTCGCGCACCCCGCGTGATGCGATGGCCGCAGGCATTTCATTTGTGGCGGGCGATCGCACCGGCGAAAGCCTGGTTATGTCGATGAGCGTGCGTGAAAACCTGTTTATTAACCCCTGCGCCAGCGGTAACCGGCTGATCTCCCATTATGGCCGCCGCGCGGAGATGGGTGCCAGCTGGTGGAAAGTTCAGCTGTTCGATGTGCGTCCCAAAGATGTGAACCTGGATATCAGCGCCCTTTCTGGTGGCAACCAGCAGAAAGTGGTGATGGCACGCTGGATGCATCTCAACGCACCGCTGCTGATCCTCGAAGATCCCACCGCAGGTGTGGATGTCGGCGCACGGGAAGAAATCTATCACCTGCTCAATAAAGCCCTCGCCGATGGCGTGGCGATACTGGTGATTTCCAATGACCTTGAGGAAATCGCTCACATCTGCAACCGCGCCCTGGTGTTTAACCGGGGTCAGGTGGTCGGCGAACTCAGAAATGAACAGGTTACTTTTGCAGGTTTACTGGAGCTGGCCTCCGCCAGTTCTGCGGCTCCCTTAGCTACCGTCTGAACAGGCCGACAGGAGAAACGATATGTCCAAAACTTCGGTGAAATCCACCGCACTCGAACAACGGGTCAGCCTTGCACAGCACGGCTTTGCGCCGTGGTCGATGCAGATCCTCACCCGCTACGGCTTACTGCTGTTATGTGTGCTGTTAGCGTTAATTTTTTCAGTGCTCTCCCCCACGTTTGCCTCGTTGCTGACCGTGCAGGCGATTCTGTCCAGTAAGGCGAAAATTGCTCTGCTGGCGCTGGCGGCTACCCTGCCTATGATCGTGGGCAAAATCGACCTGAACGTCGGTTTTGGCATCGTACTGTGGCACATTCTGGCCATAACGCTGCAGGTGGAATACGGTTTTTCCTGGCAGATGGCGGTGCTGACGGTGCTGATCTTATCTGCGCTGTATGGCCTGCTGAACGGCATTCTGGTGGCACTGGCCGACATTGACAGTTTTGTCGCGACGCTGGGCTCGGGCACGGTGCTGTATGCCATTGCGCTGTGGCACTCCGGTGGCCGGCAGATTGTGGGTGATCTCCCGGACGCCTTCAGTGCGCTGCACAGCACGGAGATCGCAGGTATCCCGATTGGCGCATTCTATGTGCTGGCTCTGGCGCTGCTGTTATGGCTGATCACCGAGCATACGCCGCTGGGAAGATGCATGTACGCCGTGGGCGGTAATCCGGTGGCGGCCCGACTCAACGGTATTGCCGTCAATAAATATGTGATTGGCTCCTTTATCGCCTCCAGCGTCATTACCGGCTTCAGCGGCGTGCTGATCGCCGCAGAACAGGGCGTCGGTCAGGCCAGCGTCGGCATGGACTACCTGTTACCTGCCTTAGTCGGCGCCTTCCTTGGCAGCACCACCATCCGTCCGGGTCGGGTTAACGTCTGGGGCACGGTGGTCGGGATAGCGATTCTGGCTATCGGTATCGCCGGGATCCAGCAATTCGGCGGGGCCTTCTGGGTTGAACCTCTCTTTAACGGGGCCACGCTGTTGCTGTCAATTACGCTCGCCGGCTACGCTCAGCGTCGCCGTATGTTGAACCAAAAAGCCGTCGTGCGCAGTCAGAGCACGCCAGCGACCACACCAGACCCACAGCAAAAAACCATCACACCAGGAAACTCATTATGAAAAATCCGGTATCTGGTCTTTCTCTCGTTGCCATCATGGTAGCTTCTCTGCCTGCCCATGCAGAGAGCTATCTGGAACAAGCTACGGCGGCCGTTGCTAAAGCCACCTCCAGCGCAACCGCCTGGGACGGCCCCACTACGGGTCCAAAGCTCCAGGCGAATAAGAAGTTAATTTTTATTGCCTCCGATATGAAAAACGGCGGCGTGCAGGGGGTTCAGCAGGGACTTAGCGAGGCGGCAAAAATTGCGGGCTGGCAGCTGGATACGCTGGATGGCGCAGGGTCGGTGAAAGATCAGCTGGCCGCCCTGAATCAGGCTATCGCTCAGCGTCCGGACGGCATCATTATTGGCGGCTGGAACCCTAACGTCGCCAAAATGCCGCTTAAAAAAGCCGTGCAGCAGAAGATAGTGCTGATGGCCTGGCATGCGGAGCCTGCACCAGGGCCGATTAAGCAGTACGGCATTACAGATAACATCACTTCGGACTCAAACGAGGTGGCCCGCCTGGCGGCACAATACGCCGTAGTGAAGTCGGGCGGTAAAGCCCAGGTCATTATCTTTACCGACTCGCTGTATAAAATTGCGCTGGATAAAGCCAATGCGATGAAGCAGGAAATTGAAAAATGCAGCGAGTGTAAAGTCATCGATTTTATTGATACGCCGCTGGCCGATACCTCTAACCGTATGCCGTCGCTGACCTTCAGTCTGTTACAGAAGTATGGCGATCGCTGGCAGTATTCGCTGGCCATCAACGATCTCTATTTTGACTTTATGTCACCGGCACTGAAAACCGCCGGAAAAGGGGGCAAAAATGCGCCTTACAACATCTCCGCAGGCGATGGTTCCGTTTCGGCCTTCCAGCGTATTCGCAATGGCGAAAGTCAGGTCGCTACCGTGGCGGAACCGTTAAAACTGCACGGCTGGCAACTGCTGGATGAGTTTAACCGTGCCTTTGCCGGTCAGCCCTCGTCAGGTTACGTGACGCCCGCGCATCTCATAACCCAGGAGAATATCAGCCAGGATGGCGGACCGCAGAATAACTACGATCCTGCAAACGGTTATCAGGCACATTACAAAACCATCTGGGGCGTGAAGTAAGGGAGGCCAGCAGCATGCAGGTTGAAAAATTGTGTTCCCCTGCCATCTGGGCCGAAGGCCCGGTTTGGCTTCCGCAGCATGATGCGGTGGTATTCAGCGATGTAAAAGGTAATCGCATGTACTGCTGGCAGCGCAACGGTGAACTCAGCATCTGGCGTCATCACGCTAATTACGCCAACGGCAATGCCCGGGATAGTCAGGGACGTGTGGTCAGTTGCGAGCATGGCCGTCGGGCGATCAGCCGGACCGACACTGACGGCTCGGTCAGCGTCCTGATCGATAAAGTCGAGGGCAAACGCTTTAACTCGCCCAACGATCTGGCGATCCGATCTGATGGCACGATCTGGTTTACCGACCCGCCCTACGGAATCGTTAACGATCACGAAGGCTATCTGGCACCCAGCCAGGTCATCGGCTGCTATCTCTACTGCTACGACCCCGATAGCGGGCAGCTCAGCATTGCGGCAAGCGATCTGCAACGTCCTAACGGGCTGGCATTTTCACCCGATGAAAGCCTGCTGTATGTGGCCGATATGTCCGTAGTGGACTTCCCGACCCTGGGACGCCATCAGCTCCGGGTTTACAGAGTGGAAGGACAGGAGCTCTCAGCCGGGCAATTTTTTGCCGATGTGACGCCAGGCTTTCCGGATGGATTTTGTGTGGACAGCAACGGTGACATTTACTGCAGCTGCGCCGACGGCGTCATTATTTTTGACGCTCACGGGGCGCGTAAAGGAAAAATTCCCGTTCCTGAGACGGTCTCTAACTGCACCTTTGGCGGACCCGATAATAATGAACTTTATATTACAGCCCAGACCTCACTCTACCGGGTAATTCTGCGCTGAGCTAACCCCGGCAGACAGAACGCATACGCATCACTACCCTGTCAGTTCGTCCTGAGCTGACAGATTTTCTGCGGGCAAAATCCGGCAAAAAAGGCTGAGATCACAAAAACCACAAATAAATATATATACATGATTTATAAGAAATAATTTTCAGATCATTTCTTTGACTGGCTCTGTTTTTCCCCATAGCATTTAGTTGAAATGACATTCCACATTATGAAACAGGCGGCAACGCCGGGAGTATCAGTCGTATGAGAATCAGCTATCAGCAGTTATATGCGGAGTTTCTCCGCGTTCTCAGGAGTCGCAACGTGCCCCAGGATAAAGCTGAAGCCTGTGCACAGATGTTTACCGAAACCAGTCTCAACGGCGTCTATTCCCATGGCGTAAACCGCTTCCCGCGTTTTATTCAGCAACTGGACGCGGGTCATATCGTTCCCGAAGCCGACGCAAAAAAAGTTCTGTCACTGGGCGCGATCGAGCAATGGGATGCGCAGCGTGCCATCGGCAACATCACTGCGCACAGCATGATGGAGCGCGCCATGAAGGTGGCTTCTGAACACGGAATCGGGCTGGTGGCGCTGCGTAATGCCAATCACTGGATGCGCGGTGGCAGTTACGGCTGGCAGGCGGCGGAGAGAGGCTTTGTGGGGATCTGCTGGACGAACTCTATTGCCGTGATGCCGCCCTGGGGTGCAAAAAGCGGCGCTATCGGCACCAATCCGCTGATTATCGCCGTGCCGGGTGAGCCGATCACCATGGTGGATATGTCGATGTCGATGTTCTCTTACGGCATGCTGGAGGTGAACCGTCTGGCCGGGAAGAGCCTGCCGGTTGACGGCGGATTTGATGATGAGGGTCATTACACCCGCGACCCGGCCACGCTTGAGAAAAACCGCCGTATCTTACCTATGGGTTACTGGAAAGGCTCCGCGCTGTCAGTGGTGCTGGACATGCTGGCCACCCTCCTCTCCAACGGCGCGTCCGTGACTGAAGTGACCCACGACAACGGCGATGAATTTGGCATCTCGCAGGTCTTTATCGCCATTGATGTAGACCGGCTGATTGATGGCGACACCCGCCAGCACAAACTCGACCGTATACGAGCCTCTGTTATCAATGCTGAAAGGGCCAACAGCGAGCAGGCAATTCGCCTGCCCGGCGATAAATTCCCGCCGCTGCGAGCTGAAAATCAGCGCCTGGGTATTCCGGTCGATGAACGCATCTGGGCGCGTATTCAGGCGCTGTGAGGAGAAAAGCATGATCACCGGACATATTTCAAACACCGACCCGCGTCACTATCCGCCTGCCATTGCACGGGCGATCGCCTGTCTCACCCGCCAGGACCTGAGTACCCTGGCGGCAGGACGCTATCAGGACAGCGAAACGGGCTGGGTGATGCAGGTTCTGGATCTGCACACCGCCCGGCCTGAAGAGAACTACCCGGAAGCGCATCGCCTGCATATCGATGTGCAGTATCTGGTGGCGGGCGAAGAGGTCATCGGGGTCGCCACGCAGCCCCTGAATCTGCCAATCCACCAGCCTTACGACAGCGAGCGCGACATTATCTTTTACCAGCACGCGCCGGATGAAACTCTGGTGCGCATGCTGCCGGGCACGTTTGCCGTGTTTTTTCCGCAGGATATTCACCGCCCGAACTGCTCGACAGCGACTCCCGGGCCGATTCGCAAAGTGGTGATCAAGATCCCCACCCGCGAGCTGGTCTAGGCAAGGAGGAATGCCATGAGTCTGACATCCACCGTTGTTAACCGTGAGAAGATCCCCGCCCTGCGCTGGTTACGGGTCATTCCGCCGATTCTCATCACCTGCATCATTTCTTATATGGATCGGGTCAATATTGCCTTTGCCATGCCGGGCGGAATGGACGCCGAACTCGGTATCAGCGCCTCCATGGCCGGGCTGGCGGGCGGCATTTTCTTCATTGGTTATCTGTTTCTGCAGGTGCCGGGCGGCAGGCTGGCCGTCTATGGCAACGGTAAACACTTTATCGGCTGGTCACTGCTGGCCTGGGCGGTCATCTCGATCCTCACCGGGCTGGCAACCAGTCAGTATCAGCTGCTGGCGCTGCGCTTCGCGTTAGGTATTGCCGAAGGCGGCATGCTGCCGGTGGTGCTGACGATGATAGGCAACTGGTTTCCTGATGCAGAACGCGGCCGTGCCAATGCCATCGTCATTATGTTTGTGCCGATCGCCGGGATCATTACTGCCCCGCTCTCCGGCTGGATCATCACACAGTGGGACTGGCGCATGCTGTTTTATGTGGAAGGCGCCCTGTCGCTGCTCGTCATGGCTCTGTGGCATTTCACCATCAGTAACCGGCCGCAGGAAGCAACGTGGATCTCTGCGGCGGAAAAGCACTACCTGATCACCACCCTGCATAACGAGCAGCTGATGATCAAAGGGCAGAACGTGCGTAATGCCTCCCTGCGTCGGGTGATGCGTGAGCCGGTGATGTGGCGGCTGATTCTGGTGAATTTCTTTTATCAGACCGGCATTTATGGCTACACCCTGTGGCTGCCGACCATCCTGAAAGAGCTGACGCACGGCAACGTCGAACAGGTCGGTATGCTGGCTATTCTTCCCTATGTGGGCGCCATCTTCGGCATATTTCTGTTTTCGGTTCTCTCAGATGCGACCGGGCGGCGCAAGCTGTTTGTGGCGCTGCCGCTGGCGGGCTTCGCACTGTGCATGGCGCTGTCTGTGATGCTGAAAGCCCATATCTGGTGGTCTTACGCGGCGCTGGTGGGCTGTGGGGTGTTTATCCAGTCTGCGGCGGGCGTGTTCTGGAGCATTCCCCCGCGCCTGTTCAATGCTGAAGTAGCGGGCGGAGCCCGTGGTCTGATCAACGCGCTGGGCAACCTGGGCGGTTTCTGCGGGCCTTACATGGTCGGGATGCTGATTGCGTTTTACAGCAAAGATGCCGGCGTTTACAGCCTCGCCATTTCGCTGGCGCTGGCTGCACTTCTGGCCATGACGCTGCCTGCCCGTTGCGACGCTGCGACACGGGAGGCCATATGAAACGCTGGATTGGAGTGGACTGCGGCGGCACCTTCATTAAAGCCGGACTTTACGATAAAGCGGGCCGTGAACTGGCCGTTGCGCGGCAAAACCTGCCCGTACAGGTGCCGGAGCCGGGTTATGCCGAGCGTGATATGACGCAGCTCTGGCAGCAGGCGGCCGCGGTGATCCGCGAGGTGCTGGCCACCAGCGGTCAGGATGCGGCCGACGTGGCTGGTCTGGGCATCTCTGCTCAGGGTAAAGGACTGTTTCTGCTGGATAAAGCGCGGAACCCGCTGGGGAATGGCATTTTATCTTCCGATCGTCGCGCCCTGAGTCTGGTCCGGCAGTGGCAGCGTGACGGCACGCCGCAACGGCTCTATCCGCTGACGCGCCAGACATTGTGGACCGGCCATCCGGTTTCACTGCTGCGCTGGCTGAAGCTGCATCAGCCAGAGCGTTATGCTGCGATTGGCAGCGTACTGATGGCTCATGACTACCTGCGTTTCTGCCTCACCGGTGAGCTGGCCTGTGAAGAGACCAATATCTCCGAATCCAACCTCTACGACATGCAGGCAGCCGACTGGTCGCCCGCGCTGGCTGAGATGCTGGGTATCAGCGAGATCGTCTCCGCGCTGCCTCCGATTATCGGTCCGACGCAGATTGCAGGCTTCGTGACTCCGCAGGCCGCAGCCGCCTGCGGGTTGCTGCCCGGAACGCCGGTGGTCGGCGGTCTGTTTGATGTGATGTCCACCGCGCTTTGTGCCGGACTGAATGATGCAACACGCCTTAACGCGGTGATGGGCACCTGGTCGGTTACCAGCGGCATCACCGACTGCATCAGCGATGAAGCCGACTATCCCTACGTCTATGGTCGCTATGCCATAGAGGGACAGTACCTGATCCATGAAGCCAGCCCGACCTCGGCAGCCAACCTGGAGTGGTTCTGTGAGCAGTGGGGCATCAGCGACTACCGTCAGTTGAATCAGTGGGTCGCGGATCTGGAACCTGCCAGCAGCACGCTGCTGTTTCTGCCGTTTCTGTACGGCACCAATGCCGGTGCCGATCTGCACGGCAGCTTCTTTGGCCTGCAGGCGGGCCATACACGCGCACATCTGGTGCAGGCTATTTATGAAGGCGTGGTGTTTTCACACCTGACCCATCTCAACCGCATTCTGCAACGTTTCCCTCAGGTCACCGCCCTGCGTCTGAGCGGTGGCCCCACGCGATCCGCGCCCTGGATGCAGATGTTTGCCGATGCCAGCGGCCTGGCGGTCGAGGTGCCACAGATCAGCGAAAGCGGCTGTCTGGGAGCGGCACTGGTCGCGCTGACCGGAACCGGCGCTTATGCCTCGCTGCAACAGGCGCAGCAAGCCTTAGCCCCCGATATCGCTGTCTGGCAGCCAGACAGCGCAAGGCACGCCCGCTATCAGCAGAAGTATCAGCGTTATCAGCATCTGATCCGCGTCCTGAGTGACGCACAAGGAGCTACCCTATGAGCCTGCCCTTACTCCAGCTGGCGCTGGATCATACCGAGCTGAATGCGGCGCTGAGCACCGCACAACAGCTCCACCCGCATGTGGACATCATCGAAGCCGGAACCCTGCTGTGCCTGAGCTGCGGCCTCGAAGCCGTTCGCCGTCTGCACCAGCAGCATCCTGAGAAAACGCTGGTGGCTGACTATAAAGTGGCGGATGCCGGCGGCACGCTGGCAGAGATGGCCTTCAGCGCGGGCGCAAGCTGGATGACGGTGATCTGTGCCGCCCCGCTGGCTACCTTTGCCAGCGCACTGGAGGTCGCACAGCAGTATCAGGGCGATATTCAGATCGAACTCTTTGGCAACTGGACGCTGGAGGATGCCCGAAAATGGCGGCAGCTGGGTCTGAAACAGGCCATCTATCACCGAGGCCGGGATGCGCAGGCCAGCGGGCAGCAGTGGAATCAGCACGATCTGGATACCCTGAAAGCCTTATCAGATTTGGGTTTTGCCCTCTCCATCACCGGCGGGATTACGCCGCAGGATCTTTACCAGTTTAAAGACGTTGACGTTAAAGCGTTTATCGCCGGGCGAGCACTCAGCGATCCTGCCTGCGGCATTTCGCGCGCAGCAGAATTTCATCAGGCCATTGCCAGTATCTGGGGAACCGTATGAAACGCCAGCATCCGTTAGGTATTTACGAAAAAGCCCTGCCCGCCAACCTCACCTGGCCTGAACGACTCGCGCTGGCAAAAGCCTGTGGCTTTGATTTTGTGGAAATGTCGGTGGACGAAACCGATGCAAGGCTGGCGCGCCTGAACTGGAATAAAGAGCAGCGACTGTCGCTGGTGAATGCCATGATTGAAACCGGCGTCACCATTCCCTCAATGTGCCTGTCGGGACACCGCCGCTTTCCTTTTGGCAGTCACGATCCGGCCACCCGCCAGCGCGCGGACGCTCTGATCGATCAGGCTATTCAGCTGGCTAAGGATGTGGGTATCCGCACGATTCAGCTGGCGGGTTACGACGTCTATTACGAACCCCATGATGAAGGCACCGTGGCACGCTTTGCCGATGGGCTATCACGCGCGGTGCAGCGTGCTGCGGCCGCCCAGGTGATGCTGGCGGTTGAAATCATGGATACGGAATTCATGAACGCGATCAGCAAGTGGAAAGTCTGGGAGCAGCAGCAGGGCTCACCGTGGTTTTCGGTGTATCCCGACGTCGGCAATCTCAGCGCCTGGGGCAACGATGTTACCGCAGAGCTGACCCTGGGCATTGACCGCATCGCTGCCATTCACCTGAAAGATACCCAACCCGTAACGGAAAGTTCGCCGGGCCAGTTCCGTGACGTGCCCTTTGGTCAGGGCTGTGTCGACTTTGTCAGCATCTTCCGCACGCTTAAATCGCTGAATTACCGTGGATCGTTCCTGATCGAAATGTGGACCGAGAAAGCAGAGGAGCCGGTTGCCGAAATCGTTCATGCCCGGCGCTGGATTGAACAAAAAATGCAGGAAGGAGGTTTACTATGAGCATAGCCGCAATGAAAGAAGAGGTGCTGGCCGCGAATCTGGCGCTGCCACACCATAAGCTGGTGACCTTTACCTGGGGCAATGTCAGCGCGGTGGATCGCACACAGGGACTGGTCGCCATTAAACCGTCCGGCGTGGAGTACGCAAATATGACCGTGGACGATATCGTGGTGGTGGAGCTGGAAAGCGGACGCGTGGTTGAAGGCAGCAGGAAGCCCTCATCGGACACGAAGACTCACCTGGCACTCTACCGCGCTTTTGAGGATATCGGCGGTATTGTCCACACCCATTCGCGTCACGCGACCATCTGGGCCCAGGCGGGTCAGGATCTTCCCGCATGGGGAACAACGCATGCCGACTACTTTTACGGCACGATCCCCTGTACCCGACAGATGACAGAAGCCGAGATCACGCATGAGTATGAACACAATACCGGCGAAGTGATTATCGAGACTTTTGCGCAGCGCGGGTTATCTCCTTCGGCGATCCCTGCGGTGCTGGTCAACTCGCATGGCCCGTTTGCCTGGGGAAAAGATGCCGATACCGCGGTACATAACGCTGTCGTACTGGAAGAGATTGCCTATATGGGTCTCTTCTCCCGACATCTCTCCCCGGAAATCCCCTCTATGCAGCAGCCTTTGCTGGACAAACACTTTCTCAGAAAGCATGGGCCGGATGCCTGGTACGGGCAGTAAGCGGAGTTAAATCGTTGATGTGTTGCCACAGGGATATCATCGGCCCTCTTAAAACGCGGATGTCAGCATGATGACATCCGCGTCACTTTTCAGGTGATTGGGGCGAAGCGGACATATTAACGATAACTTCAAGGGGTGAGGTTTACGCTTACATGAGGAGAGTCATGAATTTTCCGGGCCACAGGTCATGCAGACCTGTCAGTTAATCCGGTGCTGTCATAAAGCTTATTGCCATATCCGGCAACGCAATAGCCGGGAATTATCCAGCCTCGACCAGTCCCTTTTCTTTGCTTATATCAGACAGGAAGGCAGGGTGTTTTATGATTTGGTAATCGGTCCCTGCAGGGCCTGATTAAGTGCCTGTCAGAATCCTTCTTTCACTGCTTTAGCTCTTCACAACATTCATGAATGTTATTCATAGTCCCTATCCTCCCGCCTGCGATTATCTGCACGCACAAACCCGTTAACATATCCTTATCTCTTCATTTCTAACGGATTACCATGCTTAATCAACAGGCAAGTGCGCAGTCGGCTACAGCTAATAAAACCGGTCTGTCGTTTCTACTCATTCTCAGCGCCCTGATGGCTGTTACCTCTTTATCAACCGACATCTATCTTCCGGCTATGCCCGTCATGGCCAGAGATTTGCAGGGTAATGCAGAGCTGACAATAACAGGGTTCCTTATCGGCTTTTGCATCGCACAACTGATTTGGGGACCGATTAGCGATCGTTACGGGCGTCGTCGGCCGTTATTTATCGGCTTAGGTCTGTTCATCATCGGCTCGGTGGGCTGCGCGTTATCAACAGATATCGTGCAAGTCGTCTTCTGGCGTGTTTTTCAGGCGTTAGGTGCCTGTACCGGTCCGATGCTGGCACGAGCAATGATCCGTGACCTGTTTAGCCGCACTCGTGCAGCACAGATGCTTTCAACCCTGATGATTATTATGGCTATCGCGCCCATTGCGGGTCCACTGATCGGCGGGCAGATGATTAAGGTCACCTCATGGCATACCATTTTCTGGCTGCTGGCGATTATCGGAACATTGATGCTGATCTCGTTATTCTGGTTAGCGGAGACCTTACCGGCTGAAAAACGTTCGCAAGCCTCCGTAACCAGAGCCTTTCAAAACTATTATGCCTTGTTAACTAACGCCAGATACATGCGGTTTACTCTCTGCCTGATGTTCTATTACGTCGCGGCTTACGCCTTTATTACGGGCTCTCCGTTTGTTTACATCACCTACTTCGGTGTTGATCCGCAGCATTACGGCTGGCTGTTTGCAATAAACGTTTTAGGATTAATGGCTGTAAGTATGGTCAACAGACGCCTGGTTCATCGTTATCCACTGGAAACGTTGCTCAGGAATGCCGTACTCATCGCCACTATTGCCACAATAGTGCTGGCGGTCGCGACCGGGCTGAAGGCAGGTGGCATTACCGTGATTGTCGGTGCTGTATTCGTATTCTTCTCCATGAATGGCATCATCGCTGCAACATCAACAGCTTGCGCACTTGACGCAGTGCCTGACGTTGCAGGCTCTGCATCGGCACTGATGGGAGCGTTGCAATATGGCAGTGGCATCATCTCTTCACTTCTTCTCGCTCTGTTCAGTGATGGAACGCCATGGACGATGGGCTGGATAATTGCGTTGTTTACTGCGGCCAGCGCCTTAATGGCACTGACCGTTCAGCTAAAAAAATAAAACTTTATTATTGATGCCAGACGACACTTGTTTATAAAGCTATTCGCTCTTCCCTGTAACTCAGGGAGGAGGGGCGTTTTATCTGGCATTCCAAAAGAAATAACGTATAGCAGACTGACGCCCTCAGGAATATTTACTATCCGCCATACCGTTTTGGCAGAATAACTCAGTGTTGTCTGTGGAATGGCTGCGTAATCATGGGCTGCCAGAGAAAGCAGAAATGCCTGTGCATACATCCCGGCATCAGAGGCAAGGCGAACATTGTCCCGGAGTGAATAACAGAGCAACATGAGTCGCCCCGAATAACATTGCGTTGCGTTCTACCACTTCTGAGCGGCTTAAGTTATCCCCCGCACAACATCCGATTATGAATCGAACCAGATAACAGGCGCTTGAAACGATTAAAATCGCTGGCGAACGTTACTCTCCTGAACACCAGGCTCGCGCAGGCCGTTAATACCCGGACGAGTCCACCGCGTATGGCGGACCCGTTATTCCGAGTAGCGAAGTGCATCGATCATCAGCGCAAAAGCGGGCGGATGCTGCTTACGGCTCGGGTAGTAAAGATAATATCCGGGGAAAGACGGACACCAGTCCTGCAGAATCTGAATAAGCTCTCCTGACTTTATATAATCCTGCACCCTGTCTTCAGGTATACAGGCGATGCCAAAACCGGATAACGCAGCATCGATCCTTTCCGCCTGCAAATTAAACGTTACCTGCCCTTCCACTCTGACCCGTAACGGTTTCCCTTCCTTCTCAAACTCCCAGTGATAAAGTCCACCGGAAGTCGGCAGGCGCATATTGATACACCGATGATTTTGCAGCTCGTGAGGTGTTTCGGGCACAGGGTTAGCGGCAAAACAGGATGGTGCGCCAACCACAGCCATACGTATATCTGGTCCAATCTTCACGGCGATCATATCTTTATCCACGCTTTCACCCAGACGGATCCCGGCATCAAAACGCCCTTCGACGATATCGACAAAGCCGTTATCAATCACCAGTTCGACATTAACTTCCGGATACTCATTGAGAAAGGGTTTTAATTTCGGCCATACCAGACTTCGCGCGGCATGCTCCCCGGCAGATAAACGGATATTGCCGGAGACGGTACCATTCACTTGTACGAGCGACTCCAGCTCCTGTTCAAGATCGGCGATGCGGGGTTCAAGGCAGGCAATAATTCTCTCACCGGCTTCCGTAGGCGCAACGCTTCGGGTCGTACGGGTCAGAAGACGGATATTCAGCCTTTCCTCCAGGGCCTTCATCGCGTGGCTGAGTGCCGACTGAGAAACCCCAAGCTTGCCCGCTGCTTTGGTAAAACTTCGCTCCCTTGCTATCACCAGAAAGATTTGCAGCTCGTTGAAGTTCTCTTTCAGCATCGACGATTTCCTTATTGAGGCATTCCCTTCAATGCACACTTATGAAGGGTGTTCACAGACACCATCATCTTAGCCCTGTTACTGACAGTAATGATAATTAATATTCTGGCTGCGTCGAAAATAAGTCTTAATTATCAGTAATTTTTTCATAGCAACACTCACCGCCGGGGCGACAGAAAGCATTGGTCTTCATGTCGTGAATACCGTTATTGAAGTGCAGGGCCTGGCAATACAGGAGAGGCGAAGTAATTCATCTTAACGGCTTCAGAAGCAGGATCGCTCAGGGCAACAGTGAACTGTCGTCGCGGACAGAACCGCAGGCCGCCGCGCTGCAGGAGACGACAACCAGCATGGAACAGTTAACCGCCACCGTGAAGAGAAACACCGCCGGAGCAGAGCAGACCGCTCAGTCCGCCCGAGGAACCGCACAGCTCGCCCTTTAGGGCGGGGCGGACGTTCAGTTGATGTCTGCGACCATGCAGGAGATTTCCGTGAGCGCCACCAGGGTTCGTGACATCACGTCTGTCATTGAAAGCATCGCAGACCGGCAGAGGCCGCATCAGGCTATTGCTTCACTGAACAGACTATTGTGGCGTGATCCCACCCTTTATTTTCATTCACCGTCAGCGCCTCCACACTGAAATGCGCGCGCTCAATTTCATCCGTTAAATCCGTGAGTGGCATCAGCGTTCGCCAGGGCCGCCCCTCTTTCAGTAGATGATGCCTGTGGGGATCATATGTGCTCCTGTCCTCAGAGTAACGGGGAGTTCCACACATAGAACCGATCACAAACCGTCCACCGGGCCTGAGCAATCTTTTTACCTCCGCATAAAAGCGTCTGCGCGCGTCATCTATCAGGCAATGTAAACAGCTGCCATCAATAATCAATTCAAACATAGCGTCTGTGCAGGGGTGAATGTCGCAAACATCATCCACAACAGGCCGCTGCACCCTCTGCCCGAATTTGCCTGTAATATCTTTCATAAGGATTCATTTCAGCGATACCTTAAGCTCTGCACGCTGGCATCCACGGTAAAAAATATTTATCTGTCAGTGAAGCGATACAGCCATTCCTCACAGTTGATAGTAAACCTTCAATCTCTGCGGCAGGATGCCGCAGACGTTGTACTTCTTTGCATTCATTGACCGCAGAGCGTTTTGAAAAGCCGTTGCCGCTGAAAGAAGGTGCTATTCGGGAAAGAGTAAATAAAATCCTGACTATCACAATCAGAAGAGAACAGCTATAAAGGAGAGGACATTATTCATACAAGGAAAGGTTATGAGTATCAGCAGAGTGTTACTGGTCCTGGTTTTTGCCGCCTGCCTGGCAATGTTAGTGAAAGCGGGGTCCGTTCATTTCACCGACTATCTTGATGGTAAAATTGATAATCAGATAACCAAATGGGCTGATGGTAAGTAACGCTTAAAGCAATCTGAACGAAGAGGTTGCACTCGTGCGGCCTTTTTTATTGATCACGCGTGGATAATTCCGCACCATGCTCCCCCCTGAACGCTCTCCTCTGCTGACTGATGTGAGGGTTCGAGTCTCTCTTCTGCTTTCACCGTCCGGGATCAGACTTTACCGGTGACGGGTGACGCTTTATTAAAAAGGACCCCCTGATGTTTCTGACTCTTCTCTATACCCTTTTTCCGGTCACGGCTGCGATAGCGGGTGCGAGTGTCGCCCTGTTTCGCCAGCCGGGTGAAAAGGTGATGAGCCTGATCCACCATTTCACGGCGGGTGTAATATTTTGCGCAGCCGCGACAGAAGTGCTGCCCGGCCTTAAACAACATTCGATGATGGCCGTTGTCGCGGGGGGTGTTACCGGTGTGGTACTGATGATGCTGATCCAGCACTTTGGCGAAAAAGCGGCCAGCCAGAAAGGGATGCTGATTGCTATTGGTCTGGATATTTTTATCGATGGTCTGGTGCTGGGGATCAGCTTCGCGTCGGGGGTGAAAACCGGCATCATGCTGACACTGGCGCTGACGCTTGAGATCCTGTTCCTTGGTTTGTCGGTGGTGGAAGAGTTGCGTGCCCTGCTCGGCAGCGCATTTAAGGTTCTTCTGGCGGTAACCGGTATTGCCCTGCTGCTGCCTGCTGGCGCAATGGCGGGCGCACCCGTCGCCGATCTGGGTGAATTCTGGCTGACCTACTTTCTTTCATTTGGTCTGGTGGCGCTGCTCTACCTGGTAACCGAAGAGCTGCTGGTCGAGGCGCACAAAGGCGATCGGGACACTCCGCTGGGGACAGCGATGTTTTTTGCAGGCTTTATGATACTGATGCTGATTGAAGAAGGGCTCTGATCGGCGGCCGTGGTGTTGCAGGTAATCATTCACGATAACTCCCGATTCCGGTTCACTGCCGCTGAATCAATCGTCCCCCGTCCGGCATTAAAAAAGCGTCCCTGAGGACGCTTTCGAATTCTCAGCAAACCTTTACCGGGTGAAGCCCTCCGGTTACTGCTACAGACTGTATGACTTCCAGGTTTCGCCATCTTTATTCCGCTTCGGCTGCGATTTACCCGGGAGCTTAGCTGAGCTCGATGACGATTTTCCCGAAGGGTCCGCGTTCAAGCGCCGCCAGCGCCTCCGGCAGTGCCCCGAAAGAGAAGGTGGAATCGATAACCGGTTTCAGTCCGATCTGATCCACGGCGCGGGTCAGATCGTCCAGCGCACGACGATGTCCTACACCGATACCCTGAATAACAGGGGATTTGAGCAGCAGTAATCCGCCGGGCGCGGCGGTATCCTGCGTATCCATCATCCCAATCAGGGAGATGCGGCCCTGTGAGGCGACCGCGCGCACAGCGTTTGCAAAGTTACGACCGCCCACGGTTTCAACGACGTGATCGATGCCGCGATCGTCTGTCAGGCGGTGAATGGCCTCGACCCACTCCTCTTTATGGCGGTTTATCGCATGATCGGCCCCGAGTGCCAGCGCCGCAGCCAGCTTCTCATCACTGGATGAGGTCACGAAGACTTCTGCCCCCAGGGATTTGGCAATCTGCAACGCGAATAGCGACACGCCACCGGTGCCCTGCACCAGCACGGTTTCTCCCGGACGCAGGCCGCCACGTTCAACCAGCGCAAACCAGGCCGTCAGACCGGCACAGACCAGCGTGCTGGCCTCGGCATCGGTCAGCGTGAGCGGGGCCCTGACCAGCCAGTTTTCATGCATCACCACATATTCGGCCAGCACACCCTGAATCCCATAACCCAGTGTGTTGTAGTGGGGTGCTCTGGCGTTATTGTGCAGCCTGCCGTCGATCCAGTCGGCATTAAACGAGGAGATGACGCGATCGCCGGTATGGAAACGGGTCGTGCCGGGTCCGACAGCCTCGACCACGCCTGCCATATCGGAACCCGGCGTCAGGGGCATCACCATGCCTTCCCCCATCCTGCCCTCAATAATGGCGTTATCACGGTAGTTGAGCGCGACGGCGTTCACCCGCACCAGCACCTCATGGGGACCGGGCTGCGGAATATCGGTGTCGATCAGTGTCAGGGCAGAACGGCCAGGCTGGTTTAACGTCCAGCGTTTCATGGTGCGATTCACAGGAATTTCTCCGGGCTGATAACAGAAACCGCATCCTAACACTGCCATTAAGGCGACAGTGGCGATACTATTTCCCCAAATTGATTCCTGAATGGCGACAATATGAAAAGCGAGATGAACACTCTTCCGATCTTTGTGGCTGCGGCGGAGTCGGCGAGTTTTTCACAGGCGGCCCTGAAACTTCACGTCACCCGCTCTGCGGTGGCTAAAACCATTGCCAGACTTGAGGAGCGGCTGGGCGTCACGCTCTTTAACCGCACCACCCGCAGCCAGAGCCTGACGGATGAGGGCACACTTTTTTATGAGGCCTGCCGCCGGGCGCTGGCTGAAATCAGCAGCGCGGAGGAGATCCTGGAGGAGGGAAAACTGCGGGTCAGCGGGAAACTCAGCGTCTCTGTGCCGGTGCTGTTCGGCCACCTCTGTATTTCGCCCCTGCTCTATGCACTGGCGAAAGAGCATTCCGGCCTGGAACTGGAACTCTCATTCAGCGATCGCCCGGTCGATTTAATTGAAGAGGGATTTGATCTGGCCGTCCGCATCGGCACACTCTCTGACAGCAGTCGCCTGGTTGCCCGTAAACTCGCCTCGCATAGCATGGTGCTCTGCGCGTCTCCCGACTATCTCCAGCGGGCCGGAGAGCCGGCATCACCGGATGCGCTGAGGGATCATGACGCGGTTGCCTATATCCGTTCTGGACAAATGCTCCGGTGGCGCTTCATAAACGAGAGCGGCGGGATCGTTGAGATGCTTCCGCCCGCCCGCTTCAGAATGGATGATATGCAGGCGGTCAGGGATATCACGCTGGCGGGCGGCGGGATTGCCTGGCTGCCTTACTGGCTGGTGCGGGATAACCTCATCAGCGGCGATCTGACACAGCTCCTGAAAGCGTGGCGGTCGGAAAATCAGAATGTCTATGCGGTCTGGCCTCATACGCCACATCTCTCGCTGAAGGTCCGGCTGGCCGTGGACAGGCTGGTCAGCGCGTTACCGGCCATGATGACTGCGGCAGAAAGCCCGATCTGATCCCATGTGCGGGCATCGCGTTCAGTCAGCGGCGGCATGTCAGAAACGCACCTGCCACCGTCCGGCCAGTTCATCCGCTGAACAGAGGCGTTGGCTGTTCAGCCGGTGATGTCTGCCAGCGTCACAGAGGCACCCCCGCAGACAATGACCAGAACGTTATCTTCAGGATTAAACGTCACTTTGCGATCGTACAGCAGTGACAGCGACACGCCGCAGGCGGGCTCTGTCAGCACGCGGTGATCATCGAGAAAGCGACGGCAGGCCCTGAGCGCCTCGTCATCTGAGACGACTCTGCTTCTGACATCCAGCCGGGTAGCCACGTTGAACACATTTTCGCACACCTGGCTGGCGGCCAGGGTGGTGGCGATACCGCTGACCTTATCCAGCCTGACAAGCTGACCGGCCTTCAGAGAGGCGTTCAGCGAGGCCGTGCCTTCGGTTTCCACCGCGTAGACAGGAATATGGCTTAACTGGTGATTGTTCAGCCCTTTCGCGATGCCGGATAACAGGCTGCCACCGCCCACAGAGAGGATCACCGCATCCGGTCTGACGCCTTCGCTTATTACCTCATCCACCAGAGAACTGATCCCTTCCCATAAAAGGGGGTGGTCAAAAGGGTGCACATAGACCTGCTCTTCTGTCGCCAGCGACAGGGCGTAATCGTTGGCTTCACTCCAGATTTTTCCATGAACGATTAGCCTGGCGCCTTCCTGCTCAATCAGCTCTCTGGCTCTGGCGGAGGTGGTTTCCGGTACCACCACGGTGACGGGTAATCCCAGCCTGCGGCCACTGTGCGCCACGGCGATGCCTGCGTTACCGCCGGAGGAGCTGATAAAACCTTTCGCGCCCGTCTCTGCATAGTGACGGCATACATGCCCTGCGCTTCTGAGCTTAAACGAGCCGGTCGGCTGCGACGATTCCATCTTGAGCCAGACGTGGCTGCCGCAATGCTGACTTAAAGGCAGTGAATGTATCAGAGGGGTTCGGATAGCGATGTCCATGAATTTTGTCCTTATGTTTTCACCCGTGACTGCGGGTTCAGGCGTAACAGAGCATTCCTGATCGATGGGGAAAGCACAAGAGGCATTAACGTTATCGGCTCCCTGTGCCCTTATCCTTGCAGCATGCGCGTTAAGCTGCGCGCCCGACATCACCCCATGAACGTTGCCCGCCTGTAAACCAGACTCGAAAAACAGAGTTTACATAAGGTATGATTGCGCACTCTTTATCTTTCTATCTGTGTGTTATGCAACTTATTAAACTCAAGAGTGTTGACAGTACTAACACTGAAGCCAGACGTCGTGTCCACTCAACAGGCAGGATGAACTTTGCCGTTTCGGCTGAAATGCAGACGGCTGGCCGGGGGCGCTTTAACCGTGTGTGGCAGACACCGGAAGGCAATATTGCTGTAACGCTGGTGGTTCCCCGACCGGAACAGCGTCAGGATATCGCCTCTTTGTCGCTGGTGGCGGGCCTGGCTATCCACGATGCGCTGAGTCTTTACATCAGCGATGCCGATATCCGCATTAAATGGCCCAACGATATTCTGGTGAATGGAGCCAAAATAAGCGGAACGCTGATTGAAGCCGACAGTAAGGCGCTTTACATCGGTATCGGGATCAATCGCGTTGCCGCGCCTGCAGATGTCCCCTATGCCACCGCCACCCTTGAGCAGTTCAGCAAAAACAGTGCCGACCAGATTCTGGAGATGCTTATTGCCCGCTGGCAGGACTACTTTGAAATCTGGTCAGAAATGGGTTTTGCTGCACTGAAAAATGCCTATGAAACCCGCATGTATGGTCTGAATGCGCAGGTCACGATTTCGCTGGATGCCGAAAAATCGCTGAAGCATACCGGCGAATGTCGCGGTATTGATGAGAACGGCAATATATTGCTTGAGAGCGGGGATAATGCTGTTCAGGCGTATAATTATGGCGACATACTGATTCTGGATTAATTCTCGCTGATTTCCGCTTCTGGCTCCCTGCCCCGGTCAGGGCATCGGGCCAGAGCATTCGGAAAATAAATGACCTTATTACGAACAGGCACGTACCTGCCTGGACTAAGCGTGCTGCTTCTCAATTGTCATTACGTAACAATCAATTCTCAGATTTACTCAAAGCAGAAGTGCCTCACTATTTTCTGCGGCCTTTTTTTGCCCCTGCCTGAACCAGACCAGGCGCTCTCCTGTCTATTTTTACTCTATAAACAGACGCATTATCTGTTGACCACGTTCTCAGCCGCTTTCCTGAATCCCATTTAATGACGCATTCCTTTTTTTTCTCTTGCTCTGACGGGCAGGCGCACATCCTTCCCTGATCCATCTGTTCCTGCTGCGGATGCGTGCATTAACTATTTGAGTTTTGCGACTTCATGCCGATGTTAAAACCACAAGCATAGGATTCAGCAACCGTCGCTGTAGCAGTTCACGCTGGCTGTCAGGCACGCCATTGCATGATGATTTTCAGATTAACTTTCCTGACTGACTTTGGGGTAATTGATGGCGCAGACTTTGTCTTTTAAACGTTTAGCTGCAAACGTGCTTTGCATATTGCTGTTGTTATGTTCAGCAAATCGGGCACTCGCGCTTTCAAATGGTTGTGCAGTCCTTAACAGCTTATCGGGCTCCTCTTCGCTTTCCTACAGCGGCAACAGATATCCGGCCACAGACTTCGCCCCCGGCGATACTCTGACGCTCAGCTTCACCGATAGCGGCACAGGTGTGGGGCTTCCCCCGATGAATACTGACAGTGTGAGCCTGGCCCGTAATGACCTGAGTAATGCCCAGACTTACAATGCGACAAACTCGACAAGTAACAGCGCGCATAATGTTTCAATTACCGTTCCTTCGGGCAGCCTGGAAGTTTATGGTCTTGCGGTTCGTGCCACAACGTCACATGGACAGATAAGCAATCTGGTGTTTACCTGCACCAGCGCCATTACCGCATCCAGTGACGCAACCCTTGCCGGGCTGTCGCTTTCGTCAGGCTCGCTGTCGCCTTCGTTCAGCTCCCTGACCAGCAATTACAGTGCGTCGGTCACAGACAGTGTGACATCCATCTCCGTCACGCCCGTAGTGAGTGAAAATCATGCTACCGTCAGCGTCAATGGTCAGATCGTCGCTTCAGGCTCCGCCACGCCGGGCATTGGCCTGACGACAGGCAACAACACTATTTCTGTGGTGGTTACTGCACAGGATGGATCGACCCGCGCCTACAGCATCACGGTAAACCGCGCAGAGGCACCGCCCGTCTCGGCTGACAGCAGCAGCACTGTCGCGTCCGGCAGTGTGAATAACCTGATACCGCTGGCCCTGACTGGCGGCACACCTGCTGCCGTTACCCTCGTCACGCCACCTTCGCATGGTACCGCCACCCTCTCGGCGTCGACGGTCACTTATACGCCTGTCGCCGGCTTTTCCGGCAGCGACAGTTTCACATGGCATGCCTCAAACAGTGGCGGGACATCCTCCGATGCCACAGTCTCGCTGACTATCAGCGCCCCTGTTCTCACGGTGTCCCCTGCTGCGGGTGCGCTTCAGGCAGCGACGGCTGGCACCGCCTGGTCGCAGACATTGGCTGCATCCGGTGGCACCGCACCCTATACCTGGACCAGCACCGCGCTTCCGCCGGGTATCACATTAAATTCCGCATCAGGAACCCTGTCAGGAACGCCCTCTGTGGCAGGCCACTATAACTTTCGGATCGCTGCCAGGGATACGCTGGGTGCTACGGGCAGCACTGATTATCTGTTGATCGTCAATAGTGCACCACCGGTAGCCAGCGACAGTGCAGCCACTGTCGCTGCAAACAGTAATAACAACCCTGTCACGCTCAGTTTGTCCGGCACAGTCACCTCCGTGACTCTCGTAGACATGCCGGTTCACGGCACAGCAGTCGTCAGCGGCACAGTCATTACCTATAGCCCCGCTGCGGGTTATGTCGGTAACGACAGCTTCACCTACACTGCCGCAAACAGCAGCGGTTCCTCGCCTCGCGCCCATGTTTCACTCAGTGTCTCGCCGATCCTTTTAACTCTGTCGCCAGCGAGTGGCGCTCTGCCACCGGCAACTGCAGGAAAAAACTGGAGCCAGACGCTCAGCGTCAAGGGTGGTAATGGCCCTTACTCTTTTAGTGCCGCCAGCCTGCCCGCCGGGATAACGCTTAATGCGTCGACCGGCGTTCTGTCAGGTTCACCTGCCGCTGCAGGAACCTATACCTTCCAGATTTCAGCCGTGGACAGTTCCGGATCCAGCGGCACAGCAAGCTACACGCTGGCTGTAAATGCCGCGATGCAACCCCTCCTGCTGATGCAACCCGGACGCGGCGCACTGCCTCCGGGTGTTGCAGGAAAAATGTATGCTCAGACTTTCAATGTAAACGGGGGCGTGGCGCCTTATCAGTGGCAGCTTAACGGGCCGCTACCTGCCGGACTGACGTTTGCTGACAGCCAGCTTAGCGGTACGCCGCAGAGCAGCGGTAATAGCGCCTTCACTATTCAGGTTACTGATGCGACCGGGAATACGCTGCAAACGGCATACACCCTTGAGATTGGTGCTGCTTCTGCCGTTGCGACGGATCACAGTGCCACGCTCAACGCGGGTCAGTCCGTTGCGATCTCACTTACCAGCGGCGCTACCGGAGGGCCGTTCACAGGCGCACAGCTTCTTGACCAGCCGGAACGCAGTACAGGCACTGCCTCTGTGCGCGCTACCGGCGCAGACTACGAGCTGCTATTCACCGCAGCGGCTCAGGCCAGTGGAAGCGTCGTTCTCAGGTATACGCTGAGCGGCCCCAGCGGAGCGACCGAGCCTGCCCGGATCCTGCTGACGATTACGGAACGTCCCAATCCGGCCCGGGATGCCGACGTTATAGGTATGGTCAGTGCGCAGTATCGCGCGGCACAAAGTTTTGCTCGTGCGCAACTGCATAACTTCAGTGACCGGCTTGAGCAGCTACACAGCGGCGCAGATTTGCCCTCTGATATGAGTGGCATTCGCTTCACGATGCCCTCATCGCGACCAGAGCAGGATGCCGATCAGAAAATATGGGCCACGGCCTGGCAACATCAGCGTCCGCTCACAGACAGCCGTGCAGAACCCTACCCGTCGTTGCCTTTCACACCGTCGCAGCAGGCTGACCGTTTCTCTTTCTGGACAGGCGGCTACATTGACTTTGGCAGCGATAAGGACAATGGCATACGTTTCAGTCACACAACGGCGGGCATCTCCACCGGGGGCGATTACCGGATTACGCCCGCGTTAACCGCTGGCATGGGAATGGGCTTCGGACGCGACGTCAGCGACATTGGCGATAACCGTTCAGAATCCAGCGGGCGGGCATTCAGCACTGCGCTCTATGGCAGTTATCATCCCGGCACTTTTTTTGTCGATGGGCTGCTTGGACAGGGGCAGATGAGCTTTGACAGCCGGCGTCATGTTAAAGAAAACGCGGCAGAGGCGCGAGGCAGTCGCTCAGGACGCCAGATATTCAGCGCGCTGACATCCGGTTATGAGTTTCGCTCAACGGATACACTGATTTCACCCTATGCCCGTCTGCAGTATTTCCGGACCAGACTGGATGGCTACAGTGAAACCCGCGCAGGTGCCTTCAGCCTGGCCTATGCCCCGCAGACCTTCTCGCAGGTCATCACGGGCGGAGGCCTGCGCGGAGAACGCGCGGTTCCTGCCCCATGGGGGGTCATGCGCCTGCAGGGTCGGCTGGAGTATGCACAGATGCTGAATCACACGGGTGAGGCCAGGGTAGGCTATGCCGACACGGGCAATGATACCTGGCAGGTGCCGCTTACAGAGCAGAGCCGCCAGAGTATGACGATAGGGACCGCCATTGATTTTCTGTTGCCTCACAATATCACCCCGGGTCTCGCTTATCAGGCTACGCTGGGTCTTGACGCCGCGCGTTCACAGGATCAGATGCTCATGTTTCGTCTGAATATCGGCTTCTGAAGACTAAACGACCCATGCTGAAGGATAAGGGCGGCCCGTTTTCCTCTGCCTGAATCCCGCCTGGGCAGTTAAGGCGGTGGTGATCGAATAGTTCACCTGCCATTTCCCGCGAGATCAAGCTGACAGCCTGATTTACATCAGGCTGAATAACGGGATGAAGGGTTGTCTGCCTGAAATGGCAGTCAGAACGTAGTAGAAAGTGCAAACAGGCCGGGGCGAAAATCCGCCCCGGCAGTCAGGATCACGCCAGATGTTGAAGCTGATTATGCTGGTTCAGGATATCAGCCAGTGAACCCTGATGGCCGACAGAACCGCTGGGGTAGAGATCGGCCGGTTGACCATCCAGAGCACGCGGTGCCGCATCGTGCCAGACGCCGCCTTCAGTATCACTCAGCGTGACCACGTTGCCATCCGCGCTTTTTACCGAGAGTGCCTCGTGGGTCGGCTCCGGCAGATCGGTCTGCGCTGGCGTGACACTGTAACTGCTGAAAGCGGCCAGATCGATCGCCTCGTGGTTTTCTGCCTTCAGTCCGAGCTGGGCAAAGTCCAGCGTATCGTGCGTATCATTCAACGGTAGCGTGTCGTGGCCTGCCACGTTGTCCGGCCGGGTGAGCAGATTCGTCAAGGAAAACGTAAAGTCGTCACTGTTTTCTGACCCGAAGACGCTGACGGCCTCAGTTGCAGGATTCGGTGCCTCAACATGAGCGATGCCTGCGCTGCTGCTATCCTGAATAGCGGTCGTCTCCTGGCCCTCCTGGGCTACCGCAGCAAGAGTCACCTGCGAGTCCCCCCTTTCCGCCGCCGCGCTGTGCGAAACGGGGTTAACATCTCCATCAGCTCCGCCAGCGATCAGCCTTTCTCCGCTCTGCGTGGACGTTTCCGCCTCAGTGCTTTCAGGCTGATGGGTCCGGGTCTCCTGACGTGTGACCAGAGTCTGGCTTTGATGCTCCCCGGCGTTCACCGTAAAGAGAGCATCGGTTTCAGTCGTTCCCGCCAGTGGCTGATCGTGGCTGGCCTCCGCATGAATCGGGGGACTGTCGCTGAGATGTTTAGCCGCCGCTTTCGGCGCACAAGCCTCCACCTGGAAATGGGTCGTCATCACTGCCTTGTGGCCTGCTGCATCCGTCGCGGTGACGACGATATCGTGCTGGCCTTTGCCAAAACCGGTTTTCATCATCACCGGCGTCAGGGAGAGGCTCCAGTGACCGTCGTCGCTGACGGTTGCAGCGTGATGCTTCCCGCCAATACTGACCGTGACCGTCTGACCGCTGCCGCTGGTGCCCGTGGTGCCGGTCAGCGTCTCAACCTCTTTTTTCTCCGCGCGACTCAGCAGGCCATCGCCAAAGGGCGTATCCATGGCAAGGACTGGCTCGCTGCCGCTGTCCGTGACTGGCGTGGTCAGGTCGGCCGTGACGTAACCAGCCTTTTCAAACCAGTTTCCGGCGCCGTCCAGCACGCCGAACATCAGGTTATTCCCTCCCTCAGAGAGTTCGGCGGCGCTGATTTCCGCCCGCCAGCTGCCGTCTGCCTGAATGACTGCCGTGTTCCAGTGGAAAGTATCGTCAACCTGCACCGAGAAACTTTTCAGCGGCAGCGGCGCTTCCATCGTGCCGCTGAGAACGTACCACGTCTCACCATCATGCTGCACGGCATCCGCCAGCGTCACCGGGTTGACGGTCACCTTCGGGATGCTGCTGTTGTAGTGGGTGATCAGCAGCAGGTCGTGGCTCAGGCTGGTAGTGTTGCCGTTTGCGTCCGCTGCGCTG